>JAEZHK010000024.1 GCA_023416655.1 Bacillota bacterium
GCCAAGATCCTGGGCGTCGCCGACGCTTTCGACGCCATGACCAGCGACCGGCCCTACCGGAAGGGCATGCCCCAGGAGCGGGCCGTCGAAATCCTGCTGGAAGAATCGGGCAGGCAGTTTGACCCGCCGTCGGTGGAGGCGCTGCTCAGGGCGCTGGGGTGCAAGTCATGATTCTGGTCTACCTGATCGCCCTGTCGGTGTTGGTCGGCTACGTACGCGGAGGTCGGCTGAAGCACTATCTGGACAGGCCGCTCTCTTGCGTCTTTCTCCCGGTGGCAGCCTTTGCGCTGGAGGCCGCGATTCCGCTCGCGGGCGCAAAGCTGCTCGCGCCGGTGGTCATCCTGGAGTACGCACTCCTCTTCGCCTTTGTTTTCATCAACCGGAAGATTCCCGCGGTCTGGCTGATCGCGGCGGGCGTCGCGCTGAACGCGATGGTGATCTTTGTGAACGGCTTCAGGATGCCGGTTACCCCGGTGGCTTTTGATCCCGCGTTTGAACACTTTGTCGAAAGCGTCCGGTCGGGCGAGTTGATCGAGTACGTGCTGGTGGGCTGGGACGCGCCGCTCTGGTTTCTGGGCGACACCATCCCGATCAATCGCGTCGTGCCCGGCATCGCCAGCATCGGAGACTTCGTGTTGGCTGTCGGCATGTTCTGGCTGATCCAGTCCTTCATGGTGCCGCGTGGAAAGGACGCCGCCCGGCCTCAGGAGCGCGCCTGACTTTCCCCCAAACGTCCCAAGGCAGAAAACCTGTATTTTTGCTCATCCCGGCCACATCGCGCGGCCGAAGTCTGGCCGCGCTTTTTATCCCCTTGAATACCCTGAATTTTCCCTTCCTTCGCTTGACAATCCACCCCGCCCGTGGCATAATACCATGGCACGCCTCTTCAGGACAGCGTCTCCAAGTCAAACCTCTACGCCCCCTGATGTCGCAGTCTCCATATGTCCCCGTAGCTCAGCAGGATAGAGCGTTCGCCTCCTAAGTGAAAGGCCGTGGGTTCGAATCCCGCCGGGGACGCCAAAGAATAGAACCCCCGTAGATGCTGGAGAGTCCAGCAAATACGGGGGTTTTTTCTTGTTCTCGCAAACCTCGGATGCCTGTTAATTCATGTCGGCTGTTGTGGCTATTATCAGCTGGTCATGCTATGTGTGGATGTCGAACAGGATGTCAAGCCTTGCGGCGCTCGTTGATGTCGGCCACGTTGTTGAGTTTGTCGTTCCCGCATTTAGCCGATCCGTCTCCGCCTTCTCAGCGGCACTACTCCCAAACCGGGAACGCCGGGTTCACTTTTCTGATTTTAGTTCCCCGTATTTATTGCGGCGAGTGGATGGTAGGTTTATGGGAGCATTTTTCCGTTTGGGATTGCGACCTTTTTGATTCGCCATTGTCTTCACCTCGAATATAGTTTGGGTCGATGCCAACAGATTATTCTGGCAATATATACTTCATGAGATAGTTAACACCTATTCAAAACCTGTGTGCTGGGCTTTTCCTTTAATCGAGCGCATGCGGGGCGGGTCTTTTGCTTTTCATATCGCGGGTGCATATGTGCCGGCACTTCAAGGTTAAATCGATGATTTCAGGCACGGATTCATTGACAGCCAAACGAACATATGTTATTAATAACATATGATACGAGCGAGGAATGGAGGGGTGCGTTATGTCGTTGAATCATGTGATCCTTGGACTTTTAAACAAGGAACCAATGACCGGGTACGAAATGAAGAAGATCATCCAGAACACGCCCTTTTTATACTGGTCCGGCAACAACAACCAAATCTACAAGGCGGTCGTGGAATTGCTGGACGAGGACTACGTCACCAAGAGGGTGGAACACCAGGACGGTGCGCCGTCCAAGAACGTCTACACGCTCACCGGCGAAGGTCTGCGAGAGCTGAACCGCTGGCTGCTCGCCGAAACGGACGCGCCGGTCTTCAGAAAGGAGATTTTCATCAAGCTGGCCTTGTCAGGCCGCTTGGGGCGTTCCTACATTTCGGGCATGCTGGCTTCCTATGAGGAAATCGTCTCGGCGCAGGCCGCCCTGTCCGACCGGGAGTTGGCCGCATGCCATTTGTTCTGCGGGGAATCTTCCGGCAAGGCGTTCGCGGACGCGATCTGCGAAAACATGATGTCGCTGTACGCGGGCGAGCTCGCGTGGATCCGGAAATTGAAAGAACAGGTCGCAGACCTGCCTGAAGAGGACGTCGACTTGCCGCAAACCGCCGAGAGGGAGGAGCGCGGCGAAGTCCCGGCCCAAACGAGCTGTCAGGCGATGGAACACCACGGGGTACGGTATCTATGTCTCACAAGAAGCGGGGCCTTGTTCCAGTCGGAGCGGGACGCGCTGGACATCGTGGCGCTCTCGGCCGGGCACGACGCGAACGCGGTCATCCTGGAAGGGGATTCCCTTTCGGAGGACTTTATCAAGCTGCGGACCGGGCTCGCCGGAGCCGTGCTGCAAAAGTTTGGCAACTACAACGTCCGGGTGGCCGTTTGCCTGAGGGAAAGCCAGCGCTTCCCGGCGCAGTTCCGGGAGTTGCTTCGAGATTATGGCGCAGGCCGGATATTCCAGGTTTTTGCCAACATGGAAGACGCCAGACGCTGGATTTAAAGGGGAGGAGAGGCTCAAATTGTCCGACACTTTCGCGTTCAAAACCGTGGAGGGCAGGAATGCCGTGTATAGGACGTATGACGCTCTGATGGTCTATCTGAAGGTCCCTTATGAAGAAATCTTCGTGGACACCCGCTTCGGCAAGGCCTTTGTGGTCGCGGCAGGCGAAAAAAGTGCGCCCGCGCTCGTACTGCTCCATGGAAGCGGCATGAACTCGGTCATGTGGGTCGGGGACATCGAAAAATACTCCCGGCAATACAGGGTATATGCCGTCGATTTGCAGGGCGAACCCGGCAAGAGCGACGGCAGGCAACTGCCCTTCGATGGCCCTGATTTTGTCCTTTGGCTGCGGGATGTTTTCCACGGACTGGCCATACAAAAGGCCAGCATGGTGGGCATTTCGCTTGGGGCGTGGCTTTCGCTGAAGTTCGGGATCACCCATCCTGAAATGATTGAGAAGCTGGTCCTGCTGTGCCCCGCGGGCGTGGGGCCGCAGAAGGCGTCGTTCGCTTTTCTCTCCCTGTTCCACATGATGATGGGCGAGAAGGGCATGGAGCGGCTCTATCGCAAAATCAACGGCGGAATGGACATGCCCCGGGAGATATTGGATTATCAGAAACTCATTGGCACACACTTCAACTTCCGGCCGGAGCAGATTCCGCTGTTTCAGGACGCCGAGCTTTCGCGCCTGACCATGCCTTCCAGGGTTTTCGTTGGCCGGAAGGACGTCCTGTTCCACTCGCTCAAGACGGCCGAGCGGTACGCAAAGCTCGTGCCAAACGGCAAAGCAAGTGTCCTGCGGGACGCGGGCCACGCGCTCGTGGGCCTGGCGGACGACATCCTGGCATTCTTGAACGAGTGACCAGACACAGCAGTACGGCTGCGACGCGTTTCCGATCCCCCGTGTATGCCGGAGCTCCGGTGAACGCGGGGGTTTTCTATGCTTCCTTGCGCAAGTTTACATGATCCGCACGGGAGATTGCATGATTGACAAACCCGAAAATACATAGGCATGGTAAACTGATGATGCTATGATCCCAAGGCGGCGGGGAAGGAGCGCGCGGATGTCGGAATTTACAAGCGAGGTGCAGCGTGCGTTTGACCGCGAGGCACTGAGAAACGGCTACCGAAAAAGTAAATCGCCCAAAAGAATGGTTTACGTCAAGGACATGCCGGACGGGCAGCGGCACCTTCTGGAGCATCAGCCCGGACAGGTCCTCTATGGTGTATTGTATAATCATGTCTCAAACGACGTCTGGGCGGAAGGCGCCCAGAACGATTTCGAACGCTACAGCCCGGAGGACTGCCATTACCGGAAGGCGGTCCCCTTCTCCGGCCTGAACGAACTGGAGGCTGCCTTCGCCCGGATCGAATCCGACCTCGCCGCCCGGCTCTCCGTTTCCCAAAACGAGGACTTCCGGGAATGGAAGGCGGCGGAACGGGCTTTCCGCAAATGGTATCATGCGCTTCTGGCGGAATACGGGTTCAAAAAGCTCCGGACCAAGTCCATCGCGCCGCTCGCGGGCGGGCTGATGATGGAGGCGCAGGAGCTCAAGAGCCTGTACGCCGATGTCTTTACCTTCCAGTTCGCCGTGCGCGTCCCCGAGTACGCCTGGCGGCAATACGGGTTTTCGCTGGCGACGGGGCGCTGGGCCGGTGAGCTGGACTGGCAGCTCACGCCGCGCGAAGCGTTCGAGGAGAGCATGCGCGCGTACCTGGAATGGGTCGTCAGCCCGGTCTTGATGAGCGGCGCGACGTCCCTTTGGAAGACGGACAGCTTTTTCACGATCGAACCCTTCGCTCCAGGTGAGCATCGGGGCGAGCTGGTGGGCGCGGGCGCGATGAAGAAATAATGCGCCTGATATCATACATGCGGAAGCGCCGGGCTTTTTGAAGGCCCGGCGCTTCAGGGCGTTGAACCCCTCCGGGGGTTTTCAACGCAAAGGAAGAAGTCTGCGTGAGCCAAACCCCTGCGGGATTTCCGGGCGGCTCACTGACTTACGGTATTGTTTCCTTCACCAGTGTGCGCACTGGTGAAGGAAACCGATTCCCGGCGCGCGGGTCGCCGGGAACGATTGGAAGGTGCGGCGAGGCTTGCCAACAGTTTGAAGTGCCGGGCTTTTGAAGGCCCGGCGCTCTGCTTTTGACTATTTTACGATCTGCAGTTCGTACTCCTGGGTGCCCAGGCCGACCTCCGCCAGCTTCTCAAGCTGCACGTAGGGGTTCTTGCCGTGCAGCCGCTCGAACAGGTGGCCCTCGCCGGTCAGCTTCAGGCCCTGCGGCACGCCCTCCGGGATCAGCCGCTCCACTTTGATGGCGTCGATGGAGGCGCGCTCCACCGCCACGATGTCGTCCGACATCATGATGCCGATGTCGGGCACCAGCGCGGGCGTGGTCATGCCCCAGCAGTCGCAAAGCGCCGTGATCTGGGTCAGCACGTTGATGTAGTAGGCGTTGCCCGGCTCGAAGGTGTCCAGCACCGCCTTGGTGCACAGCGCCATGCCCATCTGGAAGTCGGCGTAGTCGTGGGAATCCAGCTGGATCGCGCCGGTGGGGCACACCTTCACGCAGTGCTGGCAAAGCGTGCAGAAGTGGTAGTTCACCTGGTAATCCCCCTGGTTCCCGGGGCCGGAGAAGCTGTTGGCCTTGTGGTTGCAGGCGGGAATGCATTGGCCGCAGTGGGTGCACTTGGCCTTGTCCCAGGCGAGGCCGCCTTCGAGGCCGTGGATCTCGTGGCGGGTGCGGTCGGTCACGCAGCCCATCGCGATGTTCTTGCACGCGCCGCCGAAGCCGCAGGAACCGTGGCCCTTGACGTGCGAGAAGTCGATGAGGAAGTCCGCGTCGTGGATGAGGCCCGCCACGTCCACGTGGCGGAAGGTCTTGAAATCCACGTCCTTCGTGTAATAGTATTTGCCGAAGTAGCCGCACACGTCCAGCACCGGGCAGCCCAGGATGCCGTCGGTATAGCCGCGGTCCTCCGGGTGGCGGGGATAGACGTAGTGGTCGGTGACGAAACACTCGCCGCCGCTGTCCTTGA
This sequence comes from Bacillota bacterium, assembly GCA_023416655.1. GTDB lineage: Bacteria > Bacillota > Clostridia > Christensenellales > Aristaeellaceae > JAEZHK01. The sequence continues at coordinate 5,649 of JAEZHK010000024.1, forward strand.
CGAAGGAAACCAGCTTGCGCACGAACACCGGCGGGATCGTGGAGTAGGACACGCCGTCCCCCACGTGCATCTTGATAGCGACTTTTTTGCCCTTAAGCTTTTCCGCGAGGCCGCTCTTTTTGAGCATGCGGCCGAACTTTTCCGGCAGCGTCTGGGAGGATTTGTACTGGGTGAACGCCATCGGCGCGAACAGCACTTTCGAAGGCATGGGGACACCTCCTGTAATCGTTTTCCGCCGGTCATTATACCACGATTGCCGCGGACGGGCAAGATATATCCAGCCCGTCCCGCGCATAGCAATGAAGGGGGAGCGGGGGCATCGATCCGCCGCGCTGGAATGGGTACAAGGAGGGTTGAACGTGGAGCTGGAAAGGCAGACCATGGAGATTGAGCGCCAGGTGGCCAGCGAGAGCACGCAGGCGCTGGTGCGGGCGGAGGCCACGGTTTCCGG
>JAEZHK010000089.1 GCA_023416655.1 Bacillota bacterium
ACCTGGCGGTCTACTTCGGCCTCCTGGAAACGGGCGATACCATCCTGGGCATGAACCTGTCCCACGGCGGCCACCTGACCCACGGCAGCCCCGTCAACATGTCCGGCAAGAACTACAACTTCGTGGCCTACGGCGTGCGCGAGGGCGACGAGACCATCGACTACGACGCGCTTAAAAAGCAGGCGCTCGAAGTCAAGCCCAAAATGATCGTGGCGGGCGCGAGCGCCTACCCGCGCGCCATCGACTTCAAAGCCTTCCGCGAGATCGCGGATGCGTGCGACGCGCTCCTCATGGTGGATATGGCGCACATCGCCGGCCTCGTCGCGGCGGGCGAACACATGAGCCCGGTGCCCTACGCGGACATCGTGACCACCACCACCCACAAGACGCTGCGCGGCCCCCGCGGCGGCATGATCCTGTGCCGCGAGCAGTACGCCAAAGCCATCGACAAGGCCATCTTCCCCGGCACGCAGGGCGGCCCGCTGATGCACGTCATCGCGGCCAAGGCGGTTTGCTTCAAGGAAGCGGCGGGGGAGGGCTTCAAGGCCTATCAGCACCAGATCATTCTCAACGCCCGCGCGCTGGCGGCGGCGCTGACCGCGAAGGGCATCCGGCTCGTGTCCGGCGGCACCGACAACCACATGATGCTCATCAACCTGACCGGCACCGGCCGCACCGGCAAGGAACTGGAGGGCCTCCTGGTCCGCGCCAACGTGACCGTCAACAAGAACACCGTGCCCTTTGAGACGCTCAGTCCCTTCGTCACCAGCGGCATCCGCGTGGGCACGCCCGCTGTCACCAGCCGGGGGATGAGGGAGCCGGAGATGGAGAAGGTCGCCGGGTTCATCGCGCTTCTGACCGAGAAGGGCGAGGAAGCCATCCCCGAGGTCAAGGCGCAGGTGCTCTCGCTCTGCGAGAAGTACCCGCTGTACGAGGGCGGCACGATCGACTGAAGGGGCAATGGAAATCTGCTGCGCATCTTTTCATTGCAAGGGAAGAACTGCGCAAGCCGGAAATCCTGATGGATTTCCGGGCGGCTTGCTGACTGAAGGAAACGTTAGGCTCCCCAGTGTGCGCACTGGGGAGCCTAACGCGTTTCCAGTGCGCGGGTCGCTGGAAACGATTGAAAATACGGGGGTCAACCAAGGGAATCATGACGGCGGATGTTGGGGTACTTGGCAAATATTACAGCGCCATCTCCCAGCGCTCTTCCATCACATAATCCAGCCATTCGGTGTTCGGCTGCGAATCCGTGAGCACAAAGCCCTTGCTTTTGTAGATGGCCCGCGCGGATGTGAGCAGGTCGATCGTAATCAAAAACACGCGCTTGTACCCGGCCCGGCGGCAGAAGTTCAGCGCCTCGTCGGCCAGGCGGTTGCCAAGCCCCAGCCCCCGCGCCTCCGGCTCCAAGAGGAAGTAGCGAAGCTGCGCGGTCTCATCGTCAAACTTCGCGATGGCGATGCTGCCCATGGGCTTGCCATTGATCTCCGGGATCAGGATGCATTCCTTTTCGGGATCGAGGCGCTCCGCAAGCAGCCGCACATTTTTGTCCACATATTCGCAGAAGGAATCCGACAGGTTGTATTCCTCCTTATAGAGCTCCCGGTGGCGGCGGATGACGTACTCCTCGTCGCCCGGCCTGTAACTGCGGATCGTCGCCGGGGAAGCGGCCTCGGAGAACCTCGCGCGCACCAGGTCCATGGCGTTCAGAAGCGCGGTCAATTCCTCGTCCTTCATCAGCCGGATCAGCTCGGTCAGTTGCGCTTCCGACCGCCCGTTGAGTTCTCCCAGCATGCGCCGCCCCGCGTCGGTGATTTTAATGTGTTGGAAGCGGTTGTCCGACGGCGACTGGATTCGGGTGATCAGGCCGAGGGCTTCGGATTTTTTGAGGATTCGGCTCATGTAGCCGCGGTCGATCTTCAGCCGCTCACCCAGCGCGATGGCCGTCGCGTGGTCGGTCTTCGTGATCTCCCAGAGCACCCGCGCCTCGGTCAGCGAGAAGTCGGAGTCCAGGATGTGCTGATTCAGAAGCCCCAGGATGTTCGTATAAAAGCGGTTGAAACTGCGGATTCTCGCGACCGCACCGTCCCGGTCCATCACAACGCCTCCCGTGTAGTTGACTCAGGCCACCATCAGAATAAACGAGATGGTAGACAATGTCAACTGCATTTGGATTTTCTTTGAATTATGGGAGGGTCGGACAGCCCGGCTGAGAGAGGATTGCCCGGATTCTGGACAATTCTTTTTTCGCGGTCGGATCTCCGGGCTTGTATTCGAGCGCGCTTTGGTAGTCCCGTTCCGCCAAGTCGTAAATGCACAGCACGAATAGAATCGATGCCCGGTTCATGTACGTCTCGTAGCTTGGTTCACGCTGGACTGCTAAATTTGCAATCCACATCCCCCGATTGCAGTTGCAATACTTCTGGGACATGTTGATGAGTGTTGGGACAGAGTCAATGGTGAGCGGAGACAGCGATTCGATCGTGTCATCGCTGGTGTACAGGTCGTCGTATTCGCCGTCATATTCCCCTATGCATTGGTAAACGTTCTCGGGCGAATAATCGGCCATTTCCGAATCCAGACATGCGCCACTACATTCAAACTGGGCTGAGAGGAGTTCTACTGGAATATCGGCAGCGTCGCCAGGTGATAGTATACGGCAGTCTCGTTGCCGTACAAGTGCCTGATATTTATAGTTAAACCCACCATAAGGCTGGTTTTTCACAACGATGGCTGAGGGGAAGAACCTGACATTCATAGACCAGCCTACCATATACAACTTATCGTCTTTCCGGTACAGCCAGACGACGGAGTTTGGACACGCGTCGGTTATAGCGCGGCTGAAGGCCCGTTTTTTTCCAAAATCAATGCAGAGAAAGTGGTTCATGTACATAAATGCGCTGTGGTAATTGTCATTTTTTGCGGAGGGGAGCAGGCAAAACACCACTGGCTGTTTTGTAAAATCAAAAGAGGGGCGCTTTTTGGCGGGAGGGAGTGCGTCCAGTGACTGTAAGTAACGATCCAACTCGTCTTCGCATGATTCAAAGCCAGGGAAGCGCGCCATGCACTTCTGAAACTCGGGAGAATGGTCGATAAAGACCTGATGCGTGTACTCATGGTAAATAATAGATTGCAAGGCCTTCTTTGAGACCTTATCTGTGTTCAAAAGTCTGCTGACAAGAATGCGGTTAAGCCAGTACTGGTATTCTCCATATCGCCAGAGCATGTTCTCCTCCGACCACTGGATGGTCGGCTTCCTATAGCCCTTGTTCTCGCCATAAGTCTCGATGACGTCGTCCAACAAGGCTTGAAGATCGATCATTTGTCGCTCCTTCCGCCCGCAAGGGCGCCATTCAAATCACCGAGCGAATTGGGATTCACGCCGTTGATCTGGCAGTAATATCGGAAAAAACGCGCGGCTAGCGCCTCAGAGGGCCGCCCCATTTTCTTGTCTGCGATGTCGCGCAGGATCTGCGCAGCCTGTCGGTCGTCCAGATAACGGTGCAACCCGGAACCCCATGCAACTTCTTCCGGCTTCTGGGCGTTTGCGTGATAGCGCCAGAACAGAAGAGCGCGGGCTTCAGAACGCGGAAGCGCGATCCTGTATTCGGTGTTGGCGCCGACGAAGCCCGCCTCGCGCCCATTGCCCTCGTAGGCGTCGTCCACCAGAAACACCGCAAAGATATAACGGCCTTCTTCTGGATCGCCTGGCTCCCGCGTGGTCAGGACACACAGGCTGTTCGGCCTCACATGCCTCAATTTCATCGGTCGCCCTTTGTTCTTGCCGTTATGAACGACGCCGGCAAAGGCCTTCCAATCCCGGAGCATCTGATTTTCATAGCACACGAATCCGCCGTCTGCGCATATTGCTTCCAAGTCCTCCCGAGAGATCTCTCCGCACAGATACCTAGTGCATGGGCACTCCTCTGCGGAGCACCACACTTTGTTTTCTCTCAGGATGTTGTGGCGGATCATTTCATCGCTACAAACCCCCGAAAAGCCGACCCGTCCACTGGATTGGCCACCGTCGCAGAAATTGCATTTGAAAGCGACGTTCAGGCGGTCCGGCGTCTTTGGCGCGACGTGGCTCTTTCGGGGGCCATGCGCTGATATTGTCGTAGGCGTTGCCTTGATAGCCACTTCACGCGATGCCGCCTCCTGTGCCTCTTCCGCTATGAGCCGGTCGAGATCGGCCTGTATCGCGGCGGCAATAATCGGATCGAGCGCATGAAGAAAGCCGGAGAATGCCCGGCGGTACACAAAGTTTTTTTGACCGCATGGAAAATCGACGGTAAAATAGTTACCCTCCTGCGCTACGATGATCCCATCGCCAAAGCTTTGATGTCGCACGCCCTGATGCAATAAGTCCATCAATCATTCCTCCGTAAAACCGGCTGCGCGCATCGAATGGTTATGGATGTTTCTGGAAAGTGTAGAAGACACGAAAGGGTAGCGTTTTTCGTCACCGGATGCATTGAGTTATGGCAGCGTAACTTCTCCCGCGAAGTTGGTGGCGAACATCGCGCGCACTTCGTTCAGGTCCTCCGTCTGCCCCAGCGCCCACTTGAGCTTGGTGACCACCGCTTCGGTGGTCATGTCGTAGCACTGGATGACCCCGGCGTCCAGCGCCTTGCGCCCCGTCTGGTAGAGCGAAAAGTCGCTGCGCTCGTAGAGGCATTGGCTGGAGACCGCCACGGCCAGGCCGCTGCGGACCAAGTGCTCCAGCGGCTCCATGAGGTTGCGGCGGATGAAGTGCAACCCGCCCGCGCCGAAGGCCTCGATGACCACGCCGCGGTAGCGCATCGCGCTCAGCGCGTCCAGAAACTCCGGCTGGAAGCCGGGCGTGAGCTTCAAGAGGAACACGTCGTTGCACAGCTCGTCCCGGAGCGTGAAAGGCCCCTCAGGGCGCGAGATCAGTTCGGGCCGGAGGGTCAGCCCCTCGCCGTCCACGATGCCCACCGGCGGCAGGTTGACGCTCTCGAAGGCGCGAAAGCCCGTGGTGCGCACCTTGACCGCGCGGGTGCCCAGCATGATCATCCGGTCGAAGGCGATGAACACGCCGGGGACTGCGGTGGCTGCCATCGCGAACGCGCAGCGCAGGTTCTCCACCGCGTCGGTCAGCGGGTGGGACGCGGGCAGCTGCGCGCCGGTCAGGACGACCGGCACTGGAAGCCCATGAAGCATGAAAGAAAGCGCCGACGCGGTGTAGGCCATCGTGTCGGTGCCGTGGGTGATGACGATGCCCGCGTGTCCCGCGGCGTTTTCGTAGACGCAGCGGGCGATCTCCCGCCATTCCTCGGGCTGCATGTTGGCGCTGTCAATGCTGAACAGCGGGATGTGCTCGATCTTGTAGCGCCCGCCCAGCATCCTTAGCGCATCGGGCAGCGCGCCGCCGCCCTCGTCGGGCGCGAGGCCCTCCGGCGTGGGAACGGCGGCAATCGTGCCGCCGGTGGTGATCAGAAGGATGTTCATTTCGTTCGACTCCGTGGCGCTTTTGCGCTTCGTTTTACCCCTGATCGGGTCCCTCCGGCGCGCTGCCGCTCATGGCGCGGCGGAGCGCGTCTTGAAGGCCCTGCCCGCCCTCCCGGCACGCCGTGACGCGGGCCGTGAGGCGCATGCCCGGATAGGCGGCCATGTACAGAAAACCGGCGTCCTGCTTCAGGATTTCGAGCCTCTGGGCAAAGGCCGCGGCGTCTCCCGGGATAAGAACCAGGCCGTAGGCGAACCGGTCCACCCGGCCGAAGCGCTCGCCCTTCAGGACAAAGCCCTCGAGGTACAGCCGGAGGCTCTTCATCGCATTCTTGCCCTTCCTGGCGGGCAGGCGCTCAAGGCCCGGCACCGCGACCACGGCGACCGCTCGATCACCGCCGGACGGTAGCCCGTCCACCTTGCGGAGAAAACATTTTGTTGACTGCCTGTACCCAGCCGCCGCGATCAGCCTGCGGCAAGGGGGGATCAGCGCGGCAACAAGCGCCAGGGCCACCGCTGCGCCTGCGATGATCAACGCGTACGCCCAAGAGCCGGAGACGCGGCTTCCATCCGGCGCGGAGGCCATCGCGGCGACGCCCCAGTCCTTCAGGAAGACGACGAAGCATAAAAACCCAAGGGTAGAGAGTAAAAGTGTTGAAACCCTGCGCACAATCGTCATCCCCGTGTACCTCGGCGTGAATTTCCGCGATTCATTATAGGGGCGGTGGCGAATCCTGTCAATCGCGCGGGAACACAGTTCCAACAGTAATTTCGAAGCCCTAACATATTTTATAGGAATTCCTCCGACGGCCGCTCCACGGAGACATGCAGCCGGTCGACGCGCACGCCGTCCATCCTCTCGACGGAAACGTGCAGCGTGTCATAGTCGAAGGTGCGGCCCACCTCCGGCCGGGCATCCAGCATTTCGACGGCCCAGCCGCCCAGCGTGGTGTACTCGCTTTCAAAGTTCTTGCCGTCGTAGTCGATCTCGTCGAAGAAGTCGTGCAGGCCCATCAGACCGCTGCACTGGTACTCGTTTTCGCCCACTTCCACGCAGGGCTCCACGATGTCGTCGTTCTCGTCCCAGATCTCGCCGACCAACTGCTCTAAAAGGTCCTCCAGCGTGATGATGCCCATGGTGCCGCCGTATTCGTCGGCCACCACGGCGATGTGGGTGCGCGAGCGCTGCAACAGCTTCAGCGCGTCGTCCAGCTTCAGCGTTTTGTGCACGACCAGCGGCGGCATCAGCATCTTGCGCAGGTCGACGTCCGCCTTGTTGTCGAGGGTCCGGAGGAACTGGTTGACATTCAGGATGCCGATGACGTCGTCGATGGTGTCCTCGTAGACTGGGATGCGGGAGTATTGAGACTCGATGATCACGCGAAGGATGTCGTCCAGCGAGTCGCTTGCGTCGATCGCCACCATGTCGATGCGCGGGGTCAGCACCTGCCCGATGGTCAGGTCGTCAAACTTCAGCGCCGACTGCACCAGGTCCGTGCGCTCCTCGTCGATCACGCCCTCGTCCTCGGCGGTTTCTAGGATGGCGGTCAGTTCCTCTTCGGTCATGGCGGGGCCGCTTTTATCGCCCACGCCCAGCGCGCGGGCCAGCAGTTCCACCACGAAGACAGACGCCCTGACCAGCGGGGTGAAGAGGACCATGATCGCGCGCAGCGGGTAGGCCGAGCGCCGGGCGAAGGAATCCGCGTGGCGCTTGCCGATGATCTTGGGCGCGATGTCGCCGAACATCAAAAACAGCACCGTCATGATGATCGACGCGATGCCCGCGCCCTTTTCCCCGGCCAGCCCCAAGGCCACCACCGTCGCCAGCGACGAAGAGCCGATGCTGACGAAGTTGTTGGTGATGAGAATGGCGGAGAGCGCGTCGTCAAACCGGTCGTAGATCTTGACCGCCAGCGCGCTCTGCCGGTCGCCCTCCTCGGCGGCGCGGCGCATGCGCCGGGCGTTTATTGAGGTGTAGGCGAATTCCCCGGCGGACAGGTACGCGGAGATGCCCAGAAGCGCCAGGATGGCCGCGATGTCCAAATAAAGCATGGCGGCCGCCTCACTGGGCCACGGCGGGCTCGGCCGCCGGGTCGCTTTCGTCGTAGATTTCGCCGACCAGTTCCTCCAGGATGTCCTCCATGGTGACGATGCCCAGGGTCTTACCGGTCTCGTCCGCGATCAGCGCCATGTGGCTGCGGTGCTGGTTCATCAGGGTCATCAGGTCGTCGATGTGCATGTCCGCGCGGTAAGTGCGGATGGGGATCAGAAGCTCGCGGAGGCGCTTGTAGGTGCCGGTCAGCCGCGCGGTCAGGAAGCGGTTGACCTGCAAAATGCCGACCACGCGGTCCCTGCGATCGTCCCACACCGGGAAGCGCGAATACTTGTGGGCGGCGATCATGCCGGCAATCTGATCCTGGCTGGCGGTGGAATCGATCATGACCACCTTCCCCAGTGGGATCAGGATGTCCTTGGCGGTGATGGCACCAAACTCAAACGCCGACTGCAAAAGCTCTTGCTGGTCGGGCTCAAGGAGTCCCTCGTCCTCGATGGTCTCAATGATTTCGTGCAGCTCATCTTCGGTGAAGGAAGGGTCGTCGGGCGAGGGGAAGT
>JAEZHK010000140.1 GCA_023416655.1 Bacillota bacterium
CCACCATGCTCCAGCGGCGGCTGTTGATGCACTGGATCAGCGCCGCGCCGATGCCGCCCGCGCCCACGATGCCCAGCGTGGTCGCGTCCTTGATGTTGATGTCGAAGCGGTAGACCAGCGTGGACACGAAGTTGGCGTAGAGCTGCGGCAGGATGCCGTAGCGGATCTTCTGGAAGGCGGTGCAGCCCGCGGCGTCGAGGCTCTCCAGAATCTTGGTGTCCAGGTCCTCGATGGCGTTGATGTACATCTTCGAGATCATGCCGATGGAGCAGATGCTCTGCGTCACCACGCCGCAGAACGCGCCCGGCCCGGTCACCCTAATCCACACCAGTGCCCAGACGAGGCTGGGGATCGTGCGGATCAGGAGGATGAACGCGCGGAAGATGAACGCCACCCACTTGGGCACGATGTTCTCGCTGGCCAGAAAGCTGAACGGAACCGCCAGAAGCCCGCCGATCAGTGTGCCCAGAAGGGCGATGGCGATCGTCTCAAACAGCATGAAGGCCACGCCTTCGCGGGTGCCGGCCGTGAGCAGCGTCATGTCCGGGTGTGTGATGCCGTGGATGATGCCGTAGGCGACTTCGCTGCCCTTTGAGGCCAGGCCCTTGAACTTGATCGCGCCCCCCGACCAGCCCATGAGCACCACGACGGCGAGCAGGATCAGCGTGTACAGCCACCACTTTCGGGGCCGGCTTTCGTACATTTCCTCGATGGGGTTGATGACTTTCTGCATGTGCGGCCTCCAGTGTTCCGCCTACTGCGGACGTTCGGGAAATCGACGGGGATACGCGGCGGACGGGCGCTAGCTGAGCCTGCGGCGCAGCGCCTGGCTGGTGTTTTCGATGATCAATACCACCACGAACAGGGCGATCAGCACCGTGCCCAGCCCCTCGTAGTCGCGCCAGCCGATGCGCTCGTTGATGAGGATGCCGGGGCCGCCCGCGCCGACGTAGCCCAGGATGGAGGCGGCGCGAATGTTGATTTCAAACGAATACAGGCAGTGGGAGAGGTAGGTGGGCAGGATCTGCGGGAACACCGCGCTCCAGAAGGCCTGGAATTTCGACGCGCCCAGCGCCTCCATGGCCTCGAACGCGCCCATATCGATGGTCTCAATGCTCTCGTAGAGCATCTTGGCCACGATGCCGAAGGTGAAGACCGTGATGGCCACCGTGCCCGCGAAGGTGCCCAGGCCAAAGATCAGCGCGCAGACGGAGGCGATGACCAGCGTGGGCAGCGTGCGCAGGATGTTCAAAATCACGCGCAGCACGGCCACCCCCACGCCGCTTTTATTGATGTTGGCCGAGGCCATCACGGCAAACGGCAGCGAGATCGAAGAGCCGATGGCCGAACCGATCACGCTCATTTTGATGGTGTCAAGGAGCGGCGGGATGACCTTGTCGAAATAGCCCCAATCGGGGTTAAAGATCTTCTGAAGGATGACCGTGAACTGGTATCCGCGCCGGACGATGATGCCGATGTCGAACTCCGTGAGCACCACCGAGCCCCAGACCGCGGCGATCATTAGAAGCGCGATGAGCCACACGCGGGAGCGCGGTTTGGGCACTGTGTGGCCGCCGACCGCCATCACCTTCGGCGGGAAGACGCGGTCAAAGAGCGGCGGCTTCACCACCCGTGGCTGCCTCTGCCTTGCCATCAGCCCTCGGCCCCCTTTTGCTGGAGGCCGCTTTCGGCCTTGGCGGCGGCGATCAGCTGGGCATCTTTTGCGCTCTGCTCGTCCGCTGCCTTGGGCACCGGCGCGCCGTTGTAGATCACGTCCAGAATCTGCTGAGTCACTTCCTGTACCGGGCCGTCGTAGACGATTTCGCCCGCGCGGATGCCGATCACGCGGTCGGCAAAGTCCAGCGCCAGGTCCACATGGTGGATGTTGATCAGGATGGTGATCTTCATCTCCCGGTTGATGCGCCGGAAGTCGCTCATGACCTGATTGGCGGTCACCGGGTCCAGCGCGGCCACCGGCTCGTCCGCCAGGATGATGGACGGGTTCTGGTTCAGCGTCCTCGCCAGCGCCACGCGCTGCTGCTGACCGCCGGAGAGCTGGTCGCAGCGGGTGTAGGCTTTATCGAGAATGCCCACCTTGTCCAGCGCCTCGAGCGCGTTTAGCTCCTGCTTTTTCGTGAAGATGCCCAGCAATACGCGGAAAAAGCCCATGTCCGGCACCATGGAGGTGAGCACGTTTTTGATGGCGGTGGAGCGGGTCACGAGGTTGAAGGACTGGAAGATCATGCCGATGTGGCGGCGGAACCGCCTGAGGCTCTTGCCGCGAAGCGTCATCACGTCCACGCCGTCCACGATCACATTGCCCTCGGTCGCGTCGATCATCCGGTTGATCGTCCGGATCAGGGTGGATTTCCCCGCGCCCGAAAGGCCGATGATCGCCACGAATTCGCCCTGTTCGATCGTTAAGCTGACGTCCTTCAGGCCCCGGACGCCGTTGGGGTAGGTCTTCCCGGCATGGACGAACTCGATCATAGCCGCGCCTCTTTACTTTTGTAAATTGAGGGAAATGCGCTCGAATATGCGCGTATTCAGCCACTTTCTACTATAACATCTCGGACTTCGGATGACAATAGACCCCACTCAAATAACGAGGGGCGGCGCGGCTTTCGCCGCCCCGCCCCCGCCATTATCCAATCAAGGCTTCGATCGTTCCCGGGCTCTAACGCGCCGGGAATCGGTTTCCGGAACCAGTGCGAACACTGGTGGAGGAAACAATTCCATAAGTCAGTGAGCCGCCGGAAATTCCGCAGAATTTTAGGCTCGCGCAGTCTTCTTCCTATGCGCCCAAAAGCCGCCCGGCGGATTTTGGGCGCCTCTTCATTATTGGACTGCTTCCAAAGCCTTGCGGGCGCTGTCGTAGTCCGCGTCGGTCGCGGGGGCATAGCCGGTGTGGCTGTACACGGAGAAGATGGCCTTGCCCTCTTCCGTGCCGATGATGTTGATCAGCGCGGTCTGCATGGCCTTGATGAACTCGGGGTTGTACACCGCCGGGTTGGCCTTGGTGATGGACACGGTGTCGTTGTAGATCGGCGCGGTCACGCCGATGACGCTCAGCTCGTTCCAGATGGACTCGGTGCGGCCCATGCCGGCCTTGCCGGTCTCGTCCTTCTGGTCGGTGGGCAGCGTCCAGGCGGCCTCGTAGTCGCGGCGACCGTCGGCGTAGCACACGATGATGTCCACGGACTCGGCGGCGGCCTGCGCGAAGCTCTCGCCGTAGCCGCTGAGGGTGACCACGCTCCCAAGGTCAGTGACCTTCTTGCCTTCGTAGTTGTCCATCAGCCACATGGTGGGGTAGATGTATCCGGCGGAGGAGGAGGTCTTCAGCACGGCCCAGTTGGCCTTGGAAAGATCGTCCCAGATCAGGGCTTCGCCGGAATTGACCTTCGCGGCCAGCTCCTTGCCGAAGGCGGAGGGCGTGGCGTAGATCAGCGAGCGGTAGAAGGTGACCTGCTCGTCGGTGGGCAGGGTCTTGTTGGCGTCGCCGTTCCAGGTCGTGGGGTCGGTGGAGTCGTTGGAGAGACCGGCGCGGGTCGCCGTCAGGATGACGTCCACTTCGTCGCTGTACAGCGCGTAGGTGCCGCCGGGCAGCCAGCCGATGTCGATGGTGCCTGCCGCCATGGCTTCGCCGGTGGCCTCGTAGGAAGTGCCGACGGTGATGTCGACTTCGCCCACTTCATAGCCCTGCTTGGCAAGTTCGGCCTTCAGAAGGTCCGGCAGGTTCTTGGTGCCGGTGATGATCACGTCGGCATCCTTGGAAGGCACGAACTCGAGGGTCAGCTTGTCCATCTTGACTGGCTCCGCCATCGCGGACGCGCAGCCGGCAATCAGGAGTACCGCCAGCATTAGTGCAACGATCTTCCTCATGGTTTCTCCTCCTAGTTGTTTTGGGTATGAACTTATTGTAATCCAAATTCATCAAGAATTCAAACCCCAAAAAGAAAAATATGCGTAACCTTGAACCCGTGCCACAGGCCGGATCCGCTGCCATCAATCCCCGCCGCACCTTCCAATCGTTCCCGGCGACATGCATGCCGGGAACGTGTTTCAACCACCAGTGCCAACACTGGTGGTTGAAACAATACCTGAAGTCAGTGCGCCGCCCGGGACGCCCGCGGGCGTTTCATGGCTCACGCAGAGCCTCTTCCTAATGCGTTGAAAAACCATCGTGGTTTTTCAACGCAAGCTATAGGTATAGCCGTCCGTTCATGCCGCTGACGATGGCGAGGTACGCGCGGGAGGTGACGAGGTACGCCCCCACATAGAGCACCGCGAAGAGCGCGATGGTCGCGCCGGTGACCGTCAGGAAGAGCGAGGTGTTCGAAAGGCTGAAGACCTTCAATAACTTCGAAACCATCGGGAACGCGAACGCCATGTGCACGGCTGCCGCCGCCAGCGGCAGCGAGAACACCGTCAAAACCTGCGAATTGATGGTTTTGCGCACCTCGCGGCTGGTCATGCCCACCTTTTTCAAGATGTCGAAGCGCTCGTTGTCCTCGTAGCCTTCGGTGACCTGCTTGTAGTACATGATGAGCGCCGCCGCCAGGATGAACGTCAGGCCAAGTAGCAGGCCCAGGAAAAGAAGGCCGCCGTAGATGCCGATGAACTCATCCCACACTTCCGCCGCCCCTTCCACGCGGGAATCGGGCAATGTCCCCTTCATTTCCTCGCGGATCGCCGCCGTCAGCGCCGACTGCGCCGCCCGGTCCAGCGGCACGTCAAAGCCGTAGTAGTGGTTGTAGTCCGAAGCGTTCTTGCCGAAGAACTGTTTTTGCATGTCGTAGACCGCGCCCATTTCGGCTTGGTCCTGGACGAACAGATAGACGCAGTCCATGACGCTCATCGCGTCGGCGTTCTCGCCCTCGAACGCGTCCAGCACCTCCCGGACGCGGTAGGCGCGATTGCCGACCGTAAGCGATTCGCCGACGGATACGCCCTTTTGGAAGGCGGCGATCTCGCCCTCGCCCAGGTTCAGCGCGCGGCCGGACATCGCCTCGTAGTCCGCCGCGGGCACAACATACACCCGGCAGGATTTGTCGCCCGCGATCTGAAGGGTGTCCGGGCCGCCGCCCAGCTTCAGGGTCTCCCCTTCGAGGGTCGCGGTGAACGACAGATACCGGAATTTCAGAAGGTTGACACCGGCGACCTTCGCGCCCGAGAGCGCCTTGACCGTGGCGGCTTCCACCGCCTCAGGCTCGTCGGGCGACTTGGTGTCGGCGGTGATGCCGATGTTGCGGGTGAAGCGCTCGCGCAGCGCGTCGTCCGCGCCGATGTACAGGCAGGTGGTGGAGGAGATCATGACCAGCACCATCGTGGACAGGATGCAGATGGACGCGAGGCCCGCGCCGTTTCGCTTCATGCGGTAGAACATGCCCGACACCGACACGAAGTGGTTGGTTTGGTAGTAGTATCGCTTGTTCTTGCGCAGCAGCTTCAGAAGCGCCACGCTGCCCGAGATGAAGAGCAGGTACGTGCCCAGGATGACCAGGATTACCGCCACGAAGAACCAGACCAGCGCCTCGATGGGGTTGACCACGGTCAGCGCCAGCCAGTAGCCCGCGCCGAGAAGCCCCGCGCCCAGCAGCGCCAGTACGTAGTTGGCCCGTGGCTCGCGCTCGCCCGCGCTGCCGCCGCGAAGAAGCTCGATAGCGCTCGAGAAGCGCACCTGCCGGAGGCTGTTCAAGAGGATCAGAAAGAACAGCCCCGCGAACAGCACGAGCGTGACCAGGGCGGCGAAGCCTGATACGCGAAAGTCAAACGACGCGGCCTTGTCCACCAGCCGCAGCATGACAAGCTGGCTGAATTTGCTGAAAAGGATGCCCGCGGCGAGGCCCGAAGCCAGGCTGACGAGAGCGACCATCGCGCTCTCCCACAACAGCACCTGCGCGATGTGGCGCTTGCCCATGCCCAGCATGTTGTAAAGACCCAGTTCCTTCCTGCGCCGCTTCATGAGAAAGCTGTTTGAGTAGAAGAGGAAGACCAGCGCGAACACCGCGATCACGCCCATGCCAAACCTCAGGAGGACCTGCAGCATCCAGCCCCCCGCGATGTTCCCGACCTCCCTGTCGGTTGCCAGGAAGGAGACGATGTAGAACATCATGACCATGCCCACGCACGTCAGGATGTAGGGCAGGTAGATCTTGCGGTTTTTTTGTATGTTCATCCGCGCCAGCCGCGCGTACAGGGCCGCCGTCATCTTCCGTCACCGCCCGTCGCCATCATCGTCAGCGCGTTCGAGATTTTCTGGTACATCTCCTCGTTCTTGCTCGCGCCCCGGTAGAGCTGGTGGAACACCTCGCCGTCCTTGATGAAGAGCACGCGGCTTGCGTGGCTGGCCGCCTTGACGGAGTGGGTGACCATCAAAATCGTCTGCCCGCCCCGGTTGACCTCGCCGAAGAGGCGCAACAGCTCGTCCGTTGCGCGGGAGTCCAGCGCGCCGGTGGGCTCGTCCGCCAGCACGATCTTGGGGTTCGTGATCAGCGCGCGGGCGACGGCGGCGCGCTGCTTCTGGCCGCCGGACACCTCGTAGGGGTATTTTTCCAGGATGTCCGCGATGCCCAGCTTCCGCGCGATGGGCTGGGCGCGCTCGCTCATCTCCGGATAGCCCTTTCCGGCCAGCACCAGCGGCAGGAAGATGTTGTCCTTGAGCGAGAAGGTGTCGAGCAGGTTGAAGTCCTGGAACACGAAACCCAGGTTTTCCCGCCGGAACGCCGCGATGTCTCGGTCCGGCACGGCGGAAAGGCTCTTTTCGCCCAGCAGGATTTCGCCCGCGCTGGGCTTGTCAAACGCCGCGAGGAGGTTTAATAGCGTCGTCTTGCCCGAGCCGGATTCGCCCATGATCGCGACAAATTCGCCCTCCTCCACCGTAAAGGACACCCGGGACAGCGCCTGCACCTTCTGCGCGCCGAAGCGCGTGGTGTAGATTTTTTTGAGGCTTTCCACTTCCAGTATGGCCATGATGCTTACCCCCGTTATTTGATTACGGCCATATTGTAGCAGCGCGGGGGAACGCGGAGCCATTTCTTCGGCTTACATTCCCCCGCGCGCACCTTACAGTTTGGAAAGATTCATTCGATTTCAAGGGGTTTTACGGAAAGGTCCAGCCGGACGGTCGTGCCCTCGCCCGGCCGGGAGTCGATCGAGATGCCGTGGCCGAGCTTTTGCATGATCCTCCGGCACAGGTACAGCCCGATGCCGGTGGCGCGCTTGTCGAAGCGGCCGTTGAGGCCGGTGTAGCCCTTTTCAAAGACCCTGGGCAGGTCCTCCGGTGCGATGCCGATGCCGGTGTCGGAGACGGTGAGCGTCATGGGTTTTTCCAGGCGGATCGCGATCTCGCCGCCGGGCGTGTACTTGAGCGCGTTGGACAGCACCTGCTCCACCACGAACGAGAGCCACTTCTCGTCGGTCAGTACGCTCGCCCCGACCGGCTCGTAGTCCAGTTTGATCTTTTTCCGGATGAACTGGGGCGCGTACTTTCGGAGCGCCTGCTTGATCACCTCGTCCAGGTCCGCCTCCCGGAGCACGTAGTCGCTCACGCCGCCGTCGAGCCGCAGGTAGCAAAGCGCCATCTCCACGTACTGCTCGATCCGGAAGAGCTCCTCCGAGAGCGCCCGGGGGTCCGGCCCCTCCTCCTGAAGCAGAAGCCGCATGGCGGCGATGGGCGTCTTGATCTGGTGCGCCCAGAGGGTATAGTACTCGGTCATGCCGTCGTACCGGGCGGAGAATTCCTTCTGGTTTTTTGCCTTTTCGTCGAACACCGCGCGGAGGATCGCCTGCCAGTCCGCCTCCATCGGATCCTTTGGGGCGGGAAGCCTCTCCAGCGACAGCGCCGCCTCACCCAGGAGCGCCTTCAAAAGCGCGCGCCTTTCCCGGTACCGGATGAAATCCGGCACGGCGAGCGCCAGGATCAGCGCGAGGTTGATCAGCCCGGCGTAGGCCGCCGCCTGCCACGCCAGGCGGTACAGCCAGAACACCGCCGCGAAGACGGCGGCGCATAAGAGCAGGATCACGGCGATCCGCCAGCGGCTTTTCAGGTATCCGATCATGCGCGCCTCCCGCCGTTTATTCCACGAGATAACCCAGGCCCTTTTTCGTCTCGATGAAGCCGGGCAGCCCCGCCGCTTCCAGCTTTCGGCGCAGCCTCGCCACGTTGACCGACAGCGTGTTCTCGTCGACGAAGCTGTCCGTCTCCCAAAGCCGCTGCATCAGCGCTTCGCGCCCGACCACCTTGCCCCGGCCCTCCATCAGGGTGAGGAGGATGCGGTACTCGTTGCGCGTCAGGTCGATCTTCTGTCCATTATAGTGGAGCGTCGCGTCGGCGGCGTTCAAAATCGCGCCCCGGTGCTCGATGATGTCGCTTCGGACGGAGAAGTCGTAGGCCCTGCGCATCACCGCCTGAATCTTTGCGGTCAGGACGGTCAGGTCGAAGGGCTTGGCGATGAAGTCATCCGCGCCCAGGCTGACGGCCATCACAATGCTCATGTTGTCCGAGGCGCTGGACAGGAAGATGACCGGTACCTTCGAAACCTTCCGGATCTCGCCGCACCAGTGGTAGCCGCTGAAAAAGGGCAGCGCGATGTCCAGAAGCACCAGCTGCGGGTCGTACTTCACGAACTCCCGGAGCACATTCTGGAAGTCCGACACCGCGCTGGCCTCGAAGCCCCAGGTTTCCACATGGCGCTGGATCGCGCCCGCGATGGCCCCGTCGTCCTCGACGATCAGAATTCGATGCATGTCCATTCCCTCCCGCATGAGTGTACCACAAAAACGGAAAAGAGCAAGCCTAGCAAGGCAACCGCAAGAATCAGGAACATATGGACTCCGGGAGGTTTGGAGGGCGGCGGCCCTCCAATGTTCAATCATATGTATCGGCTTTGCCGGTGCATATGGATTCCCCCCAAAGGGCGAGCTTGCCCGCCCGACGGGGAATCAACACCACCAGCCCGGATTGCGCCCGGAAATTCCCGCAGGAATTTCAGAAATCCGGCCCCGTTCCCATGGCAACGGCAGGAACTTTCGTTCATGCCGTTGCTTTGTTGTAATTCGAGCGGGTTGGTGGTACAATGACGGGCAAAAGTGTATTGCCGCCTTCGGGCGGGGTCGGAGGCATGGGATGGACGGGAAGAGCGGGGCCAAAGCGGAATTCCTCAGGTTTGTCAAATTCGGTCTGTTCTCCGCGTCCGCGGGGCTGATTCAGACGCTCGTGTTCCTGTTTCTGGAGAAGGTGCTGCTCCTCGAGTACTGGGCGTGCTACCTTCCGGCGCTGGTGGCGTCCGTCGTCTGGAACTTTACGCTGAACCGCCGGTTCACCTTCCACTCCGCCGCCAACATCCCGGTGGCGATGCTCAAGACGTTCGGCTACTACGCGGTGTTCACGCCGCTGTCCACCATCCTTGGCGATTGGCTGGTGAAGGAACGCTTTGCGGGCGTTTACGCCATCGGCGACATCGTGTTCGCCGCGACGCTGCTCGTCAACTTCGTCACCGAATTCCTGTTCCAGCGCTATTACGTGTTCCGCGGCAAGTTGGACAACCGGGCGGACCGCGAAGCTGCGCCGAACGATTGACCTTTTGGGACCAACACCCTCATCACTTTAGGAAAGGCTTTCGCTCATTTCCGGGACGGCAGCCGGGGATCACGGCGTGTAATCCGCCCGCACCGGGACGAACTGTCCGGGGCTTTGCCGCGCTCGGGACAAATCGTTTACCGACTCTTTCGCCGCGGGTGCGGGCGCGGTGGGGAACGCAATGTTAAATATATGATAGTGCATTTTGGAAATTGGGCGATTCTGTGAACATCCGCCCGAAAGTATGCATACCATATAAAAAACTAGGAATATATTGTAGCACATGGTTCATAGTTTAACCTGGAAATGGTTGACGCGCTCCCCGTTTTATGGTATCATAAACGCTGTGTTAAGTACGCGCTCCGGGATTGGCCGAGGGCATGTTCCCAGACCGCCGGTCGCTCATCGGGAACCGGAAACAAGGGGCTTGCCGGCGGCGCGGTTTACCACACGCGGCTCAGGGACTGCGCAGCGCCCGAACAGTAACGGATTGACGTGACATGTACCAAAGCGAGTAACCATCCCCCGGACACTTTTCCACGCAGAGCTTTGAGCGATAGCGCAGGGACCTTGATTCTACTTGAAATCACTCTGAAAGGACGTATTGGTATGTTGTTTGCCGGAATGTCCGCCCGGAAGGCGGATACCCATGGGCTCATGAAGAGGGCGTTTTTGTGGATGATCGTGCTGATCCTGGCGTTTTCCATCGCCGCGCCAAGCCTGGCGCTCGCGGAGGCTCCGGCGGGTAAGCCTTCCGGAGACTGGTGGAACATCCTGCTCATGGGCGGTGACTCGCGCAACAAGACGTCGTACGACCGCACGGACTCGATGATCATCCTCTCGGTCAACCTCAAAGAGAACAAGGCCAAGATGACCTCGATCATGCGGGACACTTGGGTCAGCTTTCCGGGCACGGGCTCCCATGGCAAGATCAACGCCGCCAACGTCAGCGGCGGCCCGGTGATGGCGATGGCGACGGTCAACGAGAATTTCGGCACCGACATCAAGGATTATATCCTGGTCAACATGGCCGGGCTTGTCGACATCGTCGATCAGGTGGGCGGCATTGACATCGCGGTCTCGCAGGATGAAAGAAAGTGGACCAACTACTACGCCGGCATGTACCTCAATCAGGGCGGCACCTATGACGGGGAGAAGACGCTGGTGGAGACGGGCGACTCCGTCCACCTCAACGGGTTGCTCGCCATGTCTTTTTGCCGAAACCGCTATACCGGCTCGGATTACGACCGGACGCAGCGGCAGCGCATCGTGCTCTTGGCGGTTCTCGAAAAATTGAAGCAGGGGAACGCCGCGCAGTTCATGGCCGTCGTGGGGTCCGCCGTCGAAAGCGTGGAGACCAAGCTGAACTACGCGAACATCCTGGAGCTGGCCACCTATGGCGTGAACCTGGACACGAGCGCGATCGAGCAGAACCGCGTCCCGGCGGACGGCACCTTTGAATCGGGCATGAAGGACGGCACCTGGTCCATCGGGCCCGACTTCGAAAAGAACAAGACGCTGCTGCACGAGTTCATCTACGGGAACGCGGAACAAGACTGACGCTGGAAGGAAGCGGCGCGGTTCCCCGGCC
>JAEZHK010000136.1 GCA_023416655.1 Bacillota bacterium
CCAAATACAGGTAGCGGCTGACCGCCAGCTCCAGCACCGCGTCGCCCAGAAACTCCAGGCGCTGGTAGTGCTCGGTGTGGTAATCGCCGCCGTAGGACGGATGGGTGAGCGCCGTCAGAAGCAGCGCTTCGTCATGGAAACGGTAGCCCAGGCGCTCCTGAAGCTGATCAAGGCCCGTCATTTCATGCGTGTTTTTCGAGATAGTCAATGATGTCGCCCACCGTCTTGATGTTGCCGAGCACGTCGTCCTCGACGATGATGTCAAATTCCTGCTCCAGATCCATGACAAGGATCATCACGTTGGCCGAATCGGCGCCCAGGTCCTCCAGGAGCCGGGATTCCCGGGTGATGCTTTCACGCTTGACCGGGAGCTGGCTGGAGATCAGGTCCAGAACTTTTTCGTACATGTAAGATACTCCTCTCAAAGGATGAAATATGCATTCATTCGGTGGTTGTTGTCAGAGAAGTTACGCCTTTGGCGATCAGGCCCGCCACGTCGCCCTCGATCATCAGCCGGGCTTGCCGGACGGCGTTCATCAGCGCCATCGCGCCAGAGCTTCCGTGGGCCTTGATCACCGCGCCCGAAATGCCCAGAAGCGGCGCGCCGCCGTGCTGTTCATAGTCCAGCCGGCCCTTGAACGCTCGCAGCGCTGGCTTGACCAGCATCGCCCCGAGCTTCGTGCGAACGGACTTGAGCATCTCTTCCTTCAGCACTTTGGTCAGCGACATCGCCATGCCCTCGGTGTACTTGAGCAGGAGGTTCCCGTCAAAGCCGTCGGCCACCACCACGTCCGCGTCGCCCTCGGGGATTTCGCGCGCCTCGATGTTGCCGCCAAAGCGGTAGGCGGCCTGCGCGCGCATCATCTCATAGGCTTCCTTGTACAGGCGGCTGCCCTTCTCCGGCTCGGTTCCGATGTTGGCCAGGCACACAAGCGGTGTCGTGACGCCCAGCACCTTCTCCATGTAGACGGAGCCCATCAGGCCGAACTGCTTCAAATACTCCGGCTGGCAGTCCACGTTGGCGCCGCAGTCGATCAAGAGGAAGGGCTTCTTCCGCCCGGGCAGCACCGGGGCCAGCGCGGGCCGGTCGATGCCCTGAATGCGCCCGATCCGGAGGATACCGCAGGCCAAGATCGCGCCGGTGGACCCGGCCGAAACCATCGCCTGCGCCTTGCCTTCCTTGACGAGGAGCGCCGCCTTCACCATCGAGGAATCGGCTTTGCGCCGAACCGCCAGAAGCGGCGCTTCGTGGGGGTCGATGACCTCGGTCGTCGGAAAGAATTCGACGCGCTTCGCGCCCTTCAGAAGGGACTCCACTTTTTCGCTCGTCCCGGTCAGCAGGATGCGCACGTCCGGCATCCGCTCCGTCGCCAGCATGCAGCCCTTGACGATCTCGCCGGGCGCGTTGTCGCCGCCCATCGCGTCCACCGCGACGACGTATTCGGCCATTCAGGCACTCTCCCAATACAGCATTTACAGTCCACGACAGTATATCAGATTGCGCCCGTCTTGGCAAGCAAGGCCTCATCAAGCCGTCATCAATTTACAAAAATGTGCTGGCGCGCAAGGGTTCGGTTGAATCATGATACGGTTAAGAATTCTCCCCGGGACAGGCCCGGGGCAAAGGGGGCGAGCCGGATGGATCGGGTCATCGCGCTCGACGTGGGCGGAACGCTGGTCAAATACGGCGTGGTTTCCATGGAAACACGTTCCCGGCGCTCGGGTCGCCGGGAACGGTTGGACGACCGGATGGGGGTCCGCATGGGTTGTAAGAGGTGAGGTACGATGGAGTTGGATTTATCGGTTCTTGAACCCAGGTACGCGCACGACGTGATGACCAGCGCCATCATACCCAGACCCATCGCCTGGGTTTCCTCGGTGGACCCGGAGGGCCGGATCAACCTGGCCCCGTTCAGCTTCTTCACGGGCGTATCCTACGCGCCGCCGGTCCTCGCTTTTTCGGTGATGAACCGGCCCGACGGCTCGGAGAAGGACACCATCGTCAACATCCTCCGGGTGCCGGAATTCGTGGTGCACATCGTCTCGGTTGCGCAGCTTGCCGCCATGGAACTGACCGCAAAGCCGATTCCCTGCGGTTCGGATGAATCCTCCGTCGAGGGCATCCGCCTGCTGCCCTCAAGGCTGGTCAAGCCGTGCCGGATCGCGGAGGCGAAAATCGCCTTTGAATGCGCGCTGGAGCGGATTGTCGTGGTCGGCGAAGGCCCCTGCGCGGGGAACCTGGTGCTGGGCAGAATCCTGCTCGCCCATGTGGAGGACGGCCTTCTGGTGAACGGCCGGGCGGTTGACCCCGGCAGACTGGACGCGCTGGGCCGCCTCAGCGGCAACCGCTACTGCACCACCCGTTCCGTGATCGAGAGCGAGACGAATTGACCGGCACATGTTGATGCCAAACAATACACAGGGCCTCGCGGCGCGCCGCGAGGCCCTGACGAATGCCCCCGGTCGTTCCTGACGATCATTCCCGGCGACCTGTGCGCCGGGAATGCGTTTGAGCCACCAGTGCGATCACTGGTGGCTCAAACAATTCCTTCAGTCAGCGGGCCGCACGGAAATCCCGCAGTATTTTAGGCCCGCGCAGGCTTCTACCTTCGCGCCCAAAAGCCGCTCGGCGGATTTTGGGCGCTACACATTAGCCGACGGTGATGCCTTCGACGAACCAGGTGGTACCCAGGATGTCGCCGTTGGACAAGGTCTGGCCCGCGGCAACCTTCTCGGCGCCGGTGTTGTCCTTGATCGGGCCGGCGAACACGGTCAGCGAGCCGTCCAGGATCTTCGCGCGGGCGGCGTCGATGGCTTCCTGAGCGCCAGGAGCGTTGTTGGCGGTCAGCGGGGCCAGGTCGCACAGGCCTTCGGCGAGGCCCATCAGCGAGTTCTCAGGCTTCCAGGTGCCGTCGATGACCTGCTGCGCGGCGGCGGTCATGTACACGCCCCAGTTCCAGATGGGGGCGGTCAGGTAGGCCTTGGGGGCGACGGAGGACACGTCCGCGTTGTAACCCACCGCGAACAGGCCCTTCTCTTCGGCCGCGACCACCGGGCCGGTGGTGTCGCAGTGCTGGGACAGGATGCCGCAGCCGGCGGCGAGCAGCGCGTCGGCGGCCTGGCGTTCCTTGGTCGGGTCATACCAGGAGCCGGTTTCCTTGACGGTCATGGTGACGTCCGGATTGACGCTCTTGGCGCCCAGGTAGTAGGCGTCCAGCGAGTACACGACCTCGGGGATCGAGGTGAACGCGGCAACATAGCCCAGGTGGTTGTTGCCCATTTCCTTGGCCTTCAGGCCCGCGGCGATGCCCGACAGGTAGCGGGCTTCCCAGATGCGGCCGAAGTAGTTGTTGAAGTTGGTCTCGTTGGCCTTGTAGCCCGAGCAGTGGGAGAAGATGACGTTCGGGAACTCGGCGGCCATCTCTTCCATGTAGTCCATGAAGCCGAAGCTGGTCGCGAAGATGATCTGGCAGCCCTGGTCAACGAGTTCGCGGATGGCGGTTTCGCAGCTGGAGTCTTCCGCGATGTTCTTCTGGATCAGAACCTGATCGTCCCGGAGGCCCAGCGCCTTCTGCATCGCCAGCGTGCCCTGATGGTGCGCGTAGGTGTAGCCCAGGTCGATGACGTCGCCGATGTAAATCACGCCGACCTTCAGCTGGTCCTTCGGGACCGGCTCGAAGGCGAACGCGGTGCTCGTCATTCCGAGAAGCATGATTAACGCCAATGCCAGAACCAGAGCTTTCTTCATGGGTCATCCTCCCTTTCAAATGGGTGGTCGGCCTAGGGGCAACCCCGCTCCTCCGGCCGATCACACGGTGATTGTACACGTTTCGTGTACAAAACGCAACGGTTTCCATGCAGGTTTACGGCAATTTAGCGATCAGGGCGGCAAAAAGCGAACCATTCGGGAATGTTTTCCTGCATAGTTCGATCGCGCTTTGCGGTGCCGGGCGGGTTCTTTGCCCGCGTTCCACCGCGTTCATGAAGCCCCGGTGACGTTGTCCTGCAGAAAATTTTATCCCGCCCGAATTTGCCGTCCCGGCGCGCCCCCTGGCCCCGCCCCCCTGCCTTCCATTCAGACTGGGACAGGCCCACCTTCCTGTATGACGTGAGGCCCGCCCCTTCGTTCCCTTTCCGGCGCTCACAATATGTGGCATCCGCGTCGGATTGGAAACCTCAGGATATTTTCATCACTCTGATAAGTTTTTCCAGAAACTCTTTGATTCCTTGCGCACCGTGTAACCCATGCGCATGTAGAATGCGTGCGCGCCCTGCCGGTCGGAGCCGGAGAAGAGCCGGACGCCCGTCGCGCCCTCCGCCCTGGCCCATTCCTCGCAGGCGGTGAGCAGCACCTTCCCGACGCCCTTCCCCTGCCAGGCCGGGTCCACCGCCAGCGCCATCACATACTTGACCGGGTCGTAGTACAGCGTGTCGTAGGCGCAGGCGTGGATGAAGCCGACCGCCTCGCCACGTTCGTCCTCGGCCACCCGGAGGAAGTGTTCGGGTTTGGCGGAAACCTCGATCAGCCGCCGCCGGGTGTCCTCCGGCGCGGACGGATACCCAAGCGCCACGCCGCTGATTTCGGCAAGGCGCGGCGCGTCCTCCGGGCGGGCGTTTCGGATGTTCATTTGAGCGCCTCTGGGTTCAGGCACGTAAGGTCGTCGGTCACGAAGAGGCCGTCCTTTCGGACCAGCTCGCCGTCAAACCAGATCTCGCCGCCACCATACTGGGGCGTCTGGATGCACACAAGGTCCCAGTGGATGGCGGACTTGTTGCCGTTGTCGCACTCGTCGTAGCAGCTGCCCGGCGTGAAGTGGAAGGAGCC
>JAEZHK010000040.1 GCA_023416655.1 Bacillota bacterium
CCGTGGCCCCCGCTGTGACCGAAGCGCCCGCCGCCGCCGCGACCGTTGCCGCTGCCGAAGCGACCGCCGCCGCCGCCGAAGCGACCGCTGCCGCCGCCGCCGCGACCGTTGCCGCCGAAGCCACCCCCGCCGCCTAATCGAGCAGAACAGACATACATACCCCCGCGTTTCGTCGAAGCGCGGGGGTATTCCTATGCGATGAAAAACCCGCAAGGTTTTTCATCGCGATGGAGGAAAGCTGCGTGCGCCTAAAATTCTCTGGAATTTCCGGGCGGCGCACTGACTGAAGGAAATGTTTCCGCCACCAGTGTTCGCACTGGTTATAGAAACGGCGTACCCGGCGTACAGGTCGCCGGATACGGTTGGAAGGTACGACGAGGTTTGTCAACGGTCTATTGATGTCGATAGCACGCCTCTTTCTCCGCAAAGGGAAGGATTATTTCGCACAATTATCGTTGAAATGGCCTGATGAGCGGTTTATAATGGTCCCGGGAGGCGATGGAATGAAGGTTTTACTGACCGGCGGCGCCGGGTACATCGGCGCGCACACCTGCGTGGAGCTGATCGAGGCGGGCCACGAGGCCGTGGTGGTGGACAACTACGTCAACAGTTCCCCGGAGGCGATGGCTCGCGTCAAGGCGCTGACCCACGCGGACTTTCCGGTCTACCAGGCGGATCTTTGCGACAAGGCCGCGCTTCGGCGCATCTTCTCCGAGCAAAGAATCGACGCTGTCGTCCACTTCGCGGGGCTCAAGGCAGTGGGCGAATCCGTCGCCAAGCCGCTCATCTATTTTCGAAACAACCTCGACGCCACGCTGACGCTCCTCGAGGTCATGAGCGAATTCGGCGTGAAGTCGCTGGTTTTCAGTTCATCCGCTACCGTGTACACCGCGCCGGACGTTGTCCAGGCGATCTCCGAGGATTCGCCCACCGGCGGCTGCACAAATCCCTATGGCTGGACCAAGTACATGATCGAACAGATTTTATCGAGCATCGCCGCATCCGACAGCGGCTGGTCGATCATCTCGCTGAGATACTTCAACCCCGTCGGCGCGCACCATAGCGGACAGATCGGCGAGGACCCGAGCGGCATCCCGAACAACCTCATCCCGCGGGTCATGCAGGCGCTGGTCGGCAAAATCTCCGGCGGCATCAACATCTACGGACGGGACTGGCCGACCGCGGACGGCACCTGCATCCGCGACTACATCCACGTGGTGGACCTGGCCAAGGGGCATCTCGCGGCGCTGAGATACCTGAGCGAGATGCGCGGCGCGGAGGCGATCAACCTGGGCACCGGCGAAGGGTACAGCGTGCTGCAGATTCTGGAGGCCTTCTCCCGCGCCAACGGCATCCCGGTGCAATACGAGTTTGGCCCGCGCCGCCCCGGCGACGTGGCGGGTTTCTACGCCGATCCTTCCAAGGCGGCGAATCTGCTGGGCTGGCGCGCTGAAAAGACGCTGGAGCAGATGTGCCAGGATTCCTGGCGCTGGCAGACCATGAACCCGAACGGGTACGGCGCGTGAAAAGGCTGATCCTGTGGGTCGCGGGGCTGTGCCTGCTTGCGGGCTGCGCCGCCGCGCCCACGGAGGAGGCGCGCGTGTTCTTCATCGACGTGGGCAAGGGCGACGCGGCGCTCGTCATGGTGGAAGGCCGGAACTATCTGGTCGACGCCGGGCCGAAGGACGCCTGGGATCGGGTGTCCGCGGCGCTGGACCACTTCAAAGTCGGCAAACTCGACGGGGTGTTCCTGACCCACGGCGACAAGGACCATTCCGGTGGTCTGAAGGCGCTCGCAAAAAGCGGCGTCGGCGTTGAAGCCTGGTACGCGTCCGACCTGTACGACCTGGACCGCGACGTGGACGGGCACCCGGCTGAGGACGCCGCGGAAAAACGCGGGCAATACACGGTGTACCTGTCGGCGGGGGATACCGTCGGGCCGTTCACCGTGCTGGGGCCCCTGACGCGCGACAAGGACGACGACAACAACTCGCTGGTCCTGATGCTGGAAACCTCCACCGGGCGGGCGCTCCTGACCGGCGACATGAAGTTTGACGAGGAAGAGGAAATCCTTTCCTCCGGCCAGCCTCTCGGGTGCGACCTGATCAAGATCGCCCACCACGGCAACAGCGATGCCACCAGCGAGCGCCTGATCGAAGCTGCAACCCCTCGCGTTGCGGTGGTCTCCACCGATTCCGGCGAGCGGCCAGAGCTGCCCGACCAACGCGTCGTGCGCCTGCTCGAGGATCGAAATATCCCGCTCTACTCCACCTGGCAGTCAGGTGGCGGCGTACTCGTGACGCTGGACGGCGAGGATACGAAGGCGGAATACGTGTCCATCCCGGAAGCGCCGTAGCGTAGCAGTTCATCATCCCATTAAATTTGCGGCGCAATCCGCGCGCTACTGGAAAAATACGTGAAAGTGTTATATAATGTGCGCAAATAGAGACAAGGGGTGTGGAGCATGGCCTACTTTGATCAAGGCGACGTTGAGAAGAACCGCGTGCTGGGCGGCCTGGGGTATCTGATCTTCTTCCTGCCGTTCATTACCTGCCCTGATTCCCGCTTCGGAAAGTTCTGCGCCAACCAGGGGTTGCTCCTTTGGATCGCCGGCTTCGCGATCTGGATTGTGTTCGGCCTTCTGGAATGGATCCTCGGCTGGATCCCGTTCATCGGCTGGCTGGTTTACATCGTGCACGGGCTTGCCAACATCGCCGTCGCCATCATCGCACTGTACTATACGTATCTGGCCGCTGTGAAGGGCGACGCGCGCGAGATCCCGTTCATCGGCAACTACCAGATCATCAAGTAAACTTGAGAATAAGGCCGCTTCCGTAAAGGAGGCGGCCTTTCGCATGGCCTAAAACGTTGGCATCTACCTTGACGCAGGCCTCGAGGATGCCCCCGGATATAGTCCGGGTGGGTGACGTTCAGAAGGTCCGGGCACTCGGTTTCGACGCCCATCAGACCCGGTAGCGCGCCCATGCTGCCGTCAAAAAGCAGACCCCGTTTTTTCGGTGCCTGCTTGAAATCTTCTATAAATAGACCTTCGATTTTGACATTCAACCAAATCATAACACGTGGAAACAAGCTCCTCAAGTTCATTTTACGTTTAGCCATTGCATCGGGGCGGCCATTGTGGTAAAATTAATGGGCTATGGCCGCCCAGGGCGGTGAGATTGGGGAGGACTTGACTTTTTATGAGCAGCACGTTTGAGAAAATTTCGTCCAATCAGGTGAAGATGGTATTTACCGTCGAACCCGAAATCTTTGAAAAGGGCATGGAGAGCGCCTACCACAAGCTGGTCAAGCGCATCAATATCCCCGGTTTTAGAAAAGGCCACGCGCCGCGCAAGGTGATTGCTCTGCACTACGGCGAAACGATCTTCTACGATGAAGCTTTTGACGCGATTTTTCCGGAGGTCTACGAAGCCGCGGTGCGTGAGCACGGCATTTCGCCGGTGGATCAGCCGAAGATTGAAGTAGAGGCAATCGGCGGCGGCAAGCCCCTGAGCTTCACCGCCACCGTGTATGTTCGGCCCGAGGTGGTCCTGGGCGAGTACAAGGGCGTCCAGGTGGGGAAGGCCCCGGTCAGCGTCACCGAGGACGACGTGAACGCGGATCTCGAGCGCGCCCGCGAGCGCGTCGCCCGCTACATCGACGTGACCGACCGGCCCGTCAAGCTGGACGACCAGGTCACGATCGACTACAAAGGCTTTGTGGACGGCGAACAGTTTGAAGGCGGCACCGCCGAGGGCCACCTTCTGACCATCGGTTCCGCCAGTTTCATCCCCGGCTTCGAGGAAGGCCTCATCGGCGCCTCTACCGGCGACGAGGTGGACGTGCACGTCACTTTCCCGGAGGAATACCATGCAGAGGCGCTGAAGGGCAAACCCGCCGTCTTCCACGTGAAGGTCAACGCCATCCAGCAGAAGGAGCTTCCGGCGCTGGACGACGAGTTCGCCAAAGACGTCTCCGAGTTCGACACCCTCTCCGCCTACAAGGACGACATCCGCGAGAAGCTCTTAAAGCGCGCCGAGGAGCGCGCCGACGCTGAGTTTGAAAACGAGGTCATCGAGGCTGTTGTGGAAAACGCCGAGGTTGAAATCCCCGAGCCGATGGTCCACAGCCAGATCGATTCGATGATGCGCGACATGGAATTGCGGATGATGTACCAGGGAATGCGGATGGACGATTTCCTGAAGTACACCGGCCAGACGCTTGAATCGGTGCGCGAGTCCCAGCATGAGGACGCGGAGCGCCGCGTCAAGACCCAGCTGGTGCTGGAAGCCGTGCGCAAGGCCGAGAACATCGAGGCCACCGAGGACGAAGTGAAGGCGCAGATCGCAAAGTTCGCGCCGCAGACCGGAAAGTCCGCCGAAGACTTCGAAAAGACGCTGTCCGCGGACGACCGGAAGTACTTCGCCAATGTCGCCGCGCTGGAAAAGACTGTCGAACTCCTGAAAAGCGAAGCAGTCGGCGATTGACGCACTCCGCCGGCGGGTATAATGCTCCGAGGGAATCCAATTCCGAAAATCAAAAGCGGCTCAGCCGCGCAGGAGGTGCCACGCATATGAACCTTATCCCGTATGTCATTGAGCAGACCAATCGGGGAGAACGCTCCTACGACATCTACTCCAGGCTTCTCAAGGATCGCATCGTGTTTCTCGGAGGCGAGGTCGATGACGATGCCGCGAACATCATCGTGGCACAGATGCTCTTTCTCGAGATGGAAGACCCGGACGCCGACATCATGCTGTACATCAACAGCCCCGGCGGCTCCGTGACCGCCGGCATGGCCATCTATGATACCATGAAATACCTCAAGTGCGAGGTGTCCACCCTGTGCGTCGGCATGGCCGCGTCGATGGGCGCGTTCCTCTTGGCGGCAGGCGCGAAGGGCAAGCGCAAGGCGCTGCCCAACGCGGAGATCATGATCCACCAGCCCTCGGGCGGCGCGCGCGGCCAGGCGACCGACATCCAGATCCACGCCGAGCAGATCCTTCGGATCAAGAAAAAGCTCAACGAGGAACTGGCAAAGAACACAGGCAAGCCGCTCAGCCAGATCGAAAAGGATGTCGAGCGCGATTTCTTCCTCACCGCCGCGGAGGCCAAGGAATACGGTTTGATTGACGAGATCTTCGCCCCGAGGCGCTGACCGGACGAAACGCAACCAGGCGCGTCAGGCGCCTCGCAAAGGAGCAATTCATGGCAAAACAGGATGATTTTCTCAACAGCAAGACCGTCAAATGCTCGTTCTGCGGCAAGACGCACGATCAGGTGCGCCGGATCGTCGCGGGACCGGGCGTGTATATCTGCGACGAATGCGTGCTTCTGTGCCAGGAGATCGTGGCCGACGACGTCGACATGATTTCCGAACGCGGCGCGATGACGCTTAAAAAGCCCTTCGAAATCAAAGAGGTGCTGGACCAGTACGTGATCGGGCAGGAGTACGCCAAGAAGGCGCTGTCCGTCGCGGTCTACAACCACTACAAGCGAATCGCCCACCCCGCCCGCAAGGGCGACGTGGAGCTGCAGAAGTCCAACGTCGTCATGCTTGGCCCCACCGGCTGCGGCAAGACCTACCTTGCCCAGACGCTGGCCAAGATTTTGAACGTGCCCTTCGCCATCGGCGACGCCACCAGCCTCACCGAGGCCGGCTACGTGGGCGAGGACGTGGAGAACATCCTGCTTCGCCTCATCCAGAACGCGGATTACGACATCGAACTTGCGCAGCGCGGCATCATCTATATCGATGAGATCGACAAGATCGCAAGGAAGAGCGAAAACCCCTCCATCACCCGCGACGTCAGCGGCGAGGGCGTGCAGCAGGCGCTTCTGAAGATCCTCGAGGGCACGGTGGCCAGCGTCCCGCCGCAGGGCGGCCGCAAGCACCCGCATCAGGACTTCCTTCAGATCGACACCACCAACATCCTCTTCATCTGCGGCGGCGCGTTCGACGGACTGGACAAAATCGTTGCAAACCGCATCGGCAAGAAAGTGATGGGCTTCGGCGCCGAGATCCAATCGAAGTCAAACGAGAACGTTGGCGAAGTGCTCGTGCAGGTACGGCCGGAGGACTTGATCAAGTTCGGCCTGATCCCCGAGTTCGTAGGCCGTCTCCCCGTGGTCGTCACCCTGTCGCAGCTCGATGAGCAGGCGCTGGTGAAGATCCTCACCGAACCCCGGAACGCGCTGGTCAAGCAGTATCAGCGGCTTCTGGAAATGGACGGCGTGGAGCTCAGCTTCACCGACGACGCGCTCCGGGCCATCGCCGAGCTCGCGCTCAAGCGCAAGAGCGGCGCGCGCGGCCTGCGGGCGATCATCGAAGGCGTGATGCTGGATACCATGTACGACCTGCCCTCGAAGGATTCGGTGCGCAAGTGCATCATCACCGAGCAGGCAGTCCGAACCGGGCACAACCCCGACCTGATCGAGGGCGAACCCGCGGCCGCGCCGCAGAAGCGCAGGCAGTTCCAAACCAGCCCCAAGGCGGCCCGGACGGAGCCGAACGTATCCTAAAAATGATAACGGAGAGGGCAATGCCCTCTCCGTTTGGTTTTCAGATGTTTGGTTTCAAGCATCCCTTCCCATACTAAGCGCGGGAGGGGATGCTTTTTGGTTTCCGTCGTGCTTTTGCTCATTCAAATGACCGTGACGATCATCGTCGGGATCTACTTCTACCGCCAGCTGAAAGGCCAGCCCAGGGCGGACGGCAGTATGCCGCGCTCCAGCATTGGACACCGTGAGATGGACAAACTGGGCCGCCTTCGGCGCATCAGCCTGACGCAGCCGCTCTCGGAGCAGGTCAGGCCGCGGGAGTTTTCCGACATCATCGGCCAGGAAGAGGGCATCAAGGCGCTGAAGGCGGTGCTGTGCTCTCCCAACCCGCAGCACGTGATCATCTACGGGCCTCCGGGCATCGGCAAGACCTGCGCGGCGAGGCTGGTGCTAGAGGAAGCCCGGAAGACCGAGGGCACGCCGTTCGCGCCGGACGCACCGTTCATCGAAATGGATGCCACCTGCGTGCGCTTTGATGAGCGAGCCATCGCGGACCCGCTGATCGGTAGCGTACACGACCCGATCTACCAGGGCGCCGGGCAGCTGGGCGTGAGCGGAGTGCCGCAGCCCAAGGAAGGCGCGGTCACGAGAGCCCACGGCGGCGTATTGTTTCTGGACGAAATCGGGGAACTGCACCCGGTGCAGATGAACAAGCTGCTGAAGGTATTGGAGGACCGGCTGGTCCGGTTCGAGTCCGCCTACTATAACCCGGACGACCGTGGCACGCCCCGCTACATCCACGAGATCTTCAAGTACGGCATGCCGGCGGACTTCCGGCTGGTCGGGGCGACCACCCGGTCGCCGGAGGACCTGCCGCCGGCGCTCCGGTCCCGCTGCATGGAGGTGTTCTTCCGGCCGCTCGAAAGGGAAGAGCTTGCGCGCATCGCGGTTGGCGGGGCAAAAAAGACTGGCTTCGCGCTCAAAGACGAGGACGCGAAACTGGTGGGGCAGTACGCGGCCAGCGGCCGCGACGCGGTCAACATCGTGCAGATGGCCTCTGGAATCGCCAGACAGGACGGGCGGCGGGTCATCGAACGGCGAGACATCGAATGGGTGGCGGAGAGCGGCCATTATTCGCCGCATGTCGAGCCACGCACTCACAAGGAACCGTCGCCGGGTCTGGTCAACGGCCTGGCCGTGTACGGCGCGCACCAGGGCGCAGTGATGGAGATCGAGGCCATCGCGGTGCCCGGCAGCGGCAAGATCACCGTGACCGGCATCGTCGAGGAGGAGGACATCGGGGACGGCCGCGGCAGAACGATGCGAAGGCGCTCCATGGCCCGCGCCGCCGCCGAGAACGCGCTGACGTGCCTCCGTGCGCGGGGCATGGACGTGGACCGCTACGACATCCACATCAACTTCCCGGGCGGCGTACCGGTGGACGGGCCGTCCGCGGGCGTGGCGATGGCGGTGGCCGCGGCGTCGGCCATCGAAGGCGCGCCGGTGGCTTGCGACGTGGCGCTGACCGGGGAACTCTCGGTCTACGGCAAGGTGCTGCCGGTGGGCGGTGTTTCGCAGAAGATCGATGCGGCCGTGAAGGCGGGGCTGAAGCGGGTGCTGATCCCGGAGGAGAACGACCAGGCCCGGTACGCGGAAAAGAAGATTCAGGTGATCGCGATTTCCACGCTGGAACAGGCGCTGGAGCTGGCGCTGGGCGAAATGGCCGGGCGCGCAGCGCCCCGGGCCGAAGCGCACGTGTTGGCCGCGGAGGAAGCGTAAAAGGACGAGGGGAAACGCCGGAGGGCTCTGCCCTCCGGACCCCCGGGGTTTTAAAAACGCTCCACCGGAGCGTTTTTTGCGGCAAGGCCGCACCGAACCCGCTTTTTCGCCAAGCGCATTGATTCGACTACAATGGTTGCGCTTGGCGAAAAAGCCCCGCCAAAGGGCCTGAGGCCCTTTGGAATCCCCTCAAAGGATACATAAAAAAGTGCTGCCCGAAGCGAAATTCGCAACAGGGCAGCATTGAAGTTTTCCCGGGAAATGTTATCGCCGAACGATGCCGATTCTAGTGTGGGGGACCTTGCGGGAGAGCAGCGCGTTGATGCCGTGCCGGGCGTGGCCGATGATGACCGTCGCGCCCTTGAGCGCGGGGCGCACCGCGAACTCCAGCTTGGCCCTCGCGCCGTTCGCGCCCGCGCGGCTCGCGCCGTCGCAGCTTTGTTGCAGGATGTGCACCTTTTCCAGGAGCGCCTCCGGCGTTTCGGCCTCGACATCCGTCACCAGCGTGTTAGGGTCGCGGGCGTCCCGGTAGATGCCCTCGGTGGAGGACAGGATGACCAGGTATTTCGCACCCACCAGATCGCAGAGCACCGCCGCCGTCTCGTCGTTGTCGACGCACTCCACGACATGCTCGTGCTCCTGCTTCAGCGAGTTCAATTCCATCTTCAGGATTTCATCGTCGGAGACCGGGTCATTGTAGTTGACGATGGGGATGGCGTTCTGCTCCGCCGCGCGGAGGAGGAGCTTATGGATGTTTTCGCGCTTGGCCTGATCGTTGAAGTGCTGGTGCTCCACAAGCAGCTGCCGGATGGAGTATTCGGGCCTTGCGAACATGCGGTAGTTCTCCATCAGGATGATCTGCCCCTGCGCGCAGTAGTCCATCTTGACTTCCTGCCGGTCGCCGGAGAGCTCCCGCCCGGTCCGCTTCATATAGTCGACCCGGCCGATTTCCGCCGCGCCGCTGGTGACGAAGACCATGCCCGGGTGCAGCTCCGCCGCGACCCGGGAGATAATGTTGTAGTCGACGTCGTTTTCTTCCTTGCGGATCATCGCCATCGAGCCGATTTTTCCTACGATTTCAATTGCCATATATCCCACCGCTTTCAGCCACTGCTGCCACCCCCGTCGTACCTTCCAATCGTTCCCGGCTACCTGCGCGCCGGGAATCGGTTTCCATAACCAGTGCGCACACTGGTACCACAAGTCAGTGAGCCGCCCGGAAATCCCGCAGGATTTCATGGCTCACGCAGTCCTCTCCTTACGCACCCAAAAGCCGCCCGGCGGATTATGGGCGCTTCAGATGAGTATTATACCATGATTTTAGCCGAATGAAAAGCCACGGGCTGAGGCAGAATGAGCCGGGATTCATTCCAAAGGAGGGATAGCCATGAGCCATAAGCAACCCAACGCGGACATCCACTGCAACGTATCCAGCTGCAACCATCACTGCATGGGCGAGGATTTCTGTTCTTTGCGCTCGATCCGGGTGGAGGCCAAGCGCCAGGGGAGCACCGGAAAGCCCCAGGACGAGAGCATGTGCGGCAGCTACGAGACCAAGTAAGCTGACGCAAATACTCTAGTCTTCGAAGAGGCCTTCCAGAGCCTGAGCGATCACATCCCAGGAGAAGCCCCGCCGCGCGAGCGCTTGCGAAAGCTTGGCCCGCGCGGCGCGCCTTTCTTCCTGCGTGTACCGGGGGTACAGCTTCTGCGCCAGCCGCTTTGCGCTTTGCAGCTGGTCCTCGTCGGAGACGACTTCCAGAGCGCTTTCAATTTCCTCTTCGCCAACGCCCTTCATGCGTAGCTTGCGCTTGATCGCAATTTTAGACATGCCGCCCGCGGCGCCCGCCTCCGTCAGACGTTCGGCGATGGCGCCGTCGTCAATCAGGCGCGCCCTGCGCAGGCGGGCAAGGGCCGTTTCAATGGCCCCATCCAGATAGCCTCTCTGGGCCAGCCAGCGCCTGAGCGCCAGTTCAGTCTTCGCCGAACGGTCCAGCGCGGTGAGCGCCGCCTCGTAGGCGGACTTTTCCTGCGCGCGGGCGAGGGCTTCCAGGAACTTCTCCTCATCCACCTCGTCGCCTTCATGAAGCGGCGCGCGCTCGAAGGACGCGCGGTCGACCGCCGTCAAAAGCCGCCCGTCCGTGTAGAGTCGGTAGACCGAACCTCTTTTTTCGATCAGGGAAATGATTGCCATGGGAAAAGTCACCTCGTTTTCGGGCGCGGCGCGCCGGGCAAAATAGAAGCGATCCAGTGAAAGAAGGGGAGGGAAACGGGATGGCGAATCAAGGGAGCGCGGGAATACAAACCAAGGGTCTGACCATTCTCGA
Source organism: Bacillota bacterium (assembly GCA_023416655.1). Taxonomy (GTDB): domain Bacteria; phylum Bacillota; class Clostridia; order Christensenellales; family Aristaeellaceae; genus JAEZHK01. Next base: position 10,605 of record JAEZHK010000040.1, read on the forward strand.
AGACCAGATGCAACATGAGTTTCTCGCCTGCAAGAAGGCGGAGCAGTATGCCAAGACGATGACCAATCCGTCGCTGAAGACGTTGGCAAACGATCTGGCCATGAAGCATCGAACGCACTTTGACCGACTGTTCAACTACTTGAACAGCCACGCATGAGGAGGCGAGCTTTGCGATGAATCAGAATCCGCAGAATGCCGTGCTCAACGATCAGGACATGATGGAAGACCTGCTGACGCAGGAGAAGTTCTTGATCTCGTCGTACTCGACTTTCCTGCCCGAAGCCACCTGCCCGCAGCTCAGGCAAGTACTGACGGACAATTTCAACGAATGCGCGACCAGTCAGTTTAGCGTTTATGATCGGATGAACCAGATGGGCTGGTATCAGGTCAAAAACGCGCCAGGGCCGGATATCCAGGCTGCTCAGCAAAAATTCCAGCAGCTGAAGACGCAGATGGGCTGACAGGATCACCCCAAGGCGGGGGAGGCGTAATGCCAAATCGCCAGACGCCGGAAAGCACATGGCTTTCCGGCGCTCTTTTATGCAATTGCTTACGCTGAGGCGTAAGCAATTGCATTGGGAACGAAGCCGGATTGCTAAAAATTCTGCGGAATTTTCCGGGCGCAATCCGGACGGCCGGAATTGATTCCCCGTCGGGCGGGCAAGCGCGCCCTTTGGGGGAATCCATATGCACCGGCAAAGCCGGTACATATGGCCGAACATGGAGGGCTGCGGCCTCCAAGCCTCCCTGAGAACCAATGGGCAAACCAGGCAATCATCAATTTTCTTTCAGTACCCCTGCCCGGCTTTGTTTTTGAGCATCGACTGCTTGAGCATCCACAACCCGTCCGAAAGGTCGACCTTGTAGATGTGCGGGTTCAGATTGCGCTTGTACTGATCCCAGAAGGTGTTCATTTCGCGGAAGTGGTATGCCTGAATGTCCTTGAGGGAGGGCGACTGGTACACCTGCTTGCCGCCCTTGAAAACCGGCACCTGCAGCTCTCGGACGGTATAATCGGTCAGCGTCATCATCTTCCAGGTGTCCACCGGATCGAAAATGGTCAGGGGCTTCGAGGCGTCGAATTCCTCGCTGTCCAGCGCGATCAGGTCGGCGAGGGCCTTTTCGGTCTTTTTGTCGTAGAGCCTGAGCAGCTTTTTCACGCCGGGATTCGTCACCTTGGCGGGGTTTTCGGAGATTTTGATCTTGGGGGTGAAAACGCCGTTTTCCATGCGCGCGCTCAGCTTGTACACGCCGCCCAGCGCCGGGCAGTCCATGCTGGTGATGAGCTTGGTGCCCACGCCCCAGATGTCGATCTTCGCGCCCTGCAAAAGGAGGTCCCGGATCAGCGTCTCGTCCAGGTCGCCCGAGGCGCAGATCTTCGCGTTGGGGAACCCGGCTTCGTCCAGCATTTTACGGGCTTCGCGGGTCAGGTAGGCAAGGTCGCCGGAGTCTAGCCGGATGCCGTTTGGCTCGTAGCCTTCGGCGCGCAGTTCCTTGAACACCTGGATGGCGTTGGGTACGCCGCTCTTCAGCGTATCGTAGGTGTCCACCAGCAATAGGCACGCCCTCGGGAAGCACTTCGCGTAGGCGCGGAAGGCCTCGATTTCGGTGGGGAAGCTCATCACCCAGCTGTGGGCGTGGGTGCCGCGGACGGGGATGCCGAACATCTGCCCGGCGAGCACGTCGCTGGTGGCGTCCGCGCCGCCGATGACCGAAGCCCGCGCGCCGTAGAGCCCAGCGTCCGGGCCTTGCGCCCGCCTAAGGCCAAATTCCAGGATGCTGCCGCCCTCCGCCGCCTGCACGATGCGGCTGGTCTTGGTGGCGATGAGCGTCTGGTGGTTGATGATGTTGAGCAGTGTGGTTTCGATCAGCTGCGCTTCGAAGATGGGTGCCATGACGCGGACAAGCGGCTCACTGGGGAACACGATGGTGCCCTCCGGGACCGCGTGGATGTCGCCGGTGAAGCGGAAGTTCCTGAGCTCCTCCAGGAAGCCCTCATCAAAGAGGTTCAGCGAGCGCAGGTAGGCGATGGCTTCCTCATCAAAACTCAGGTTGTTTACGTAGTCGATCAGCTGCTCGACGCCCGCCATGATCGCGTAGTTCATGCTCTCGCAGGGCTTTCGGTAGAACATGTCGAACACGGCAATGTCGTTTTTCATGCCGGTCTTCCAGTAGCCGTACATCATGGTCAGCTGGTAGAGGTCGGTCAACAGGGTCAGGTTGCGCATGGGTCAGGCCTCCTTTTTCCGGATCTCGCCTTTTCGCATCAGAACAATCAAAAGCGCGCCCGCCAAGAATAGCGCAAGGCTGAGCGCCTGGGACACGCGGACAGGCCCCCAGTAGAGGCTGTCGGTGCGCAGGCCTTCCACAATCATGCGCTCAAACGCGTAGAGGGTCACGTACCAGAGGAATCCCTCGCCGGATCTTTTGAAGAAGCGCTTTCGCTCCGCGATCAGGATGAACGCAACGATCAGAAAACACCAGGCGGATTCGTAGAAGAACGTCGCCGCGAACCAGCCGCCCTGGTCCTCAATCCATACGGCGGCGGGGAAGAACTGAAAGGACGGATTGGCAATCGGCACACCGTAGGCTTCCTGGTTGAAGAAGTTGCCCCAGCGCCCGATGGCCTGGCCCACCGCGATGGCCGGCGCCGCCAGATCGCATAGCGCGGAGAACCTGAGCTTTCTGGCCTTCGCGTAGGCGATGCCGGTGAAGAAGCCGCCGATCAGGCTACCATAGATGGCCATGCCACCGCCTCGGACGTTGAAGACCGACCAGAGATCGTTTTTGAACTGATCCCAGGTGAAGGCGACATAGTAGATCCGGGCGCAGACGATGGCGACGGGCACCACCCAGAGCGCGAGGTTCAGCGTCGTATCTTTCGGCAGGCCGTAGCGTTTTTCTCGGAGCGAGGCGATGAGAAGGCCCGCCAGAACGCCCCCGGTAATCAAAAGCCCGTACCAGTAAACCGGGACACCAAAAAGCAGAAAGGCCATGCGGCCAACATTCGGCATGTTGATCCCTCCAGGCAATTTCATCTAATTATAATCATTTTGTCCAGCGACTGTCAACAGAAACGGTTGCAACCAAAAAGAAAATTCGGTATAATGATTGAATGTTAAGAACCCAATCAGGCGGATTGTCGCCTGTCGCTTTAGAAAGGTACTGAATGGGCAGAAGACGGGTTACAGGCCGCTTTTACGTGTTCCTGATTCTGATCGGAATCGGGCTGTATTTCGTCATCCGCGAAGTGGCTCCGCTGGGTTCGTCCGAGGCCATCGTCACGATGGCGGCGACCTCCTATACGCAGACGGTGGACGCCGTCATCGTGCGCGACGAGACCGTCGCTTCCTTCGAGGGCAACGCGCAAGTGGTCTACGTCGCGGCGGAGGGCGCCGAGGTGGTGCCGGGGCAGGAGATCGCGGATGTGTACGCGGCCGGGTATTCCGAAAAGGAGATCCAGCAGCTGGAAACCGTCCGGCAGGGCATCCGCGCCTACCACCGGCAGATTCTGAAAAATATCGTGGACGCGGCACTGGAGCGCCTTGAAAACAACGTACAGCAAAAGGCGCTGGAAGTCAAGACGCTGATCCGTGACAAGACGCGCGGCAGCCTGATCAACCTCGAAAAGCAGCTGCAAAGCACCATGCAGGCCCGCCAGAACTACCTGAACCAGAACCGGCGCCAGGACCAGAAGCTCAACAACCTCTACGCGGAGGAAACCAAGCGCGAGAACGCCATCGCCTCCTGGCGCAATCTGAAGAACGCGCCCGTGGCGGGCATCGTCAGCTTCTACCTGGACGGCTGCGAGCGCTTCCTGACCCCGGCCAACTTGGAATCGTTGACCGTCGAGGACGTGCGATCGGTGCTCGCGGGCAGGACGCCCGAATCCGGGGAGCAGTCCCGGCTGGAGAAGAACATCTTCCGGATTGTGAGTCCCGACAAGTGGTACGTGGTGCTTTTGTCGAAGGATGCCACCTGGAACCCCGTCAACGGGCAGATCTTCACCGTGCAGTTCGAAGGCTTCGAGGGCAGCGCCTTCACCGGCAAAGTTGTCAAGATGCTGAAAGCCAGCGGCGAAGTCATGGCCCAGCTGGAGATGGACTCCGCACTCGGCCCCCTCCTCAACAAGCGCGCCGGCAAGGCGATGATCGGCATCAACCTGACGGGGCTCTCGGTGCCGATCAAGGCGATCACCGTGGTCAACGGCCAGCCGGGCGTTACGGTCAGCGACGTGCCGGGCGGCACCTTCGTACCGGTGGAGGTACTGTCCAGCGACAGCCAGAACGCCATCATCCAGCCGCTGGTCGAGGGTACGCTGTCGATCGGCTGGCGCGTAATACTGCCATAAGCAGGCGTTGAAATCCCCTTCGGATCTTTCAACGCGATGGGATGGTGCTGCGCGCGCTTGAAATTCTGCGGAATTTCGGGCAGCGCACTGACTTAAGGAAATGTTTCCTCCACCAGTGTTCGCACTGGTTATGGAAACTGCGTTTCCGGCGCGCGGGTCGCCGGAAACGGTTGGAAGCAGAGACATTGCTGTCGTGTAACTGGAAGGGAGGGAACGACGTGAACAGGGAATTATTGGCGAGAAATATCGACACATGCCGTTCCCGGCTTCGGGAGGCTTCGGCCCGCTGGGGCGAAGTGACGATCTGCGCGGTGACGAAAACCATCGACGCCGAAACCATCAACCAGGCCTATGGCGAGGGCATTCGCGTCATCGGCGAAAACCGCGTACAGGAAGCGCGCGAAAAATTCCCAGCGTTAAATCCTGATTTTTCTTTGCATATCATTGGACAATTGCAGGCGAATAAAGTAAAATACGTGTTGGAGTTCGCGCGAATGATTCAATCACTGGACCGCATTTCGCTGGCCAGAGAAATCGACATGCGCGCGAAGGCCGCCGGACTCAGGATGCCTGTTCTGGTTCAGGTCAACATTGCGCGGGAGCCGCAGAAGGCGGGCGTTCACGAAGAGGAGCTTTTGCCCTTCCTCCGCGAAGCCGCGCGCCTTCAAGGCCTGTCCGTCGAAGGGCTGATGGCCATCATGCCGCTGACCGACGACCAGGAGTCGCTTCGCCCCCTCTTTAAGAGGATGCGGGCCTGGTTCGACAGGCTTCGGGACGAGGCGATCGAGGGCGTCGACATGCGCGTCCTGTCGATGGGCATGAGCGGGGACTATTTAGCTGCCGCGGAGGAGGGCGCCACGATGGTGCGCCTGGGCTCCGCGATTTTCGGCGCCAGAGTAGCGCCGGTTTCAGCCACTTGATTGAGGAGGAGTTTCATGGCGCGCGGACGCTTTAACAAGCTGTTGGAGTTCATTGGCCTGGTGGACGACGAGCCCGAAGCGGCGTACGGACAGCAGATGGGTGCGCAGGTGTACAACCCGCCGCAGCAGCGCCGGACCGCCGACAACGCGCGGCCCGTACGGCAGCAGGGGGGATACGCCGGCGGCGGCTATTCACAGGGTTCCTACAGCCAGGGGCAGTACACGCCAGGCGCGCAGGGCGCTTCCAACGTTCGGGATTACGACCGCTACGCCGGTCGCGCTCCCGAGCCTCGCACGCCCTACCGGAGCGCCGCGCCCGACTACCGCACGAACCGGGTCGATCAGGAGCCGGCCAGGCCGGAGTCCCGGCAGGCGCCGCGGCAGGATTACGCCGCCCGCGCTTCTCAGCCCTACCGTGCCGCAGCGCCCGCACCGGCGCCCGCCTACCGGCCCGATCCGATTCGCGACGAATTTGACCGCCTCGATCAGCCGCAGGCCCGCGGAAACGTGATCACCATGCACAACGATTCCCGCCATCAGACGGTGATCTATTACCTGCACACGCTCGAGGAGTGCCGGGAAGTCATCACCGACCTGATTGACGGCAAGACGGTGCTTCTCAACCTCGAGGAGATGGACGAGAAGACGATCCAGCGCGGCATCGATACGCTTTGCGGCGCGGCGTTCGCGCTGAACGCGACGCTGCGCAAGGCCTCCGACAAGACCTATCTGATCGCGCCCACCAACGTCGAGGTCGCGATGACCAACGATACCGAGCGGCGGTAATGAGCATATGGACTATATGATCCTGGAAAAGGTCAAGCAGGGCTTTGATATTTTTCTCACCGTTCTCCAGTTCATGCTGGTGGCTTACAGCATTATGAGCTGGATCACGAGCCCGTTCAACAGGCTCTATGTGCTTTTGAGCCGCATGGTGCAGCCGCTGGTCGCGCCGTTTCGGGGAATCGCGAGCGCGCTGATCCGGCGCGGTCTCCGTATCGACATCAGCGTACTTCTGGCGCTGCTGGCGCTTCAGATCCTACAGTCGCAACTCCTGCCCCGGCTCTTCTACTGGCTGATGACGCTGTGAAAAACGATCTCGACCGGGCGCATTTTGCCGATCTTTGCCGCGCTGCTGGGCGCGCTTCTCCGCGCTTCACCCGCTTTCTCGAGCCGCCGCAGATGCAAGAGGCGGCGCGCGCCGCGCGGGAAGAGGGCGTCGAAGTCCTGTTTTCCGGCGGCTACGAGGGCGCGGAGCGCTGTATTGCCGCTTTCTTCGAAGGAGAAGCCCCCGAATCCTGGCCCATCGAATGCCTCCGGGCCGAATGGAACGCGGACTACGCAAAAGCGCAGCACCGGGATTTCCTGGGCGCGGCTTTGGGCCTTGGCATCGAGCGGTCGATGTTAGGCGACATCGTGGTGGGCGATTCCTGCGCGTATCTTTTTGTTATGGAAGCCGCCGTGCCGATGATCCTTTCGGAACTTGAGAGCGCGGGCCGCGCGAAGCTGTCCATCGAGCGAGCACAAACAATTGAGTTGCCGGAACAAAAGGGCGCGAGTGTCCGCGACACCGTCTCCTCCATGCGGCTCGACGCGATCGTCGCGGCAGGGTATTCGCTGGGCCGGGCCGAAGCGCAGGAATTGATCCGCAGGGGCCTTGTCAAGCTCAACCACCTGCCGGAGGAACGCACCGACGCCCGCGTCCGGGAAGGCGACCTGATCTCCGCGCGCGGCCATGGAAGGCTCCGGGTGGACGAGGAGCAGGGCTTGACCAAAAAGGGGCGGTTGGGCGTTCGGATGACCCGATTCGGCGCAAAGTGACCGGTTAAATTTTCTGTTCCATAGAGGATTATGCCGATTCACGGAGAAATGTAACAAAAGCTCTTGCCGAACCGTGGCATGTCCCGAACTGACACCAACCGGCACGGCAAAGACATATACTCAAAGAGAACAATCCTGCCCAGCGGCAACTCGTCCCCGATATTTCTGGCGAGGAAAGGATGAAGAACATGGTAACCGTCAAGGATATCCGAGAGAAGGAATTCATCAAGCAGAAGCACGGTTATTCCGAAGAAGAAGTTGATGAGTTCTTGGATGAGATCGCCGACCAGATGGAGGCACTGATTCAGGAAAACAAAACCCTGATGCAGCAGGCTCAGGAAGCCCGCGCGATGGCCGACAAGGCCCTCAGCGAGCGCCTGGCGGCCCCGGCGGCGCGCCCCGCGCCGGTTGTCCCGGTCCAGCCGGAGGTCAAGCCCATCCAGACCACGGATGAAGCCTATTTCCGCAACCTCGAGTCGACGCTCAGGGAAACGCTCCTCTCCGCCCAGCGCATCGCCGACGAAACCGTCAGCGAGGCCAAGAAGAAGGCCTTGGCGATGGTCTCCGACGCCGAAGAGAAGGTCGGCGCCATCGCGGCCCAGCATAAGGCCGAGATCGACAACGCAAAGGTCGAGCTTGAGGGCGTTCGCAAGGCATCCGAGGACTACCGCGTCCGCTTCAGGCGGCTGGTGCGCGAGCAGCTTCACGCGTTCAAGCTGGACGAGAGCGTGCTCTCCGACGACGCACCCCGCATGGACGTCAACAAGGGCGACGACGAGCCGTAAAAAGGGCATTGAAAAACCCCGAGGGTTTTTCAATGCGCAAGGAAGTGGCTCTGCGTGCGCCTGGAATTCTGCGGAATTTCCGGGCGGCGCACTGACCCCAAGAATTGTTTCCTCCGCCAGCGTTCGCACTGGCTGCGGAAACCGTTCCCGCCGACAAGTCGCCGGGAACGATTGGAAGGTACGACGGGGTTTGTCAACGGTTTGAGCCCTGCAGCCCTGCTTCCGGCAGGGCTTTTTGTATGAAATGGTTGGAATCAGGGGACGGTAACGCTGGAGGGAAAATGCTCTACGCCATCTGGACGCTCGCGCTGGTCGCGCTGGACCGCCTGACCAAAATCTGGGCCGGGCAATGGCTTCTGGGCCGCCACGGCGGCCTGATGGAGGCGCTGCCGGGCGTCTTTCGCTTTCACTACGCGGAAAACACCGGCGTGGCTTTTTCCATGCTTCCGGACGGGCGCTGGCTGATCATCGCGCTGAATTTTATGATGATCGCGGCGGTGATCGCATACCTCGCGGTCAAGAAGCCGCGAAGCCGCCTCATCAGGCTGGGCCTTTTGATGGTGGCAGCGGGCGGCGCGGGGAACCTGATCGATCGGATCGCGCTGGGCTACGTGATCGACTTCATTGAATTCACGTTCATGCGCTTTGCGGTATTCAACGTAGCCGACATCTGCGTATCGGGCGGCGCGGCGCTGGCCGCGATCGGCGTGATCATGAAAGGGGAGGGCGCGGGTGGAGTGGACGCTTGACGAGCGGTCGGACGGCTTGAGGCTCGACGTATTCCTCTCGGAGTGCTCCGGCGTGACCCGATCCAGGGCGGCTTCGATCATCAAATCCGGCGGCGCGTGGGTGGACGGGAAGACAGAAACCAAGGCGGGCTTCGCGTTGAAGCGCGGCATGCTGATCCGGTTTGAAATCCCCGAGGCCAAGCCTACTAGCGCCGCCCCGCAGGACATCGCGCTGGAGATCCGATACCAGGACCAGGACCTCGCGGTCGTCTACAAGCACAGCGGCATGGTGGTGCACCCGGCGGCGGGCAACCATGACGGCACGCTGGTCAACGCGCTCTTGCACCACCTGACGGATCTGTCGGGCATCGGAGGCGAACTTCGCCCCGGCATCGTGCACCGGATCGATAAGGATACCTCGGGCCTTCTGCTCGTGGCTAAGAACGACTTCAGCCACGCGGCGCTTTCCGAGCAGATCAAGGCGCACACGGTGGAGCGGGCGTATCTGGCCATCGTGCAGGGCAACCTCAAGGAGGATTCCGGCTCCGTGGACGGCCCGATCGGGCGGCACCCCACCGACCGCAAGCGCATGGCCATCGTGCCGGGCGGGCGAAGCGCCCACACCGATTGGAAGGTTTTGAGGCGGCTGCGCGGCTCGACATTGATCGAGGCGAAGCTGACGACCGGGCGTACCCACCAGATTCGCGTTCACATGGCCTCCATCGGTCATCCGGTGGTGGGCGACCCGGTGTACGGCCCCAAGAAGCCGCCCATCGAAGTCAGCGGCGGGCAGCTTCTGCACGCGTTTCGGCTGGGCTTCACACACCCGACCACCGGCGAGCGCATGTTGTTCGAGGCCCCGCCCGAAAAACGTTTCGTGGACATGCTGGAAAAACTCTCCTCTTGAGTTGCGCCGTTGACTCTCCCCGTCGTACCTTCCAACCGTTCCCGGCGATCTGAGCGCCGGGAACGCAGTTTTCTCCACCAGTGCGCACGCTGGCGGACATTACATTCGGTCAGCAAGCCGCCCGGAAATCCCGCAGGATATTAGGCTCGTGCAGGTTTCCTCTTTTGCGTTGAAGCCGATTGCGGATTTTACACGCTTTGTGAAAACTTTGGCGCGCATCGTTTCCGGCGTCCCTACGCAAAATGGGATCGCCGGAATCTTTGCTTCGGGAGGAAAACGCGTGAAAGGCGTGAAGGCGTTTGTCGGCATGCCGGTCATCCTGAATGGAAAGCGCATCGGCCACGTGGCCTGCCTGACGCTGGACGAAGGGCTGAGAAGTATCACCGGCCTTCGCATCGCGCGGGGACTCCGCGGGAACCGCTTTATTCCCTCCAGCGCCGTGAGTCTTTTGGGCGACGTGGCGGTCCTGGTCCTGGAAGAGGGCGTTCGCCCCGCCGGGGAGCGCGGCTTAAACCTGAGGCGCGCAACCACCACCGACGGACAGATTCTCGGCGCGATCACCGGCGCGCTGATTGACGAGCGCACGCTGAGCGTGGCTGCGCTGGAGCTATCGAGCGGCTGGTGGGAGGACTTGGCGCGCGGCCGGCGGTACGTGTACGGCTGGACCGCGTGCCAGGGCGAAAACGTGATCTTGGAATGCGATGGGGAAAGGGGGAGCGAGCATGAGGAACGGAACCTTCGCGGGGGTGATCGCGGGCGCGCTGATCGGCGTGGCGGCGGTGACGGCGCTAGGGATGATGGATTCGCAGGCGCAGCGCCGGGTGAAGCGGATGGCGTCTGATTCGGTTCAGAAAGTGACAAACCAGGCTGAAAAGCTTTGGAACAAGTAGGATCGCCGTGGACGGACGTCTGGCAAAACCAATAAGACTTGCGGTGCTGGGCGCGCTGACGCTGCTGCTGCTGAGCCTTTTGTGGCGGCAGGTGTTCCTGGCGCTCAAAATGGCGCTGGGCGGCGGCATCATCGCATTCCTGCTCGAACCGCTGTGCGTTCGATTTGAGGCAAGGCTGAGCCGACCGGCGGCTGCCGGCGTCAGCCTTGCCGCGGCATTTCTGATCGTGACGGGCGTGCTGCTTCTTTTGATCCCGGCCTTGATCGGCCAACTGGGCGACTTGGCCGCGAAGGCGCCGGAACTGATGCGCTCGGCAAGCGACATTGTGAGCAGAGTCAACCAATGGCTCGCGGACCGGTCGCTGCCCGCGCTGCCCTCGCCGTCGGTCAACACCGGAACCCTGAACGACACGATGGGCCGCCTGCTGACCGGGACCATCGGCATGGCAGGGTCGATTGCGACGGGCTTTGCGTACGCCGTCATGACCATCGCGCTGGGCTACTATTTCCTGGCCGACCGCGAAAGGATGCTGCTCATCCTGGAACTGGCTATCCCATTCAACGCGCGGCGGATCGTGCTGAAAATGGCCTCCAGCGCCAAGGCGACCATCAGGCTGTATTTCCGGGCGCAGGTGACCATCTCAATGATCGTGGGGACCACCGCGGGCCTCGGCTTCTGGGCGATCGGGCTGAAGAACCCGGCGCTCCTGGGCTCGATCGTGGCGGTGTTCAACCTGATCCCATACTTCGGGCCGATCCTCGGCGGCATCCCGGTGACCATCGCTGCGCTGACGCAGGGGCTTGGCAAGACCGCGATGGTCCTGTTCATCCTGTTCGCCGTGCAACAATTGGACGGGCTGGTCATCAGCCCGCGCATCATGGGCGGTGTGATGGGCGTGCATCCGGCGTCGGTGCTGCTCGCCATCGCGGTGGGCAGCAGCATCGGAGGCGTCGCGGGCATGCTGTTCGCGCTGCCGATCCTCTTGATCGCGAAGACCTGCCTGAGGGTGTGGGCCGCGCGGCGCGAATGATGCGCCGAACAGCATGCGGAACGGGCCCGGATGAAGGAAATATTTCCCTGCACTCGTCCGCCCGGCTGGGAACCGATTCCATTTGTCTGGATATTGCCCGGAGGTTTCGTGGAAAACGGACACGCTCATGTAAAAATCGCGCCCAAAGAGGCTGGATGCCCCGACCCCCGAATAAATGATTGATAATTGTGCCACGCTGTAGTATAATGGGAATAAGAGCCCATTCGCTGCTGGAAGGCGGTGCATTATGAACAGCAAATTTGGCGAGACCAGCAAATTCAATTATGCCCCGACTTCGTCGGACACGGCCGAGGAGATCATCCTCTCGGTCTATCAGTCGCTCAA
>JAEZHK010000002.1 GCA_023416655.1 Bacillota bacterium
TGATGAAGGACGGCAGGGTGGCGGGCGTGCTCGACGCCTGGACGGCCACGGAGAAGAGCGTCATGAGCCTGGCGGCGGGTTCGGACAGCGGAACGGAGGAATGAGCGTGAACCTGAAGACCTCTGCCAGTGGGATGGGTACTGTAAACCCTTCCGGCGGGCGTATGACCTTGGGGGCCTTTGCGAGGCGGATGACCGGCGCCCGGGAGATGATGCTCCTCGGCGTGGTGGCGCTGATGTTCGTGGTGATGTGCTTCGCGTCGCCCTACTTCCTCTCGGGCGGGAACCTGCTGGCGGTGCTTTTAAGCCTTTCCATGGAAGCCATCATGGTGGTGGGCATGGTCAGCCTCATGGTCAGCGGCGGGTTTGACATGTCGGTCGGCTCTATCGTGGCGCTCTCGGGCGGCATCGCGGCACTCCTGATGAAATCCGGGCTTCCGGTGTGGCTGGGCGCCATCGGCGGCTTTGTCGTCGGCGCATTGGTGGGCATGTTCAACGGCTTTGCGATTGCGAAGCTGGGCATTACGCCCTTTGTCACCACCCTCGCCTCCCAGAGCATGTGCCGGGGGTTGGTGCTGGTGTTTTTGAACGGCAAGAACATCTCCGGCCTTCCCGACAGCTTCACCTGGATCGGCCAGGCCAAGCTTGGCCCGGTGCAGATGCCGGTCATCTACATGCTGATCCTGATGGTCATCGGGGACTTCCTTTTGCGCCGCAGCCGCTTCTTCCGCCAGAACTACTACATCGGCGGCAACTTCAAGGCGGCGAAGCTCTCCGGCATCCACGCCGAAAAGATGCAGATCGTCAACTACGTGATCATGGGCCTGCTCGCGGCGTTCGCGGGCATCATCCTGACGGCGCGGCTGGGATCGGCCTCGACCACTGCGGGCATCGGCCTTGAGCTGAAGGTGATCACCGCGGTCATCATCGGCGGCGCGTCGATGAGCGGCGGCGAGGGCACCGTGGTGGGCGCGTTCCTGGGCTGCATTTTGATGGCGCTGATCTCAAACGCCATGACGCTGCTGGACGTCAGCGTCTACTGGCAGACGTTCGTCACCGGCTTTACGCTGATGGCGGCGGTGCTGATCGATCGGGCCGGGAAGATCAGGCAGGAAAAAGCCAAGTGAGCGGGGAACTCTTATATGGGAGGGGTTGCGCATGACAAGTTATGAGCGCGTGTTGACGGCGCTAAGGCACAAGGAGCCGGACAGGGTTCCCTTCGACCTGGGCGCGTGCGTATTGACCGGCATGAACGTCGGTGCCTACCGTGCGCTGATCAAATTCCTGGGCCTCAAGGAGCGGGAGATCCGAATTCAGGACATCACCCAGCAACTGGCGCGGGTGGACGACGATGTGATCGAGCTGCTGAAGGTGGACGTGCGCGGCGTGGACCCGAACCCCGTCGCCGTCGCGCCGCTTCGTTCTGAGCCGCATTTGTCCCCGGACGGCCGCTATACCTTGATGAACGACGAACTGGGCATTGGCTGGCGCAAGCCGGTTCAGGGCGGCCACTACTTCGACATGGTCAGCCATCCGCTCGCGGAGGCGGAGACGATTGAGGACCTCGACGCATTCGTCATGCCCGCGGGGGACCATCCCTCCCGCTTCACGGGCATGAAGGAGCGCGCCGACTTCTACGTGAATCAGGAGAAGCGCGCCTACATCCTGGGCCGCCACAACGCGGGCATCTGGGAGCTGGCGCTCTGGACCAGCGGATTTGAGAAATTCTTCTGCGACATGATCGCCGAGAAGGAATTCAGCCACGCGCTGATGCGCAAGATCACCGACTACAAGCTCGCCTACTGGGAAAAGGCGCTGGACGCGGTCGGGAAGAACGTGCTCGTCGTCTCCGAGGCGGACGACCTGGCCACCCAGAACAGCCAGTTGGTGTCGCCGGAGCTGTACCGCGAGATGGTCTCCCCCTACCACAAGGAGCTGTTTAGCTTCATCCGCGACCGCGCGCGCAAAAATGGCGCGGACGAGATCTATCTCTTCTACCACACCTGCGGCAGCATGCTGCCCTTCGCGGACATCCTGTACGAGGAGGGCGTCAACATCCTGAATCCCGTGCAGGTCAGCGCAAAGGACATGGACAGCGCGCGGCTGAAAAAGGAGCTGGGCAGCCGCTTCACCTTCTGGGGCGGCGGCGTGGACACCCAGTACGTGCTGCCGCGCGGCACGGCGGCCGAGGTCAAGGACGAGGTCCGGCGACGCATCGACGATCTGGCGCCCGGCGGCGGCTTTGTGTTCTCCACCGTGCACAACGTGCAGAGCGACGTGCCGCCCGGGAACTACATGGCGATGTGGGAGGCGCTCCAGGAGTACGGCGTTTATCGCTAGGGTTTTCGACATCACGCCCTTGGCAGCAGCGGGAACTTTGGTTCATGTCGTTGCCCTAATAAGGAGGCGCGCATGGGACAGGGCGATCTGTCCGAAATGATCGGCGAATTCCTGACGCAGGCGAGCCAGCTCGCGGACATCGAGGGTGCGCAAGGGACCGCGCGCCTTCTGGCCTCGATGCAGCGGCTGGTAAGGTACATGGGGAGCCGCGCGGAATGGGTGCCGCTGCCGGAGGAATGGGCGGTCCTGAAGGATCTGATCGAGATCCGAAAGGGCCGCTTTGGCAACCGCATCCATCTGGGGCCCGCGCCCCGGGCGGCGCTTTTCGTGCCGCGCATGGCGCTGGTCGGCGCGGCGGAGGCGCTGTGCGCGCCGGACGAGCTGCTTCGTGACCCGCTCTGTGAGTTTGAGATCGAAGCGAAAATCCTTCACGACGTCGCGACGGGCTATGCCCTTCTCGTGGCCGTGCGAAAGACCGGCGCGGGTGGGCAGGAAGAGACCGAGCGCCGGTGGCCGCTGTAAAAGCGCCCAAAACCCGCCGGGCGGCTTTTGTGCGCGAAGGAAGAGGCTCTGCGGGAGCCATGAAATTCTGCGGAATTTCCGGGCGGCTCCCTGACTTGTGGAATTGTTTCCTCCACCAGTGTACGCACTGGTTACGGAAACCGATTCCCGGCGCGCAGGTCGCCGGGAACGATTAGTAGGTACGAAGGGGTTTGGCGGCGTTAAGAGCGCGCGCCGTTGCTTGGGCGAAAGGAGAAGAAATGCCGACAGTCATGCTGGTGGACGACGAGGAGCTGTCCCGCTTCGCGCTGAGGACGCTTCTGTCGCGCAACTTTGCCGATATGACGGTCGTCGCCGAGGCCGAAACGGGCGAGGAGGCCGTCGAAAAGTACGCGCGATACCGCCCGGACGGCGTACTCATGGACATCCGCATCCCCGGCATCAACGGCCTCGAGGCCTCGCGCCGCATCCTGTCGGAATACCCGAAGGCGTCAATCCTGATCTGCTCGGCCTACGACTCCTTCTCGCTGGTGTCGGAGGCGCTGGACATCGGCGTCAAGGGCTATCTTTTGAAGCCGGTCAAGCGCGAGGAGGCGGTCGCGAAGATCTCCCGGCTCTTCCACGCGCGGGTGTCCGCCACCGAGGCCTTCGCCGACCAGCAGGTGCTGGCGCTTCTGACCGCAAACGCGCTGAGCGGGGAGACCCGCGCCCAGATCACCCGCTACTACGGCCCTCTGGCCGAAGGCGTCCTGATGGCCGCAGGCTGCTCCGGCGCATCGGAGGAGCAGCTGGGGCGGCTGGGGTATCTGCTCAAAAAGCGCGCGCCCAGCCTGGGTTACGTATTCACCGGCGCGCTGGAGGGGCTGTTTGCCGCGCTCGTCTCGCCCGCGGACGACCTCTCCGCCTGGGAAAAGCGCCTGGGCGACGCGCTGGGCGAGGCGGGGTTCGCGGGCACGCCCCGGCAGGCCGCGTCCGTTACGGGCGGCGCGTGGGCGGGTGCTTGGAGCGCCATGGCGCGCGCGCTGATGGCCGCGGGTACCGACGACAAGGGGCTGAACCTGCTGGGCAACATCGACCGGCTGATCCGGGACGACCAGCTCGCCACCCTCTCCTTGGAGAGCCTGGCGGCTGAACTGGGCGTATCGCCCCAGCACCTTTCGGTCAGCTTCAAGGAGCGCGTCGGCGTCAACTTCATCGAATACATCACCCGGCGGCGCATGCGCCTGGCGCGGCGGCTTTTAACCGAGACCGGCGCGACCTCCCTCGAGGTCGCCCGGCGCTGCGGCTACGCCGACCCCACGTACTTTCGAAAGCTCTTCGCCAAGTACTACGGGGTCTCCCCGCAGGAGTATAGAGCGCGATAGGCGGCCTTGCCCAAAACATATACTTTCATGCCCGCGCCCCTTTTCACCAAAGGCAGCGCGGACTGCTTCATAGAGGAGGACTCCATGCCCAGACGCCGCATGCCCATCCTGACGGTGCTCCTGATCTGCTTCCTCGCGATCGTCGCGGTGATGACGGTCAGCGGGTTCCTCTCCCAGCAGGCCTACCAGACTTTCTACGTGGACTTTGCCGACGAGTATTCGCTTTTGATCCGCCTGATCGAGGTCAAGGACGACGTGGGCAAGATGTACCTGGCCGCCTGGGGGCTTCGCAACGGCCGGATGGACGCGCGCGAGTCGTTCGAGGCCGACTATCTGGCCGCCTACACTCGCGCGCGCGGGTCGGTCGGGCTGCTCCGCGAGCGCCTGGACGGAGAACTGGGCTACGCGATGGACGACATCGGCAACATGATCACGACCTTCGACGAGAACTACCATGAGCTGCTCGACAACATCGAAACCGACTACACGCTGTACCTGACCATCTACGAGCGGTATTTAAGGCGGCTGCAGGGCTACATCGAGGACGAGATCCGCACCGCCAGCGAGAAGCTGACCGTCAAGGCCAAGGGAACCTATGACCTGTTCTTCGAGCGGCTGGGCACGATTCAGCGGCGGGGCAGCCTCCTGTTGATCCTGTCGGCGGCGGCGTGCCTTTTGGGCGCGTTCTGGGTGACGCGCGGCGTGTCCCGGCCGATCAAGACGCTGGTGGCGCGCATGCGCCGCTTTGCCGAGAGCGGGGAGGACGCGCCCAACGCCGGGGGCCGCATCATGCTCCGCGAGGTGGGCGAGCTGGTGGACAGCTACGACGTGCTGGTGGCCGAGACGGTGGAAAAGCGGGAGGTCGAGCGGGAGCTGAGCCGCCAGCAACTGGACAACCTGGAGACGAAGAATCTTCTCAAAAGCGCGGAACTGGACATGCTGCGCATGCAGATGAACCCGCATTTCCTGTTTAACACCTTGAATTCCATCGGCGCGCTGGCCGAGATGGAGAGCGCGCCCCGCGCGGGTGAGATGGTGTCTCGGCTGGCCGCGATCCTGCGCTACTCGATGAACGCGCGCTCGCAGTTCGCACCGCTTTCGGAGGAACTCAGCGTCGCCGGGGACTATGTGGCGATCCAGAAGGCGCGCTTCGGCGACCGGCTCAGCTACGAAAGCCATGTGGAGGAGGGCGCGCTGCTTCGGCCCATCCCCTGCATGACCGTCCAGCCGCTGATCGAGAACGCCATCCAGCACGGCTTCCCCATGCCCAAGGCGGGCGACCGGATCGAGGTCATGGCCTGGGTCGAGCAAAGCGAACTCATGGTGTCGGTGAAGGACAACGGCGCGGGCATGAGCCCGGAGCGCCTCGCCGAAGTGCTGTCCGGTGCGCCGCTTGAGGCGGGCGCGAGCCGGGGCATCGGGCTTGAAAACGTGCTGCACCGGATGCGCCTGATGTACGGGGAGGGGCATGTGACGGTAAACAGCCATCCCGGGCTGGGCACCACGGTCACGCTGCGCGTGCCCGAGTCGGGCAATGGCCGCCCTTCCTCTCTCTGAATCGCATTAACATCGGGCGACCCGCCCAATTGACTAAGCGGGTACGGCCGGATTTTTCGACGGTTTGCGGGCAGCCACGCCTTTGCGGCAGGCTGCCCGCCCCTTTTCCCCCTCACACAGAAATGCGCAGCGGAATAGCGTGCTATGGAATGCTGGCCGCAGCCGCAGGAAAGCCCGCAAGTCGGATTTCGAGGGGGGAAAGCAATGTCGGATGGAACGATTACATTGGGCGTGATGCACTACGTCTACCTGGTCATGACCCTGATCATTATCGTGATTCTGCTGATGAAGAAGGAGATCGTGCTGCCCTGCATTCTGGGCATCTTCCTGATGGGCCTCGCCGCGTCCGGGAGCGTGGTGAACGCCGTCCAGGTGCTGTACAACTCGTTTGTCAGCGCGGGAACCGAATTTCTGACCATCATCGTGGTCATCGGCATCGTGGTGGCGATGTCCAAGGGCCTCACTAGCATCGGCGCGGACGAACTGATGGTAAGGCCCTTGAAAAAGGTCATCAAGGACCAGCGGATCGCCTTCTTCGCGGTGGGCGCGGTCATGCTGCTGGTCTCCTGGTTCGTGTGGCCGTCCCCGGCGGTGGCGCTGGTGGGCGCGCTGCTGTTGCCCATCGCGATCAAGGCGGGTCTGCCCAACATCTGGTGCGCCGTGGCGATGAACATCTTCGGCCACGGCGTTGGCCTCTCGGGCGACTTCGTGATCCAGGGCGCGCCGGGCATCACCGCCAGGGCCGCCGGGCTTGACACCATGAGCGTCATCGTGGCCAGCATTCCGCTGTGGGCGACGATGTCCTTTGTCACCATCCTGGTCAGCTGGCTTCTGTTCGTCCGGGAACAAAAGGCGCTGGCCGCGGCGGAAAGCGCGGTCCCCGAGGACATTGGGGTGGAAGCCGCGCCGGGTGCGGAGGAGCGTCAATATACCCCGTTCGCCAGGGTGATGGCCGTCCTGACGCCCAGCCTGTTCGCCGCGGACGTCGTCGCGATGCTGGCGCTGGGGCTCAAGGGCGGCGACGCCACGGCGCTTGTCGGCGGCACGGCTATTTTGATTTTGAGCCTGGTGACCGTTTTCCGCGGCGACTTCTTCCGGTCGCTGGAAACCATCGCCGAAAACATCAAGGAAGGCTTCCAGTTCGCCATCAAGATCTTCGCGCCCGTCATCGTGATCGCCGGATTCTTCTTCATGGGCAGCGGCGACGTGGCCGCGAAGGTGCTGGGGGAGGGCGCGCCCAGCATTCTGAACGACTTTGGGCTGTACCTCTCCCAGAAGGTGCAGCTGGGCGGCGGCCTGGTGGCGGTCGTCCAATCGCTGGTGGGCGTCGTGACGGGGCTGGATGGCTCAGGCTTCTCGGGGCTACCCCTTCTGGGCTCGCTGGCGCAGACCTTCTCCACCGCCACCGGCGCGAACGCGGCCACGCTGGCGGCGCTGGGACAGATCACCACCATCTGGGTCGACGGCGGAACGATCATCCCCTGGGCGGTCATCCCGGTCGCGGCCATCTGCAACGTAAAACCGGGCGACCTGGCCCGCAAGAACCTGATCCCGGTGGCCGCGGGGCTGGTGGCAATGCTGATCGTCGCCGTGTTTCTCGTGTAGCGGCCTGATGCCGCCCGTTTCGTGGAACCTGTCGGGGCCGAGATCGTCCGCGATACCCTCGCGCCCTTTGAGATCAAAACCTACAAGCTGTGGTGAAAATAGCGGCTGAACGCGGCGATGGGCCTGGGGGCGAAGCCTGGCGTGAAAGGGCGGCCTCGCCATTCCGGCGAAGCCGCCCCGTGCTCTTAACCCAATCCAATGGAAGCTCTCCGGATCGCCCCGGCTCCCGTCAGCAGACCTTGTATTCCTTTTCATCCAGCATGCCCTGGATGGTTTCGATGAACTTCTCCGCGGCTGATGGGTCGAACTGCAGGCCCTCGCACTCGCGGATCTCCCGGAGCGCGTTGGCGTAGGTCTTGGCCTTTTTATAGGGGCGGTCGTTGGTCATGGCGTCGAACGAGTCCGCCAGCGTCAGGATTTTCGCCAGCGGGTGGATCCTGTCACCCTTGAGGCCGTCGGGATACCCCTTGCCGTCGTAGCGCTCGTGGTGCTCGCGGATGATCTGCGCCACGGTCTCGAAGCCCTCGATCTTGCTGACGATGTTGCTGCTGGCCTCGGGATGCCTGCGGATGATTTCCCACTCCTCGGTCCCGAGGTTGTGGTCGGCGATGAGGATGTCCTTGGAGATGTTGATCTTGCCCAGGTCGTGCAGGCTCGCGCTGAGGATCAGCGTGCGGCGGTCTTCTTCGCTGAGGTCAAAGGCCTTCGCCATCAGCTCGCAGTTGAACACGACGCGCTCGGTGTGGCTGTAGGTGTAGGAGTCCCGGACGTTGACCACACTGATGAGCGCCTTGGCGGAGATCAGCGCGTCACGCTTCTCGTCGTCCATGTCGCTGAACTGGTCGAGCACGTCCATGTAGGTCTCCACGCGGTTCTTGCGCAGGTACTTCGCGCGGTAGAGCGCGGAGTCCGCGCGGGCGATGAGGTCGTTGTGGCTGGTATCGTCGGCCGTCACTTCCGATACGCCCACCGAGACGGTCAGGCAGCCGCCGGTGATCAGGTGCTCGCCCTCCACGGGCATGTCGTGCACCGCCAGGCGAATCCGCTCCGCGATTTTCTGCGCGTCGGAGAGTGTGGTGCGGGGGAGGATCAGCGCGAATTCCTCGCCGCCGTAGCGGTAGAGGGTGTCGCCCGCGCGGATTTGGGCGGCCATGCAGTCGGCCATCTGCTTGAGCACCGTATCGCCCTTCTGATGGCCGAATATGTCGTTGTACTGCTTGAAATAGTCGATGTCGAGCATCGCCAGCGAGAAGGATTCGCCAGAATTTACAGCTCCCTGGAAGGTGCGCTCGATGGTTTCAAAGAAGCAGCGGTGGTTGTATAGGCCCGTCAGCCCGTCCACGTTGACGAGCCGTGTCAATTCCTCAATGTACTTGCCCTCGATCTTCACAAAGCGGCCCAGCACGTAGGAGACCATGGCGAAGAGGATCGAAAGCGCCAGGTCGCTCTGGATGTTGAGGTTCACGCCGCCGCCCTTGTACATCCACACGTCCATGGAGAAGAGCGTGGCGGAGACCAGCGCGGTGATGCCAAAACCCGTCGCCTGGTTGACCTGGATGGTGTACGCCACCACCATGTAGATGAAGAGGAATTTATAGCTGCTTTGATTGCCGCCGCTGATCAGGACGGAGATCAGGCAGATGATGTAGAACACCGCGATTTCCAGCCACATGAACCATTTGGACGTGGACTTGCGCGCGTTGAGGAGCAGCCACACGCAGAGCACCACCAGAATCAGCGCGAACGAGGTCATCAGCGACTGCAGGTTCAATTCGCTGAACGAATCGGCCGAGGGGTAGCTGAAAAACCGTTCGAACAGCGGGTATGTGCAGAAAAACAGGGCCAAGCCCTTGATCACGAGAAAGATGCGGTCCTGCTCTTCTTTTCGGCTGCTCCGTAAAAACTCCATTAGCCCACACCCCAACGCATTCTCCACGAAAGTACCGGCGAATGATTCCGGCGGGCTTTCCTCGCGAGGGGATCCCACGACGGCCGTGAAACCCATCCCGCCGCGTCTTCCTTCGGGCCTGGGCGACCGGCTGCCGTTTTCGACGGAATTCGCGCATTTTCTCCATTATACCATACAGATTTCAATTTGAAATATGTTGAGGCTCCCCGGAAATGTTAAAACCGCTCTGCCCCGCTGAGACATTCGGCTCAACCTCGGGACAGAGCGGTTTACGCTCGGGCTCAGTCATCACAGGTTGCGAAGGGACTCGGGCTCCTCGGGCTGATAGAGATACCACCAGCAGGCAGAGGTCGCGGCGACGGTCGCCACGAGGGTTCCGATCACGGCCACAGCCGCCAACAGCTTCGTCTTCATCCTGTACACCTCCTTTCCGTTTAGCTCAATAAGCTCAACTCATCCGGCCGAAACCGAAGAGTCCCAGAAGGATAGAAATTTGTTCGCCGCACTGGTCAGCATGAAGCTCTGCCAGAGGACCGCCATCGCGAGGCTGATCGCCACGTTGATGCAGCGGGGGCACGAGCCGAAGAGCACCAGCGACGCGGCGACCAGGAAGAAAGCGCCCAGCATAACGAAGCTCAGCCTGCGCAGCCGCCGGATCTTCTCCGGGCGCACGATGGGTTTGTTGGCGCTCCCCACCGGCGCGAGGCGGTACACGGTGACGGAAGCGGCGGCGAACGCCAGGACGATGAGGCCAAAGTACAGGGGCCAGTACGCCGACACCACCGGCACGACGTAGCGGGAGAAGAGCGCCATCAGGAAGATCGAAGCCAGGCTGATCAGGGTGCAGCTGCCGCTGGTGCGGGCGTGCGCGCCGCCCGCGGAGCTTTTGAAGATTCCCACCGCCAGGAAGATCGTCATGGACTCGACCAGGCAATGGAACACAAGCCCGAAGATCAGGCTCGAGACCATCAGGCCGAGCATTTGAATCATCGCGACAAGGCCGTAGGCGACGACCTTCTTGCGCTCCTCGTCCAGGCCCCCGCTCCTCGCGGCGCTTTCGGCCAGGCGTTCAGCCAGTTTTTCCATAAACCTACTTCTTTCCCTTGACGGCCCGCTTGATGTACGTGATGACGACGATAATGCTGAAGATCACATTCCCCGGCACCGCCGCCCACGCTTTAAACAGCGGCTCGGCCATTCTCCGCGTAATCTCGGCCTGGTCGAGAAAGACCAGAAGCAGACTGTAATTGACCACTTCGCCCGCCAAGACCATGAGCGTCACGATCAGCGAACCCAGGATCGAAGCCTTTATATCGATTTTCAGGATCAGTACGCACAACAGGTTGATGATCAACAGCATCAGCATGGTGTGCACGCCAAAGTTGAACTTGCCCAACGTTCTGATCAGATAAATGGAGATGGCGAACGAGACGCTTGTGATGGAAAGCGGCAGCCATTTCGCCCGTTTTTTTGCGACCGCGCAAATGCCGAAAACGCACCCGCTGCATTGCAGAAGGTAGCCGAGCAGCCCTTCGGCAATGAACAACTGCAATCCGTACAATTCAATCGCCCCGCCCTTTCAGCTTCTGTTCAGGCTCTTGATCACGCCGTAGAAGATCACGGCGGTAAAACCGTGGATGAGAAGATCCCCGGGGCTCATGATGCTGAAACCCACGTCGATGTAATCTCCCAGGAAGTTGAGCGCCGTGTCCGAACCCATCTGCAGATGCACCGCGTCGAGCCCGCCCGAGAGCGCGCCGGGGTCGAAGTACCCCGTGAGCCTGGTCAGCGTCGGGTATACCGGCATCCTGCCGCCGTTTGCGTTCATCACGAGCCGGTTTAGGATGGTACCGGCGGCGACCATCCCTGTGCCTGAAATCGCGCGCGCGTAGAGTTTGTGCCGGAGAATCGGGAACAGCATGCTGACGATGAAAGCGGACTGGAGATAGCCGGAGTAAGGCAGGAACCTGTAGTCCCCGGAAAACGTGAAGCCCTGGAACACCCAGTAGGCGCATTCGACCGCGAAGAACGGGAAGAGGGAGGCATCCCTGAACACGGGGGCGACGCGATGCTTGTTCAGCTTGGCAATCAAGCACGCCAGCAGAATAAACAGTATCATGGCACACCATCCGGGATGCATATTCTGTCAGTTACACAATTATATCATATTGGTTTTCCATGTGCAACCATATTTCATGATGAAAGTACGAGGGGAATTTGGCGAAACATGCCCCCTAAGAAGGGGAAACTTGCAAAATTCGCTTCCCGGGCACGCGCGGGCGCCTCGCGTCAGATTGCGCCGCACGCCGCCGGACTCCGATTGAGTGACTGAACCGATCCGGGCCAACGCGCCTGGCGCGCGGGCCGGAAATGTTCCCGGCGCGGGGGCACGCAAGGCCCCCGCGGGCGTGTATTCTGCATAATTTATACTGAAAAGACGAATGTGAATCCGCGCTCTGCAAGCGGGAAGCCCGCGGCTTTTTTTGCGGCGGTTTTCTGCAGGGAGCGGCCGGCTGCGATTCATTTCCTGCTTGCAAATCGATGATAACAATGGTATACTTACTTCATTATTCTGCGGCGTGTGTCATGACAAGGCGGGCGGTGGAAGCGCACCGGCTTTTTGGCCATGTTCGGCTCCTGGGGGGGCCGTTGAATATGGAGGGCGCATTATATTGTATGGAGGGTTTGACCACATGAAGAAGACGTTGGCAATGCTGCTGGCCCTTATGATCGTGCTTGGCATGAGCGTGTCCGCGCTGGCCGAAGGCAAGATCGCGATCCTGACGGGTACCACTTCGCAAAACGAAGAGGAATTCCGCGCGGCCCAGAGGGCGCAGGCGGAGTACCCCGATCAGATCATCACCGACACCTACCCCGACTCCTTCATGGCCGAGATGGAAACCACCGTTTCCAAGATAACCGCCTTCGCCGCCGACCCCGAGGTCAAGGCGATCATCATGTGCCAGGCCGTTCCGGGCGCCAAGGCCGGCTTTGACAAGGTCCGCGAGATGGGCCGCGACGACATCCTCCTGATCGCCGGCTCCCCGCAGGAAGACCCCGCCGCCATCAGCGCTTCCACCGACGTGCTGCTCTACGCCGATGAAATCCGCCAGGGCGACACCATCATGGAAACCTGCTCCAAGTGGGGCGTCGACGTGTTCATCCACTACTCCTTCCCGCGCCACATGGCGATGGAAATGATCGTCGCGCGCCATGAGCTGTTCAAAAAGAACGCCGAAGCGCTGGGCATCGAGTTCGTCGACGTGACCGCGCCCGACCCGACCGCCGAGGCCGGCATGAGCGCCTCCCAGCAGTTCATCCTGGAAGACGTTCCGCAGCAGATGAAGAAGTACGAAGGCAAGAAGGTCGCCTTCTTCTGCACCAACTGCGGCATGCAGGAGCCCCTCCAGGCCGCGATCCTCACCCAGCCCAACGCCTACTATCCGCAGCCCTGCTGCCCGAGCCCCTACCATGCGTTCCCGGCCGTGCTCGGCCTTGAGCTCGAGCTGGGCGGCGACGACACCGCCGCGCTGAAGGCCATTGCCGCCAAACTCAAAGAGAACGACGCGGTCGGCCGTTACAGCACCTGGAAGTCCCCCATCGCCATGACCGAGATCGCCGTGGGCGTCGACTATGCCCGCGCCTGGATCAACGGCGAAATCAAGGAGCGCAATGACAAGGCCGCCCTCGAGAAGCTGCTCAACGCCCGCATCGAAGGCGCGCAGATCAACACCTACGTCAACGCCGACGGCACCGAGTTCCCGAACTACTACCTGATGCTGCTTGCGCCGGTTGACTTCAACGACTACCTGTAAGACCATCCGGTAAGACGCGGCGGCTCGCCCCGCAAGGGGCGAGCCGCGGTGCGTTGACCGATACCAATCCAAAATATTCTTTTACGGCCGGCGCGCCTGTTTTCCGGGGCGCGCCAGTGAAAGCTCCGGATGAAGAATATTCTGCATTGGTATGGCACCCCGCGCGGCCCGCGCGGGCCGCTTTCCCTAAGATAAAGGGGGCTACGCGATTGAACGCACAGTATGTGCTGGAAATGAACAACATCACCAAGATCTACGGCGAGACGAAAGTGCTCGACGGCGTCACGCTGAAAATCCGCCCCGGAGAGATCCACGCGCTCCTGGGGGAGAACGGCGCGGGCAAGTCGACGCTTATGAACGTGCTCTTCGGCATGCCGGCCATCCATGAAACCGGCGGCTTCCAGGGCCAGGTGCTCCTGGACGGCGAGCCGGTCAAGATCCTGTCGCCGCAGGACGCGATGCGCAAGGGCATCGGCATGGTCCATCAGGAGTTCATGCTTCTTCGGACCTTCTCCATCACCGAAAACATCAAGCTCAACCGCGAAATCACCAGGCCCAACCTCGCCAGCAGGCTCTTCGGGCGCAACTACGAGACGCTCGACATGCCGGCGATGGCGGCCGACGCGCGCAAGGCGTTGGACAGCGTCGGGATGAGCATTGAAGAATATACGCTGGTCAAGGGCCTCCCGGTGGGCTACATGCAGTTTGTCGAGATCGCCCGCGAGATCGACAAGACTGGCGTGAAGCTGCTCGTCTTTGACGAGCCCACCGCGGTTTTGACCGAGAGCGCGGCGGAGCAGCTCCTCGGCGTCATGCGCTCCATCGCGGCGCGGGGCATCGCGATCATTTTCATCACCCACCGTCTGGACGAGGTCGCCGCCGCGACGGACAACATCACGATCCTGCGGGACGGCAAGCTCGCCGCCACCCGCAAGACGAGCGAGACCAACGTTATCGAGCTGGCGGAACTGATGATTGGGCGCAAGGGCGAGGGCGTGATCAAGCCTGAGACGCGGGCCATTCCAGAGAACGCGCCGGTCGTCATGTCGATCAAAAACCTTTCTGTCCAGATGTCGGGCGAGATGGTGAAGAACGTCTCCTTGGACGTCCGCGAGGGCGAGATCCTGGGCATCGGCGGTCTCGCCGGGCAGGGCAAGATCGGAATCCCCAACGGCGTGATGGGCCTCTACCCTGCGGAGGGCGAAGTGACCTTCTACGGTAAGCCGCTGCCGCTGAACGACGCGCGCGCCGCGCTGAACGCCGCGCTCGCGATGGTTTCGGAGGACCGCCGCGGCGTCGGGCTGCTCCTAGACCAGTCCATCGAAGACAACATCGCCTTCAGCGCCATCCAGGTCAAGGGCGATTACCTCACGCGACTGGGGCCCTTTACGCAGAAGAAAGGCCGCGCGATCCGCAAGACCGCGCAGAACATGATCAAGGAGCTGGACATCCGCTGCACGTCCCCGGCGCAGCATGCGGGCACGCTTTCCGGCGGCAACCAGCAGAAGGTGTGTATCGCCCGCGCGCTGGCGCTCGGCCCGAAGTTCCTCTTCGTCTCCGAGCCGACCCGAGGCATCGACATCGGCGCCAAGAAGATCGTGCTAGAGACGCTTCGAAAGCTCAACCGCGAGCAGGGCATCTCCGTGGTGATGATCTCCTCGGAGCTTGAGGAGCTGCGCTCCATCTGCGACCGGATCGCCATCGTATCCAAGGGCGAGGTCGTCGACATTCTCCCGCCGGACGCCGGGGCAGCCGAATTCGGCCTGGCCATGTCGGGCATCAAACCTGAGAGAGGGGGAGAGGCGCATGGCTAAGGCAAACGTGCCCGGCGCGAAGCGGGACGCGAAGGTGTCCCGGCGGAGCCAGCTTTCCCAGCGCATCGTTTCCGTCATTGTGCTCGTGCTGGCGGTGGCAATGATCGCCGTCGGCGTCTACGGCGTCAACCTGCGCGGCGGCGAAGAGGGGACCGCCTTCCTCACCGAAATGCGCGCCCGGGCGGTGCTGGCCACCACCGGCGAAGGCGCGGTCGAAGCCTATGTGGACGCCGCCCAAGACGCGGCCCGTGCCAAGGTCAAAGCGGAGGGCGGCGGCATGAGCGCCGTCCGCGAGGCGGTGGCCAAGGCCGAGGAGCAGGCGCGCGCCGAGGCGAAGAATTCACTGGCCGACTATGCGACCCTCGACACCGCGCCGCTGAACGCCGCCATCGACCAGGTCGAGCTTAGCGTGCGCGACTACCGCGTCGAGGAAACCCGCGCCAAGGCCGCCTATATTGAAGCCAAGAAGGCCGAGATGGAGGCGCAGGCCGCGGAGGCCGCGGCGGCGGCCCCAGCAGACGCCGAAGGCTCGCTTGAAGAGCCGTCGATGGACGACCTGGGCGGTGAAGTCGAGGTCGACATGACCGGCTTCACCGAGACGCCCGAGATGCAAACGCGCTACGCCGCCATCGACACGGACTACCTGCTGCTGACGGCCGAGCTCAACAAGATCTATTCGGGCACCGACGAGAACTCGTTCACCGCCCTCAAAAAGATCGTCATCGACCTGATCTACCAGGACGGCGACAGCTACACCAGCCAGTTTGACCGCTTTGCCGCGTCGGGTGGTCAGGGGGCGCTGGGCGACAGCCTGACCAAGGCCCGCATCATCCGCTATGGCGACGACATGCTGACCATCGGTGTCGCGCTGATCCTATTGGGGCTTGCCCTCTTCTTCTGGGTCGCGCTATGCAAGGCGCTGGGCATCCCGAGGCTGATCATCGGCCTGTTCTTCGTGCTGCTTTGCGTGTTGAGCGTGCTCTACGACCTGTCCTTCACCGCCCTCATGTCCAACACCATCGTGCGCATGGGCATGAACAGCGTGCTGGTTCTTGCGATGGTGCCAGCCATCCAGAGCGGCATTTCGCTGAACCTGGGCCTCCCCATCGGCATCATCGGCGGCCTGATCGGCGGCCTGATGTGCATCGAGTTCAACATGAGCGGCTGGAGCGGCTTCCTCTTCGCCATCGCGGTGGGCGTCGCGATCGCCGCCGTGCTGGGCTATCTGTACGGCCTGCTTTTAAACCGCCTGAAGGGCAACGAGATGGCCGTCACCACCTACGTGGGCTACTCGGTCGTGTCGCTGATGTGCATCGCGTGGCTGGTGCTGCCGTTCAAGTCGCTGGTGCTGCGCTGGCCGCTGGGCACGGGCCTACGCCTGACTTCGGGCCTCAGCAACTACTTCAAGCATATTCTCAACGACCTGTGGGCGTTTGACATTGGCGGCGTGACGATCCCGACGGGCCTGATCCTGTTCATGGGGCTGTGCTGCTTCGCGGTCTTCCTCTTCATGCGCTCCAAGACCGGCATCGCGATGCAGGCGGGCGGCAACAATCCGCGCTTCGCGGAGGCCTCCGGCATCAACGTCGACCGGACCCGCGTGATCGGCACGATCCTTTCGACGGTGCTGGGCGCGGTGGGCATCCTGGTCTACTCGCAGAGCTATGGCTTCATGCAGCTGTACAACGCGCCGCGCCAGATGGGCTTCGTGGCGGCTTCGGCGATCCTGATCGGCGGCGCGTCCACCTCCCGCGCGCGCATCAGCCATGTGCTGATCGGCACCTTCCTGTTCCAGGGCGTCCTGACGCTGGGCATGCCGGTGGCAAACGCTTTGGTCCCCCAGTCCACCATTTCGGAAACCATGCGCATCCTGATCTCCAACGGGATCATCCTGTATGCGCTCACCAAATCGGGAGGTGATTCCCGTGCGTAAGGATTTAGACATCGGCGGCACCCTGAAGCGAAATGCCGTCACCATCATGTTCCTGGCATTGTGCGTGGTGTGCCTGACGCTCTCGGGCCAGCGGGTGTCCTCCGTCGTGTTCGAGCTTTCCACCCGCATTTTCCGCAACGCCTTCATCGTGCTGGCGCTCATCATCCCGATCGTCGCGGGCATGGGCATCAACTTCGCCATCACCATCGGCGCGATGGCCGCGCAGATCTCGCTGTTATGGGTGCTCGAGTGGGGCATCCCGGGCATCGCGGGCTTTGGCGTTGCGGTGGCGATGACGGTGCCGATCGCGGGCTTCTTCGGCTACCTGATCGGCAAGCTCCTCAACAAGATGAAGGGCCAGGAAATGATCGGCTCGATGATCCTGGGCTTCTTCGCAAACGGCGTGTACCAGCTTCTGTTCCTCTTCATCTTTGGGAACCTGATCCCGCTGAACACGCCCGGCCTCGTCATCAAGGGGTCCACCGGCGTCGCCAACACCATGGACCTGAGTAAGCCCGGCGGGCTGAAAAACTCGCTGGACGGGCTGTGGAAGTTCAAGGCGGGCGAATTCGACAAGGCGATCTACGTATTTGCCGCCATTGCGGTGGTCCTGGTGCTGGTCGTGTTCCTTTCGAAGAAGTTCAAGTGGAACACCTTTGTCGCGGCGTTCGTCGGCGCGGCCGCGTGTTTCGGCGTGGCCCAAATCCCCGCGGTCGGGGCCGCGCTGTCGCTCACCTCATTGCCGATGACCATCATCCTCGCGCTCGCGCTGATGGGCTTTTTCAGCATCGGCATTATGCTGATGAAGCCGAAGGCAATGATCGCCGCGCTCGTGGTATCCGCCGTGTGCGTGGGCCTGATCCAGATCCCGGCGGTCAAGGAGATGTTCTCGCTGACCTCGGTGCCGATGGTCACCATCCTCACGGTGGCGCTACTGTGCCTATTCAACATCGGCATCATGAAGACCCGGCTGGGCCAGCAGTTCCGCGCCGTCGGCCAGAGCCGCGTGGTCGCCAACGCCTCGGGCATCGACGTCAACCGCACGCGCCTGACCGCCATCATCTACTCCACCATCCTCGCGGGCATCGGCCAGCTGATCTTCGTGCAGAACATGGGCGCGCTGCAGACCTACGGCGCCCACGAGCAGGTGGGCCTCTACGCGGGCGCGGCAATCCTGGTGGGCGGCGCGTCGCTCGTCCGGGCCACCAACGCGCAGGCGATCCTGGGCTGCGTGCTGTTCCACATGCTGTTCCTCGTCGCGCCGCCGGCGGCCAAGAATGTGTTCGGCGACGCGGCCATCGGCGAGTACTTCCGCGTGTTCATCACCTACGGCGTCATCGCGATGGCGCTGGTCATGCACGCCTGGTCGAACATCCAATCCAACAAGCCTCGAAACGCCATCCGCGCCGCCGTCCGACGCTGACGAAAGAACAACCCATGGTTACGAGGGGATCGCCGTGAATGGCGATCCCTTCTTCATGCAATCCGATCCAAAGAAAGAATCTTTGGCAAAAAAACCGTGGCGGGAATATGTTGGGATGAGGGCAGGACCGCGTCCGGCCCGCGTTTCCAACATATTGGACGGAGGGGTCTATGTGAGTACACCGAACATGCCGCCAAGGCCGATTTCGCGCTGTCAGGCGATCACGGATATCATCGAGTCCATAGCGCAGGAGCAGGCTGCAGTGGGCCGCATTATGAGCGCTGAAGCGGATAAGCTGGAGAAGCTTATTTGCATGTGCACCCACCCCCAAGAGCTTATCAAAGCCAACCAGAGTGTCAATCAGCTTGTCGAATCCGTACACCATCTGGAGATGGTCCTCCAGGCCAAACTGGCGCTGTTTATGGACTGCCTGTGCCCCTGCCCCTGCCCTCCTTACCATAAGGATAAGGACGAAGAGGCGGAATAACCTCCATCGCAGGGGGGCGCGAACAAGGGCGCGCCTCCCTGCGCATTGGATCTCGGCGTGAAGCGACAGGTCTGGCAGGAGTGATTGTTGTGAGAATGCCACATTCCAGTACATATGATGTCCGGAACCGGGTTTTTGCCTCCGGCGGATATCACTTTAGCCAGATGCTGGAACCGCGGGGGATTGCCCATACGGTCGGCTGTTATCATTTGGCGGTGCAATGTCCAATCCGGCGGATTGCCGGCCCGTGCGATGGCTTTTCCTGTTCCGACCCCTGTTCATGCATGCCCGTGCCGCCCTGCCCGGAACCGGAAAGCTGCGAGGACCTTCTGAAAAACGTGGCCGCGGCGGAGGCGGCCCTCGCCCGGAGCCTCGACACCGAAGGGGAGAGGCTCGGAAGAATCATCGAATCCGCCAGCGGCCCCGACGTGCTTTTGAATGCCAACAGGGCGGTCATCCGGACGCTGGACGATGTGATCAAAAAGGAACAGGAACTGTACCGCGAACTTCAGCGGATCATCGAACTCTGCGGCGCTTGCGAACCGAAACCCAAGGATGCGGACGTCCCCGGCGAACATGACCCGAAGGATATACGGATCCCGGAGAAACCGGACCCCAAGGATGCGGGCATTCCCGGAAAACCGGACCCGAAGGCGTTCCCCGGATACGGGTTTTAAGGGCAGAACCTGCCGCCGCCTCGCACATGTGGACTGCGGGAGGCTCAGAGCATCGAAAAACCCTGCGGCTTTTTCGATGCGAAAGGGAAGGGGCTGCGTGCGCCTAAAATCCTCACGGATTTTCGGGCGGCGCACTGACTTAAGGTATTGTTTCTGCCACCAGTGTGCGCACTGATGGCAAAAACCGTTCCCGGCGTACAGGTCGCCGGAAACGATAAAAGCCTTACGGGGACTTTGTTGATGGTCTGCGCCTCGCGCATGTGGACTGCGGGAGGCTTTTTCTTGCCAGCACATTCCATTTTGTGCTCTCGTGCGGTCCGGCCGCCTCCGAAACGCCTTCATCCGCCTGATCAAAGGGATTGATAAACTCGATTGACAAAGGAATGTGGGTTTGTTATAATTGGATAGCAATAAATTCGGCCGCTGAACGAAGTCATGGCCGCGCATTTCCCGCACATTTTCAATCAACGGGGAGGGTGCTATGAAGAACGTTGTCTCGGTCTGTACCAATACCTATCACGGCTTTTCGGTGGACGAGGCGCTGGAGGGCATCGCGCGGGCTGGCTTCAAGTACGTTGAGCTGATGGCGGTGCGCGGCTGGACGGAGCACATCATGCCGGGCCACGACGAAGCGCAGCTTAAGTCTGTTGAGGACAAGCTCAGGGAGCTGGGGCTGAGCTGCATCGCGGTCAGCGGCCACTGCAATCTGACCGACGCGGAAAGGCTCAACGACTTCCGCGTGAACATGGCGCTGGCGCACCGCCTCGGCGCGAAGTGGATCATTTCCTCCACGGGCGAGGCGCACTTCGGCAAGGACGAGCGCATCACGGATGACGTGCTGATCGAGAATATCAGGTCCCTGGTGCCGGACCTTGAGAAGTACGATCTCAAGCTGGGCATCGAGGTGCACGGGGAGTACGGCACCGGCGAGAAGATCTTGAAGATCGTAAACGGCGTCGGCTCCGACCGCGTGGGCATCAACTACGACACAGCAAACGTCGTGTTCTACGGCGGAAAAACGCCCAATGAAGAAGTCAAGACCTGCCACGAGGGCGTGAATTTTGTGCACCTGAAGGACAAGGTCGGCTTCGACAACGGCTGGAACTTCCCCGCCGTCGGCTCGGGCGACCTGGACCTCCTCGGCTTCATCCACTTTATGCAGGAGAAGGGCTATGAGGGCCCGCTGTCCATCGAGATCGAATTCACCGCGGACTACACCATGAACCCCAAGAAGCCCGGCGACCTGGCCATCTGCGACAAGGCGGTCAAGGATTCCTTCGATTTCCTCCACGCGAACGGCATCATATAATACCAATCCAAAACATTCTTTCGCCGTCGCGGTGGATCTTTTTGCCCCTGGCGTTGTCGCTCTCCGCTAAATAGCGCTGCTACGCCTGCGCTGCGGCTCCTAGCCAGGAACAAAAATCTCTCGCCGCTTTGGGTGAAACAATATTTCGCATCGGTATGAGTCCCTTGCGGGCGGCGCCCGTAAAGCATATCAGTCACATTGTAGGAGGGGATTCCATGGCTAAGAGGTATCTGTCCGTCCTGATCGCTCTACTGCTCATCCTGGCCACGTTCACCGTCGCTTCCGCGGAGAAGCAGCTCACCTTTGGCTACATCGCCTATCAGATGAGCGACATCTGGAACGAGTATTCCTCCAAGGCTTTTGAGTACGCCGCCCAGCAGAACGGCGTGAACGTCGTGGTGCTCGACTCCCAGAACGACATCGCCCAGTCCGTCGCCGCCATGGAATCCCTGATCCAGCAGGGCGTGGACGGCATCTCCATCTTCCCGATCTCCCCGGAGCAGGGCGCGCAGCTGGTCGCGATGGCCAACGAAGCGGGCATCCCCATCACCGTGGAGAACATCGATGTCGCCAGCGTGTGCAAGCCTGAGCAGTACGTCGCGTCCGTCGGCTGCCTGTACGGCGACATCGGCTACGCCGCGATCGACTATCTGTCCAAGAACGTGGAGAACGCCAAGGTGTTCTACTGCGCGGGCGCGGTCGGCGGCGGCGTGTTCGAAGCCTACAAGGTGGGCGTGGACAAGGCCCTTGCGGACAACGCGGGCAAGATCGAGATGGTTGGCCTGTCCAACTCCGACGCCTGGTCCACCGAGGACGGCCTGAACCTGACGCAGAACTTCATCAACTCCGGCACCGAGTTCAACTGCATCTTCGCCAACAACGACCAGATCGCCCAGGGCTGCTACCAGGCGCTGCAGATGGCGAACTTGACCGACATCCCGGTCGTGTCCACCGGCGGCTCGCCCGACGCCAAGAAGTTCCTGGAAGACGGCATCGAAGCGGCCAACATGACCGCGCCGGTCTCCATCCAGGGTGTCCAGACCTTCAAGAACCTCTACGAGTTCGTCAAAGACGGCAAGACGCCCGACCCGAAGTTCCAGAGCCTGCCCATCATCCCCGTCGCGGGCGCCGATCTTTCCAAGTGGATCGACTGGTCTGACTTCGCGGGCGCCTACAAGTACGTCTACGGCGCGTAACTTTCGTCACCCGGCCGTGGGCCCCCGGGGGGGGGGCGGC
>JAEZHK010000003.1 GCA_023416655.1 Bacillota bacterium
TCGGCGGACAGTTCTACGACATGGAGTGGAACGCCACCGTGGACACCGCCGAGCAGCGCGCCGCCTGGGAGATGTACAAGAAGATCCTGCGCGACGCCGGCCAGGCGGACATCCTCAGCTATTCCTACAACGAGTGCATCGCGCTGATGCTGACCGGCAAGTGCGGCATGTACTACGATGCGACCTCCATCTGCGCCGGCTTTGAGGCCGAGGGCAGCCCGATCAAGGGCAAGATGGGCTACGTCGCCGCCCCGCACCAGGTGAAGGAGACCAACACCTCCTGGCTGTGGAACTGGGCGATGGGCATCAACCCCAAGAGCGACAAGAAGCAGGAAGTGTTTGACTTCATGCTCTGGGCGACCTCCAAGGACTTCATGAACCTGACCCTTGAGAAGGATCCGTCCGGCGCCTCCACCCCGCAGGCGGCCCGCTCCTCCCTGTACTCGCTGCCCGCCTACGCCAACGTGCCCTATGCCCCCGCGACGCTGGCCGCGCTGCAGTCCATGGACTTCAACAACCCCTGCGTCAACCCGGTTCCCTACACTGGCCTTCAGTACATCGCCATCCCCGAGTTCGCGGATGCCGGCGATAAGATGACCCAGTGGCTAGCCGAGTACGTGACCGACCAGATCACCCTGGACCAGGCCATCGCCAACACCCAGGCGCTGTTCACCCAGGTCGCTGAAGAAGGCGGCTACAAGGGCTAATCCTAAGGCCGCATAAGAGCGGAGAATCCGCTCCCGCGCGCACCTTAGCGGGGCGCGCGGGAGCGGTTTAGGCTATTCAAGGCAGGTAAATGCTGTCCGTACAGGATGCAAGTCAATTCTTACGCTCCTTCGACCAAATCAAGGGCAGGTGAAGCGCATGCAGCATAGTCTTTTGAAAAGGCGCTATACGGACAAGTATTTCGCCCTTCCCGCAATCGTCTGGGTTATGATCACGACGCAGATCCCCTTCCTTCTGACGATCGTGTTTTCCCTTTTAAAATGGAATCTATCCCGGCCCGACCAGGGCATCCGGATGGGCTGGCTTGCAAACTACCAGTATTACCTGTGGGGAACCGGCAGCGCCGAGTTCTGGATCATCACAGGGCAGACGATTCTTTTGACCGTGATCTCGCTGATCGCGTGTACGTTCTTCGGCTTTCTGATCTCACTGCTTCTGGACCACGACATTCCCGGGATCAATGTGGTGCGCACCCTGATCCTCGGCCCCTTCTTCGTCATGTCCACCGCCAGCGGCGTAATCTGGAAGGTTACCATCCTCAATACGACCTTTGGCTGGTATGGCTATATTTGCAGGTTTATCGGCGTCACGCCGGTGGACTTCATCAGCTACTTTTCGCTTCCTTTAATATCGTTCCTGTTCGTGTGGCAGTGGATGCCCTTCTTCGTTCTGGTCATCCTGGCGGGCCTTCAGGGCATCTCCCAGGAGGTGCTGGAATCCGCCCGGATCGACGGCTGCAATTGGGGCGTGCTGACCTTCAAGATCAAGCTGCCGATGATCATGAACCACATGCAGGTGGCGGTCATGCTGGGCATGATCTTCATCATCAAGGAGTTCGGCCTGATCCTGGTCACCACCGCGGGCGGCCCGGGCACCCGCTCCTACACGCTGCCCTTCTACATTTACAAGATCGTCTTCAGCGCCAATCAGGTGGGCCGCGCCGCGACGGTAGCGGTCATCACGGTGCTGATTACGATGCTCGCGGTGCAACTGCTGTACCGTGCGATCAAGAAGCGCCGCGCGCTGTATGATTAGGAAGGAGGAAGTCAGATGACCGAAAAGCGCTCCATTCAGGATGTCAACCGAGCGATTCGAAACCGGGCGATCATCAAAAAGATCCTGCTGGGCATCGTCTGCTACGGCTTCGGCGTGATCTACTTCTTCCCCATCCTATACATGTTTTTGACAGGCTTCAAGACGGAGTTTGACGCGGTCAACCCCGCGCTCATCTTCAAGCCCACGCTGGCCACCTTCGAGAAGGTGCTGCGCGACCCGGACATGACCATGTACCTCAACAACTCCATCTTCCAAGTCCTCGCGAGCACGCTGGTCTGCACCCTGCTCGGCGTCCCGGCGGCGTTCGCGCTGCAGTTCGGCCGGTTCAAAAAGCCGGGCACCAACGACAGCCTCTACCTGAGCTTCATCACCTCCATCCTGCTGCCGCCGGTCGCGGTGCTCATCCCGCTGTACCTGACGTTCAACGCGCTGAACCTGCACAAGTCGATCTTCGGCCTTCTGATCATCTACGTCGGGTTCCACCTGCCGCTGGTGGTTTGGATGGTGCACTCGTTCCTGGCGGACATCCCCATATCCCTCATTGAGGCCAGCGAAATCGACGGATGCACCCGCTCCCAGCAGCTGACCAAGGTGGTCGTGCCGCTGGCGCGCACCGGCATTGTGACGGCGGCCCTGCTCGTCGCCGTCTTCATCTGGAACGAGTTCTTCCTGGGCTTCAACCTGACCACCAACCAGACCGCGACGCTCCCCGTCTACATGGCGCGATTTAGAGAACAGCAGGGCCAGTTCACCGCGCAGCTGTCGGCATCGTCCACAATTTCGGTGCTGCCCGCGGTGCTCCTGGGCTGGCTGACGCAGAAATCGCTGGTCAAGGGCTTGACGATGGGCGCGGTGAAGGGTTAATATGGCAAGGGCAATCGCTTCCGCTTTTTTTGCGGAAGCGATTGCGTGATACGGCAGGGGCTGCAAAGCGCCCGGAGAATTCACGGACAATATGAAACGTTCGATGAACATAGGAGGACGACATGAAAGCGGCAGTATACTTCAAAAAGCATGATGTGCGCGTGGTGGACATCCCGATGCCGGAGGTCGGCGAGCGAGACGTGCGCGTCAAGATCAAGATCTGCGGCGTGTGCGGCACGGACCTGCACATCTTCCACGGCGACGGCGGCGCGGCGCCGGTGCCCGAGGGCACGGTGATCGGGCACGAGTTCTCCGGCGTGGTGGACGCGGTGGGTTCGCTCGTCACGAAATTCAAGCCCGGCGACCGGGTTTCGGTGGACCCCAACGAGGTCTGCGGCGAATGCTACTACTGCATGAACGGCAAGGCGCATTTTTGCACCAGCATGAAGGGCTACGGCACCTCCTATAACGGCGGCTTCGCCGAGTACGTCGCGGTGCCCGAAAAACAGGTCTACCATCTGCCGGACGAACTTTCCTTTGAGTCGGGCTCTCAGTCGGAGACTCTGTCCTGCTGCATCAACGGCATCGACCTCTGCCGCATCAAAGTGGGCGCGACCGTGCTGGTCATTGGAGCGGGACCGATCGGGCTGATGATGCTGCAGCTGGCGAAGATGGCCGGCGCGGGGAAGCTGATCGTCAGCGAACTGGTGCCCGAAAAGCAGGCGCTTGCGAAGAAGCTGGGCGCGGACGTGGTGATCGACCCGGCCAAGGAGGACATCCGCGAAGCGATCCGCCGCGAATGCGAAAACCTCGACTGCGTGATCGAGGCGGCGGGCACGCCCTTCACCCAGAAGCAGGCAATCGAGCTGGCCGGCAAGTGCTGCACGGTGATGCTGTTCGGCCTGGTCGCGCCGGAAACCGAGATCACCGTCAAACCCTTCACGATCTTCAACCGGGAGCTGACCATCGTCTCCTCCTTCATCAACCCCTACACCTTCACCCGCAGCGTCCGGCTGCTGGGCCAGAAGCGCGTCGTGATGGACGACATCATCACCGACATCGTTCCGCTCACGGAGATCGAGCGCGTGTTCACCGACCCCGCATTCCGCAAGCGCGGCAAGGTGCTGATCAAAATGGCTGACTGAGTTCCTACATTATATATGTTGGCCCCGCGGCATGCCGCGGGGCCTCGTCATTTCTATGTGTTGGATTTCCCGCCCGGCGACAATTCGCCCGAGCATTCCATGATCAGATTCCGGAGCGGTTCATACTTTTCGTAGAAAACGGTGATGAAGTCGCCCTTCTTCGCCCCGGCCAGCGCCGCTTCGAGCGCCTCCCGCTCCCCCAGCACCACGTCCACCTCGCCCGCCTTCGCGCGCAGCGCGGCTTTTTTAAGGATGCGGGCCACCTCCCCCGGCGCGCGTCCGCGCCTGTCCGCGTCCTCTTTGACGATCAGCTTGTCGAAATGCCTGGCGCACAGCGCACCCACCTGGCCGATCGCCTCATCCTGCCGATCGCCCGGCACGCCGATCACGCCCACAAGCCGCTCCGCGTCCTGCTTTTCGAGGAACTGGATCACCTGCTCGTACCCGGCCACGTTGTGGCCGTAGTCCAGCATGACCTTGTAGCCGTCCATCTGGAAGATGTTGAACCGGCCGGGGTTATCGCGCTCGTCGGGCTGAAAGCCGGTCAGCGCGTCCCGGATGCGCGCGTCCGGCACGTTCAGCGCCAAGAGCGCCGCCGCCGCGGCCATGGCGTTTTCAATGTTGCAGGCGGCCTTCCCGCCATAGGCGATGGGGATCGCGCCCACCGCCACAATGGCCCGCGACGCGCCGCCCTCGAACGCCATGATCTTGTTGCCCCTCAGGCAGACCGCGCGGCCACCCCTTTCAAGGTGTTCCACCACCCGGGGATTCTTTTCATCCCACGAAAAATAGAGGATCTTGCAGCGCGCCCGGTCGACAAAATACTGGACCATCGGATCGTCCGCATTGAGCACGGCCCAACCGCCGGGCTTGACCGCCTCCACCACCAGCGCCTTGACGTGGGCGATATCCTCCAGGGTCTCCAGCCCATCCTGCCCCAGGTGGTCGTTTGAGATGTTGGTCACAAGGCCGACGTCGGCCCAGTCGTACCCCAACCCGCGCCGGACGATGCCGCCCCGGGCCGTCTCCAGCACCGCCGCCTCCACCTCCGGGTGCGAAAGCACCGCGCCCGCGCTGAGCGCGCCGGTGTTGTCGCCGGGGGCGATACAGGTTTCGTTCACGTAGATCCCGCTCGTGGTGGTCATGCCGACAGTCAGCCCGGAAAGTTGCAGCGCGCGGGCGATCAACCGGACGGTAGTGGTCTTGCCGTTGGTGCCCGTGACCGAGACGATCGGCACGACGAAAGGCTTGCCCTCCGGGAAGAGGTGCGAGACGATGTCCTTCGCCACGTCTACCGGCTGCCCCTCCGACGGGTTCAAGTGCATGCGTAAGCCCGGCCCCGCGTTGACCTCCAAGATCGCGCCGCCGTTCTCTGTCAGCGGGATAGCGATGTCCTTTGAACAGATGTCGATGCCCGCCACGTCCAGCCCCACCGCCTTTGCGGCCTGGACGGCAAATTCCGCGTTCTTGGGGTGAATGTCTGTTACCACCCGGGCGGTGCCGCCGGTCGACAGGTTGGCGTTTCTGCGAAGCACCACCTTCGTGCCCGCGGCGGGCACAGACGACGGCGAAAGCCCGCCCTCGTGCAAAAGGCGCACGGCGGTCTCGTCCAGCTCGATCCGGGTCAGGGGCTTCGAGTGGCCTTCGCCCCGCATCGGGTTCTGGTTTTCCATCTCCACCAGCGAGCGGATCGTATGCAGCCCATCGCCGACAACCTGGGGCGGTCTGCGCTCCGCAACGGCGGAGACCTTACCGCCCACCACCAGCACCCGGTAATCCCTGCCTTCGATGTGCTTTTCGACGATCACGGTTTGGCTGACCTGAAGCGCCTTCTCGTAGCCCTCCTCCACCTGCCGCGCGTTCTGAAGCCCCGTGGAAACGCCGCTGCCATGGTTGCCGTCGAGCGGCTTCAACACCACCGGGTAGCCGATTTTTTCCGCCGCGCCGACCGCCTCACCGAGGGAATGCGCGACGAACCCTTCCGGCACCGGGATGACCAGCGCGGACAGGACGTCCTTGGTCAGCTGCTTGTCGCTGACCGCGTCCACCGCCAGACAGCTGGGATAATCGGTGAGAGACGCCTGTACGCGATGCGCGAACTTGCCGTACCCCAGTTGGAAGATGCTTCCGCCACCCAGGCGCATACTGGGAATCCCTCGCTGGGCCGCCTCATTCAGGAGCGCGCGGGTGCTGGGGCCGGGGTCGGTCCGGGCCGCGAGATCGCGAAGTTCTTGCATCTCTGCCGCGAAGTCCGCGCTCTCCCCCACCCAAAGGCTTTGAAGCTGGCGGACAGCCGACTTCGCGCAGGCGACGGCCAAAGGTTCGTTTTCATATTGAAACACAATCCGGTAGCGCGGACCGTCCTGCTGCCGCGTCTTGCCGAAGGCCACGTCGTAGCCCAGCATGAACTGCATCTCCAGAATCGCGTGCTCCGCAACATGCGGAAGGTACGTGCCCTCTCGCAGCCGCTCCGCGAAGCCGCCTTCCCGCCCCAGCGAGCAATAATGCTTTTGAAGGCCGGGCAGCGCGCCGAGTAGCGCTTCGTCAAAGCCAGGACGCTCCGAAGTAGGCGAACCCTCGCCCTCTTCGAGTTCCACGATCAGTTCGACCACCGGTTTCATGCAGTAGACGTTTCGCCCGTGAAAGGCGCTAATCGACAGGATGTTCACAGGACAACCTCCGTATCTGTTATTGCCTCGCGGCGGCGGGGTCGGCCCTCCCGGGCGGCAGCACCTGGCGCGTCTTCATGTCAAAGCCGTAGTTCCGCGGCAATACGTGCAGCGTCACGCCCTGGATGGCCAGAATCTCGTTGGGTGCGAGCTCCGAAACGTTGGATTCCTCGATGGTCACGCCGTCGATGACCGTTACCGCGCCGGAACCCAGCACAAAGAAACAGGCGTCCGGGTCGATGCGGATGGCGGTGTCCTCGTCGATGCCGATCCCCAGCGCATGCGGGTTCTCCGCCACGCCGGTGAGAAGCCGCCCCAGCCGGCCGCGCTGCGCGAAGTGCTGGTCGATCAGCGTCTGCTCCAGAAGCCCCAGCCCCGGCGCCATCTTGAGGGTGCACTTTCGCGCCTGCTCGTTGTTCAGGCCGTCCACGATCATGGTGCTTGAGAGGGCGGACGCCCCGGCGCTGGTGCCCGCGATCAACGCGCCCCGCCGGTAGGCGTCGAAAAGCGCCTGATACGCCCTGGTCCCGCCCAGGATGCTGGTGATGCGCAGCTGGTCGCCGCCGGTAAAGAACACCGCATCCGCACGGCGCAGCGCCTTCGCCGCCTCCGCGCCCGACGCCTCGCGACGGGTGTCCACGCGGACAGCCTCCACTTCCCTCGCACCCAGCCGCGTGAACAGCGCGCGGTAGGCGTGGCCCGACTCCTCCGGATGTTCGGTTGCGGTGGTCATCACCACCATCCGGCCGCCATCCATGAGCCGAACGGCCTCCTTGAGGATCTCCATCTCGCCAGTCTTGTCCTCCGCGCCGCCGATGATGAGCAGCCGCCCCTTGACCTTCTCGCCCATTCCCTCACCCCGATCCGCTCCGTCGGGTATTTTCTCCGCGCGATTTTCGGAACATGCGCCCCTCGTCATGCCTCATATTGCCCCTTCATCCGGCAAATACCATGTTCGACGGCGACCTTTCCCTTCAGGATCAGCCATTCGATTGTATAATCCTTCCCCAATACCAGAAGGTCCGCGTCGCCGCCGGGGGAGACGCAGCCCTTTTCCGGGTAGAGTCCCAGCCGCCGCGCGGGGTTCTCCGCCGCCAGGACGAGCGCCGCCTCCAACCCCTCGCCCCGGGCACAAGCGGCAAAATCGTTCCACATGTCCAGCGGATGCCCCCGCCCGTCGGGGCTTGAGGGATTGGTGCCGCCCGCGTCGGAGGTCAGCGTAATTTGTTCCAGCGGGACGCCGCGGCTCAAAAGCCAATGGAAAGCCTCCGGCGCGGGCACGCCCCGCCCCTCGCGCTGCCCGGCGGTGAGGTCGATGAAGCCGCCGCTTTTCGCGTAATCCGCGCCTTCGTTCATAAGCGTTCGGTTGCGGTTGATGTGGGTGGGCACGAACATCTCCATCGGAAACTCGCTCTCCCGGATCAGCGAGGTCAGCGGCGCAAGTCCCTTCAAGCCGTCGCCCACGTGCAGGTGCACCACGCCCGCCTTCCGCCCGATCATCGAGCCCAGCTTGACCTCCCAGGCCAACTGCCGGAGCATCTCGAGGTTCGGGTGGGACGAGCGGTAGTCCGAAATGGCCACCTCGCCCGCGCCCACCACCTTTTCCACGTAGACCAGGTCGTGAAGCACCCGCCCGGTCAGGGTATCGGTCGGCAGGCCGTAGCTTCCGGTGTAGATGCGGGTGGTCAGCCCTTCGTCCTCCAGCGCCCGCGCCTTGGCCAAGAGCGCCGGGATGCCCCGCGTCACGCCGTCCGCGCCAAGCAGGCCTACCACCGTGCCGATGCCGGCGCTCGTAATCTCCGACAGCATGATCTCCGGGATGCGGCTCCTCGGCCCCGATTCGCCGCCGCCGCCCAGGATATGCATGTGCTGGTCGACGAGCGCCGGGCAGAGCGTAAGCCCCGCGCAGTCGATCACCCGCGTCTCCACGCCCACCGGGGGATCGATGCCGGGCCGCACGGCAAGGATCTTATCCGGCGACAGCAGGATGTCGATGGGACCAATGTGCCGCGGCGCATAGCAGTCCACATTTTTCAGGATCAGCATATCCGCCTCCCAAATGGCGACGCCTCGCCCGCGCGTCAGCGCGGGCGGGCGGATGGGCGATGGGGTTACGATTCGGTGATGCGCCCGCCGTTTACATGCAGCACCTGCCCGGTGACGTAGGCGGAATCGTCCGAGGCCAGGTACACATAGGTGGGCGCGAGTTCAAAGGGCTGCGCCGCGCGGCCCAGCGGCGTATCCTTGCCAAACTGAGAGACTTCCCATTCTGAAAAACTGGAGGGGATCAGCGGCGTCCAGACCGGCCCGGGCGCGACGGCGTTGACGCGGATGCCGCGCTTTGCCAGCGAAAGAGACAGCGATCTCGTGAAGGAGACGATGGCACCCTTGGTCGCCGAGTAGTCGATCAGCCGTTCGCTGCCCTCATAGGCGGTGATCGAAGTGGTGTTGATGATCGCGCCGCCCGGCTTCATGTGCTTGAGGGCTGCCCTGGCAGTGAAAAAATAGGAAAACACGTTGGTCTCAAAGGTGTCCCGAAGCTGATCGGCGGAGATGTCTTCGAGACTGTTCTGCGGAAACTGCACCGCGATGTTGTTGACCAGCACGTCCAGCTTTAAAAACGA
This sequence comes from Bacillota bacterium, assembly GCA_023416655.1. Lineage (GTDB taxonomy): Bacteria > Bacillota > Clostridia > Christensenellales > Aristaeellaceae > JAEZHK01. Next base: position 9,085 of record JAEZHK010000003.1, read on the forward strand.
ACCGACGACCTTTTCGATCGCCGCGGCCGCGGCTTTCTCGCTCCTCAGGTCGCAGTCGATCAGCATGCACTTTTTGCCCTGCTGTTCGATGAGCTGCCTGGTTTCATTGGCGTCACCCCGTTCGCTCAGGAAGGCGACGGCCACGTCGGCCCCTTCCCGCGCAAACGCCACCGCCGCCGCCTGGCCGATTCCGCTGTCCCCGCCGGTCACGAGGATGGACTTGCCGAAAAGCTTCCCCGCCGGCTTGTAGTCCGGATTGACCGCGATGGGCTTGGGGTTCATTTTCTGCTGGCTTCCCGGCTGCTGAATCTGGTGCTGCGCCGGGAACGCCTCCGGGATGGTGGGCTTTGTTTCATACGTCGTTTTTTGCATGACGCTCTCCTCCATTTTTTCCGATGCCTTTATCATCGGATGGAGATGCCACGCCTATTCGCGCCAAAAAACGCCGCTAAAAGCGACGTTTCGCGCAAAAAATCCAAGATCAGTTGTTGGCTGCGTCCGCCGTTGAGACGGATTTTGAGAGGGCTTTTAAAAGCGCTTCCTCGTCCGGGATCGGCGCGCCGCAGACGCCGTCCTCGCACAGGTGGTAGGCGGGCGCGGACGCGCGGTCCTCCGGCGCGTCGGTTGCCAGCACCGCGTTTTTCAGGTATAGCCGCCCGGCGAGGCTGGCAAAGCGCTCCAGCGTTTCGGCGTCGCCCGACGAACAGGAGGCCCGGAGCGCAGGGCGGGCCGACCGGAGCAGTACGCCGAGGCCGTAACACGCGCCCGCCGGGTACTCCGCCGTCCGAGCTGCGATGGCCGACAGCAGTTTCTCCAAGAGGTCACGCCATTTGGCATCGCCCGTGATCTCGTGCAGCCGAAAGAACACGTCGGCCGCCAGCGAATTTCCCGAGATGGTCGCGCCGTCCATGTGTTCCTTCGTACGGAAGCGGAGGTCCCCGCCCGCCTCGCCCAGGAAGAAGTCGCCGCGGTCTGGGTCGTAGAACCGGTCCAGCATCCATTTGGCCAGCGCCTCCGCGCTTGACAGGTAAGCGCTGTCCAGTGTCGCTTCATAGAGGTCCAGGTCCGCCCAGGCGAGCGCCGCGTAATCGCTCTGATGGCCGCGGCCCACCGCCCGGCCGTCCCGGTAGTACGCCCTCAGCCCGTCCGCCGCCGTCAGGCGCTCCGCAATGAACGAACGCGCGCGCCGCGCCAGCGCCAGAAAATCCGGCCGCTCAAACGCGCGGGCGGCGACGGCCAGCGCGCCGATGGCCAGCGCGTTCCATTCCGTCAGAATTTTGTCGTCGGTGGACAGCGTGCGGCGCGCGCGGCGGAACTCCGCCATGCGCCCCGCGGCGGCGCGGATTTTTTCGTCCAGCGGCTCCTTCCGGCCGATCCGGTTGGGCACCGACGAACCCTCGAAGTTGCCTTCCTCGTCGATCCCGAACGCGTGGTTGAACCGCCCGCCGAGTTCCTCGCCCAGGACGCGGAGGGTATCCTCCGGCTCCAGCGCGTAATAGGCGCCCTCACGCCCTTCGCTGTCGGCGTCCTGCGCCGCGTAGAACCCACCCTCGGGCGACAGCATCTCCCGCGCGAGGTATTCGACGATGCGCCCGGCGACCTCCCGGTATTCCTCGCGCCGCGCGATTTTGTAGGCCAGCGCGTAAGTCCTGAGCAGCAGCGCGTTGTCGTAGAGCATTTTTTCAAAGTGCGGGATCAGCCACTTTCGGTCTGTGGAATAGCGGCAGAAGCCGCCGCCCAGATGGTCGAACATGCCGCCCTGCGCCATGTGATTAAGCGTGCGCTCCGCCATCATGAGCGCCTCCGGCGCGCCCTCCAGCGCGTAATAGCGCAAAAGGAACAACAGCGTCGACGGCGTCGGGAACTTCGGTGCGCCGCCGAAGCCGCCCCAGCTTGGGTCAAACGCTCGGCGGAGCTGCTCAAACGCGCGCTTCGGAAGGCCTTCCGCCTCCGGGGCGGACGGCGCGCGCTCCTCCTTCAAATGCGCCTCCAGCGCTCGGCCGGATTCCAGCAGTGCGTCTCTGTCCGTCTTCCAGGCCGCGCCGACCGCGGTCAGAAGCTCGATCAGACCGACGCGCCCCTGCACGTTGTGCATGGGGAAGTAGGTGCCGGTGAAAAAAGGCGCCTGGTCATGCGTCAAAAGCGCGGTCAGCGGCCAGCCGCCCGACCCGGTCATCGCCTGGCAGGCGCGCATGTAGACCGCGTCCACGTCGGGCCGCTCCTCCCGGTCCACTTTGACGGGCACGAAGTCGCGGTTGAGGAGCTCGGCGACCTCTTCATTTTCAAAGGATTCCCGCATCATGACATGACACCAATGACAGGTACATGGGGTGACTTTCTAGCTGTACCCAACAGAGAGGAAGACGGGCTTATCTTCAAGCTTCGCCTTCTCAAAAGCCTCCTCGCCCCATTCATACCACTGGACCGGATTGCCCGCGTGCAGCCGCAGGTAGGGGGAGTTGCTCTTGATGAGTCTATTGGGTACGTTCTGAAAGTTCATGCGATCACCTCCTCTGGAACCATTTCTCATAGAATACCCGCTTTCGCGCCTTTCCACTCGAGCGATGAGGAAAACCCCGGCAAAGCTGTTCTGTGGGAAAATCACGGTTCAGAACCTTGCGATCAGCGCGCTGCTCTCCCTGGCCACGGCGGGCATCCTCTATGTCAGCCTCAAGATCCGCCCGCCGCGCCCCCGCGAAGCGCGGGGAAACAAAAGCGCTCGGACAATCGAACGACGCCTGAACCGGGTCAACACCGCCGCCATGCAAAATGCGCCGCGTGACTGCGGCGCATTGACGAATTATGAAATCTTTAGGCTCCAGGGTGCTACTTCTGCTCCTCCGGTTCGATGCAGCCCTGGGAGAATTCCGCCGAACAGGCCAGCGCGTCAAAGTCCTCCTGCTGATTGATCTTGATCTCATCGGGGTTGGGCTTCATGATCATCCCTCCTGTTCTTTTGTCCTATAGATACCGCGGGCGGCGGGCGTTTAAACAGGAAGTTTTTTCCAAGATAACGCCGTCAGATCTTGGCGTAGAATTCCTTCAGCGCGCCCCTGGTTTCGGCGTCCAGGAGCTTATCCGGTATGCCTCGGATTGCGCCTTCCAGCCCGTAGAGCATGTGCAGGCACGCGCCGGGGTCTATGGACGCACGAATCCTTAGAAATGCTTCCCGAGCGCCGGCCTCCTTCAGCGCCTCAGGCGAAGAAATGCCGCAATCGATGAGGTTTTTCTCCAGCACCTTGCCCACGTTGGGCATGTCGCGCAGCGCGTTCACGGCCCCGCCCCCATTCTTCATTCTGAGCGGATTATACCACAACGCTCGGCGGTATGCCAGATGAAAGAAGCTCCGAACGATGATGTTCGGAGCCATCCATGCGCCAGGTTACGGTTCGGGCAAACTTCAGCTGGGCGGATTGTCGTGTGTCGAATAGAGGCTGGCGTAACTCTCGTCCTCCTCGTCACTCTGCGGAAGCGATGCGATCAGCCCCGTGCACTCGGTGGCCGACGCAACCTTGCTCAAATCGTAAAATGGATTCTGCTTCCTCTTTCGGATCCCTTTCAACGAAAACACCTCCCGCCGATAGTGTCTCCGACGCGGGCCGCGGCATACCGCCGCGCCGCCGTCATGCTCATTCAGTATGCCGGACGGCTCGAAGACGTCACTGTGATTTATTCGATATTGCGGTGGCGGGCCTCCATGTCCGCATAGCTCTGGCCCAGCGCGTCCTTGACCAGAATGGCGACCACATCCATCAGAAGGTACAGGTGCTGCTCGAACTGGTTGCCCATCGGCTGCACGGTGGGCACCACGTCGTGCTGACGGGGCGCGTCCGGGCCCATCGAATGCTCGTCCAGATACACCGTCGAGTGGACGAACAGGATCAGGTCGGCGTAAGCCTTGGCCAGATTCCCCTCCGGAAGCCCGGTGACCATCGCGATCTTCGCGCCGGATTCGTGGGCGCGCTTGACGAAGTATCGATGGATGCCCACGTCGCCCCGGCCGTCGGCCAGGATGAGCAGATCGCCCTCGTGCATGCCGATGGTGGTGTCGTCAAACAGCCAGAACGCGCGCTTCCCAAGGTGCGACAGCCGCATCGCGAAGCCGCGCATCGAAATGCCCTCGCGCCCGGAGCCGTGAACGAAGATGTTGTTGGCGTCGGCGATCGCGCCGACAAAGGCCTGAAGCTGCGCCATGTCCAGCTTTTCAAAAACTTGCCGGTGCTCCTCCACGATAGCGCGGGTCAGGTGGCGGTAGGTTTCGATGGGTTCCATGCGCTCCCTCCGTTTCTCATGATGCGCGGCTCCATGCCCTATGGTTACCTTTTCCTGAGGTATTTGATCATTTCGGTGCCCGCCTTCGCGCCCTCGTAGACCGCCTTGGACACCTGCAGTAGCCCGCCGGTGCAGTCGCCCGCGGCGTAGAGGCCCGGCACGCTGGTGGCCATGTTTTCATCCACCACAATGCGGTTGCCTTCGGTCTCCGCGCCGATCTTCCGGGCCAGGTCCGCGCTGCCCGCGACGCCATAGGCGATGAACAGCCCGTCCAGCGGCAGCTTTTCGCCGCCTTCAAGCACCGCTGCGCGCAGACGGTCGTCGCCCTCGACGGCCTCCACCTTTTCCGTGCGCACGAGAAGCCCATCCGGCAGCGCGACGGCCAAAGCGCCGCCGCTGGTCAGAAGCGTCACCGACTTCGCCAGCGGCAACAGCTCCATCGCCTCATGCAGCGCGAACTCGCCCGCGCCCATCACGGCCACGTCCTTGCCGCGGTAGAAGAAGCCGTCGCAGGCGGCACAGTAGCTGACGCCCCGGCCCTCGAATTCACCCAACGCCTTGACGGGCGGCGTCTTCCGCGGCGAACCGGTGGCGATGACCACGCCGTCGGCGGAATAGCGTCCCTTGGTTGTCAGGACGGACAGCGACTCCTCATACGCGAAGCCCACCACCTCGTCTCGGACGAATTCCACGCCCAGCCGCTTCGCGTTCTCCACGCCGTTCTCCCAGAGTTTCACGCCCCCGATGGGCTCTGAAAAACCGTAAAAGTTTTCGATGGCCTCCGCCTTTTCCAGTGCGCCCGGCCCTCGGTGCAAAATGGTGACGGGAAACCCGGCCCGTCTTATGTAGAGCGCGGCGGAAATGCCGGCGGGTCCCGATCCGATGACGACGACGTTTGCCATTTAAAACGCCTCCTTTGTCTTCATTATACCACCTCGATACCCTAAAAACCGTGACCAAATCACCCGGGGCGCAAAAAAACCGCGGAAGGCCGCCGCTGCTAGACCGATCCAGATTCTGGGTATTCGCCGCTGGAAACCCCCGCGCCGCTGGAAACCCCCGCGGCCACGCTCGCACCGGATTGACCTTTTTCGATGGAATGTCAAAGCCCGGAGGCAAACGCCTCCGGGCTGCTCATTGGCCCGCTGTCTATGAGGGCTGGTTTTTGCATACCTCGAGGAATGCCAGCACGTTTTCCTGTGGGATGTCCCCCGGCATCGCATGCGTGGGCGCGATGATGTAGCCGCCGTCCTTTGCAAGAATGCCGATGATGCGGGCCATTTCTTTTTTGACTTCTTCCGGCGTGGCGTAGGGCAGCAGCTTCTGCGTGGAGATGCCGCCGAAGAACGTGATCGCGCCGCCGAACGCCTTCTTGAAGTACCCGATGTCGTAGACCTCCGGCTGGAAGGTGTTGTAGATGTCGAGGCCGTACGCTTTCAGGTCCGGGAACACCTCCGAGCAGTCGCCGCAGGAGTGCTGCGCCACGAACATGCCCTTCGACTTCACGTAGGCGTACTCCCTTTCGATGCGCGGGCCGATGAACCGCTTCCACAGCGGGTAGCCCATGATCAGCCCCTTCTGCATGCCCCAGTCGTCGCCGAAGAAGACGCAGTCCACGGGGTACTGGCTGACGATGTCCACGACCTTGAGGTTGTATTCGACAATCCTGTCCAGAAGCTCATCCACGAACTCCGGCTCCTCGATCATGTCGCAGAGCAGTTCCTCCATCGAGCGCAGCGTCCACGCCCGCTCAAAGAGCGAAAAGCCGATGATGTACATGGTGAATTTGTCCCGCTGCGCCACCAACTTCTCGCATTTCGCGCGGATCAGCGCCTCGTCCGGCTCCGGGAACGCATACCCTTCCAGCGACGGCTCCTTCAGAAGGACCTCGTGCAATACGCCGAAGTCGCCCTCCTGCGTGCCCTTGTCCCACACGACGCCGAACATGTCCTTAAAGAGGCCGTGTTCCATATCCGTGAAGGACTCGTTGCGCTGCTGCGCCAGGTACGAATCCGAATGCTCGAAAAAGAGCGGGTCGCAGGTTTTCGCTTTCATCCGCTCGGCGATCTCGTCGGTCATGTCGAGGAAATAGGGCACCGGCCGCACGTCCTCGTGCCGGAGCGCCTTGAGCACGGCATCGCGCCTAGTCATGGGGTATCCTCCTTTGATTGGGAAATGGAATGGTTGACCCGGCGCATCTCGCACAGCGCCTTGTACTCGCTGGGGCTCATGCCCACGCAGCGCTTGAAGAGGTTGTAGAAGGTCTGGGCGTTGTGGAAACCCAGTTTGTCCACCACTTCACCGATGCGAACGTCTTCCCGGGCCAGCATCGCCTGCGCCCGCTCCATGCGCTTGTTGCGGATGTACTCGCCCACGCTGAGACCCGTCTCCGCCTTGAACACCTTCGCCAGATACACCTTGTGGATCAGGAAGGTGGACGCCAGTCCCTCCAGCGTCAGATCCTCGCAGTAGCGCTGGTCGATGTAGCGGATGATCTGGCTGAGCCGGGGGCTGTAGGAGGCACTCACCGCGCGGGACAGCGCGGAGAAGCGTTCGACGAACCAGCTGCAGATGTCTGTGATCGAGTCCAGCGCGTCCAGCGCGTCCAGCGAAACCGTGTCCGCGCCGAAGATCGACCGGAACGGGATGTCGCCCGCGAGGCAGGCCTGGGTAAGGATGCCCATCAAAAGCGCGTTCACATGGCTCAGGTAGTTGTACTGCATCATGCCCTGCAGCTCCCGGTGGTAGAGCCTGCGCACTTCACCCACAAGCAGCGCTTCGTCGCCGTTTTTCAGCGCCTCGCGGACCCTGGCCACGCCTTCGTCCAGCGCCCTGAGCTGCGCTTTTGAGCTTGGCACGCCCGCCGCCTCGTAGTAGAGGTTCCGGCCCCGGCCCTGAAACACCGCGCTCTGCAGCGCGTCCGCCGCCTGGTTCACGCCCTCGCCCAGCCGCTCCGGGCTGCGCAGGATCTCCGACACGCCGATGGAGATGGGCTGGTCCGGTTTTTCCAGCGCCAGCCGCACTGCGCTCAGGCAGTCCACGCGATGGCGCAGCTGGTCCGCGCCGCTTACGAGCCTTGGCAGAAACCCCAGCGCGTACAACCTGCCGCTGCGGAACGCCGCCTGCCCGCCGGTGCCCGCCAGCGCGCTCCAGAGCGAGCGGGGTGGCAGGTCCATGTCCCGGAAGCTGTCCGGACGCGAGATGGCCATGACGAAATAGTCCCGCCCCACGAGCGCCGCCCGGTCCGAATCGGAGAGCGGTTCGCTCCGGAGCGCCAGCTCCAGCGCCTGGCTATGAAGCGGTTTCGGTGCGTCCTGTCCCCCACCCGGCCCGTCCAGGCGGGCCAGCATGTCCACGAGGGTACCGCCGGTAAAGGAGTCCTTCAGGATGTAGTCAATCACGCCCAGCCGGAGCGCCTCCTTGGCGTAGGAGAAGCGTTCGTGGCAGCTCAGGATCACGATGGGCTGCGAAGGGCTGATGGCGCGGACGGCGCGGATCAGTTCCAAGCCGTCCATCACCGGCATCTGGATGTCGGTGATGATCAGGCTGGGCTTTTCCGCCTCAAAAAGCGCCAACGCCTCGCGGCCGTTTCGCGCCTCTATGATCGGGTCGAAGCCGAACGCGCCCCAGTCCAGGCTCATCTTGATCAGTTCCCGGGACGGCGTTTCGTCGTCGACAATCAGCACAGAGCGCATTCAATCACTTCCTCCGCTCATACCAATGCGGAATATTGTTTCGTCCAAAGCGGCGAGAGATTCTTGTTCCTGGCTAGGAGCCGGAGCGCAGGAATAGCAGCGCTATTTCAAGCTACGAGCGACACCACCAGGGGCGAAAAGATCCGCCACGACGACGAAAGAATGTTGCGGATTGGTATTAATCATTCTAGCAAAAGGCGCGCCGCGCGCGCCATCAAAAGGATTCACTTTTCACAAAATTGTGAACACAAATTGCCGAAATCCCTTTTGAAGCAGCCATCTTAGCCCGCATTGGCCTGCGCCGGCCCGCCCGCGGGCACCGAAAAGCCGATGGCTGTGCCGCTCATCTCCCGGCTCTCGATCACGAGGTGGCTGGCCGGCCCGTAGAACAGTTTCAGCCGGTCGTTGACATTCCCCAGGCCGATCTGGTTGTACCCTCGGGCGCTCGACGTTGCGCCCTGCAGGAGTTTGTCCAGCACTTCCGGCTCGATGCCCGCACCGTCGTCGATGAGCGTGATCCAGAGCCGCCCGTCCGCAAGCCTCGCCACCAGCTTGATCCGCCCCTTCCCGATGGGCAGGATGCCGTGGAACAGCGAATTTTCCACCAGCGGCTGCAAAAGGAGTTTGGGCACTTCGATGGACAGCGTGTCCTCCGGCGCGTCGACGATGAATTCCAGCTCCACATCGTAGCGCTTGAGCTGAATGTTCAGGTAGTGGTGCAGGTTTTCGATCTCCACAGCCAGCGGATTCATCATGTTCACCTGCGACATGCTGGCGCGCAGCAGCGAGTTGAACGACACGATCAGGTCGTTGAGTTCCTGGTTCCCCGCCTTCTGCGCCATGTAGCGCATCGTATTGAGTGTGTTGTGGATGAAGTGCGGGTTGATCTGCGACTGCAGGAGGTCCAGCTGCGACTGAAGCATCGCCACCTTGATCTTGCGCTTCTCGATCTGCTCCTGGGTGATCTCGTCGGTCAGCGCGTGCAGCGAATCCACCATCGCGTTGTAGCCGGTCAGAAGGTCCGAAATCTCGATCGCCCCGGAGCGCGCGCCGGTCGGCTGCCATGAGCCGCGCCCCAGTTCCGCCATGTCCGAGCCCAGTTCCCGGAGGGGCTGGGTGATGCGGCTGGAGATGGAACCGCCGATGGTGATGAGCGCCGCAACGAGCAGCGCGCTGACCATGAAGAGGACCAGCATCAGGTTTCTGACCGGCGCGTTGATCGCCTCGTAGGAGACCAAGCCCCTAAGCGTCCAGTAGGGGTATTCGGTGAGCTCCTGATGGTAGGCCACGTAGGGCACGCCCGCGAGCGTGGCGCTGCCGGAGGCGGGCACGCCCTTTGGGTCCAGCGAAGCCGCGTCGCCGGTGCGCACGATGACGCTGCCTTGCTCGTCCACCACCCACGCGGCGGAGAAGGTCGTCTCAAAAAGCTCCTCCAGCTCGCCCGTCAGGCTGCCCTTGGCCACGTTGATGGCCACCGTGCCCAGCGGTTCGTAGGTTTCGGCGTCGTAGAACCTGCCGTAATAGGTGATGGTGTTGCGGGTTTCGTATGCCAGGTCGTGCAACACCGGGAACGCGCTGGGCACGGAGAATCGCCCGTTCATGCCGGAGGACAGGAACACCTTGTATTCCGGGTCGTTTAAGATGGCGCTTGCATAGGGCTCCGCCGCGTAGATGGGGTCTAGGATCTGGCCGTCGCCGCCGATCAGGATGATCGACCGGACCGAGGCGTACCTGCGGATGATCCGGGCGATCTCCTCCTTCATCGCCAGCGTGTCGCCCAGCGACGGAAGCCCCGGCTTGTCCCGCTGCGCGCGCATGCGCGTGAGGAGGAGCGGGTCCCTAAGCAGCGAAAAGTGCAGCGAGCGGATCTCCGCCAGCTGGTAGGAAAGCCGGGTGCCGGCGAGGCTCATCTTCTGCATCGAGACCAGGTTGATCTCCTCGGTCAGCCGATCCCGGTACAGAAAGCTCATCGTCACCAGGATGATGGCGAGCGCCGCCACGAACGAGATCAAAAAATACGCCGTGATCCGGACGCTGATGTGCCTGAAGAAACGCTTGATCCTGCTCATGCCGCGATTATAACACCCCTCACCATGGAGCGCAACGTTTGTTTATAAAAGGAATATGTTCAAGAGACTGGCGGATCGCGCAAAGAACCGCACAAATTCTTCCCCGGTTCGGCTAATGATTTTGATGAAAGTTAATGGCTTTGATGGACTATGAGGCTTTACAACTCTATAATCAAGTGGTACGTGATCGAATCCCGGAGGTGAGTGTCTTTGAGTTCGCTGGAGTTTCGCGCAATCACCAAGGCGTTCCCCGGCGTCCGGGCGCTGGACAACGTCAGTTTTACCGCAAACGGCGGGCAGGTGGTGGCGCTGGTCGGCGAAAACGGCGCGGGCAAGTCGACGCTTCTAAAGGTTCTGGGCGGCGACTATCAGCCCGACGGCGGAGAATACCTGATCGACGGCAACCACCGCCACTTCCGCCAGCCGCGGGAGGCCATTGAGGCGGGCGTGTCCATCATCTATCAGGAGCGCCAGGTGGTGCCGTTTCTGTCCGTGGCGGAGAACATCTTCATGGAGGGCATCCCCGCGGGGAAGGCGCGCCTGATCGACTTCAAGGCGCTCAACCAGATGGCGCAGGCCATCATCGACGAGTTCCGCCTGCCCTTCCACGCCACCGACCGCGTGCGCGACCTCTCCGTTGCGCACCAGCAGATGATCGAGATCATGAAGGCCTACCGCCGCAACCCCAAGATCATCGCCTTTGACGAGCCCACCGCTTCCCTGTCCGACGCCGAGATCGAGACGCTGTTTGAGATTATCGGGCGGCTTAGGCAAAAGGACATCATCATTCTGTACGTGTCCCACCGCATGAAGGAGATCTTCCAGATCACCGACGAGGTGGTCATCCTGAAAGACGGAAAATTTGTCGGCCAGTTCGCAACGCGGGAGACGGACGAACTCTCCATCATCCAAAAGATGGTCGGGCGGAACCTGGGCGACATCTTCAAAGAACTCAAGCGCAACGACAAAGTCGGCCAGCCCGTGCTGGAAGTGAAGCACCTGAACGCCGACAACGTCAAAGACGTCAGCTTCACACTTCGCGCGGGCGAGGTCGTGGGCTTCGCTGGGCTAGTCGGTGCGGGCCGCACCGAGACCATGCGCGCCATCTTCGGCGCGGACAGGATCACAAGCGGCGAGGTGCTGGTGGGCGGGAAACCCGTGAAGATCAGCTACCCGGAGGATGCCATCAAACTGGGCATCGCGCTCTGCCCGGAGGACCGGAAGGAGCAGGGCATCGTGGCCCGGCGGTCCGTCTGCGACAACATCTCGATGGCCGTCATGCCTTCCCTGTGCACCAATGGCTTCATCAATTTCCAGAAGGAGCGGACGCTGGCCGATGAGGGCGTAAAAGACCTCAACATCAAGACGCCGTCCATCGAAAAGCCGATCGGCGAACTGTCCGGCGGCAATCAGCAAAAGACCATCCTCGCCCGCTGGCTGGCGCTGGAGCCCCGCATCCTGATCCTGGACGAGCCCACCAAGGGCATCGATGTGGGTTCGAAATCGGAGATCTACCAGATCATCTGCGACATGGCCCGGCGCGGCATCGGCGTAATCATGGTGTCCAGCGAACTGCCCGAGATCCTGGGCGTGTGCGACCGGATCGTGGTCATGTGCCAGGGCCGGATCACCGGGGAACTGCCCCGTGCGGAGGCCACCGAGCACAACGTGCTGATGCTGGCGATGAAGGACATGCTGGGAGGGGACTGTGAATGAACAATCAGTGCGCTACGCCGGTTGAAAAGGGCGGAAAGCCCATGAAAATGATGAGGCAGGCTTTGAAAAGCGACAAACTGGGCCTGCTCATCGCCCTTGCGATCATCGTGATCGTGTTCCAGTACCTGACCGGAAACAAGTTCTTTACCCCCGCCAACATCACCAACATCATGATCGCCATGTCGGTCGTGGGCCTCGTGACCATCGGCGAGAGCTTCCTGCTTATCACCGGCAAGGTGGACCTGTCCCCCGGCTCGGTGGCGGCGTTCTCGGGCGTGTTGGTGGCGATCCTGCTCAACACCGGCATGAATATGTACCTGGCGATTGCGATCGTCGTAGCGGTGGGCATGGGGATCGGCGTGGTGAACGCGCTGCTCATCAACAAGCTGAAGCTGGAGGCGTTCATCGCGACGCTGGCGACGATGAGCATCTTCCGCGGCTTCGCGTACATCATCTGCGGCGGCAAGGCGGTGTTCATCACCAACGGGGACTATCTGAAGTTCGGTGGCGGCCGCCTGATGGGCATCCCGATCCCGGCCATCTTCTTTCTGGTGCTGTTCATCGTATTCATGGTGGTGCTGGCGCGCACGCGCTTTGGCCGAAGCGTCTACATGGTGGGCGGCAACCCCACCGCGTCCCGCCTCACGGGCATCAATTCCCAAAGGGTATTGGTTGCGCTGTACATGCTGACGGCTGCGTTCTCCGCACTCGGCGGCTGCATCATGACGGCCCGCATGTCCTCCGGCCAGCCGATGAGCTGCGAAGGCCTGGAGTTCGACGCGGTCACCGCGGCGGTGCTGGGCGGCGTGGCGATGTCGGGCGGCGTGGGCACGCTGGGCGGCGCGCTGATCGGCCTACTCATCATGCAGGGCTTCAACAACGGCCTCATGATGCTCAACATTCCCTCCTTCTGGCAGACAGTGTCGAGGGGCCTGCTCCTCATCGCGGCGCTTTCCTTCGACTACGTGAGAAACCGCAAGGCCAAGCTGAAAAATGCCTGACAGATAATACCGCCCGCGCTTTAACCTACACTGCTTTCAATTTATCCGCGATGCGGATAGAATCACTATCGTAGGAGGGAATACTGTGAAGAAGATCCTGGTTGCCCTGCTCGCGCTCATGATGGTTCTCGGTTCCGTGTCCGTTGCGTTCGCCGAGGAAGCCCCGACGCTGGCCTTCATCTGCAAGGACCTGTCCCAGGAATGGTTCGTCGGCACCTCCACCGCCATGAAGGAAACCGCCACCGCCCGCGGCGCCAAGGACGTGCTGATGTATGACTGCGGCATGAGCCCCGACAAGTACATGACCGCGCTCGACAACGCGATCGCGCAGGGCGTGGCCGTGCTGATCGTGTGCCCGCCGGACCAGAAGCTGTCCCAGATCACCGTGCAGCGCTGCACCGAAGCCGGAATCAAGGTCATGGCGGACGACGACGGCCTGATCGATGAGAACGGCATCCACATCGCCCCGGCGCTGGAGCTGGACGCCTACAAGGTCGGCGAAGGCATCGGCGAATACCTGGGCAACTACGTCACCACCAACAAGCTGGATGCGGATTTCTCCAAGGTCGGCTACCTGTGCATGACCATGAGCGAAGTCTCCTCCTGCGTGCCGCGTTCCACCGGCGCCGTGGACAAGTTCACCGCGCTCGTGCCCTCCTTCCCCGTTGAGAAGATCATCAAGGCCGACTATGACGGCACCAGCGACAAGGGCTTCAACGTCGCCGCCGCCACCATCACCGCCAACCCGGACATCGAGACCTGGCTGGTGACCGCGCCCAACGACGAAGGCGCCCAGGGCGCAACCCGCGCGCTGGAGCAGGCCGGCAAGGACAAGAACGCCATCGTGATCGGCGTCGGCGGCTACCTGGCCAAGGACGAGTTCAAGAAGGAGTTCTCCTGCTTCAAGGCGACCGCCTACATCGACCCGATTCTGGACGGCACCATCGCCGCCAACGCCGCCATGGATTGGATCGAGAAGGGCACCGTCCCCTACGACGAGTACAAGAAGGAAGGCGCCGCGTTCGGCGTGTACCCCTTCAGCGCCACGATGGTCGACGCCAGCACCTACGAAGCCGTCATGGGCGACTCGGCCAAGTAATCCCATCGTCTCAATCGTCTGATAAGAAGGGCGGCACACGCCGCCCTTCTTTTTCTAAGGAGGGAATTCCATGAATTCCAGAGAGCGCGCGCTGATGGCCATCGCCCATGAGACGCCGGACCGGCCGCCGGTCAGCGCCTCCTACACCCCGGAAATCGTGCAGCTTCTTAGGTCCGTCTACGGCCGCCCGGAGGAGGACCTGGGACACGTGATGGGGAATGATCTCATCAAGACCACCGTCGGAATTGAGCTGAGCTACCACCGGTCGGACGACCCGGTCTACACCTGCCCGTTCGGCGTCACGTTCCGCAACGTCAAAAACTTCGCCGGGGCTTACACCGAGATCGTGGACGGCGTCCTTCGGAATGACCCGGAAGGCGAAAAACTCGCCGCCTATGCGATTCCCAATCCGGACGACCCCGCCTGGTATTTTCCGGTCAAGGCCGCGGTGGAAAAGTACGGGAAGGAGAAGTTCATCATCGGCTCCTGCCAGTGCTCGATCTTCGAGACGGCGTGGTACCTTCACGGCATGGAGGACACGCTGTGCGACATGATCGCGGACGAAGATTACGCCGGGGCGCTCTTTGACAAGGTGATGCAGTTCCCGCTTCGCGCCGGGCTGAACCTGATCGACTCTGGTGTGGACATGGTGTGGCTGGGCGATGACGTGGCCACCCAGCGCGGCATGATGTTCTCGCTCGACCTCTGGCGAAAGCTCTTAAAGCCCCGCTACGCGGAAATCTTCGCCGCGTACCGGAAGAAACGGCCCGACATCACGCTGGCCTACCACTCCTGCGGCAACTGCGAGGCGATTCTGGACGACATGATCGAGATCGGGCTGAACGTCCTAAACCCCATCCAGCCGCTCTCGATGGACCCCGTCCACATCAAGCGGCGCTACGGCAAGCATCTCACACTCTTCGGCGCGATCGACGTGCAGCAGCTCCTGCCCTTCGGGACGCCCGCGGAGATCAAGAAGGCCGTCCGGGAAGCAAAGGCCGTCCTTGGCGAGGGCGGCGGCTACATCCTCTCCCCCGCGCACCACATCCAGTCCGACACCAGCCTTGAGAACATTCAGGCGTATTACGAGGAGGCCCTCCAATGAACTCCAGAGCGCGCGTGATCGCCGCCATCAACCACCAACAGCCCGACCGCTGCCCTATCGACCTCGCCGCCACCGCCCAGACCGGTATGAACGCCTCGACGCTCTACCGCCTCAGAAAGGCGCTGGGGCTTCCCGAGCACCCCATCCGCATCATCGAACCCGCGCAGATGCTGGGCGACCCGGGCGAGGATCTTTTGAAGCTGGTCGGGAGCGACGTCGTCGGCCTGTGGAACCGGGGCAATTTCTACGGCTACCGGAACGAGAACTGGAAACCCTGGACGATGAGCGACGGCACGCCGGTTTTGATGGGTGGCGGGTTTGAGTACGACGAGGACGCGGCAGGCCGCACCTGGGTATACCCGCAGAGCGACCGGAGCGCGAAGTACAGCGCCGTGATGCCCGCGGGCGGATCGTTCTTCGATTCGGTGGATCACGCCGAGCCCTTCGATATGGACGACATGGACGAGGGCGACCTCACGCCGAGGGAGGACTTTCAAAACGACTTCTCCGCCGCCACCGAGGAGGACGCGCGCTACTGGGAAAAAGAGAGCCGCCGCCTTTACGAGGAGACGGAATATGCCGTCGTGGGCATGTTGGGCGGCGCGGGGTTCGGCGACGTGGCCTGCCTGCCTGGTCCCTTCGTCAAGCGCCCGCGCGGCATCCGCCGCATGGACGACTGGCTGGCGGCGCACCTTCTGTTCCCCGACTACGTGGACGAGGTGTTCTCGCTGCAAGCCGAGGTGATGCTCAAAAATCTCGAGCTCTATCGGCAGGCGGTGGGCGAGCGAATCCAGATCGTCTGGATGTCCGGCACCGACTTCGGCACGCAGCACGGCACCTTCCTGAGCCCGGAAATTTTCAGAAAGCTCTACAAGCCCCACTACCTGGCGGTCAACGGCTGGGTGCACGAGCATACCGGCTGGAAGACCTTCTACCACTCCTGCGGCGCGGTTTACCCGCTGATGAAGGACTTCGTGGAGATGGGCGTGGACATTCTGAACCCGCTGCAGCTGTCCGCCGACGGCATGGACCCGGTGAAGATCAAGGAAGAGTTCGGAAGCAGCTTGACTTTCTGGGGCGGCGGCGTCGACACGCAGCGGACGCTGCCCTTCGGAACGCCCGACGAGGTGCGGCGCGAGGTCCGGGAGCGCATCAAGATTCTGAACCGGAGCGGCGGATACGTGTTCAATCCGATCCACAACGTGGTGGCGAACGTGCCGCCGGAGAACCTGATCGCGATGTACCAAGCCGCGCAAGCTGGGCGATGAAATCCCCCGAGGGGATTTCATCGCGAAGGTGGAGGTCTGCGCGCGCCTAAAATTCTCACGAATTTCCGGGCGGCGCACTGACTTGAGGTATTGTTTCCTACACCAGTGTTCGCACTGGTTCCGGAAACCGATTCCCGGCGCGCAGGTCGCCGGGAACGATGAGAAGGTACGAAGGGGTTCGCCCAAAAACCGAGCAAGGTACGCGGACAGAACCGGCTCCGTGGTCTGTTGACCGCCGGGGCCGGTTCCGCTATAATCAGAGTATCATAGATCTCTCAGGAGGAATTGGTATGAAGTTTTGCTGGTGCACGCTGCACGTGCGCGATCTGGAAAAATCATTGACCTTCTACCGGGACATCGCGCGGCTGAATGTACTCAGGCGGTTCGGCGCGGGGCCGGGCATGGAGATCGCGTTTCTGGGCGACGAGGGCAGCGAGATCGAGCTGATGTGCGACGGCCAGGACCATCCGGTGGACCTGGGCAAGGACATTTCTCTGGGGTTTGAGGTCAAGTCACTGGACGAGCAGATGGCCTTCGTCCGGGAAAAGGGCTTCCCCATTCACAGCGGACCGTTTCAGCCCAATCCCCACGTCCGGTTCTTCTTCGTCAAGGACCCGGACGGGCTTTCGATCCAGTTTGTAGAAAACCGCTAGACCGGTTCCCCTGTCACATCGTGGGCATTTGACGCCATTGCGAAATGATCCTTCGTCCAAACGGGCGAGAGGTGTTTTTCCCTCACTGGAAGCGCGCTTATGGAGGATAAAGATGAGCATTGTGGATGAGTTTGCGGAAGCGATCGTGCTGCTGAATGAAAAGAAGCTCGACAAAGCGGCAGAGCGCTTGCTTCAGCTTGAGCGGCATCCCGAGATGGCCCCTTTTTGTTATTATCATCTCGCACAGATTGCCAATATGACGGGGGAACCGGACCTTTCATACGACCTGTATACCAAGGCGTTCATGGCCAAGCCGGATTTGACCGGCACCATGTATAATCCCAGCCACCCAAGCCACCCTTACGTTTTCAAGGGGTTGAACGAGGAAGACGAGTTCACCGACTGCCCGCTGTGCGGGAAGCCGGGCACCTCCTATTGGACGTATCCATTGATGGAGGCGGCGGACTACAGTCCCGCGTTCAATCCAATCCGGTTGTGGATGCGTTGCGATGACTGCAACCACCTGTTTGCCCGGCATTTTCCGAAAAATCTGCCGATGGGTGACGACGAGTCCCGGGCTGCGGGCACGCACCTCTTTGGATATTATTCCGACCTCCTCAGCCGGCTCAGGCAATACACGGCGGGCATGACGCTGTTTGAAGTGGGGATCGGCGGCTGTGAATGCCTTCTGGCGGCGAGGGAGATTGGGTATCAGTGCGCCGGGCTGGACGTGGTGCCGAGCCTCGTTCGGAATGCGCGGAGTCAATACGGCCTGGACGTAGAAAGCTGTGACTTCGTCGCGTACGAAACGGAACAAAAATGGGATGTCCTCATCATGGGCGATGTGCTGGAGCACGTCAGCGATCCCGTTCTGGCCATCAAAAAAGCCGCGTCCATGTTGAAGGACGACGGCGTGCTTTGGATTTCGACCCCGAATTTTGAGTGCGCGTTCACCTGCGTGGTCGGCCATAACGATCCCATGCGCAAAGAGCCGTATCACATCAACTACTTTTCGCGAACATCCCTGTACCTGCTGCTTGAAAAGGCCGGGCTGGTGCCTGTGGACTACAGAATCTCGCAGCATTACAACGGGTCGATGGAGATCATCGCCATAAAGTCGTCCCGGCTGGAAGAAATCTCGGGAAGGTAGGCGCGGATTTTCACACTTTTCCTGTCTGCAACAGCGAATTGGCAAGCGCCGCCACACGTTCCCGCTCTTCCGGCGTGTAGGTGAACATGTCCAGCGTCATTCTGTTCTTGTGCAGCATCGCTACGAGATACCCTGCCGCGCCGATCAGCATTTCGCGCTGTTCCGCGGTCAGGGTATATTTTTCCCGCATGTCACGGGAAACGGTCAAATGAGGAACCTTCAGAATTTTCATGATTTCGATGACGGAGAAGTAATCCGCCTGAGTGTTGTTGATGCCGGGAAGCACGATGTATTTCAGCGAGATCTGGCCCGGCCTTGCGCTGCGGCCATAGTACTTTACCAGATTGGTCGTAACCGCTTCAAAATTGTCAACGCCTTTGACCTTATGCCATGTTTTCGGCGTACCGGCATCAATGGACAGGTTGATGGCCGAATTCGGATTTGCAGAGAGGTTCGCCGCCACGCCTTCCTCAAAGAGGAAGCAATTCGTATAGAAAGTGGCGGCCTGGTCCCTGACGAGGCTAAAAATCCGGTCCTTGTACGGATGGATGGCAATCTCACCGCTGGACACCTGCCATCTGGCGTTTGGCGCGATGCGCCCGGTTTCCCGCGCGTAATCCAGCATGTCAAACAGTTTTCCATAATATTCCGCGTGGAGTCGCCTGTCAAAACGACCCGACTCCCCGCAGTGAACGTCGCAATAGATACACTTGCACTGGCATGGCGCGGGATAGCACGAAAGGTTGACGTAGTGAATCAGCCCGTCGAAATTGCCGTGTTCGCCCTCCACAAAATTGGCGCACTCAGCGCAACCCGCCGGGAAATTACGCTCGTCGTCCGAGCCGCCCAACAAACTGAGCCTCACGCTTTCCGCGATGATCTCGGCGCGCTTTCGCCGGAAGCCCTCCAGGGACTGTTGCGAGGATTCACAAAGCGCCGTTCCGGGCACGTCGCGAACGTTTTCACAGCACAGCGTCAGACAGTTGTCGCCTGTGTCAATGCGCCCGTTGATGTTCAGGTAGAAGTTCTCAATCATCGCGCAACTTTTGTATTTCAAGGTTTGCGCCCCACATTCGTCCGTTTCGATTGTTTTACTTTCAGTGCCAATGTACCACAAGATTGCCATACCCGTCAACTGAAAACGGGCACGGCGTTTACCTTCGCGCATCGCGGGCTTTCAGCGCCGTTATACCGGCTGCGGTGCGCGCCGTCTGCGCTTTAAGCCGCTGGCGGCCACGATGTCGATCATCGTGCGCGTCAGCGGGCGGGTCTTGTAGCCGAGTTCCCGGGTCGCCTTTTCGTGGGAGTAGAGCGCGTTCCGGGTCGCGGTGTGCAGCGCGTAGCGGGTGAAGAGCGGCGCTTTTTTCATCAGGCGGTAGTAGGCCTCGGCCAGGGGCGCTACGGCCAGCGCCACCCAGGCGGGCAGGAACAGGCGGATTTTCCGAAGCCCCGCCACGCCGGTCAGCGTGTCGAGCAGCTCCCGGAAGCTGACAAACCGGTTGGACAGGATGTAGCACGCGCCACTCCGGCCCGCGTCCGCCGCGGCCACGACGCCGTCCGCCACGTCCCGCACGTCCACAAAGTCGAACCCACCGCGAACCGCCGCCGCCAGCCTGCCCTTGAGGCAGGCGGTGATCAGGCGCGCCGCGCCCACCGCAGGGTTGCCATGGGGGCCGATGATGCCCGCCGGGTGTACGCAGACCGCGTCGAGGCCGACTTTCGCCGCGTCCAGCACCCGCTGGGTCGCCTCGGCCTTGCTCTTGTCGTAGGGTCCGGCCACGTCATCGGGGTTGAAGGCGTCGATCTCCCGCATCACCTGGCCCCTGGGCAGGATCGGGATCGCGTGCACGGAACTGACGTAGACCAGCCGCCGCGCGCCGTATTGCATGCAGGCGGAGAGCACGTTCTCAGTGCCGCCCACGTTGACGTCAAAGAGCCGCCGGTTGGATTTGCCGGTGATCTCCACGATCCCAGCGCAGTGGACGACCACCGCTTCCCCGCCGCAGCCATTGAGCAAGCGGCCAAGCGACGAAACGTCCCGCACGTCGCCCTCAATTTCCGTAAGAAGCCCACTCCGCGGCACGTAGTCCGGGCAGCGCTCGCCCGGGAGCACCAGCGCCCGCACCCTGTCGCCGCGCTCGAGCAGCGCCTTCACCACGTGGCTGCCCAGATGCCCAGCGGAGCCGGTCACGCAATAAATCATGAAATCGCCCGCTTTCCAAAATTGCGCAATGCGCGGATTCCGTCACGGATCCGCGCATTCAGTATAGCGCCCGCCGGGAAGAAGGCGCAACGGGCAGATGGACGCCGCCTGTAGGGTATCAAACACGTGCATCCATGCCGTGCGGGATAACGAACAGGCGGCGAGAATCATGAATTTTACCGACACTTTCCCTTCAACCCGCGGACCCGATTTCGCCACGATTGGCGCTCTGCACTCAGCGCGCTCGCAACGCCTTGAAGAGCTTCACGATCTCCATGACCACAACCGGCGCAAACGCCAGCGCGAGCACCAGGCCGTACTGCCCGGGTACGAGGCTTGTAAGCCCAAACGCCGCCGCCACCGGCGGTATAAACGCAACCAGAGCCACCATCAGAATGGAGATCGCAGCCGCGCCGCACAGTACGCGATTTTTGAACGGGCCGATTTTGAAGAGCGAATGCCGCGAACGCATGTTGAACGCGTGGAACACCTGCGTCAGCGAAAGGATCAGAAACGCCATCGTGCGACCGGTCGTCAGATCCCCGGTGGCGCGCCAGCCGATCACAAAACCGGTCAGCGTCAGCGCGGCGAACATCGCGCCCTGCAACAGGATCTGAAGCCCGAAGCCGTCGGCGAACACGCCCTCGCTGCGAGGCCGTGGCTTCCGTCGCATGATGCCCGGCTCGGCGGCCTCCATGCCCAGCGCGATGGCCGGCAGGCTGTCGGTCACCAGGTTGATCCAGAGCAGCTGCATCGAAAGCAGCGGCGACTGGCGGAAGATGAGCATCGCCACGAACACCGTCAGGATCTCGCCCACGTTGGTGCCCAGAAGGAACCCAACGACCTTTTTGATGTTGTCATAGATCGAACGCCCCTCCCGCACCGCCTCCACGATGGTGGCGAAGTTGTCGTCGGTCAGCGTCATGTCGGCGGCGCCCTTGGCCACGTCGGTGCCGGTGCCCATCGCGCAGCCGATGTCCGCCGCCTTGAGCGCCGGGGCGTCGTTCACGCCGTCGCCGGTCATGGCGACCACCTGGCCCTTCTTCTGCCAGGCGCGCACGATGCGGATCTTGTCTGATGGCGTCACCCGAGCGTAGACCGAGATGGAGCCGACCCGCTTCTCCAGCTCCTCATCGCTCATAAGAGCCAGCGTCTTTCCGTCCACCGCCTCGTCGCCATCCCGGAGGATGTCAAGATCCCGCGCGATGGCCGACGCGGTCAGCGCGTGGTCGCCGGTGATCATGACGGGCTTGATGCCCGCCTCCCGGCAGGTCGCGACCGCCTTTTTTGCCTCCGGGCGCGCCGGGTCGATCATGCCCACGATGCCGACGAGCGTCAGGCCCTGCTCCAGCTGCTCCTCGTCGGGCTTCTCGGGGAGTTCTCCGATCTCCTTGACCGCTACCGCCAATACGCGCAGCGCCTTGGCGCTGAGCTGAGCGGCGGCCTTCATCGCACCCTCGACGCCCTCCGGCGCACAGCGCGCCGCCAGCACGTCCAGCGCCCCCTTGACGACCACCATCTTGCGGCCTTCGATCTCGTTCACGGTGCTCATGCGCTTGCGGTCGGAATCAAACGGGATTTCATAGACGCGCGGGTGCGCTCCGTCCAGCTCGGTCTTCTGAAGCCCCGCCCGCATCGCCGCCGCGACGATGGCGGTCTCCGTCGGGTCGCCGATGTGCTTTTCCGCGCCGTTCTCCAGGATCACCTTGCCGTCCGAGCAGAGTACCGCGTAGCGGAGTACGTCCAAAACCTGCCCCGCGCCGTCTTTGGAAAGATCCGAAAGCGCGCCGGTCCGCGCGTCGTAGGCATGGGTCAGCGTCATGCGGTTCTGGGTCAGCGTGCCGGTCTTGTCCGAGCAGATGACCGAAGCGCTGCCGAGCGTTTCCACCGCGGGCAGCCGCCTTATGATCGCGCCCCGGCCGACCATCCGCTTGACACCCAGCGAGAGCACAATGGTCACGATGGCCGGGAGGCCCTCCGGAATGGCCGACACCGCCAGCGACACGGAGGTCATGAAGATCTCCATCAGCGGGATGCCATCGATCAGCCCGACGGCAAACACCACCGCGCAGGCGGCGAGCGCCGTGATGCCCAGCGTCTTGCCAAGGTTCGCCAATTTTTGCTGCAGCGGCGTCTGAACGTCAAACGCCTCTTCCAATAGCCCTGCGATCTTGCCCACCTCGGTGGACATGCCGGTAGCGGTCACCACCGCCCGCGCGCGGCCATACAGGATCGCGCCGCCCGAGTGCACCATGTCGCGGCGTTCTGCCAGCGGCGCGTCGGCCGCGACCTGAGCTTTTGCGTCCTTTTCCACCGGGACGGATTCGCCCGTCAGCGCGGATTCCTCCGCCCGGAGGCTGAAGGAGTCGAGAAGCCGCGCGTCCGCGGGCACGAAATCGCCCGCCTCGAGCAGCAGGATGTCACCGGGAACCAGCTCCTTCGCCTTGAGCGTGGTCACCTCACCGTCCCGGATCACCCGGGCGGAAGGCGCGGACATGCTTTTGAGCGCCTCCAGCGCTTTCTCGGCGCGGCCCTCCTGCAGCGCGCCGAGCGCCGCGTTCAAGACCACGATCAAGAGGATCAGAAGCGGCTCGATGAAACCGTGCCCCTCGATGAACGCCACCGCCATCGACACCGCCGCGGCCGCGATCAGGATCAGGATCATCACGTCCAGAAACTGCGAAAAAAAGCGCGTCCAAAACGTCTTGGGCGGCTTGCCCCTGAGCGCGTTCTCGCCGAAGCGGCCCCGCCGCTCCTCCGCTTCGCCGCTGCTCAGCCCCCGCTGCGCGTCCACGCCCAGCTGCTGCAGGACCTTGGAAATCTCCATGGCGTGCGGCGATTCCGTCATTCGATCCATCGTCATCACTCCCCCGTTTTGTCTCCCCTGGCGAGGTTCGTAGCGCGCCGCCTATAGAATACCACATTTCCGAAGTCCGCAACACGGATTCGGTCCCAATTGTCGGAAATCGCAGTCCATTTGGTTTCGCGCGCGCAAAACGGGGTATAACCAAGGCGATTTCACCCGGAAAGGATCAGAAAATGCGCATCGGATACGCATGCCTGGCGCTCGGCGTGCCTGGATCGGACCTGAAAACCTGCACGCAGCGGAACGCGGATGAGTCGCGCCTAACCTCGCTGATCGCGAACAACCTGCAGGCGCTCGAGCGCATGGTGGACTACAACCTGGAAAACGGCATCCGGCTCTACCGGATCAGCTCGGATCTGATCCCCTTCGGCTCAAGCCCGGTCAACGCGCTGGACTGGGCGGATCTGTTCCGGGCGGATTTTGCGCGCATTGGCGGGAAGATCCTGGCGGGCGGGATGCGGGTTTCGATGCACCCCGGCCAGTACACCGTGCTCAGCGCGCCGGACGAGGGCGTCGCCGCGCGGGCGGCGGACGACCTCGCCTACCACGCCCGCGTGCTGGACGCGCTGGGAACGGGCGCGGACTCCAAAATCATCCTGCACCTGGGCGGCGCGTATGGGGACAAGGCTTCGGCGCTTGACCGCTTCGAGGCGCGCTTTCACTCGCTGGACCAAGCCGTGCGGCGGCGCATTGTGCTGGAAAACGATGACCGCCTGTACACCGCGGAGGACGCGCTGAACGCGGGGCTGAAGCTGAACGCTCCGGTGGTGTTCGACAACCTGCACCACGAGGCGAACCCGTCCGGCCCGGCGGAGGCGAAGTTCTGGATTGACGCGTTCCGGGGGACATGGCAGCCCACGGACGGCCCGCAGAAGATCCACTATTCGCAGCAGGACCCCGGCAAAAAGCCCGGCGCGCACTCCGCCACGATCGACGCCGGAAGGTTTCTGGAATTCCTGGACGCCACAGGGCGCGACGACCTCGACGTCATGCTGGAGGTCAAGGACAAGAACCTGTCCGCGGTCAAGTGCGGCCTGTGCGCCCTAAAGGAACCAAACGCCCCGGCATTGGAACGGGAGTGGGCTCGCTACAAGTACGCCGTGATGGAGCGAAGCCAAGGGGCCTATCAGGAAATCCGGTCGCTGTTTGGAAGAGGGGGCGTCGATCCACTCGACTTTTATGCGCTGATCGAACGCGCGCTGCAGCTTCCCGTGGAGCCGGGCAGTGCGGTCAACGCGGCGCAGCACGTTTGGGGTTATTTCAAGGATCAGGCTACCGCGGATCAGCGGCGGTCGTTTGCAGCGGCGCTCGAACGGTTCCAAGCGGGCCTCGTCACCCTGGATGCGGTCAAGCGCAGGCTGTACGCGCTGGCGGAGGATTATGGGCAGCCGTACCTGCTGCAATCCTATTACTTCTGGCTGTAACAGCCGGGCGCCCCGCCGTGGCGGGGCGCCCGTATCACATCATACGTGATCAGGAGATTGCGACGCCGCCGCCGGCGTGGGCGGTGATGGTCGTCGACAGCGGGAGACCCGCGGTGATGTCGACCGTGAACACCAGCATGAGCCGCGTTTCCGCGTTCACCGCAATGTTCAGGCCCGTCAGCAGGCCGTGAAGCGTCGTGCCGACGTTGACAGTGCCGGTCAGGCTGGGTGTCAGCGTCACAACGGTGCCCGGCACCGGCGAGAAGTTGTCGTTGGGGGTGGTCGAGCGATACAATTCCGCAGTGATCGTCGCCGTCGAAAAGGGCAGCGAGAGACCAACCAGGATGCTGACGTAGGCTGCGATGGAGGTGACGACGCCGCTGCGCGGCATGGAGAAGGCTTGCGTGTCCAGTGCGAGCAAGGCGATATCCACGCCGTTGAGAGCGATCGAGCTTGTGTTGCTTCCAAAGCCAACAGCCGCCGCTGTCAGGGATTCACCCAGCAGAGAAGTTGCGAAGGTGACCACCGGGCCGGACGCGAACGGGATGATCGCGCCGCCTGCGGCCGCGCCAGTCGGGCCAGTAGGGCCGGTTGCGCCGGTCAAGCCGGTCAGGCCTTGCGGGCCGGTGGGGCCAGTCGGGCCGGTTGCGCCAGTCAAGCCGGTCAGGCCTTGCGGGCCGGTGGGGCCAGTCGGGCCGGTTGCGCCGGTCAAGCCGGTCAGGCCTTGCGGGCCGGTGGGGCCGGTCGGACCAGTCGGGCCGGTCGCGCCAGTCAAGCCGGTCAGGCCTTGCGGGCCAGTGGGGCCGGTTGCGCCAGTCAAGCCGGTCAGGCCTTGCGGGCCAGTCGGACCGGTGGGGCCGGTCGCGCCGGTCAAGCCGGTCAGGCCTTGCGGGCCGGTGGGGCCAGTCGGGCCGGTTGCGCCAGTTAAGCCAGTCAAACCTTGCGGGCCAGTCGGGCCAGTCGGGCCGGTCGCGCCGACCGGACCTTGCGCGCCGATCGGGCCTTGCGGGCCAGTTGCGCCGGTTGCGCCGGTCAGGCCGATCGCGCCTTGCGGACCTTGCGGACCTACGATGCCTTGCGGGCCGGTCGGGCCGGTAGGGCCGGTCGGGCCAGCGACGCCCTGCAGTCCTTGCGGGCCGGTCGGGCCGGTCGGTCCAGTCGGGCCAGTCGGGCCAGTCGGGCCGGTCGGGCCTGCGACGCCCTGCAGTCCTTGCGGGCCGGTCGGGCCGGTCGGGCCGGTAGGGCCGATCCGTCCAGTCGGGCCGGTAGGGCCAGTCGGACCGGTGGGGCCGGTCGGGCAGGGCGGGCAAGGCGGGCAAGGCGGACAGGGATGGCATGGATGATGCGGCTTATGCCGGTCGTCACAGCCACAGCCGCCGCGACGCTCTTCCGGCTCGCCCCAGAAATTATCTGATTCGTTGAAAAACATCTGTTTCACCTCACGGGAAGAAATTGGGAGAATCACGATCCCCTCCCATATATATGAAAAAAGTCGAATTCCAGTGTATTGCGCGCTATTTGAAAGATATGTGTCAAAATGCGAGCAGCCAACCCGAATTACACCCATGAATGGAATCACTGTAGATAGAATAGACAAAGATGTTATGGACACATCGACTGCATATGGAGTATCACGGCGCGGCCAAATGGCGTTTACGGCCGGGCATCCTCGATCAGCCGGAGGTTCGCGAGGAGCCTTTCGTCCTCCGGCGCGAAGGAGAGCGCGCGGCGGGCATGGCGCGCAGCGGCTTCGTGCAGCCGCAGGTGGTGCGCGGCGACTGCGCACAGGTCGTCCGGCGTGGAATCCCACGCTTCGCCCGAGTTGACGTATGTGCTGGATTTCTCCGCGATTTTGAGCGCCTCCTCCGTCAGGAAGTACGCCATGGGCCAGTCCCCGCGCGCGTGGCAGATCTTCGCGAATTCCACATACGGATCGCGCATGCCGGGCGCTTCCGCGACGGCGCGGTAATACCAGGCGTAGGCAAACTCCGCCCAGTCTGCCTCCCAGAAAGCCTTTGCGATCCAGCGCATCGCGGCGCAGCGCTCCTCCCGCCATGTGGCGGAGGGCAGCGAAAGGTAGACGGTCAGCGTTTCGACACACTTCCCCCATTCGCCCGCGAAAAGGTACTCCCGGCCGAGGTAGTAGCGCATTCGCTCGTCCCCGGGCGCTTCCTGTACGGCCATTTCGAGCAGCGGCAGGTACGACCCGCGGGACTTCGACGGGTCAGGTGCGTGGCTCAGGACCATGCCCTCGACCGGTACCACGACAAGCGGCAGAGCGCCCTCGTAACGGACGAACTCGTGCACCGGACAGGTCCAGCGGAAGCCATGCCGGGAATGTACCTTGTCGTAGTAAAACTGCACGTCCGGCGAGCCGTCGGGC
Source organism: Bacillota bacterium (assembly GCA_023416655.1). Classification (GTDB taxonomy): domain Bacteria; phylum Bacillota; class Clostridia; order Christensenellales; family Aristaeellaceae; genus JAEZHK01. Next base: position 35,989 of record JAEZHK010000003.1, read on the forward strand.
CTCAGGCTCCAGTTGTACAGGTACTTTCCGAGCCGCGCAATCTCGCCGGAGCCGGGCTGGTGCGCCCGCCACGCGTTCTCCAACTTCTCCCGCCAGCCCGGGTCGAAGTACTCGTCCAGGTCCGTACACACGCAGATGTCCACGTCCTCAGGCACATGGCCGAGGGAGATGTTCCGCGCCACGTCGAACCGCCAGGGCTTCACCGCATCGATAAACACGGTCGCGCCCCGCGCGCGGAGGCGTTCCACGGTGTCGTCGGTGGACAGGGTGTCGGTCACCACGACGCAGTCCGCCTCGCGCATGGAGTTCATCCAGCGGTCGACAAACCTGGATTCGTTTTTGCAGATCGCGTAGACGCAGACTTTATAGCGCTCCATGCTCCTGCCCCTTTGCGCGCTCCGACAGCTTCCCGGCGAAGAAGTCCAGGTTTTCGCGGAGGCGGCCGTCCCCAGGGGCCATCCCGCACGCCGCGAGCGCGTGGGTATAGGCTTCCTCAAGCAGGCCCAAGTGGTAAGCTGCGATTGCCCCGAGATCGTAAAGAGGCGCGCCCCAGCACGCGGGCTCCAAAAGGTAGCTGCCGCTGGACTGCCGAATGGACAGCGCCTTTTTGACCATCGCGTACGTCATTGGCCAGTTTTGCTCGCTGTAGGCCATAAGCGCCGCCGCGTAATAGGGTTCGCGGACCTCCTGACACTCCGCGATGGCCCGAAAGATCCATGACCGGGCTTCTGCAACATCCCCCATCGCAAGGCAGCTCTGGGCGATAAAGCGCATGGCGGCGCTGCGCTCCTCCCCCCACCGCGCACCGGGGAGGTTCAGGTAGCCTTTGAGCGTCCCGATGCATTGCTCATGCATGCCGCTATACAGGTACTCGCGCCCGAGCCAGAACGTTGCCTGGTCATCAAAGTGGTTCTCTGCCACCGAAAGCTCCAGAAGCGGCAGGTACTGGCTGCGTGGCTTATTGGGGTCCGGGTGGTGGTGCAGGACAATCCCCTCCACCGTCACGGTGTTCTCGCCGTCCGCGCCGTCGTACTTCAGTATCTCATGGACCGGGCGGACCCAGCGGTAGCCCCTGCGCCGGTGGATTTTGTCGCGCAGGTACTGCGTTTCGGGCGTGCCATCGGGATGGTGACTCCAGATGTACGGATATTTCGCGCGGGTAACTTCCGGCAGCCAGGCATCCTCCAATTTCTGCCGCCAACCCGGTTCGAATACCTCATCCAGATCGATGGACACGCAGATGTCCGCGTCCTCCGGGACCCGATCCAACGCCACGTTGCGCGCCGCATCAAACCGCCAGGGAGTGATTTTCTCCTCATAGACCACCGCGCCCCGCGCGCGAAGGCGTTCCACCGTGCGGTCGGTGGACCCCGTGTCGGCGACGACCACCAGATCCGCCTCGCCCACCGAGTCCATCCAGCGGTCTACAAACGCCTCTTCGTTTTTGCTGATCGCGTAAACGCAAATTTTGTACCGGTTCAACGCTCTCCCGCCCTTCATCCATAAACGCGCCCTCAGGGCGCGCGGCTCCCGTTGACAGGATATGTGCCATCCCGGAATCCGGTGCGCGAAACGGGGCGAAAAAGGGAAGTGTCGTCAAGTAAATTATTCGCAAAAAGCTGGCAGCCTTCGAAAACTGGGTTCGGATTGCCGAAGGATTGGTTTCCTGCTATAATTAGTGTGCGGCGAAGATGTTTGGGATTGCGAAGCGACGGAGGCTCCGCTGTACCTTTAGCTTTGAAGCATTCCGAAATACCAGGAGGAAATATTATGCGAATTTCGAAAAAAGACGCGCTGACATGGTTTGAATTCTTTGCATCTTTGCCGGAAGACGAAGAAATTCTGACCCGCCAAAGAGAAATTGTTTATGCTACCTTTGCGCAGATCGAGGCGGCAATCGATCATCGGAACGATACGCTCATGTCTCAAATACATAGTTTAAGAACCTTGGAGAACAGAACCTACTTCGTAGGGAACGAAACCAAATTCCCCCGGGGATGCCGTTCCTGTTTGCTAGGAAACGGCCTGAGTGCAGTCAGAAAAACCAACAAATGCAATATTGAGTGTAAGTTCTGCTACAATTACGGAGAATTGGACCGAATTCCCCCGGTTGGCGAAGGCATGTGGGAAATCGGCGGCACCAAGTTTTACGAAGATGACATTGACTTGTTGCTTTCCATACAGCAGAAGCCAACCGGCATTTCCTATGTTTATCTGGAACCATTCATGGAGATTGAAAAATACTATTCGGTCATAAAGAAATTCAAGGATGCTCAAATCCATCAGCATTTGTACACAAACGGCACTTTGGCGACCGAAGAGACGCTGAAAGCATTGGGAGAGGCCGGCCTTGACGAAATACGCTTTAACCTGGGCGCCTCGAATTGTTCGGATAAAGTGATTGAGAACATAAGGCTCGCAAAAAAGCACATTCCGTATGTGGGCGTTGAAACGCCAATGACGCCTGAGTTTTTCAAAACGTTCTTGAAGAAAAAACAGGCGATTCTGAAAACGGGTCTTGACTTTATCAATTGCGCGGAGTTGCATCTAAACCCCAACAACATCGATAACTATTACGGGGAAAACATGTACATTTGCAGACATGGATACATATCTCCGATATGGAGCAGGGAACTGACGCTGAGACTGATGAAAATTGCTGAAGAAGAGAACTGGGATTTGATCGTTCACGACTGCTCGAACCGTACAAAATTCGCCAGGGATTTGAATTTGCGCGGCAAAGAGGGCGGGTGGTTCGGAGCCAGCAATTACGCCTGCGAGTTTCCCAGAATCCCATATGCTGCCTTTTTGCCGATACTGCGGGATGACAGTTTCGCGTTTTTGTGCGAAGAAGAACTGCCCGACGGCTACAGACCGGGAGAGATGGTTTTTTAATACGCTCCTTCCCCCAAGGTTCCCGAAGCTCAAAAAGAAGCCCGGCGCTTTTAGCGCCGGGCGATTGAATGTAGTTTGAAAGCGGTGCGTTATGCCTTGCCGTTGCAGCCCAGCACTTCGACCAGCTTGTGCTTGACCATGGCCTTGATGTTGTCGCGGGCGGGCTTCAGGTACTGGCGCGGGTCGAAGTGATCCGGATGGTCCGCGAAGTACTTGCGGACGGTGCCGGTCATGGCCAGGCGCAGGTCGGAGTCGATGTTGATCTTGCAGACGGCGGAGCGGGCGGCCTGGCGCAGCATGTCCTCGGGGATGCCGATGGCGTCGGGCATCTTGCCGCCGTTCTCGTTGATCATCTTGACGTACTCGGGCATGACGCTGGACGCGCCGTGCAGCACGATCGGGAAGCCGGGCAGGCGCTTGACGATCTCGTCGAGGATGTCGAAGCGGAGCTGCGGATTCTGGCCGGGTTTGAACTTGTAGGCGCCGTGGCTGGTGCCAATGGCGATGGCCAGCGAGTCCACGCCGGTCTTGGAAACAAATTCCTCGACCTCGTCCGGGCGGGTGTAGGAGGCGTCCTCGGCGGAGACGTTGACCTTGTCCTCGATGCCGGCCAGGCGGCCCAGCTCGCCCTCGACGACGACGCCGTGGTCGTGCGCGTACTCGACGACCTGGCGGGTCAGCTTGATGTTGTCCTCAAAGGTGTGGTGGGAGCCGTCGATCATGACGGAGGTGAAGCCGCCGTCGATGCAGGACTTGCACAGCTCGAAGGTGTCGCCGTGGTCCAGGTGGACGCAGATGGGCAGGTCGAAACCGGCGGATTGCTCGGCGTCGAGGAGCGCCGCCTCAATCAGCTTCATCAGGTACACGTGCTTGGCGTACTTGCGCGCGCCGGAGGACACCTGCAGGATCAGCGGGGCCTTTTCATCCATCGCCGCTTCGGTGATGCCCTGGATGATTTCCATGTTGTTGACATTGAAAGCGCCGATGGCATAGCCCCCGGCATACGCTTTCTTGAACATTTCGGTAGAAGTGACAAGCGCCATGAACAACACTCCCTTTATTCTCTGTCCGGGAAAATTATAGCAGCATGCAATGTTAAAAGCAAGCGCAGGCGCGGTGCGCGGGCGGCCAAAACTCGAATCCCGGGGTTAATTGTACCGGATGTCGAAAGCCGCGCCCTCAAGCTGCGCCTCCACCAGCGGCCGCTGATCGGCGCTGAACGTAGCATACGCAAGGTGAGGGAGTTTTAGTAGCGGGGTCAGATCCGCCACGGGGTTGTACGAAACGTCGATCTGTTGCAGGTCGTAGAGAACTTCAACCTTCGTCAGGTCGCGAACGCCGCAGTTCTTGACCACGAGGCGGTCCAGCGAGGGAAAATACCGGACCACGTCCAGGTCTTTGAAAAGCGGGTATTCCACCCAGAAGCTTTGGAGACCCTCCATCTGCCGGAACACCTCTGCGTTGTCCGGGTAAACGGGGCAGTTGACCAGCATGATATCCTTCATGCGGACCAGCCCCTTCAGCGGCTTCAGGTCTTGAATCCCGTTGTTGCCGTTCAGCAGCAGCGTTTCCAGTTGCGGTAGCTTTTCCAGTACGTCGATATCCTTCACGTCGTTCCAGCTCAGGTCCAGCGAGCGGAGGTTCGAAAAGGCCGAAAGCGCCGAAATGTCCGTGATCCGCTCCTCCTGCGAGGCGTTGTGCGAAGACGCGCTCAGATTCAGCTCCCGCACGGCCTCCGCCGCTTGCACCGTGATCTCCCCCTCCGGTACGCCCATCTGGCTGCGAACCCGCGCCTCCAGGACCGGATCAGAAAAGACGACAGCCATGTCCCGCTCGAAGAGCGCGGCCATCGGAGCGACCGGCACCTGGGTATAGCGGCCCAGCCAGAAGCTGAATACGGCGAGCGCCGCCGCCGCGGCCAAGGCTGCCACCACCCTCATCGCCTTTCCCATCGCGTCGGTCCTATACCGCCGGAGCGCGCGCAGCGCAGCCGTGGCGTTCGGAAAGCGCCATCTGGGGTCGAAGGCGGTCATGCGCCGGATCAGTCGCTGCAGGCCTCTGGGCAGCGGCTCCTCCCGCCCTTCCAGCATCCACAAAAACACCTTGCCCGCGGCATAGATGTCCGCGCTCGGGGTCGTGGGCATGAAGCCGTACTGCTCCGGCGGCGCGAATTCGCGGGTTCCCTGTGTGTCGCCGTCCAGCCCGCCTTCGCAGAGCCGCGCGATGCCCAGGTCGATCAGCGACGCCTTGCCCGTCTCGAGATCCACGATGATGTTGGAAGGTTTCACATCCCGATGGATGACCGGCGGTTTCTGAGCGTGCAGGTAGCCGAGGATCTCGAGCAATTGCGCCATCAGGTCCAGCGCCGCCGCCTCCGTCATGGGCCGCTGCGCGTACTCGTCCAGCGCAAGGCCGGACACGTACGAGCGCATGAGGAACGCGCCGCCTTCAAACTCCGAATACCCCTTCAGCGCCGGAAGGCCGGGATGGCTGAGCCGCGCCAGCATGTCCGCCTCGTTCTTCGCCATCTGTACCTTGCAGCGCTTTGCGACGACCAGGTCGCCGTTTGCATCCTTGCACAATAGCGTCAGGTAGAGCCCGCTCCCGGACATGAGCTCCACCGGCACATAGCCCTCCGGCAGGCCATCGGGGAGCGGTTTCTCCGAGTATTCCGCCAAAAACGCGGCGACATCCTGACTGTTCATTCCATTCCTCCTTCCCCGTTTCCGGAAGTATTCCGAGTGCGTGTAGTTGCCGGGCGGTGCGCTGATGCCTCTCTGCCGCCGCCCTACGAAGGCCACCGCGGCCCGGTTTGCCCGCGCTACGCTGCCTGCCCGGCTTCTGCCAGGATCGCGATGTTGACCTTGAAGACGTTTTTCTTCAGATCGATTTCGATCAGCCCGCCATGCTTTTCCACGAGGTACTTGGCGTTGTTCAGCCCGAAGCCGTGGTTTTCGGGATCGGGCTTGGTGCTCTTCCCCTGCCCGGACAAACTCGGGGGCAGGATCGCATCCGGCCCCACCGGGTTCTCAACGCGCAGAATCAGGTAATCCGGCTTGTACGAGAGGCTGAGCGAGATGTACTTGTCCCCGGCGCTCTGGCAGGCCTCCATGGCGTTGTCCAGCAGCGTCCCAATGATGATGGCCAGGTCCGGCTCGCTGAAGGAGAGCCCTTCGCGCACGTCGACCGACAGGTTCAGGCGTATGCCCTGTTCGCTGGCCACGGACAACTTGTAGTTGATCATGGCCCGCAGCATCGAATAGGGCAGCGAGATCATGTTCTGGTGCGCGCGGGCCACCCCGACCAGCGTGGCGGCGTATTCCTTGGCCTCGAGCGCTTCCCCGTCCTCCAGCATGCCGTAGATGATGCCCAGATGGTTGTTGAAATCATGCCGCTCCGCGCGAAGCCGCGTGACAAGCTGCTCCAGGTTTTCCATGTAGTAGAGCTGCTGGCGGTAGTTCTCCCCGATCGTCTGGAGATAGTCTTCGCTGCGTGCGCGCTCGCGCCGGTAGGTGATGGAGTACATGACGATCAGCGCGGCGACGCTGGTGGTGGACACCGTCAGGTTGATCAGAAGGTCGATTTGAAGGCGGCGATAGCCAGGATCCGGCAGGTAGGTACCGTCCAGGTATCCGCCGAACAGGATGAGCAGCGCCTGGATGAGGATGTGGCCTGCGACCAGTACCAGCCGGGTCTTGCCCGACGTCACAATGCAAACGACCGCGACAAACAGGCTCGAATAATACGGGATGGCCCCCATAATACCAGCATTATTGATCCAGTTCATCGGGACGAAGATGGAGACCAGCAACGCGACGGACACGGGCACCACAACTTTGTAATGCCCTTTAAACCGGGTCAGGTAGTAGGAAGCAAGCCAGATCAAAAGGAAACAGACGCTGTACACGGGGAAGGTTGAAAGGGTAAAACGATCCACGACAATGCCGGTCAGCGTAACGGCGCAGCCGAGCAGGATGCCGATGTTGTAAGCCTTCTGCTCAAACGACAGCCTGGCGTCGCTACCGATGAGGAAATCCGCCAATCTCTTCATGGGCTTCCCTCGCGGTGAAAGAGCCGCCTGGCCAGCACGCTTTTTACATGCTCCGCGCAGCTCCTGCTGACGGACACCTCCGCGCCTCCCTCCAGCTTGAGCGTCCTGCCCCGGAAGGCGCGCACCATGTCCAGGTTGACCACGTATCCCTGATGGCACTGCACGAACCTGTCCGAGTTCAGTGCTTCCATCAGCGATTGGATCTTGCCGTAATACGATATCTCGCGGTGCAGGGCATGCAGGACGACGCAATGCCCGACCTTTTCAAAGTAAAGGATTTCACTGTGCGCAAACCGCGCGGTTTCGCCCTTGACCTGCACGGTGAAGTACTTGTCCGCCGCGCCGTCCTCCCGCTCAAGACGCGCCCGCGCTTCGCGCATCAGCGCGCTGAACGCCTCCCGCTCCAAGGGCTTCAGAAGATAGTGGAACGCACGGACGCGGAACGCGTCCAGCGCGTATTGCCCGAACGCGGTGACGTAGACGATCATCGCGTCCGGATGACGGGCGCGGATCGCCTCGCCCAGCCGGATGCCGTCGAGTTCGTCCATATTGACGTCCAGAAACACGAGGTCCGGCTTTTCCGCCTCGAGGCTGTGCAGAAATTCGAAGGGTTTGCTGGAGGCGATCACCCGGCAATCCCCGGCGCATGCAATGGGGTCTTTCAACAACCTGAGCAACTGCCGTACTTGCTCAGGTTGGTCATCGCATACCCCTATGGTCAACATTTCATCCTCCAGATGAGCCATAAAGTGCTGGAATAAAAGGGGTTCTTATGTTGTATTATAGTATATTTTCCACTCGGCTTCAAGGGAAGGCCGCCAGAAATTTGAAACCGATTGCACATTTAACAGGCCGTTCCCAAAATGCGGCAAGCCACCGCGGTGTTGCCGCGGCGGCCTGGTTGATTTCATGGGGCTTCGACGTTTTGGGGCGGCGAAACAGCCCGGCGTATGGCAAGCAAAGGGATCAAAAATGCTTCCCGTACTCGTTGCACAGCGGATGGAGCGGCGCCTCATCCTCTTCGATTTCGGCAAAGCGCGCGGTGTTCTCCAGGAAGTAGTTGTCGGTCATGTCGTCGTTGATGGCGGACACCTCGCCCACCACCAAGTCGCCCGATCCCGGTTTGGGCCCGAAGATGTGCGCGACGAAGGGCGGCAGCGAGATGCTGTTGCCTGGCTCGACCAGAATCTCCTCGCCCGGCCGGTAGGAATACGGGATGCCGTCCTGATAGACTTCGACGGGCGTATCCAGTACGCTGCCGGTGGCCGGATCGACGCCCCACAGGAACACCTGCAGCGCGCCGCCGGTGCGGTTGATGATGTCCTCGGTCTTCATCACATGGTAGTGTTTGGGCAGCCGCTGCCCGTCCTTCATCAGGATGTACTTCTCGCAGTATGGCACGCCCGCGGTCTTGTCTTCGAGGCTCCCGTTGCGCACGGTGTACAGCACCGCGCCCACCTTCGAAAAGTCGCCCATGCCGAAGTCGGTGATGTCCCAGCCGAGCATGACCTTGCGCACGGTCTTCAGCCGCGCCGCGTTACTCTTCCACACGTCCGGCTTCCAGTACGCGTACATCGGCAGGTGGGTATTGCTCGCCTTTAGGAGTTCCTTGGCCCACTTAAGCGCGCCGTTGATTTCCGATCGCTTCATTTCTCCATCGCCTCCGGGTTATTATGATACAGGATTTGGGCTCAATGTGTAAACCTGTGGAAGGCCCTGCCAGAAAATTTCTCCGGGCAACGGCTGCTGGCACTCTCCGGTCAGCCTCAGCCACTCCTGATAGGCAGGGCTCTCGTAGAGCGGCGAGGCGTCGCCTTCAATCTCGTTGTACTGGAAAAGGTAGGTGGTACCCGCGATCTCCTTGACGAAGATCTCGCACTTTTTGAAGCCGCAACGCTTCATGAGGCTCCGGATCTCCTCGGGCTGATTGTCGTGCAGCTCGATATAGCGCTCCAGCATGCCGGGTTTGACCGCGATGATCAGGCCGTTCTTCTCCATCGTAATGCTCCTCACCTGCTCAAATAAACGATCTGGCGATGTCGTGGCTGATCTCGGCGCCAGGCCGCGCGAAGCTCTCCTCGCCGTCAAGCTCGTCGACGATCTTCTGATCCTTGAAAACCAGGATGCGGCGGGCCAGCGAGATGACTTCGTTCATGTCGGAGGAGATCAGGATGATGGCCTTGTTCTCGACCTTGGCGAGGTTCCAGATCAACTGGTGGATGTACTCCTTGGCGCCAACGTCCACGCCGACGGTCGGCTCGTCGATGACCAGCACGTCGCAGCCGGCGGACAGCCATTTCGAAATTGAAACCTTCTGCTGATTGCCGCCGGAGAGGCTCGAAGCCCGGGCGTTCTGGGAGGGCGTCCTGATCTCGAGCTTTTTGATGAACTCGCCCGCGTTGAAACGCTCCTTTCGCGGCGCGATGAGCGGCACTTTTTTTCGGACGAAGAACTTTCGAAGCGTATTCAGGCAGATGTTCATCCGGATGGTGTCGTCCAGGAACAGGCCCTCTTCCTTGCGGTTTTCGGTGATGTAGCCGATGCCGTGGCGGTGCAGGCTCTCGGCGAATGTCTTGGGGTGGATGGGTACGCCGTTTAAAAGGATTTCGCCGGAGGCCATCGGGTCGATGCCCAGCACCGTGCGCACCAGCTCACTGCGCCCGGAGCCCACCAGCCCGTAAAAGCCCAGGATTTCGCCCTTTCGCACGGCAAAGCTCATGTCCTTGAAGCCGTGGACCTGGGAGCAGATGTTTTTCGCCTCAAAGGCGACGGGGTTTTCCGAAGCGTCGAGCCGCCCGCGGTATTCGATGTTGGACTCGCGGCCGATCATCATCTTGATCATCCTGCGGCGGTCCATGTTCGCCATGATGTCGGTGCCGACGTGCTGGCCGTCCCGCAGCACCGTCACGCGGTCGCACAGCGCCATGACCTCCTCCAGCTTGTGGGAGACGAAGATCATGATGACGCCGGTCTTTTTCAGCTCGCGCAGAATTTCAAACAGGGTATTGGCCTCATACAAGGTAAGGGAGGAGGTGGGTTCGTCCAGCATGAGCACCTTCGCGTCGGTGGACAGCGCCTTGGCGATCTGGATCAGCTGCTTCCGGGCGGCGCTCAGGTGCGTGACGCGGGTGGTCGGGTCAAAATCCAGCCCGACCTTCTTCATGTAGATGGCCGCGATCCGGTTGACCTCGTTCCAGTTGACGAAGCCCAGCCGGGAAAAGTGGTCCATTTTGTCCAGCACGATGTTCTCCGCGATGGAGGCGTCGGGGATGAGGTTAATCTCCTGGTTGACGATGGAGATGCGGTTTTTGACCGCGTCGTGGAAGTCGCGCAGGCGAAGCTTCCTGCCGTCCAGCAGGATGTCGCCCTGGTCCGCGTGGTAGATGCCGCAGACGATCTTCATCAGGGTGGACTTTCCGGCGCCGTTCTCGCCCAGCACCGCGTGGATCTCACCCTCCTGAAATGTGACGGAGACACCCTGAAGTGCCTTGACGCCCTGAAACGATTTGGATATGTTGCGCAGCTCCAGCATGCCAAGGCCTCCACTTCCGGTTTGATGGACCGCCTTCCGCGCGGGCGCTCCCGCGCGGAAGGCGGACAGGTTATATGATCAGGCCTTCTTCAGGATCTCGGTCTCGATGGAGGAGATGATCTTCATCGAGAGCGCCTCGATGTCGACCTGCCAGGAGTCCATGTTGTCCTTGGTGATGAACACGTAGCCGGTGTCGATGTGCTTGCCCCAGGTGATCGGCTCCCAGCCGTCGGACAGGTACATCAGGATCAGCGGGCAGATGTAGCCCATGCCCCAGCCGTTCTGGGAGACGGTGTGGTCCACGTAGCCCGCGGCCAGCGCCTTCATGACTTCGTCGGACTGGTCCATCGTCGCGCAGGAGATGTGCTCAGCCCCGGCGTTGATGGCGTAGTAGTCGGTCATCGCGGTGGCCAGGCCCTTGGAGGCGGTGCCGCCGGTGGCAACGATGCCCTTGATGCCGGGGTTGGCGGCCAGCGCGTCGGTCACCTTGGTGTAGCCTTCGGCGTCGGTCTTGATGTCGGCGATGGTCTGCGCGATGGTCACCTTGCCACCGGCCGTGGCCACGGCTGCCTCGACGCCCTGCTGGCGCTTGAGGGTGTTGACGTCGCCCAGGTTCTCGAGCACGTCGATGATCGCGCCTTCGCCGCCCATTTCCTCAATGAGCTTCAAGGTGGAGTTGTAGGCCTGGACGTACACGTCGGAGCACAGGGTCAGCGCCGACTTCTGCGGATCGTCCACCAGGCCGCCGTAGTTGAGCACCTTGCAGCCGGCGGCGGTCAGCTCATCGTACAGGCCGTTGGCGCCGGCGGTGTCCGCGCCGAAGATGTAGAACAGGTTGTAGCCCTGGGCTGCGAGCGCCTCAACCGTCTGGTTTTCGACGTCCTGCGTCCACTCGGTGCCCACCGAGTAACCGACCTTCTGGCCGAAGTCCTTCTCAAATGCCTGCAGGCCCTTAAGCACATAGGAGTCGAAGAAGATGTCCGGCGACGGCCAGTAGCAGCACAGCTTGTACTCGCTCTGGGTGAACTTCCAGGTCAGGTTGGAAAGGGCGCCCTTGGTGTCGACGGCCTCCGCGAAGCTGCCGGCAGCGGCGGTGAAAAGGATCGTCAGCGCCA
>JAEZHK010000029.1 GCA_023416655.1 Bacillota bacterium
GTGTCCACGCTGGTCTACCGCTTCGACATCAACATCAAGGACGCGACCACGCTGGGCATCGTGGGCGCGGGCGGCATCGGCGCGGCGCTGATCCAGTGCATCAACAGCCGCCGCTGGAGCATGGTGGGCTCGTTCCTGTTCGGCATGATCCTTCTGATGCTGGTGATTGAACTCTTCTCCACCAAAGCTAGAAAGAAGCTGGCGAGGGGATAATGCAGGGCAGCCACATGCGTAAGAACGCCTGTGGCTGCCGATGGGTCGGGGCGGATTTCTGAAATATCTGCGGATATTTCCGGGCGCAATCCGCGCTGGCGGAATTGATTCCCCGTCGGGCGGGCAAGCGCGCCCTTTGGGGGAATCCATATGCACCGGCAAAGCCGATACTTATGGTTGAACATGGAGGACTGCGGCCCTCCAAGCCTCCCATAAATACCACAAGATCAATGCGAAAGCCGTGATATTGACGATGGAAAGGCTGACCATCTACTTCACCTCGGATACCCACGGCTACCTGTATCCGACCAATTTCCATGATGAGAAGCCCCGCGCGATGGGGCTTCTTTCGATGCGCTTCCCGAAGGACGGAAACACGCTCGTCATCGACGGCGGCGACACGCTGCAGGGCTCGCCGCTGACCTACTACTGCCACGTGAAGGGCATCAAAATGCCGCTGGCGGACGCGATGAACGACCTGGGCTACGACTACGTGACGCTGGGCAACCACGACTTCAACTACGGCTACGAAACCATGAAAAACCACCTGACGGGGCTTGACGCCCGCTGCCTGTGCGCCAACGTCACCGACCGCCGAGGGGAACTTCCGATCGCCTCCCATGCGGTGCGAACGCTGGAAAACGGCTTGCGTGTGGGGCTGGTGGGCATCGTCACCAGCCGGGTGACCCGCTGGGAGAAGCCGGAGAACCTCGTGGCGTTCGAGATCGGCGATCCATTCGAGGCGGCGGCGCATGCGGTGGAAGCGCTGAAGGGGCGCTGCGACGTGCTCGTGGGCATCTACCACGGCGGGCTGGAGAAGGACCTGGAGACCGGAAGGCTGCTCAGCGCGACCGAAGAAAACATCGCCTGCCTCCTGTGCGAGCAGCTGCCCTTCGACCTCCTGCTGACCGGCCACCAGCACATCCCGATGGCGGGCGTCAACTACCACGGCACCCACATCGTGCAGCCGCCCTGCAACGCTACTGCATATGTGAAGGTCGTGCTGGACGGCGAGGGCCGCTTCTCCTCGGAACTGCTCACCCCGGAAATCCCGGTTTTCCTCAAGCCGTGGCAGCAGGCGCTGTACGCAAACCTGACCGCCTGGCTGGATACGCCCATCGGGCGGTTTTCCCAGCCCCTCCGGCCCGGCGGGAAGCTGGAAATGGCGCTGCACGGCTCCGAAATCGCCGACTTTTTCAACCTGGTGCAGCTGGAGGCCAGCGGTGCGCAGGTGTCCTGCACATCGCTGGGCAACGAACTGCGCGGCTTTGAAAGCGAAGTGACCGTGCGGGACGTGGTGGCGAGCTACGTGTACGCCAACACGCTGGTGGTGCTGGAGGTGTCAGGAGACGTGCTCCGCCAAGCGCTGGAACAGTGCGCCCGCTACATAGGCGTGGACGGGCAGGGCGGCATCTCCATCGCCGAGCCATTTTTGAGGCCCAAGGCGTCGCACTACAACTACGACTACTTCTACGGCATCCGGTACGAATTTGACCTTCGCCGCCCGGCGGGAAACCGCGTGACCCTGCTTGAATTCGGCGGCAGGGCGGTGCAGCCGGACGAGCGTCTGACCCTCGTGATGAACAACTACCGCGCGACCGGCGCGGGCGACTTCGAATGCTTCTTGGAATGCCCGCGACTGATGGAAATCCAGACCGACGTCAGCGAGCTGATCCTGAACTACCTGGCAGCGCGGGATCTGGTGGAGATTCCCGGAGAGCGGTCATACCATGTCGTAATGCCGGAGCGATGAGGAACAGGAAGGGAACGCCAAAGGGCGCTGCCCTTTGGAAACCTGCAAGGGGCATGATGCCCCTTGACCCCACACAACGGATGAAAATGTCCGCTAGAGCGTCCATTTTTGGGTCAAATTACAACGGCAAACAGGTCCCAACTCGGACATGGCGGGACGGCGCACAGGGATGGATGAAACAGGTTTCCGGTGCGGTACCGCTGGAAACGGTTGGAAGGTAACGAAGGAGAGTGGGATTGAACCGCTCTCTTTTTGCTTATATAGTATTCATACGTTTGGCAATGGAAAGACTGGGAAGGCGCGCCGAAACGCGCGCCGGACGGTGAGGAATCGAGGTGTTCCCGGTGGCAGACCTCATCACGAACCCCAAGGTGGATGGATTTATCGATCAGGCGGACAAGTGGCGGGAGGAGTTTTCAAAACTCCGGGCAATCCTGCTGGGTAGCGGGCTGACGGAGGACTTCAAGTGGGGCGTTCCCTGCTACACGCTGGGGAGCAAGAACATTGCGCTGATCCACGGATTCAAGGAATACTGCGCGGTGCTCTTCGTGAAAGGCGCGCTGCTCAAGGACGAGCGGGGCATCCTCATCCAGCAGACGGAGAACGTGCAGGCGGCGCGGCAGGCCCGGTTCACAAGCTCTCAGGAAATCGACTCGGCGGCAGCCGCGCTGAAGGACTACATTTCAGAGGCTATCCGGATCGAGGAATCCGGGCTGGAAGTGCCTTTCAAAAAGAGCACGGAATTCGCGGTCCCGGAGGAGCTTCAGGCGAAATTCGATGAGAACCCGGCGCTGAAAACCGCCTTCCTGGCACTGACGCCGGGGCGGCAGAGGGCGTACCTATTGTACTTCTCCCAGCCCAAGCAGGCCTCGACCCGCACCTCGAGGGTGGAAAAATACATCCCGCAGATCTTAAACGGCAAGGGTCTGGACGATTAGGAAAATGTCTTTACAGCCTCTTCCCACAGGGTTATCTCACGAGCATTTCTCGGTGAAGTAGCCCCTTGCATAGTGTCGACCTCCTGTGTGTCGTCGCGCTTTGTAAGGTTTAAAACCTGCTTGCCGCTGTACTTTGACCCGAAAATGGACGCGATAGCGGACATTTTCACCCCTTGTGTGGGGTCAAGGGGGATCATCCCCCTTGCGGGGCGCGGGGTAGAACCCCGCCGTTCCCTGGCTATGCCTACTTTAAGACAGCCCTTTATTGCGCGGCGTTTTTCATGCCGCCGATAAACTCACTGGGGGTAACTCCCTCGCGTTTTCTGAAGCACTTGCTGAAATAGTTGGCGTCCTCGAAGCCCACCTCCCGGGCGACGCAGGCGACGTTCACCGCACCGCCTTCGAACAGGCGGCGCGCCTTCAGCATGCGCTCGCGCAGAATGTACTCGCCCACGGTCAGCCCGGTGTCCTTCTTGAACGAGACACAGATGTAGCTGTAATTCAGAAACAGGTTGTCCGCGATCTGCTGGATGGTGAGGCTACCCTCCCCGAGGTGCGAGCGCACATAGTCCAGGACGCGCTGGGTGACCCCGCCGAGGCCGCTCTTCTGCGCCTCGAGCCTTCGGATGCCCTCGCGGTAAAGCTCGTTTGTCCAATCGCGAAACGCCCAGACGGTCTGAAACCGCTCCATGCGGTCCAAAAGCCCCATGTCCCCTTGCAGGATCGCGCCCGGATCGGCGCCGCTCTGACTCAAAAGGTTCATCATCAGGTTCATCAGTTCCAGCGCGCTTAGGACCAGCACGTCGAAGTCCGCGTGGCGCTCGTACAGCGCCTCGTAAATCTCCCGGAGGATGGCCTCCACCTCCTCCGCCTTTCCCGAGAACGCGGCACTCCTCAGCCGGTTCTTCTCGCTCGCGCTGATGGCCGCGGGCGCGCCGGCGGGCGAGGCGCCGCCAAGCTCGGAGTAGATGAAGTGGTTCTTGAGCGCGATGCAGGCCTCGTTGTAGGAGAGGTAAACCTGCTCGAAAGCGCCGTAGGCGCGGCCGATGCCCACCTCCGGGCGGCCGGACTGTGCCTCCATCCGCCGGGACATCTCGGCGGCCAGCGCGTTCATCTCGTCGCCAGCGCGCGCGTCGGCCACCACCGCCAGGCGGTTCTTCGCGTCCACGAAAACCTTGAAGCGCATGGGAAGGTTCGCGTCCTCCATCGTCTCCCGCAGGCGCTCCGCCTCCTGCGCGCTCACGGAATCCCGCGCCGCGAAGAGCGCCACCGAGAAGCTTTGGTACTGGCTGAACAGCTTCCTGAGCGGCTCCGACTCGGGCCGGGTCAATTGCGCGTTGACCAGGTCTGTGAAGCTCTTGTCCAATTGCAGCTTCTCGGCCTGCCGCTTCAGGTCGTCCACCGCGTTCTTATCGAGCTGCTCGCGCCTGAGCTTGTCCTTTTCCTTGAGGAGCACCTGCATCAGCTCCTGAAAGTCCACGGGTTTCAAGACGTAATTGCTCACGCCCAGCGCCACCGCGCGCTGCGCGAACTTGAATTCGTCATAGCCGGTCAGGATCACGTAGCGGCACGCCGCGCCCGCCTCCTGCGCCCGCCGGATCAGCTCCAGCCCGCTGATCATGGGCATGTTGATGTCCACGATGGCTACGTCCGGCTTTTCCTGAAGGATCAGCGCCAGTCCGCTCTCCCCGTCGCTACTGTCGCCGACGACGGTCATGCCGTTTTCCGCCCAGGGCATGTTGGCCTTGAGCGCGCTGCGGAAGTAGAATTCGTCGTCCACAATGGCGATGCGAAGCATTTATTTACTCCTTTCG
Source organism: Bacillota bacterium (assembly GCA_023416655.1). Taxonomy (GTDB): domain Bacteria; phylum Bacillota; class Clostridia; order Christensenellales; family Aristaeellaceae; genus JAEZHK01. The sequence goes on from JAEZHK010000029.1 coordinate 4,719, forward strand.
GAAGGTTCTGGCTGGCGCAGCGGGATCGCGGGGAAGGAAAGCCTGACCGAGGTGTATTCCCCGAACTTCGAATCGATTGTCACCTTCGCCCGCCCGCCGCAGAAAAGGTTCAGGCGCTGGATCACACTGATCAGTCCGAAGTGGGAGGTTGCCTGCGCGTCCTCCGGGTGCTCGATCGCAGCCCTCAGTTCCTGCAGCTTCACCTCGTCCATGCCCTGACCGCTGTCGTACACCTCGAACACCGCCTCATCGCCCGAGAGTACGCCAGAAACGCTCAGGATGCCCCGGGGGCGCTTGGCCTTGAGGCCGTGGTAGATCGCGTTTTCCACCAGCGGTTGCAGCGTCAGTTTGGGGATGGCGAAGGTCAGAAGGTTCGGGTCCACCGCGATCTTGTAGTCCATGAATTCGATGTAGCGCAGCTTTTGAAGCGTCAGGTAGCTGTCGGTCAGCTGCACCTCCTGCTCGATGCCGATGATGTCCGAGCCACTCGACAGCGAGATGCGGTAGAATTTGGCCAGCGACAGGATCGCGCCCAGCGCCTCCTTGCTCATGCCGCACTGCACGAGGCTTGAGATCATCTCCAGCACGTTGTAGAGAAAATGCGGCTTCACCTGCTCCTGCAACAGCTGCAGCTGCAGCTTGCGCTTTCGCTTCTGTTCGTCGATCTTCTGCTGCATGAGCTGCTGGATGGTGTCGAGGAACGTGTTGAACGCGCCGCCCAGCTGGCCGATCTCGTCGCCCGACTTCGCCTGATACCTAACCGACAGGTCGCCGCCGGTGGCCAGCGCCACCACGCCCTTGAGGCGCAGGACGGGCCGCGCGAAGAGCCGCGCGATGACGAGCGCCGCGATCAGCGCGAACACAAGGCCCGCCAGGGCCATCAGCACGATCTTGGAGTAGTACATGGCCAGCGTGCCGCCGATGGAGTCAAACGAAGAGATCATGATGAACTGCAGTTTCATGCGCGGGAACATCTGCGTGGTGACGACCTTCTTCTCGCCCTCCACCGGCACGATGGCGCTGACGTCCTCCATCAGAAGCGTGTAGGAGATCTTTGTGATGTCGTAGAGCGGCACGTAGAAGGGCACTTCCTTGCGGCTGGCGACGACGCACTGCATGGCGTCGACCACGTAGAGGTCCCCGTCGGTCTTCTGGATGAGGCCGCGGATGTACCCCGTGTCCATGAACTGCACCACGTAGCCCAGGTGGGCGTTTTGCTCGTTCCGGATGGGCGAGATCAGCGCCTGCACGCGGTGCTGCGCGCCGGTCGCCACTTCCTCGATGGTGATGGGGTCGGTCCACATGCATGCGTCGGGCGTGAGCTTGCGAAGGAGCGCCGGGTTGAAGCACCAGGAGAGGCGGCCGCGCGTCAGCGTAGTCTCGCCGATGAAGCGGCCCTCCGGGTCCATCAGTGAGATCGCCGCGATGCCGCTGAGCCGCCCGGCGAGGTTTCCCGTAATGGCGCTCACGTCCGCGGGGCGGTCGCGAAAAGCGCCGCGCACTTCGGGCATTGAGCCGATCAAGAGCGCCGCGTCCTCCTCGGAGGCGCTGTACTGCGTCAGGATGGTGATGAGTTCGTCGATGGTGCGCAGGTCGCTCTGCCGCTTCTGCTCCATGAGCGAGTCGGTGGTGATGCGGTTAGAGAAAAAGGAGAAGGCGAGGCTCGGCGCCATCAGGAAGAGGAAGATGACCACAAATACCTTCAGCCACAGCGAGTGCCTGCGCTTGATCATCCCCGTCCCCCCTTTTACGATCATTTTCCGGCACATGGCTGTACGCGTACCGCTTCCGATATTATACTATACAAAGACGCACACCGCACCGCAAGGGTTTTATGCCGCGTTTCTTTGAAAAACAAACAAAATTCCCAATCAACAAAGAATTTTCCGTTGCGGTTTGGCCAGACAACCTGCTATTTTGGTTTCGAAGGTTTCCGAAGTAAAGGAGTGGCTACCATGAAGAAGTTCCTGGGGATCCTGCTCGCGCTCGCCCTGATCCTGGGCATGACCGCGCTGCCCGCCGCGGCGGAGGGCACCACGCTGACGCTGGCGATGATCGGCGACGGCCAGCAGAAGTCGACGCTGGACGGCCTCCTGGCGAAATTCACCGAACAGACCGGCATCAAGGTGGAGACGCTCTACATCAACAGCGGCTGGGGCGAGTACTGCACGAAGCTGCAGACCATGATCGCCGGCGGCGATCAGCTGGACGTGGCCATCATGGCCAGCGAAGGCATCGAGATGTTCGTGCGCATGGACATCCCCACGCCCATTGACGACTTCATTGCCGCCAACCCGGACGTGGCCAAGACCATTCAGGACGACGTGTCCGACGACCTGGAGAAGGCGTTCATCTTCGACGGCAAGACCTACTCCTTCCCCTTCTCCTTCAACAACGTCTTCATGCACTTCAACCTGGACCGCATGAAGGAAGCGGGCGCGGAAGTGCCCCAGGGCACCTGGAACAAGGACGACTTCCTCGCGCTGTGCGAGAAGCTGACCATCGAGAAAGACGGCGTGAAGAAGTACGCCATCGCAGTGCCCAACGGCGAGTACTTCTGCATGCAGGCCTGGCTGTACAACAACGGCGCCTCCTATGTGAATGACGACTACACTCAGGCCACCATCAACGCCCCCGAGTCCGTGGAGATCTTCCAGCTGTGGCAGGACCTGATCTACAAGTATGGCTACGCGCCGATCCCCGAGGTCAACGTCAACGCCATCCAGCAGCTGATCGACGGCCAGGTCGCGCTGGGCTCCTGGGGCCGCTGGCCGACCACCAGCTACATCAACTCCAACTTCAACAACGTCACCATCCAGTACCTGCCCAACTTCAAAAAGAACGAACTGATCTACGGCGTGGACGGCTTCTTCGTCATGAAGACCTCCAAGCAGCAGGACGCGGCCAAGAAGCTGGTGGGCTGGCTGTCCTCCGCGGAGTTTGAGGACGGTTACCTGGGCGACGGCAACGTGCCGGTCCTCCAGTCGCTGGCCGAAAAGAAGTGCAGCGCGCTGGGCATTCCCGCCAACTACGAACTGTTCTACAACGGCGCCGTGCCGATGAAGCAGGTCTCCGCGCCGGTGTCCTTCGCCGAAGTCTCCTCCATCGTGCTGCGCGCGATGAGCGAGATCTGCGTGAACAAGGCCGATGTGCAGTCCACGCTGGACGCCGCCGCCGAAGAGATCAACCTGGCGCTTCAGGGCTAACGCAAAGTCCCATCAGGCAATCCGGGCTGGCGGGGCAACCCCGCCAGCCCGCTTGAGGCCCGGCCTTGGTTGAACAGGCCTTCGGAACTCCGGCGATTCGATCACCGGACTCGTATAGAGGCGGGAGTGAACTTTATGGTGGCAACAAGACGCCCGGCGCGCTACATGCGCAATAAAAGGATTCTGGACAACCTGGCCGGATACGCGTTTCTGGCGCCGGCGATGGCAGGGTACATCCTGTTCATCTTCGGGCCGATTCTTTTGTCGGCCGCGCTGTCGCTTTTCAACTACAACCTGATCCAGACGCCGAAATTTTTGTGGCTGGGCAACTTCCAGCGCCTTCTGAAGGATTCGCTGGTATCGAATTCCTTCGTCAACACCTTCAAATTCCTGGCGATCCTGGTGCCCATCCACTGCGTGCTGGGCATGATCCTGGCCTTCCTGGTCAGCCGCGCCCGAAGGCTCCAGTCGGTCTACCGCACTTCGATCTACTTCCCCTCCATCGTGACCACCGCGTCGGTCACCATCGCGTGGGCGTACCTGTTCTCCACGGACACCGGCGTGATCAACTACTTTTTGAGGCTCCTGGGCGGCGGCAACGTCAAATGGCTGACCGACCCCACCACGGCCTATGTGACGATCGCGCTGTTCAGCTTCTGGAAGTTCATCGGGACAACGTTCCTGTACTACTACATCGGCCTCAAAAACATCCCGGAAACCTACTACGAGGCGGCGCAGATCGACGGCGCTTCAACGATCCGGACCTTCTTCTCGGTCACGCTGCCGCTTTTGACGCCCACCGCGTTTTTTGTGGTGGTGACCAACGTCATCGGCGTGTTCCAGATCTTTGACGAGCCGTTCCTCCTCACCAACGGCGGCCCCGGCAGCGCGACGCGTACGGTGGCGCTGGAAATCTACGAGCGCGCGTTTTTGCAGACCAAGATCGGCTACGGCGCGTCCATCTCCTTTGCGCTGTTCCTGATCATCCTGGCTGTGACCATTTTGCAGTTCGTCGGCCAGAAGAAGTGGGTCAACTACGATTACGAGTGAGAGAAGGTATGGCATGAAAAAGCGCAAGGCCCCGACCATCGCCCTCAATGTTTTTCTATTCCTTCTCTCCGCGATCATGATCGCGCCATTTCTGTGGATTTTGTCCACGTCGCTCCGGCTCCCGAGCGATTCCTTCAAGCTGCCGCCGTCGTTCTTGCCCACCACATTCCACTGGCAGAACTACCATGACGTGTTCACAGTGTTCCCGTTTCTGGACTGCATCCTGAACAGCGTCAAGGTGGCGGTATTCTCAGTGGGCTTCAACCTGATCGTTAGCACGATGGCCGGTTACGCGTTCGCGCGCATCCCCTTCAAGGGGCGCAGCTTCGTGTTTTTGACGTTCCTCGCGGGCATGATGGTGCCGGTGCAGGCGACCCTGATCCCCACCTACATCATGCTCTCCAAGATCGGGCTGGTGGGCACGCACTGGTCGCTGATCCTGCCCGCAATCGTCAGCCCGCTCAACATCTTCTTCATCCGCCAGTACATGATGACCATCCCCGGAAGCTATGAAGAGGCCGCCTATATCGACGGCGCGAGCCGCTTGAGGATCTACGCGCAAATCTTCGTGCCGATGTCCACCTCGGTCATCATCATGACCTCGCTGCTCACCTTCCTCGCAACCTGGAACAGCTTCCTGCAGCCGCTGGTGTACCTGTCCAAGTGGGAGATGATGACGCTGCCGCTGGGCCTCAAGACGCTCAACGGCATGCGCAACACCGGCAGTGTTTCGGTGGTGCTGGCGGGCGTCACGATTTCACTGGTGGTGCCGACGCTTCTGTACGCCTTCGGCCACCGGTACATCCTGCAGGGCAGCGTCATGTCCGGACTCAAAAGCTGATCCCAATTTCGTATAATCATTCACTGTCATTTATGGGGGAGGGATATTGAATGAAACCTCAGGATGACCTCATGTGCCTTTACTGGACTACTGCCGGTGTCACGCCGGGGGAGGCGGAGATCAGCCCATACGATTTCCGGGCTCGTGTGGAGGCGGCAGCGAAAGCAGGCTTCAAGGGCATCGGTCTTTGGCATACCGATCTTGAGCACTGCATGCTGCACCGATCCCTGAAGGAGATGCGCTCGATCCTCGAAGACAACGGCATCAAATATCTGGAACTGGAGTTCCTCACAGACTGGTTCGTGGAAGGCAACAGGAGGAACGAATCGGACAGCCGTAAAAAACGCCTGCTGGAGGCGTCGGCGGCCCTTCATGCCAAGCATGTCAAGATCGGGGACTTCTACAGCACGCCATGCTCCCTGCCCCAGGTCACCGAGGCGTTCGCATCACTTTGCAGGGAAGCTGAAAGGTACGGCGCGACGATCGGCTTCGAGTTCATGGACTCCTCCATGCTCCCCGGCCTTGAATCCGCGCTGGAGATGGTCAAGGCGGCAGGGGCCCCTAATGGCGGCCTGATCCTGGACATCGTGCAGGCCGAAATGCTCAGGATCCCGCATGAGGCAATCAGCCGGATCCCCAAGCAATACCTCATCAATGTCGAACTGAACGACGGCGCCCTTCCCGGCAGCCCGCTTCACGATCCAGCCAGGATGAGGCGGTTCTGCGGCGAGGGAGACTTCAATATCAAAGGGTTTGTCAGCGCCGTACGCAGTACCGGGTATGCCGGGCCCTGGGCGGTAGAGGTCATGTCCAAAGAATTGTCCGTTCTGCCGCTGGACGAGCTCGGCAGCAGGGCGTTCAGAACCACGATGGCCGCGCTCATGTGATCACAGATTACCAAACATCATCAGGGAGGAAACGTTATGGAGCAATTTATCTTTAAGGGCGCAAAGACCCGCGAAATCTCCTTCCCGCTGGGCGGCATCGGCAGCGGCTGCGTGGGTCTGGCCGGAAACGGCCAGCTGATCGACGCGGAAATCTTCAACCGGCCCAACAAGGGTTCGAACCTGGGGTTCACCCACTTCGCGGTCAAGGCGGAGGACAATGAGAAGGTGCTGGATGCGCGCGTACTGCACTCGGACGTGCAGCCGCCCTACACCGGCAAATTGCAGCGGCCCATGTACAACGGCTTCGGCTTCGGCCCGGACCGGGAATCGCTTGCTGGCCTGCCGCACTTTCGCGCCTCCACGTTCACCGGCACCTTCCCGATGGCCCGAATAGATTTTGAGGACGAGCACTTCCCCGGACAGGTCTCCATGGAGGCGTTCAATCCCTTCATCCCGCTGAACGAGGACGATTCGTCCATCCCCGGCGCGTTCTTTGAAATCTCGCTGACCAACACGCAAGACACGCCGCTAAACTACACCGTCTGCTTCTCGGTGGCGAACCTCTACACGAAGCTGCCCGGCGTCCACACCTTCGAGCGCGCGGACGGGCTAAACATGATGACCCTCCGGAACCGCGAGACTTTGGACGAGGACGACCCGCGGTACGGCGACCTGTCCTTCGGCACCGACGCTTTGGACGTGGCCGTCACCCGCTACTGGTACCGTGGCAACTGGTTTGACAACCTTGCTACTTATTGGAAAGACTTCCGCGAATTCGGCCGGATTCAGGACCGAGTCTACCCTACCGCGGAGGACGCGCATGTGGGCTACTCGTCCCGGGAGGTCGCCTCGATGGCCGCGACGGTCACGGCCCAGCCCGGCGAGACGGCGCACGTCCGGTTCGTGCTCACCTGGTCCACGCCCAACTGCACGAACTACTGGAACCCCGGCGATTCCAGCTGCGCCACCGGCGCGGGCTGCGCCTGCCATAACGACGCGCCCAACAAGACCTGGAAAAACTATTACGCCATGCTCTGGAAGAATTCCAAAGCCAGCCTTGCCTACGCGCTAGCAAATTTCCCCCGCCTGCACAAGGAAACCCGCGCCTTCCTGAACGCGCTGCTAAGCTCCTCCATGCCGCAGGAGGCGCTGGAGGCGGTATCGGCCAACCTCTCGGTCATCAAGTCGCCCACGTGCCTCAGGCTCACCGACGGCTCGCTGTACGGCTTTGAGGGCTGCCACTGCGACAGCGGCTGCTGCGAAGGCAGCTGCACCCACGTGTGGGCCTATACCTACGCCATCCCCTTCCTGTTCCCCCGGCTCGAGCGCTCCATGAGGTCGCTGGAGTACGCCTACAACATGAACCCGGACGGCGGCATGAGCTTTCGCCTGATGCTGCCGCTGGGCCGCTCGCCGATGCAGTTCCGCCCCTGCGTGGACGGCCAGTACGCCACCGTCATGCGCGTATGGCGCGAGTACAAGATATCCGGCGACAAAGCGTGGCTCAAATCCCTGTGGCCGGAAGTCAAGAGATCCATCGAATTCGCCTGGTCGCCGGAAAACACGGACCGGTGGGACCCCAACAAGGACGGCATCATGGAGGGCCGCCAGCACCACACGCTGGACATGGAGATGTTCGGCGAAAACGCGTGGCTTTCGGGGCTGTACCTGGGCGGCTTGAAGGCTGGCGCGTTGATCGCGCGGGAGCTTGGCGACGGGGAGACCGCCACGGAATTCGAGCGGGTGTTTGAATCCGGGCGTGAGAAGCTCAACCGGGAGCTTTTCAACGGCGAATACTTCATCCAGAAGATCGATTTGAGTGACCGCAGCGTGCTGGACCCCTACGCGGGCGGAGCGCGTTCGCTGCAGAACCAGGACATCTACGCCGCCTACTGGAACGACGAGAAGAAGGAAGTGCTCTACCAGATCGCGGATGGCTGTGGCATCGACCAGGTGCTGGCGCAGTGGCACGCGAACCTCATGGGCCTGGGCGAAATCTTCGACCATGACAAGGCCGTGAGCGCGCTGAAGTCGATCTACAAGCACAACTTCATCCCCAACATGCGCGAGCACTTCAACCCCTGCCGCCTCTACGCGCTCAACGACGAGGCGGGCACCATCATCTGCGCCTGGCCCAAGGAGACGAAACTGCCGGCCATCACCATCGTCTACGCCGAGGAGACCATGCACGGCTTCGAGTATCAGGCCGCCATCCACATGATCCAGGAGGGCATGGTGGACGAGGGCCTGCGCATGGTGCGGGCGGTGCGCGAGCGCTACGACGGCGAGAAGCGCAACCCGTGGAACGAGATCGAGTGCGGCAGCAACTACGCGCGCTCCATGGCCAGCTACGCGCTGCTGCTCGCGTTCTCGGGCTTCAAGTACGACGTGCCCCGGGGGCTGATCGGCTTTCATCCCATCGGCGACACGGACAACTTCCAGTCGCTCTGGTCGCTGGACGGCGGCTGGGGCCGGGTGGCGTTTGAGGCGGACCGGGTGAGGCTGACGCTTGAAGGCGGCGCGATCCCGGTCAAGACCCTTGACCTCCACAAGCCGGGCCGCGCGCCCTGGGCCGTCACGGTCGACGGGAAAGCGGTCAAGTTCGCCTTTGCCGGGGACCGAATCGAACTGGAGGAAGCCGTAAGCGTGCAAAAGGAACTGGCCGTGGAGTACGCGTAACGTATACCGAAACCCTTGTCACACCCCCTTCCGAATTTCCGGGAGGGGGTTTCTTCTGCGCCCCGGATGGAGTCTGCGTCAACCTGATTGGCGACGACAACGTCCGTGAATGGCCGCGGGCTTGCCAAAACGAAAACCTGCGCCGGAGAAATTTTCCCGCGGCCCCAACGCACCCGTATTGCCCGGCGAATGGGATTGTATTATAATTGGGGAAAGATTCCATTCAATATCCCAAGCGGATTATCCAAAGCAAGAAATTCCTCCCGTATGCATATCGTCGGGCACTGAGCGCGCGCTGATACCCTTTACGTCGCGGCCGTCTTATCCCATTCCATCGCGAATACCGGGTCCATGGATTTTGGCGGGGCGAACCCGCCGGATACGAGGAGGCTTCCCATGAAAAAGCTGGCGGTTCTGATCGCGCTGATCCTCGCTCTATCCTCCACCGCTTCCGCGCTGACGCTGACCACCGAGGACATCCCGGACCCGTATTTCCAGTGGGGCCGCTATCGGCTCACGTTCAGCCTGTACACGGACGATCTGGCTGAAGTGGACTACGTGTCGGCTCCGCCGAATGGTTCGCTGGTGATGGTGCGGCTGGCCTCGCCGGGGAAACAGATGGCGCTGGAGGACATCCGGGCGGGCGTAAAGCATTTCATGCTGCGTGACGCGACGGGCGCCCTCAACGAAATCTTCGTATGGCACGTCGACAGCGCGAAGGACAAAAAAGGGGCGATTGTGTCGAAGCCGCTGCAGGACGCGTTCGAACTGGTCTTCTTCCTGCCAGAGGGCGTTTCTGCGGAAGGCGCGACCCTCATGTTGCGCGATTCCAAAGGAAATGAGCAGACGCTCCTTCAGATGCCCGGCGCCACCCAGGCGCCCGCCACGCAGTCCGCGCCGGAAGCGCCTTCCGAATCCGGGTCCGCCGCGGAACCCGCGCAGCCCGATCAGTCCGCCGCGGAACCCGCGCCCACCGCGCAGCCCGAACAGTCCACCGTGGAGTCCGAACCCACCGCGCAGCCCGAACAGTCCTCCGTGGAGCTTGAACCCACCGCGCAGCCCGAAACGGCCGTCGAACCAAGCCCCGACCAGAGGGCAGCGGACTTCGTCAGCGCCCTGCTCACCGAGGCGGCGCAGAACATGACCGACCCCTGGACGCTCGCAATCCTGGATAACGGGGCCGAGGACGTTTCGCTTAAGGACGGCGTCATCAGCTTTTCGCTCCGCTCCTTCAGCCCCGGTCTCAAGTCGATCGAGGAGACCGAACCGGCCGGGTTCCTGCGCCACCTGTACCAGAACGCGTCCGCCTACGACCTTAAGTGCACGCTGGAAGTAACGGACGAGGGCGGCTTCGCCGCCACCGACAAGGCGCGAAAGGCGCTCATCAAGGCGATCCAGAAGGCCGCAGGCCAGTCCAAAAAGGCGTTTGACGACAAGAAGGTCCGCGTCGCGCTGGCGGGCTACCTGCTTGGAGCTGGCGCAAGCGACATGGACTACGCCGTCACTCTGGGGGATTTCTCGCCGCTCTTCGCCGCGCAGTCGAAGCAAACGCTGAATGTCAAGGACGGCCCTCACGCGCTCAGGCTGGGCACCACCGGCGCAAAGACCGAGGACATGATGAGAAAGGCGTACTCGGCGGCGCTCCGGAGGCTTTCAAAGCAGGAAGGCGCGAAGGATCTCTCCGAGAGCGAGATCGCGCCCATTTTCCTCGAAGAGCTGAACGCGCAGGCGGCCGCGCTCAAAAAGAAGGGCGCTGAGAAGCTCGAATTCGTGATCAACCTCGACGTGCTTCTCTCGGCGGATTACCCCTACGCCGGGGACGGCTACAACGACTTCCTCTATGACTTTTCGGGCGCCTTCTCCCTCAACCTTTCCGACCTGAAAGACGCTGTTTCGAACTTCCCCGACTACCCGGCGGTGGATTACCCCAAATCCGGCCGCGTCGATGGTTCAAAGAGCGGCACCCAGGTGATCTACAAAACCCCGAAAGACGGCCCCGCCCACTTCATCCAGATGCGTAAAGTGGATACCGGCGAGCTTGCTGTCAGCGCGTTTATCCGCCCGGGCGAGAAGACGACGGTAAGGGTGCCCAAGGGCAAGTACTACATCCTGGTGGCCTACGGAGAGATCTGGTACGGCGGGGAGCACCTGTTCGGCGACAGCGGCGACTATTCCCGCACCGAGGACATTCAGATCAAGGGAAGCAACTACTACCACGTCATCACGCTGGGCGGCGTCAAGGACGGCAACATGTCCTCCTACGACGCGGACCCGTCCGAGTTCCAGTAAGCATTATGCCACAAACAAAGGCACCGGGGCCGCGGCTCCGGTGCTTTTGCTTGCTCAAGTCTATTGGAACGCCGCCCTCGCGAACGCGCAGGTCCTTTTAAGCCTTTCATTCCAGCCGGGCTTGCCGTCGTGCCAGAGCTCGGTGACGAAGAGCCGGACGCCCTGATCGTAGGCGGCCTTCGCGCCCTTTATGAAGTCCACATGGCCGTCGCCAAAATCCAGGTCCCGGTAGACGCCGGGTCGCGTGTCCTTCAGGTGCATCGCGGGGATGTGCCCGCGACCGGATTCAATGTCCGCGTACAGGTCGGTTCCGTAGAGCACCGAGGCGTTGGTGAGGTTGCCAAGGTCCGGGTACACGCCCAGGTAGGGCGAATCGATCCGCTTCACGTAGGCCATGGCCTTGCCCACCGTGTCCATGAACGGCGTCTCCATCGTCTCAAAGCCGGTCAGTACGCCGTAACGCGCCGCATAGCGCACACCTTTTTGGAGGTTCTCCGCGAACCAACCCCGCGTGTCCTCGCCACCCTCCTCGTAGTACACGTCGTAACCCGCGAGTTGGATGAGGCGGATGCCGAATTCGTCCGCGAACTCCACCGCCTTTTCGAAGATTTCGTTTCCCCTCACGCGGATGAACGGGTCGCGGCTCCCCAGCGGGTACTTGCGGTGCCCGCTCAGGCACATGGTGCGGATGGGGAGGCCGGTTTCCAAGACGGCGCTCCGGAGCGCGTCCCGCTCCGTCTTCGTCCAGTCGAGGCGGGAGAGCCTTGCGTCGGTCTCGTCGATGGAGATTTCCAAAAAGTCGTAGCCCGCGCGCTTCGCGGCTTCGAGGCGCTCCGTCCAGTTCAGCTCCGGCGGCGTCGCCTTTTCGTAGAGGCCCAGTCGTATTTCTGTCATCTTATCGCTCCAGCCTGCCCCACACGGGGGCCATCGCGTCCACCACCGTGCGGAAGTCCTGGTATTTTCTGCGGTAGACGGCGGCGAGCGCCGGGTTCGGGTGGTAGACGTTCTTCACCTTCAC
>JAEZHK010000033.1 GCA_023416655.1 Bacillota bacterium
TATGGTTGTTGGAGAGCGCCAGAATCGGCTCGAGCGCGGCCAGCCCCTTTGCGCAGGCCGTTGGAGCGGAAAGCGCCGGCCCGGCCTTTGCGATGGGCGACGCGCCGTCGTAGAGCGGCGCTTCCAGGTTGATCGCGCGCGCGTCGGCCTCCATGAGGAGGTGGAGGAGCTTTCCGTCCAGCGCACCCTCGACTGCACCGCTTGCAAAGTGCGCGGCGTTTGAACGTGTGGGCACCAGGTCGCCTGCGACCGCCATCGTGAGCAAGGGCAATGCCTCCTATTTTCTGCGTATGATTTCTTCAAATTATTGTACAACAAGGGTTCCGGCCTGTCAAATTCGCGCGCGCCGCCCGCGGTCTGCATAGTATGCCGCGGGAGGGCTGAGCATGATTGTACGGGGAGAACTGTACACCGCCGACCTGGATCCGGTCGTCGGCTCCGAGCAGGGTGGGATGCGACCGGTGCTGGTGGTGCAGAACGACGTAGGCAACCGGTTCAGCCCCACCGTGGTCGTGCTGGCGCTGACCAGCCAGATCGACAAGGCGCGCCTCCCCACCCATGTGCTGGTCAGCGGCTCGGGCCTTGCCCGGCCGTCGGTGGTGCTGGCGGAGCAGATGCGCACCCTCGACAAGCGAAGGCTTCGGGAGCGCATCGGCGTGCTGCCGCAGGAAGCGATGGATAAGGTCAATCAGGCAATCCGGGTATCCCTTGCGGTCGAAGAACAACCTTAATCCATCCGATAAACCCAAACCAGGCTTTCAATGTTCCCGGCAGCCCAAAGCGCCGGGAACTTTTCATGCCATCCGGGGCATGCCGCGCGCCGCCTTTATAGGATGAAGCCGCTTCTGTTTTGGCAGATTATATGCTATAATGCCTCAGACGGGAAGGGGTTGCGGCGTGGTGAAGCGTTTCAGAACGGAGCTTTTCGACTGGAGCAGGATTCTGGCGGGGCTGATCCTCAGCGCCATGGCCTACCAGCTGTTTTTGATCCCCAACCAGATCGCGCCGGGCGGCTTTACCGGCGTGGGCCAGATCTTGAATACATTGATGGGCTGGAACGTCGGCACGGTCGTGCTGGTTTTGAACGTGCCGCTGTTCGCGTTTTCGATGCAGTCGCTGGGTTGGCGGTTTGGCATAAGGTCGCTCCTTGCGTCGGTGGCGTTCTCGCTGCTCATCGACTACCTGCCCTTTCAGGCGCTGACGGACGACAGGCTGCTGGCGGCGATTTTTGGTGGCGTCTTCGCGGGCGCGGGGTTTGGGCTGATCATGCTGGGCGAAGCCACGACCGGCGGCAGCGATATGCTGGGCATGATGCTCCACCGCAAGGTCAAGGTCATCCGGGTGAGCGCGCTGGTGTTTGCGGTGGACGCGCTGGTCATCGTCGCCGCCGGGATCGTGTACGACGTGCAGGGCGCGCTGATGGCGCTGATCTCCACCTACATCATGGCGCGGGTGCTGGACCGGGTGCTGGAAGGCCCCAACATGGCCAAGGCCTACTTCATCATCTCCCGGAAGGCGGAGGAAATTTCGGCGATGATCTTAAAGACCATGGACCGGGGCGTGACCAGCCTCTCCGGGAAGGGCATGTACACCGGGGAGGACCGGTCTGTACTGCTTTGCGTGATCAACCGCCGCGAGACGCTGCGCCTTCGCACCCTGGTCAGCGGGATCGACCCCTGCGCCTTTATGATCGCCACCGACGTGCGCGAGGCGCTGGGGGAAGGGTTTCAGCCGCACTAAGGCAGGGCATTGAAAATCCGCAAGCGGCTTTTCAATGCAAAGGTAGAAGAACTTCGTGAGCCTGAAATCCTGCGGGATTTCGGGCGGCTCACTGACTTGAGGAAATGTTTCCGTAACCAGTGTGCGCACTGGTTACGGAAACTGCGTTCCCGGCGCGCAGGTCGCCGGGAACGATGGAAAGAAGGACCGGGGCAGACGACATCTGGAGCGGTATAGAATCGCATTTCAAAAGCCGAAGGGGGAGAAGACCATGCCCATCGCAGTGATCACAGGCGCATCCTCGGGGCTGGGCCGGGCCTACGCGCTGGCCGCGACCAAAGTTTTTCCGGAAATCGAGGAATACTGGCTGATCGCCAGGCGCCTGGACCGGCTGGAGGCGCTGAAGGCGGAGCTGCCCGGAAAGACCGTGCGCTGCGTCCCGCTGGACCTTTCAGACCCTTCGAGCTTCGACGAGTACCGGAAGCTGCTTGCGGAGCGGAAGGCGCAGATCGCGCTGCTCGTCAACAACGCTGGGATGGGCAAGATGGGCGACTTCGTCGACGACGCATGGAGCGTCCACACCGCCATCGTGGACCTCAACGTGCGCGCATTTACCGCGATCGCCAACATATCGCTCAAGTGCATGGGGCGCGGGAGCGTGATGGTCAACGTCAGCTCCATCGCCGCCTTCGCGCCCACGCCCCGGATGTCGGTGTACTGCGCCACCAAATCCTACGTGTCCGCCCTCTCCAAGTCGATCCGCTTCGAGCTGAAGAAGAAGGGGATCAAGGTGCTGGCCGCCTCGCCCGGCCCGATGGACACGGAATTCCTCGCGATTGCGGGCATCAAGAGCAAGACCTTCGACAGGCTCCCCCGCGTGAAGCCCGAGTACGTGGCCGAAAAGTCGCTGATCGCCGCGAAGAAGGGGCGCTCGGTCTACACCGCGCCGCCGATGATGAAAATCTACCGCGTGCTGGCAAAACTCCTTCCGAGCAACATCATGATGTACATCAGCAAGACCTGACAGACTTGCCTCCCGCGATCCCGGCGATTACGTCGCCGGGATCGTTTTTACGGAAAAGAGTTGACCGTAGGGGCGGCACTTTTTCCGCAATTCAAAATAATATATAGGAATAGTATAATGTGCCATGCGGTGAAGTATTGCCAAAATGTTCCTCGTGTGTTAAGGTTGAAAGAGGTTGGTACAAAAGACAGGAGGATGACGATGAAGAAACTGCTTTCCCTGCTCCTTATCGCGCTCGTTATGCTGGCGCCAGTGTGCGCGATGGCCGCCGAGGTATCGTACGAGACGTACGAAAACGTAGCCAATGGCTATTCCATCGATTACCCCGCGGAATGGACGATCCTCTCCAAAGAAACCCTTGAGACCACGATGGATGCCCTCACCAGCGGCGAAACGAAGATCGAAGGCATGGATTCCTCCGTGCTGGAAGCGTACAAGGCGCAGATCGAATCGATAGACATGGTCATGTTCATGTCGGCGGACGGCGCGGTCAACGCCAACATCAACTATCAGGCAATGCCGATGAAGCTTACGGGCGACCTCATCGTGAGCAGCGTATATCCGATGGTCGTGCAGCAGCTCCAGGCTGCGTTTGCGGACTACGCGCCGCTTGCAGACCCGCAGATTGAAAAGGTCGGCGATTACGAATTCGTGCTGACCGCCGGCCAGTACACCCTGTCGGGCGTGCCCTGCATCATAATGCAGGCGTACCACTGCTCCGAAAAGAACCTTTATACCATCACCTACACCGTCAACACCAGCCTGAATCCAGACATGGAAGCGCTGGACGCCATCTCCGACGCCATGCTGGCGTCGTTCGTCCCGGTCTGACCGGCCCCTCTAAATATAGATTGGAACGCCGTTTCCGGATGGAAGCGGCGTTCCTTTGCGTCCATAGGGTATTCCGACTACAGCTGGGCGGACCCGGCGGGAGGGGCCTGCAGGAGGGGAAGCTGGCCGCTGTTGATGTAGAAGGCCAGGATGTCGACGATCCGCTTATTGAAGCCGCCACCGGCCACGATCACATCCGCGAACTCGATGTAGGTGCGGATGTAGCGCTCGTACATGGGTTTGACGGTGGAGAGGTACTGGTGGGCGATGCCGCTGATGTCCCGGCCCCGCTCCAGGATGTCCCGCTGCACGCGGCGCAGCAGGCAGATGTCCGGGTCCACGTGCACGAAGAGTTTGAAGTCCATCATGTCGCGGGTGCGCGGGTCGTAGAAGGCGTGGATGCCCTCAATGATCGTCACGTCGCAGGGCTCGATCAGTTCCTCGGAGTCCGCGCGGCGGTGCATGGCGTAGTCGTAGCCCTTGCGGGTGATGGCGTTGCCCTGCTTGAGCGTACGAATGTCCTCCCGGAGCGCGTCGTGCTCGAAGGCGTCCGGTTCGTCGTAGTTGATCTTGGCGCGCTCCTCGAAAGGCAGGTAGCTGTGGTCGCGGTAGTAGCAGTCCTGTTTGATCAGTGTGGATTCCCCGTCGATGGACGCGGCCAGCGCCCGGGCCAGCGTGGTCTTGCCGCTGCCGCTTGCGCCGCATATGCCGATGGTCAGCATGAAAACACCCCCGCATCAGTATAAGCGGGGGTGTTTCGCGTGTCAACAAGTTGCCACGCGCAAATGAAATCTGTTTGAGCATCTTTCATTTGCCAGGCGCTGGGCCAGTTTCCTAAAACGCCTGCGGGCGTTTCCGGGCGGAAACCGGAACGGGCATGCTTTCCCCGTCGGCCGGGCAAGCTCGGCCTTTGGGGGAAAGCCAAATCCGCCGCGCAGGTCGCCGGATTTGGTTGAAAGTCGAAAGGGCTTCGGCCCTCTCGACGCTCTCCCGGGTTATTGACGCCAACGACCTTCGCAAGCATGCGCGAAGGCGGTGCAAGGTATGGACAACTTTTAGTCTCCGTCCAGCGGGAACTTCTTCTCGAATTCCACCGCGGCGTCGTAGATCAACTGGTGGCCGCGGTCGTTGGGGTGGATGCCGTCCTCGCAGAGCACATCCTCGCCGCGCACCGCCGAAAGGAACGCCTCCCTGAGGGGAAGCCAGCGACAGTTGACCTCCACCGCGGCCTTCATCACCAGCGTGGAGTAGTACTCCTGCCAGCGGTAGATGCGCTCCGGCACGCCCAAAAAGGAGAGGATGCGGCCCTCGTCCAGCCCGTCCCGCACGATCCACTTCAGATACCGCCTCGGGTCCAGCGGCGGCAGGCTGCACAATAGCGGCGTCCCGCCCATCGCCCGCACGTGGCTGGCCATCTCCTTGAGCGCCTGGGTGAACTGCTCCACCGGGGTACGAGGGGCGTGGGGCGCGTCGGGCGCGCTGGCCACCGCCGCCCAGTTGAAGTCGCAGTCGTTGCCGCCGTACTCGATGACCACGAGCTTTCCCTTGAAGGCGTCCGGCTCCATGGTCTTCATGATTTCCAGCGCCTCCGGCGCGGTGCGGCCCATCCGGGACAGGTTTTCAAACGGCACCCGGAAGGTATTTGACAGCATGGAGATCGCGCTGTCCTTGAGCAGCGTGTAGCGGCTGCGGGCGGAGTCGTACACCACGCCCTTGAGCACCGAGTCTCCCCATACCTGAATGCCCGAGTATTGCATGCTGCCGCCCTCCGCATCTAGTTTTCAAAACCATTATATCTCGCCAAGACAAACGTGTCAAGCGCGAATTGCGGCGATGTCTTGACGTTTTTGAAATCCAATGGTATGATGCCCCGGGGAGAGGGGCGTATGCGATGCAGGACAGGTCTTTGGACGCGCTGATCGAATTTCTGCGGGGGTACCGCGGCGCGCGGTGGGACGACATGCCCGACCTCGAATTGTACATGGACCAGGTGATCACCTACCTGAAGCGGCAGCTCGCGCCCTTTCAGGACTCGCCCGCGGAAAACCTGATCACCCCGTCGATCATCAACAATTATGTGAAGGCGGGGTTTGTGTCGCGCCCCGAGCGGAAAAAATACGCGCGGGCGCACCTGGCGTCGCTCACGATGGCCTGCACGCTCAAGCGGGTCCTGCCCATCGAGTCGGTGAAGCGGCTGATCGAGCGGGGCGGCGCGCCGCTGGACGCGGAGCGATACGACCAGTTCCAGGCGGCGCAGCGGGAGGCGTTTCTGGAGGAAGCGCAGTTGCTCGAACAGCTGAAGGCGGACTGGCCTTCCGACAGCCAGTCGCTGTATCGTCTCGCCACCCACTTCGCGCTGCGCGCCGGGGCGGACCGGCTGATTGCCGACCGGATCATGGCCATCATCGACGAGAAGGCCAAAGCAAGCGTGTCAGTTGACGCTCAAACGCCAAAATGATAAAATGATAGACCGGACTTGAAAACTTTGGGAGGAAACCGACCATGCAGACCGGGGAAAGCGTCAAGCGCAAGACGATCTTCAGCGGCATCCAGCCCACCGGCAACCTGACGCTGGGCAACTACATCGGCGCGCTGCGCAACTTTAAACTGCTGGAAGACGAATACGATTGCCTGTACTCCATCGTGGACATGCACGCGCTGACCGTCCGGCAGGACGCCGCGGAGCTGCGCAAGGCATGCCTGAGGGTCATGAGCCTGTTCCTGGCGGTGGGTCTGGACCCCAAAAAGAGCCTGATCTACTTCCAGTCCCACGTGGCTGCCCACGCCGAGCTGGCCTGGATTCTGAACTGTTACACCTACATGGGCGAATTGTCCCGCATGACCCAGTTCAAGGACAAGTCCCAGAGCCACGCCGACAACATCAACTCCGGGCTATTCACCTACCCGGTGCTGATGGCGGCGGACATCCTTTTGTACCAGGCGGACCTGGTGCCCATCGGGGCTGACCAGAAGCAGCACCTGGAGCTGACGCGGGACGTGGCCGAGCGCTTCAACGGCGTGTACGGGCAGGTGTTCACGGTGCCGGAGGCCTACATCCCCAAGATCGGCGGCAGGGTGATGAGCCTGCAGGAGCCGACCCGCAAGATGTCGAAGTCCGACCCCGAGGACACCTACATCGCCATGCTGGACGCGCCGGAGGTCATCCGCAGGAAGCTGCGCCGCGCGGTCACCGACTGCGACGGCGTGGTGCGCTATGATCCGGAGTTGAAGCCGGGCGTTTCGAACCTGATGAGCATCCTGTCCACGCTCTCCGGGCGGACCTTCGAGGCGATTGAAGCGGACTTTGAGGGCAAGGGCTACGGCGCGTTCAAGGACGCGGTGGCCGACTGCGTGGTGGATACGCTCTCGCCCATCCAGGCGCGTTACAATCAGATCATTTCCGACAAGGCGTACCTTCAGGAGGTCATGACCACGAGCGCGGAGCGCGCCGCGAAGCTTGCCGCCCGCACGATGGCGAAGGTGCGCAAGAAGGTGGGCCTCGCGGCCCAACAGCTGTGAGGCGGCGCGTCCCGCTGGACGGCACGGACAACACGCGGGACCTGGGCGGGTACCCGGTGCCGGGCGGATACACCGCCTGGGGGTGCACCTTCCGCAGCGACGCGCCCGTCAACCTGTCGGCGACGGACGTGGAAACGCTGAGGAAGCTCGGGATCACCACGCACATCGACCTCAGGACGGCGGAGGAAGTGGAGCGGCGCCCGAGCGCGGTGGCGAACCTCGAAGGATTTCACTATCATCATATTGACCTCTGCGCCTGCATGCAGATGATGCCGGAAAGCGAGCCGGGCGTGGCGGTCTCCTACCTTGAGATGACCGAGCAGGCGGAGCCGATGGCGCGCATCTTCCGCACCATCGCCCATACGGAAGGCGGCCTCCTGTTCCACTGCGCGGCGGGCAAGGACCGCACCGGCGTCGTGGCGGCCATCCTTCTGATGCTGGCGGGCGCGGAAAAGCCCGACCTCCTGGCCGATTACATCCTGACCGCCGCCTACATGCGGGAGCCCATCCGAAAGTTCCTGGCGGAGGACCCGGACATCCCGGCTTATATCGTCACGCCCAAAGTGGACTTCATCGAAGCCTTTCTGGACCGCTTCCATGCGGCTCACGGCGGCGCCGAAAGCTATCTTAGGTCCATCGGAATCTCGTCGGAAGAGACCAAATCCATAACACAACGTCTGACATTTTTAACATCATCGTATCCAATTTGACGGCGTTTGTGCTTGTCAAAGGATGGGGATTGGGGTAAAATACGGAGGAATCAATTAGAGGAGGACAAGGATTTATGATTAAAGTTGGCATTAATGGTTTTGGCCGCATCGGCCGCCTGGTTTTCCGTGCCGGCCTCGAGCACGAGGGCGTTGAGTTTGTCGGCATCAACGATCTTCTCACCCCCGATTATATGGCCTACATGCTGAAGTACGACACCGTGCACGGTCCGTTCAAAGGCACCGTCACCTACACCGAGAACTCCATCATCGTCAACGGCAAGGAAATCCCGGTGTTCTCCATCAAGAACCCCGCCGAGCTGCC
>JAEZHK010000069.1 GCA_023416655.1 Bacillota bacterium
ACGTTCACCATGCTGCGGCCGATCAGGCATACCTTGCGGCCAAAGCGCACGGCGGAGTCCACCACCTGCTGAATGCGGTGCACGTTGCTTGCGAACATCGCGACGATGATGCGCCCTTCCGCCTTCGAAAAGAGGTTGTTGAACGTCTCGCCAACGGTGCGTTCGCTCATGGTGTAGCCGGGCCGCTCCACGTTGGTGGAGTCGGCAAGCAGCGCCAGCACGCCTTCGTTGCCGAGTTCCGCGAGGCGGCCCAGATCGGTTACCTGGCCGTCGATGGGGGTGTAGTCCACCTTGAAGTCGCCCGTGTGCACGATGGTGCCCAGGGGCGTATGGATCGCCAGCGCGCAGGCGTCGGTGATGGAGTGGTTGACGTGGATAAACTCCACCTCGAACTGGCCCGCCTCCACCACGTAGCCGGGCTTGACCACGTTCAACTGGATGTCGTTGACGTGGTGCTCCTTGAGCTTGTGCTCAATCAGCGCCAGCGTGAGCCGCGTGCCGTAGACCGGCGCGGGCAGTTGCTTCAAGATGTAGGGCGAGGCGCCGATGTGGTCCTCGTGCCCGTGGGTGATGAAGTACGCGCGGATGCGCGACTTGTTTTTTTCCAGGTACGTCACGTCGGGGATCACGAGGTCCACGCCGGGCATGTCCTCCCGGGGGAAGAGCGATCCCATGTCCACGACGATGATGTCCTCATCGTATTCGAATACGGTCATGTTCTTGCCGATCTCGCCCATCCCGCCCAGCGGGATGACGCGCAACTTCGGCCCAATGTTCTTGTTCTTTCCTGGTTTTGATGCTCCTGGTTTTGATGCTCCTGGCTTTGATGCCATGGTAAGCCTCCTTTTTTCAATCCGCTTTTTGTACGCAAAAACAAGGACTCCTGTCGGGAATCCTGGAAGCATCGAACCCGGCCGTGCGACCCCACCCCTTGGAAGGAGCGGCAACGTGCGACGCGCGGATATTGGGTTCTATGTTTCGGCCCTTTGGATCACACGGCGAGCCAAACGTAAAAAGGACGTCCGCAGACGTCCTTTCGGTTCGACTCCTGCAATCTACCTTTGAAGTATACCACAATTCCGTCCTGTTTGACACTGCCTGGCGAATGTTTAACCTTGTATTTCTGGAAAATTCCAGATTCAGGCGCTGTGTTTGTCCAGCATCTGCTGGAAAGCCGCTTTTCCGCGGGAACCGACGATGCGCTCCTGCTCCACGCCGTCCTTGAAGAGGATCAGCGTCGGGATCGACATCACGCGGTAGGTCATGGCGGCCTCGGGCTGCTCGTCGATGTTGAGCTTGCCCACGGTCACCTTGCCTGCGTTGTCCTCGGCGAGTTCTTCGACGATCGGCGCGATCATGCGGCAGGGGCCGCACCAGGACGCCCAAAAGTCGACCAGCATCAGCCCTTGCATGCTGTCGGGGCGAAGGTCGCCGGATGTAAGCGTCTTGATCAGCGGACTGGACATAAGAAACTCCTCCTCCATTTGTGCGCCGGCACGGGCAAAGAATCCCTGCCATTTGTAGTACTATATTACCCGGTTTTGCAGGAATTGAATCAGCGCCGCCACTTTCCAGAAAAAAAGGCCGCCGCGCAGGCGGCGGCCGGGCTGGATTCTACTTCTTTGCTTCCACAATCGCAATGCTGAGCGCGTCCAGCTGCTCCTGCTTGACGTCGCAGGGGGTCTCCATCATCAGGCAGTTGGCGTTCTGCGCCTTGGGGAATGCGATCACGTCCCGGAGGCTGTCGCTCCCGGTCAGCATCATGGTGAGCCGGTCGATGCCGAAGGCGAACCCGCCGTGCGGCGGTGTGCCGTACTTGAAGGCCTCGAGCAGGAAGCCGAAGCGGTGCTGCGCTTCTTCATCCGAGACGCCGATCAGCCGGAACATGCGCTTTTGCAGCGCGGGGTCGTGGATGCGGATGGAGCCGGAGCCCATCTCGATGCCATTGAACACCAGGTCGTAGGCCTTGGCGCGCACGCGGCCTGGTTCGGTGGCCATCAGCGGCTCGTCCTCGTCCATGGCGCTGGTGAAGGGGTGGTGCATCGCGACGTAGCGCCCGTCCTCTTCGACGTACTCGAGGAGCGGGAACTCAGTGACCCAGAAGAGGTCGTCGACCGTCTTGTCGATGAGGTTGTGGCGGCGGGCGATCTCCTTGCGCAGTTCGCCAAGCGCCTGGAACACCACAGTATTTTTGTCGGCCACGAAGAAGAGCGCGTCGCCCTTTTCCGCGCCCATGCGCTCAAGCAGCTTCGAGGTGAACGGCTCTACCAGGAACTTCGTGAAGGAGGAGCGCAGCCCGTCCTCGCCCACGACGATCCACGCCAGGCCCTTGGCCCGGTAGGTCTTGGCGAATTCGCCCAGGCTGTCGATCTCCTTGCGGCTCATGGCGCCCGCGAGGCCTTTACAGTTGATGCCCCGGACGCTGCCGCCCGCGGCGACCGCGCCCTCGAACACGCCAAAGCCGGAACCTTCGCACACGTCGGACACGTCCGTCAGCTCCAGGCCGAAGCGGCGGTCGGGTTTGTCCGAGCCGTAGCGGTCCATCGCCTCCCGCCAGGTCATGCGGGGGAGGGGGAGGTTCAGGGAATGGCCCCGGACCGCCTCGAACACGGAATTGAACGCGCCCTCAACCACCGTCTGCACGTCGACCGGTTCGACAAAGCTCATCTCGATGTCGCACTGGGTGAATTCCGGCTGCCGGTCGGCGCGGCTGTCCTCGTCGCGAAAGCAGCGGGCAAACTGGTAATACTTATCAAAGCCCGCCAGCATCAGAAGCTGCTTGTAGATCTGCGGGGACTGGGGCAGCGCGTAGAACTCGCCGTGGTGCAGGCGGGCGGGGACCAGGAAGTCCCTCGCGCCCTCGGGCGTGGATTTCGTGAGGATGGGCGTCTCCACGTCGGAGAAGCCTACGTCGTCCATATACCGGCGGACGGCGGACTGGATCTTGCCGCGCAGCCGGATCGTCGCCTGCATCGTTGGCCTGCGAAGGTCCAGGTAGCGGTACTTCAGCCGCACCAGCTCGTTTTCCTTGGCGTTGTCGTCGATGTAGATGGGCGGGGTCTCGCTCTTGTTGACGAGCTCGCATTCCCGGACCACGACCTCCACGTCGCCATTGGGCATTTTGTCGTTGACGGCTTCCGGCGCGCGCATGCGCACGTCGCCTTTGACGCTCACCACGTATTCGCCGCGGAGCGACCCGCCCAGCCGGAAGTTTTCCGCGCCGCACTCGGCCTCGTCAAATACCAGCTGCACCAGGCCTTCGCGATCTCGGAGCCATACGAACACCACGCCGCCCAAATCCCGCGTGCGCTGCACCCATCCGCTGAGAACGACGGTCTGCCCCGCGTCCTCCCGGGACACCTTGCCGCAATAGGTGGTTCGCCGTAGCCTGCTCATACGTTCGCTCCCTCTTTCCTCAGTTTGGCTTTGACCGATTGGATAATTTCGTTGAGCGGGATTTCCGCCTCCGCGCTTTTAAGCATGTCGCGCAGCTTGGCCGTGCCCCGGGCCAGTTCGTCGCCGCCGACGATGATGAGGTAAGGCGCGCCCAGCCTGTCCGCGTACTTGAACTGCGCCTTGAGCGACCTCGCCGCGTGGTCCATGTCCGCCCGGACGCCTTCGAATCGCAGCGACCGCACCAGCTTCATGGCTTCCGCCCTTGCGTCGCCCAGCGTGGCGACGAACGCGTCCACCACCGGCTGCTCCGGCAGTTTGGCGCCCTTCATATCCTGCACCATCAGCACGCGTTCCACGCCCATGCCGAAGCCAAAACCCGGCAGTTCCGGTCCGCCCAGCTGTTTAACCAGCCCGTCGTACCGCCCGCCGCCGCAAACGGTCAACGGGCCGCCTTCGGTCTGGGTGATGATCTCGAACACCGTGCGGGTGTAGTAGTCGAGGCCGCGCACGATGCGCGGGTCAACGGTGAATTCCACGCCCAGTGCGGAGAGGCTCTTCTGAAGCTGTTCAAAGTGCGCCTGACAGTCCGCGTCAAGGCTTCCCAGCATGTCCGGCGCGTCGGTCAGCTCCGCCTGACAGGAGGGTACCTTGCAGTCCAGGATGCGCATGGGGTTGCGCTCAAACCGGTCCCGGCAGGTGTCGCAAAGCATCGGAAGCAGCGGCTGGAGGAATTCCTTCAACTTCTCCTGGTAGGCGGCGCGGCAATCCGGGCAGCCGATAGAGTTGATGGAGACTTTCAGCCCCATGATGCCGCACTTTTCCAGCACGTCCAGCGCCAGGCGGATGCCCTCCGCGTCGCAGCTGGCGTCCTTCGCGCCGAACACCTCGATGCCCAACTGGTGGTGCTCCCGGAGGCGGCCCGACTGGGGCTTCTCGTAGCGGAACACCGGGCAGGAGATGTAGTACATCTTCATCGGAAGCGCGCCCGCCTCGAGATGCGCCTCGAGGAACGCGCGGGCCACGCCCGCCGTACCTTCGGGCTTCAGCGTGATCGAGCGCCCGCCCTTGTCCAGGAACGTGTACATTTCTTTCTGCACCACGTCGGTGGTGTCGCCGACGGAGCGCAAAAACAGCTCCGTGTGCTCGAACACGGGCGTGCGCACCTCGCGGTAGCCCGCGAGATGGCAGATTTCGCGCATTTTTGCCTCGACATCCTGCCAGCGCCCGCTCTCGCCCGGCAGCACATCCTGCGTACCCTTCGGGGCCTGCGTGATCAGCATCGAATCCCTCCAGTTTATGCAAAAACCAAGCCCTCGTCCGCAGGGACGAGGGCCCGGCTGTCATCGCCCATGGCAGTAGCTTATTATAGGCGATGACCTGTGGTGGTGTCAAGATTTGGCGGCGCGTTTACTGAATCTCAATGCTGCGGCCGGTCTTTGGTTCCGCGTTGGCCTTGGGCAGGTTCAGCTTCAGCACACCGTCCGTGAATTCGGCGGTGATGCCGGATTCGTTGACCCCGCTGACGTTGAAGGAACGCTGCATGCGGCCGTAGCGGCGCTCGCACATCACGTAGTTGTCCTTCTCCTCGTTCTTGGATTCGTCCATTTCGGCGCGGATGGTCAGGATGCCGTCGTCGACGTCAATCTTGACCTGGTCGCGCTTGATGCCGGGCATGTCCGCCTCCAGAAGGTACTTGTCGCCCATGTCGCGCACGTCCACCTTGAACCCGCTGGAGAAATTGTCCTGCGCGAAGGGGGCGAAGAAGCTGCGGAAGAAGTCGTCGCCAAAGAGGGCATCGGGGCGCAGCGCCAGATTTCTGCGGAAGCGATACGGAACCAGGTTTGACATATCAATGCCTCCATTCATTTTTTTTCGGGAGCATCTCCCGTTTGCGAGTTCATTATAGATCAAAGGTCTAAGAAAGTCAATATCAAAGTTGGTAAAACTTTTGTTAAAGCAATCATGCTTGTTCAGGCCTCTGCCAGACGATATGATATATCAGTAGAGGGGTGCTGACCATGACGGACCGCCTGTATTATTTGGATGCCTATCTCCGATCCTTCGAGGCGACGGTGGAGGAATACCGGGATGGCGCGGCGCGGCTTGACCGCACGGCGTTTTACCCGACCTCCGGGGGACAGCCCTACGACAAGGGCGTCCTCGGCGGCCGCCGTGTGACGGACGTTTTTGTCGATGACGCGGGCGAGGTATGGCACCGCGTGGACGGCCCGCTCGAACCCGGCGCGCATGTCACCGGCGAAATCGACTGGGCACGGCGCTTCGACCACATGCAGCAGCACGCGGGCGAGCACATGCTGGCCGGTCACATCTTTAAAAGGCTCGGCGGGTTCACGATCGGCCTGCACCTGGGCGCGTTAGTTTCGACCATCGACGTGGAACTGCCCGGCGGCGAAATGCGCGCGCCGGAGGGCGTGATGGATGAGATCGAGGACGCGGTCAACCGGGACATTCAGCTGGACCTTGCGATCCGCTGTTGGTTCCCGTCCGACGAGGAATTCTCGGCTCTCCCGATGCGCAAGCCCCCCGCCGTCAAAGAGCACATCCGGGTCGTACTGATCGGAGACGAAAAGGGCGGCGAGTGCTGCGCCTGCGGCGGCACCCACCCGTCGAGCGCCGGGCAGATCGGGCTTGTGCGGGTGCTGGACTGTAGACCCAGCCGCGGCAAGATGCGCGTGACCTTTGTGTGCGGCATGCGGGCGCTTCAGGACGCGCGCCTTCGCTCGAAAATGGCCGACCGCGCGGCGGCGCTGCTCTCATCGCCGGTTGAGAAGCTGCCGGAAGCGGTGGAAGCCGCGCTAAACCGGGAGCATGAGGCACGCGCGGCGCTGGAGAAGCTCCGGCTGGACGAGGCCATCCGGAAGGCGGACGCGTTGTGGGAAGAGGCCGCCCAATCAGGCGGCTGGCGCGTGGCGGTGGCCGCGGTGGACGCTCTGAGCGCGGACGCGCTCCGTGAGATGGCGTCGAGGCTCACTTCGCGCGGGCGCACGTTGGCGCTCCTTGAGAGCGAGCAGTCGGAAGGCAGCAGACTGATTGTGTTCGCCCGGTCGGAGGGGGAGGGCCCCCACATGGGGAAACTGCTGGCCGAGGTCGCGAAAAGCCTCGGAGGGAAAGGCGGCGGGCGGCCGGAGTTCGCGCAGGGCGGCGCGCACCAAGGCGGCGTGGCGGCGCTGGCAGCCGCGCGCATCCTGGGCGGCGATCTTTAAGTACAAACGCGGGGAGGCTGCAAGTTGATAAAGGGATTGGGCGCGCTGTACGAGACAGGGCGCATGCTGAAGCTTGGCGAAGCGCTGGGCGAGATCCCCGAACCCAAGGCCGTGTATAAGGATATCTTCAATATCGCGCTGCCGTCGGTCATGGAAATGGTCTTGATGAGCCTGATCGGATCGGTGGATACGATGATGGTCGGGACCCTCGGGCCGGAGGCGATCGCGGCGGTGGGGCTCGTGGGGCAGCCGCGAATGATCCTGCTCTCCATCTTCTTTGCGCTCAACATCGGCGTCACCGCGATCGTCGCGCGCCGAAAAGGTGAAGACCGGCCGGACGAGGCCAACCGGACGATGCGCAACGCGCTGATCATTGGAATGGTTCTGGCCGTCGTCATGACGGGATTGGGGCTTATATTCTCGCGCCAGCTGATGCTGCTGGCCGGCGCGGCGAGCGACACAATCGAGGACGCAAAGGTCTACTTTGACATCCTCGCGTACTTTCTGCCGATCAACGCGCTGACGCTTTGCATCTGCGCCGCGCAGCGCGGCACCGGCAATACCCGAATCACCATGAACGTCAACATCACTTCCAACCTGGTCAACGTGGTGTTTAATTACTTCCTCATCGGAGGCAACTTCGGCTTTCCGCGGCTCGGCGTCGCGGGCGCGGCGATCGCAACGGGCATCGGCTTTGCGGTGGGATTCGTCATGTCGGTGGTTACGGTGTACGATCAAAGCAGGAACAACGGATTCTTACGGCTCAGCCGGCACGACGACTGGCGTTTGAACCGGGAAACGGTGAACGGCATTATTAAAATCGGCCGCAGCGCGATGCTGGAACAGTTGGCGCTCAGGATTGGTTTTTTTGCCTATGCGCGCATCGTGGCGGATCTTGGGACGATGGCGTTCGCGGCGCACCAGATCGGCATGCAGTTTTTGAATATCTCCTTTAACTTTGGAGACGGTATCGGCGTGGCGGGCACGTCGCTGGTGGGCCAGTCGCTGGGGCGGTGCAGGCCGGACATGGCGAAACTGTACGGGAAGGCCAGCCAGCGCCTCGCGCTGACGGCGGCGTTTCTACTGGCGGGCCTGATCGCAATCTTCCGCGCGCCGATGGTCGGCTGGTTCACGAACGATTCGGGGGTTCTGGAACTTTCGGCCAAGGTGATGCTGATGGTCGCGATCTTCCAGCCGTTCCAGACCTCGTCGGTGGTCATCTCCGGCGCGCTGCGCGGCGCGGGCGATACGAAGTATGTCGCCAGAGTTATGACGCTTTGCGTGGCGATCATCCGGCCAACGCTGGCGATCCTCTCGATCCGCTTGCTGACGGAGCATTTTGGCCGGGCCGACATCGCGCTGCTGGGCGCGTGGGGGGCCTCGATCATCGATATGATCATCCGGCTGACGCTGGTTTACTGTCGCTTTAACGGAGGGAAATGGCATGATATCAAAGTATAATCAGAGCGCCCAAAATCCGCAGGGCGGCTTTTGGACGCGAAAGAGGAAGACTGCGTGAGCCATGAAATCCTGCGGGATTTCCGGGCGGCTCACTGACTTGTGGAATTGTTTCCGCCACCAGTGTGCGCACTGGTTATGGAAACAGATACGTTCCCGGCGCACGGGTCGCCGGGAACGATGAGACGGAATGTCCGGCGGCGGCAGCTGCTGGCGGTTCGGTGGCGGGAGGAAACGGCGTGGCATCGAGGTTTAAAGGCGCGATCTTCGACATGGACGGTACCATTCTGGATTCGATGGGCCACTGGCGCTCGCTCAACGTCAAATTCCTGAATAAGCGCGGGCTCGAGGTGCCGGAGGAGATCCGGGGCCAGGAGCTCATCACCCACAGCGGCGCGGCGGCCAGGCTGTACCTTGAAAAGTTCAACCTGGGCATGACGGTTCAGGAGGTCATCCGGGAGTTCGAGGACGACATGGGTCCGATGTACGAAAATGTCATCAAGCCCAAGTCCGGCGCGGTGAAATGCCTGCGCGCGCTGCATGAAGCGGGCCTGAAGCTCTCCGTCGCGACGGTGACGCCGCGGGAGGTCGCCGAGGGCGCGCTCAGAAAGCAAGGAATTCTGGACCTTTTCGAATTCGTCGTCTGCCCGACCGACACCGGCATGAACAAGACCAAGCCCGAATTCTTCCGGATGGTCGCGGACAGAATGAACATTCGGGCCGAAGACTGCGTGGTGTTCGAGGACGCGGTCTACGCTATGCGCGGCGCGAAGGCCGCGGGCTGCGCGGTGGTGGCCGTCGAGGACGCGTCCGCGGAGCCGGATTTAGCGGAAATCCTCAAAATCTGCGATGTGTACGTGCGCGATTACAATCTCTTTACGCTGGAGGCGCTGGATCGGCTTGACAAGCCCATCCCTGGCACGATATAATGTTCGTTAGGCCGCTCAGGGGAGGCTTGGAAATCCGCGTTTTCGCGGTGCCTCGCGCTTGGCGAGCACTATGATTTGGGAGGTGCAACGCGTGTACGCAGTCATACAAACCGGTGGCAAGCAGTACCGCGTCCAGCAGGGCGACGTCATTTACGTTGAGAAGCTCGCTGCCGCGCAGGATTCGCTGGTCAATTTCGACGTTCTGCTTCTGGCCAAGGACGACGGCATGGTTGTCGGGACGCCGCTGGTCGAGTCCGCCAAGGTGACGGGCAAGGTTCTGGCCGATGTCAAGAGCGCCAAGGTCATGGTCTACAAGTTCCGTTCCAAGAAGAACAGCCGCCGCAAGCAGGGCCATCGTCAGCCCTACACCAAGGTCGAGATCACCCTGGTCGGCTGATGACCACCGTCAGGTTCCTCCTAAAGGGCGGAAGGCTTTACGGCTTTACAGCCGATGGCCACGCGGGTTACGCGCCCAGCGGAGAGGACATCGTGTGCGCGGCCGTCTCGGCGTTGACGCAGACCGCGCTCCTGGGGCTCGGGGAAGTGCTGAAGGTTCCGGTCGAATGGAAAATGGACGAGGAAGCGGGCGCGTTCAGCGCCTTCGTCCGGGAATCCACCGAAGGAACCGAGGTTGTACTCCGGACGCTGGAGGCGGGCCTTATGAACATTGCCGGACAATATCCCGATCTGGTCGGGATCGACTACATGCAGCGGAGGGAAAAACCATGATGAAGATCAATCTGCAACTGTTCGCCCATAAAAAGGGCGTCGGCTCGTCGCGCAACGGCCGCGACAGCGCCGCGCAGCGCCTCGGCGTGAAGCGCGCCGACGGGCAGTTCGTGCTGGGCGGCAACATCCTGGTGCGCCAGCGCGGCACCACCTTCCATCCGGGCCTCAACGTGGGCAGAGGCCACGACGACACGCTGTTCGCCAAGATCGACGGCGTCGTCCGCTTCGAGCGCAAGGGCAAGGAAAAGAAGCAGGTCAGCATCTATCCGAAGACCGAAGAGGCGAACTGAGAACTACAGACACTTGAAAGCCCCGGCTGCATACGCAGCCGGGGCTTTGTCGTTACTGGATTTCTACCATTCTGGCGTATGTTCCGCCCAGCGCCATCAGTTCCTGATGGCTGCCGCTCTCCTGAATGCCGCGATCGGAAAGCACCACGATGCGGTCGGCCGCCCGCACGGTGGACAGCCGGTGCGCGATGATGAAGGTCGTGCGGCCCCGCATGAATTCTTTCAGCGCCGCCTGCACCTTTCGCTCGCTGCCTGTGTCCAGCGCGCTCGTGGCCTCGTCCAGGATCAGGATGGGCGCGTCCTTCAGAAACGCCCGCGCGATCGAAAGGCGCTGACGCTGCCCGCCGGACAGCTTCACGCCCCGGTGGCCGATTTCGGTAGCGTACCTGTTCGGCAGCGCCTCAATGAAGCCGTGCGCGTCGGCCTTCTTCGCGGCCTCGACCGCTTCCTCGCGGCTTGCGCCCGGCCGCCCGTAGAGGATGTTCTCCAGCACCGTCCCGGAGAAGAGGTAGGTGTCCTGCTGCACCACGCAGATGGCGTTCCGAAGCGACGCCAGCGGGATGCGCTTTACGTCTACGCCGTCCAGCAGCACCTGGCCTTCGCCCGCCTCATAGAACCTCGGCAGGAGCTGGCAGAGGGTGGTCTTGCCCGCGCCAGAGTCGCCCACCACGGCGATGCACTCGCCGGGCGAAACATGCAGCGTCAGGCCGCTCAGGACCTCCGGCGCGTCGCCGCGGTAGCGGAAGCCCACATCCTTGAGTTCCACCTCGCCGCGGAACTGTTCGGGCGCTGCGCTGTCCGGGCAGTCCGGTTCGGGCGGAACCTCCAGCATGTCGCAGAAGCGGTTGAACCCCGCGATGCCCTCCTGGTACTGCTGCATGATGAACGCCAGCCGCGGGATGGGCTCCACCAGGTAGTTTACGTATAAGAGGAACGCGATCAGGTCGGGGAGGCTCAGAGAGCCGCGTGAGATCATCAGGCCGCCGAACACCACCACCGCCGCGGTCAGAAGCCGCGCCGCCGCGTCCAGTACGCCGTAGAAGACCGCTTCCGAGCGGTAGATTGTCTTGCGCCCCGAGAGGAACCGGTCGTTCGCGGCGCGGAACTTCCCGCGCTCGAGCGCTTCGTTCGCATAGGCCTTGACCACGCGGATGCCGGAAAGGTTCTCCTCCGCCTGCGCGTTGACGTCCGAGATGGCCTCGAGGTTCTTCTGAAATACCGCGTTCAGCCGCCGCCCGTACTTCACGGCGAACAGCGCCATGAGTGGCAGGAAGGCAAGCGCAACCAAGCCCAGCTTCAGGTTGATCCCCATCAGGATCGCAAGTGCGCCCGCCACCTTGACCAGGTAGATCAGAAGGTCCTCCGGGCCGTGGTGGTAGAATTCCGCCAGGTTCTGAAGGTCATTGGTCAGCCGGGACAGAAGCGCGCCCGGCCGCTGGTCGTCGTAGAAGGAAAACGGCAGCCTCTGATAGTGATCGAACAGTTCCTGCCGCATGTCGCGCTCCATCATCGCGCCCATCGCGTGGCCCAGATAGTCGTACACGTAGGTGCAGCATGCCTGTAGCGCGATCATAACGATCAACGCGGCGCCCATTTCCGTGAGCCTCCGGGGCAGTAAAGCGGCTTCCCCGGTCAGAACGTCGCCGGTGACGTACCGGATGACCAGTGGAATCGCCAGCGCGATGGTGGCGGAGAAGGTCGCGGTCAGGATGTCATAAGTCAGAATCCTGCGGTAGGGCAGGTAATAGGACAGGAATTTTCGGAATCGGGCATTCATTGAGTGCGCTCCTTGTGACGGGCTTTTGCCCGTAAAAATTGGTCTGACCGTGATCGGAAATAAAAGCGCTTGCCATGAATGCTCTCCCCCTTAAATTGGAATCCCGGCGCATTATACCATAGCCGGGACGTTCGCGGCAACGAAAATCCGGCCGCTGTCTCGGCCGGATTTAGATTTTCCGCTTTGGGTTAGCGCCGGGTCTTGATCAGGAGGATGTGCGCGGTGACCGCCGCGCCCACCAGCGCCAGAAGGACGATCACCCAGGCTTTGCGTGTCAGGATCATCGAAAGGATCAGAAGCGGCCAGAGGAAGCAGAGCGCGAACGCCTTCGTGCGGGCGGGCACGCCGTTCTTCTTGCGGTAGTTTTCGATGAACGGGCCGAAGAAGCGCGTCCCCGCCAGCCAGCGGTACAGCTTCGGGCTGGCGCTGCCGAAGCAGGCGGCGGCCAGCAGCACGAAGGGGGTGGTGGGGAGCACCGGGACAAATACGCCCACCGCGCCCAGGGCCAGCAGCAGGAAGCCCGCGCTGATCTGTAGGACCTTCATTGCGCCTCCTTGGCATTGAAGATTTTTTCATCGCGCCCGGGGATCAGACCCTCCGGCAGGGCGTAGGGGCGGATGGCAATCCGCCCGCAGTTTTGCCGTCGTGCCCGGAAATCAAACCTTCCGGATCGCCGCGACGGCCTCCTGGGTGGGGGTGACGTAGAGCGTGCGCTGGTGGGTGTAGATCACAAAGCCGGGCTTCGCGCCGCCGGGCTTTTTCACGTGGCGCTTCAGCGTGTAGTCCACCGGCACGTTCGAGGAAGACGATGCTTTAGAGTAGTAAGCAGACAGCAGCGCGGCCTCCCGGAGTGTGGCCTCGTCCGGGCCTTCGCTGACCACGATCACATGCGAGCCGGGGATGTCCTTGGTGTGCAGCCAGGTTTCATTGGGCCGCGCGCTCTGGGTGAGCTCGTCGTTTTGCAGATTGTTCTTGCCCACCAGGATGTCCACCCCGGCGCTGGAGACGAAGTGCAGCGGCTGCGACGGCGGCAGTTTCTTCATCTGCCTGCGGTTGTGGCTCCCGCGCACGTAGTTCAGTTTTTCGAGTTCCTCGCGGATCTCGTTCAATTCCGCCTCGGTCTCACACTTCCGGAGGTTCTCCAGCTGGCCCTCCAGGTAGTTCAGCTCTTCCTTCGTCTTTTCGGTCTGCTCCGCCGCGAGGGTCTTGGCGGACCGCGCCTTTTGGTAGAGATTGAAGTAGCGCTGCGCGTTCTGGGCGGGCGAGAGCTTTTCGTCCAGCGGGATGTCCGCCATGGCCATCTCGGGGTCGTAGTAGTTGGGCAGCGACGCCTGCTTCGCGCCCTTTGTGATCATGTGGGCGCTGGCGGTGATCAGCTCGCCCATCACCCGGTATTCCTCCATGCGCTGGCTGCCCTCCAGCGCTTCCAGTTGCAGCGCCAGCTTCTTTTCGCACCGCTCCGCGTTGTTTTTTAGCACGCGGTGGAGCGACGCGGACTTCTGCTTGATGCGGTCGCTCTGATCCCGCGCTTCGAAGAACGCGTCCATGGCCTCGGACAGCGTGGGGAAGGGCCTTCGTTCAAGGCCCCGGAGGCCGAGGAAGGGGAACGCGGTGAGCTCCAGCGGCGTTCCATCCTCCGCCAGCAGCACCGCGGGCGCGGCGAGCGACGGGAGGTTGTTAAGGAAATCCGCGATCCTCCCGGAGGCCTCAAGAATGTCCAATTGATCGAGCCGCGCTTCCTCGTCGCCGGTGACGCGCAGCGCGATCTCGCGGGCGGTCGGGGCCGCAATGCCGGAGACCACGCCCGCCAGCGCCTTCGCAAGCGCTCCGGAACACTCCGAAAGACGCTTGGAAAGCGCCTCCGCGGTCAGATTGTCGTAGGGGAGCTTGTCCTGGGAGGGCGGGCGCTCATAGATCAGCCCCGGCAGCACCTCGCGTACGCGGCTGATCTCCTCGGTGACGCGGTGCACGCATTCCAGGATCTTGCCACCCGCGCCGAGCAGCATCACGTTGGAATGCTTGCCCATGAACTCGCACACGAGCGTCCGGACGGAGCGGTCGCCCAGCTCGTCGCTGCCCTCGAACTCGATTTCCAGGATGCGGTCGCCGCCCACCTGCCGGACCGCGGACACCCGGCTCCCGACCACGTGCTTTCTGAGCAGCATGCACAGCATCGGCGGCTCCAGCGGGCTGGTCTTTTTGGCCCTCGTCAGGTGCGCGCGGGGACAGCCTGCGCTGGCGGAGATGAGCAGCAGGCGGTTTGCGCCCTTCGAGCGTATGGATAGGTTGATCTCGTCGCGCTCCGGCTGGGTCGCCTTGTCCACGCGGCCGCCGACCAATAGGTCTGCAAGCTCCCGCGCCAAAAAGCCCAGCGCTACGCCGTCAAATGGCATTTCGAATACTTCCTCCAGATCGATAGTTTATTAAACGGATACCCGTTCTTCCATCCAACCGTTCCCGGCGACTTGTCGCCGGGAACGCAGTTCCTCTCCCAGTGCGCACACTCGGGGAGGAAACAATTCCTGAGGTCAGTGAACCGCCCGGGACGCCTGCGGGCGTTGCAGGTTCACGCAGATCTTCTCCTTTGCATACGAAAGCCGCAAAGCGGATTTCGTATGCCCTATGTAATTATATCGAAAACTTGGCTTTCACGCAATGCGCGGACCCCGTTTTGTGGTAAAATAGGCTCGGTTCCCCGCGCGTTCTACCTGTCCACCCCCCGGAATATGCTTGACCGAGATCAAGCGTGAGGAGGGTTCGGTATGAATTTCAGCGGGAACCAGCGCAGGGCCTATGTGCTGGGCGTGGTGGTGCTGGCGCTGACGGTCGTGCTGTGCGGCGCGTGGGGGATCTGGCGAAGCTCTCAGACGACGGGAGGGGCCCCGGCCGCCACCTACACGCCCGGGCCGGAACCGTCCGCACAGGTGGACCTGACCGCCGCGACAACGTCGCCCGCGCCCGAGGGCTCGGTGCGTACCACCGTCTACTATCAGGACAACTACGGGTATCTGGTGCCGGTGACGCGCCTGGTTCCAGGAGAGACGGGCATCGCGAAGGCGACGCTGGGCCTCATGGTCAAGAGCGCGTACAACGACATGGAGGCCGCAAGGATGGGCCTGAGGACCTTGATCCCGGAGGAGACATCCATTGACCTCGACATCCGCAAGGACGGCACGGCTCACATCGACATGGGCAAGCAGGTCATGAAGATGGCCGACGCCGCCCAGGAGGCCAACATGGTGGCCGCGGTGGTGCAGACGCTGACCGAGTTCCCGACGGTCAAGCAGGTCTCCTTCACCGTCGGCGGCCAGCAGGTGGAGAAGCTCGCAAACGGCACCGCGATCGGCCAGCCCTTCGAGCGGGGTGTTTTGAACCTGGAGAGCGCGGCGGAAGGGCTGCCGGTAGACCAGGCCAAGACTGTCCAGCTCTACTTCCCCGGCGAGAACAGCGCGCTGCTCGTTCCGGTGACCCGCATGGTGTTTGGCAACAGCGACATCGAAACCGCCATGCTGGAGCTGGCCAAGGGTCCCAGCGCCCAGAGCCCGCTGGACGGCGCGCTGCCTCCGGGCTGCGGACTGATCGGCGTGAAGGTGGCGGACGGCGTGGCCACGATCAACTTCACCAATGACTTCATCAAGATCGCGGAGAACTCGGACGGTGGCCGCGCGGCGCTTCGGGCGCTGGTCCTCACCGCCCGGCAGTTCGACGGCGTGAAGGAAGTCCGGCTGCAAGTTGAGGGACAGCCCTACGATCCCGGCCGCGAGACGCTCACCATCCCCACTTTCGTCAACGACGCCTCCACCGTCGCGGAGGAGTACATCCGCACCCAGTCGGAGGCCATTCTGGAACCGGAGGATTAATCCTGATGCGAACCAATGACCGCAAGGAAGATGCACTTCGAGCAGTAGAAATCGTCCCAGGCTTCACCCAAATGGCGGCGGGTTC
Source organism: Bacillota bacterium (assembly GCA_023416655.1). GTDB lineage: Bacteria > Bacillota > Clostridia > Christensenellales > Aristaeellaceae > JAEZHK01. The sequence continues at coordinate 15,749 of JAEZHK010000069.1, forward strand.
GGCGCTGATCAGCTGCGGCCGAACCCGCCTGATTTGCACCGCTTCGGTGGAAGAGGGCGTGCCGCCGTTTTTAAGGGGGCGGGGCCAGGGCTGGCTGACCGCGGAGTACGCGATGCTGCCCGGCGCGACGCCCACGAGAAAGCCCCGGGACGGCGTCAAAAAGGACGGCCGATCTGTGGAGATCTCGCGCCTCATCGGCCGCACATTGCGCGCGGGCTGCGACCTGACAAGGCTGGGCGAGCGCACCGTCACCATCGACTGCGACGTCATCCAGGCGGATGGCGGCACCCGCACCTCGGCCATCACCGGCGGCTTCGTGGCGCTGTGCCTGGCGGTCAAGAAGCTCATGGACGAGGGGAAGCTGATGGATTCGCCCATCCGGGCGCAGGTTGCGGCGGTCAGCTGTGGCCTGGTATGCGGCGAGGCGCTGCTGGACCTGGAGTATACCGAGGACAGCCGCGCCGAGGTGGACATGAACCTCGCGATGGCGCTGACCAAGGACGGCGTGGCCCGGTTCGTCGAGGTGCAGGGCGGCGCGGAGGGCGCGCCCTTTGACCGCGTTCAGCTGGACAAGCTGCTGACCTTGGGCGAGGCGGGCATTCGCAGGCTCGCGCAGGCGCAGCTTGAGGCGCTGGGCGACGCGGCAGAGGTCATCGAAAAGAAGCCGAAGCTCCTCATCGCCACCGGCAACTTCGGAAAGCTCAAGGAGATGAAGCTCCTCTTGGGCGACCGCTTCGACGTCGCCTCCATGAAGGAGACGGGCTTTGACGCGGAGGTCGAGGAGACCGGCGAGACATTCGAGCAGAACGCGCTGATCAAGGCGGAGGCGCTGATGAAGCGCTCCGGCTGCGCGGCCGTCGCGGACGATTCCGGCCTCGAGGTGGACGCGCTCGGCGGCCGCCCCGGCGTTTACTCCGCCCGCTATGCCGGGGTTCATGGAGACGACGAGGCCAACAACCAGCTGCTTTTGAAGGAACTGGAGCACGTACCCGAGCCCCGGACCGCCCGCTACGTGTGTGCGATGGCGCTGGTGCGGCCGGGCAGGCCGCCGATTGTCACCCGTGGAACCTGCGAGGGGGAAATCCTGCGCGCCTACCGGGGAGATGGCGGCTTCGGCTACGACCCGCTGTTCCTGTCCCATGACTTTGACAGGACGTTCGCAGAGGCGTCTCTTTCTGAGAAGAACGCCGTGTCCCACCGCGCCCGCGCGATACAGAAGCTTTTGAAGGAGCTGGACAGGGATGTATAGGCTGGGCGTCGTATCGGACAGCCACGGCGACCGCGCGGCACTTGAGCTATTGTGCCCGCTCCTGAAAGGCGTGGACGCGATCGCACACCTCGGCGACGGCATGGGGGACGCGAAGCGCATCCAGGAGCGGACGGGCCTTCCGCTCTACGCCGTTTCCGGCAACTGCGACCTGACGCAGGACTTCCCCGCCGAGCGGACGGAGGTGTTCTCGGGTGTCAAGGCGCTTCTCACCCACGGGAACCACCTGAAGGTCAAGCATTCGCTCCTTCGGCTGACGCTCCGGGCGGAGGAAGTCGGGGCGGGGCTTGCGCTCTTCGGGCATACGCACGTGCCGATGGCGGAATGGTCCCGCGGCGTGCTGCTCATCAACCCCGGCGCGCTGATGAACGGGCGCTATGCCATCATCGAATTCCGGGAAAACGGCCCCTGCCCGTTTCTTTTGAGTCTATGAGGGGACAAACGCCGGTTTTCGTTTCCGGCTGATGAGTACTTTCCCGGACGTTGCCCTCGTATGCCTGTCAACAAGATGGTAGAAATTTTGTTAAGCTATGGACAACGCGCGCCCGGTGTGATATAATCATGAATCGTCAGCGGGAATAAAGCGGCCTGTGCCTTCGAGCGATTGCATGCGCCCGTAGCTCAGTCGGATAGAGCAACGGCCTTCTAAGCCGTGGGTCAGGGGTTCGAATCCCTTCGGGCGCGCCATTTTCCGGCAGGGACGATATGTGGTGGGCGTAGTTCAGCGGTTAGAGC
>JAEZHK010000092.1 GCA_023416655.1 Bacillota bacterium
GCGAGAGATTTTCGATGTAGGGCTAGGAGCCGGAGCGAGGCGTAGCAGCGCTACGTTGAGCGGAGAGCGACACCGCCATACGCGAAAAGATCCGCCGAGACGACGCATTTATATTTGGAATTGGTATTAGGTCGGGAAAACGGAATGCGTTAGGGGCGCGGCATGGCCGCGCCCCCGTTTCATTTGATGGCTTATTCAACGCTCGCGAGGTCTATGCCCGCCTGGACGATGTCCTCCGGCAGGCTCGAGAACATGGCGTTGATCGACTGGCTGTTGTAGAACCGAATGATGGTCTCCGCGAACATCGGCGCCACCGAGACCGTGCGGAACTTGGGATGGCCCGCGATGTGCGGGTTGATGACCGTGTCGGTGGACAGCACCTGGTCGATGGGGCTGTCGTTGATCAGCTTCACGCCCTGCGCGGACACGATGTTGTGGCTGAGCAGCGCGCGGATGCGCTTGGCTCCGTTTGCCTTGAGCGCGTAGGCCAGGTTGACCAGCGTGCCGCCGGAGGTGGTGAAGTCGTCCACGATCAGTGCGTTTTTGCCGTCCACGTCGCCCAGGATTTCCAGCACCTGCGGGTTTTCGGAGTGGTCGGTGCGCTGCTTGTCGCCGATGGCGACCGGCAGGTTCAAAACCGCGCCGAACTTTCGCGCCTGCTTGGCGAAGCCCGCGTCGGGCGAGACCACCACGGTGTTGGACAGGTCCTCTCGCTTCATGGTTTCGCACAGCATCGGCATCGCGTACAGGTGGTCCATCGGGCGCTTGAAAAAGCCCTGTACCTGCGGCGAATGCAGGTCCATCGTGATGAAGCGGTCGCAGCCGGCCAACTCCATCGACTCGGCGCACACGCGGGCGCGGATCGACACGCGGGGTTCGTCCTTCTTGTCGCCCTTGGCGTAGCCGAAGTAGGGCATCACCAGCGTGACGGAAAGCGCGTTCGAGCGCTTGAGCGCGTCCACAAAGAACAGGATCTCCACGAACTCGTCGTTGGGATTCATGCCAATGGGCTGCACGAAGTAGACGTTGCGGTCGCGAACCGACTCGTTGACCCGGACAAACGTGTTTCCGTCGGAAAAGCGAACCACCTGCGAAGCGCCCACCCTGCGCCCCATGTAACGACACATCCGCTCCGCGAACGCGTGGCCTCCGCTGCCCGCGAAGACGGCTATATTGGCATCGGCAAACACCTTGATTACGCCCCTTTCACTCTGCGGGAACCCATGATTTTGGCTTTTGTAGAAGGGTCACAGCCTGATGGCCGCGATGACCTCGATCTCGATCAGCGCGCCCATCGGGAGCGCCGCAACCTGCACGCATGAGCGGGCGGGATAGGGCATCTCGAGAAACTCGCCGTAGATGGCGTTGACTTCAGAGAAATTCCCAAGATCCGTCAGAAAGACGCTGACTTTCAAAAGGTTTGTCAGGGAGAGGCCCATTTCCTCCAGCACGGTTTTGAGATTTAAAAGGGCCTGCCGCGCCTGCGCGCCGACGCCGCCCTCCGCCAGTTTGCCCGTGGCCGGATCGATCGGCAGCATCCCCGAAAAATAGGCGGTTTCACCCTGGATCACCGCCGTCGAATAGGGACCTACCGCTTTGGGCCCTCGTTCCGTCAGAAAAACCTTCTTCACCCGTATCCCTCCGCATGTAATATTGCCATTTCAGTCCCAGATATGCCAACGCCCGCATCTTGTATTGCATGATGCGCTATGGCGCCAGTACCTCGTCGCGCTCGTGGATGCCCACCCAGTAAACCGGCGCCGACGGATAGTAGTAATCGGTGTGCAGCTCGACGCGCCCATCGCCGGCCAGTTCGCCGGTATTCCAGTCGTAGTAGCAGATGAAGGCGCGGGACTTCCTGCCCAGCTTGCCCTCGCTGAGAAGCTTCGTCTCGTCGGTGTAGTATACGTACTTACCGGTTGTGTCCTTCTTCCTTTTGACGGTGGTGGAGGCGATGTTGTCCTGAAGGATCTCGCTCTCAAGCTCAATTCTGTACTCGGTGGGCTTACCGTAGATGTTGACCTTCGCATGCTTGACATCGACGGAGGTAAAGATGTAAATCGCGCTGTCGCGGTTGTTGGTGAAGACCAAGTCTTTGCCGCTGTCGCTGACCGTAGAGTCCAGGCTCGGCGCGACGTATTTAACCACCATCGTGTGCTGCCAGCGCTGCTCGACCGTCATGCCGGCGCGCAGGAGCGCAACATAGAGCGTCGTCGAGGCCTGACAAACGCCGCCGCCAATGCCCTGCTGCACGGTGGTGCCAGCGAACTCCGGCGCTTCCTTGAAGCCGTTTTCGACCGTGCGTCTGCCGACCACCTTGTTGAAGGAGATCGTCTCGCCCGGGTGCACGACGAACCCGTTGAACTTTTTCAGTGCGTTATGGATGTTGCTCACGCGATTCCTGGAGGAACCTTCGGTGGACGTGGTGCAAGGGCCAATCAGCTTCGTGCCGTTTTGCAGGTCGCTGGTGGAAACATTGGGCTTAACCACCTGAGAGACCAGCTGGATCTGGGGCGTCGAACCCTCGACAATCACCTTGGCGAGCGCTTCCTTGAGCGCGTCGCCGTCCAGCGCCAGGCCGTCCCTGGACTCGGAAATGTCCAGCGTCTCGCCGGATTTGATGGTGACCGTCGCTTCCACCGGGGCCACGTCGATCTCGCTTTTGATTGAAGCGACAAACTGATCCAGCAGCGCCGTATCGTACTTGAGTTCGCTGTTGTAGGCCACTTCGTGGCTCTTCAGGTAATCCTCCTGAGATCGCTTCTGAAAGAAATTGCCGGTGTGGCCAAAATTCCACGCCAACGCAAGCTGGGAATTCACATCCATCGTCGCGCCCACCATGGAGGGCGTCAACGTCCAGCTTTTATCGTTGTAGGTGAGTGTAATGGCGTTTTGGTTGATACGCTGGTCGGCCATGTCGTTCACCAGCTTGTACCCCTCTTCAAAGCTGTAGCCGCCCAAAGAGATGCCGTTGACGTAAACGCCATGCAAAAAAACGTCTGACTTCGACGTGAACCGCATGATGCCGATGATGATGAGCACGATCACGCCGATGACAAGCGCCATCTTGACCAGGCCCATCACGCCCCGCATCGATAGGGACTTTCGCCTGCGAACAACCCGTCTTCTATCGCTTTGCGTCATCAGACTAGAACCCTTTCATGGAGATATGCACAAGTATACCACAAACGTGGGTTTCATTTCACGCATGTGCAGGTAAAAATCCGGGGCATTCGCTTCTGTTAAGGGCCGAAGCGATCCGTGGAAGGCGAAACAGGATTGGACCATTGCCTGCAGGCAATTTCAGCCAAATCCGGACAGCTGGAATTGATTGCCACCGGGCGCCAGAAATAGCGCCTTGCGCACTTCACCGCGAGAGAAAGCCGCAAATCGCTTTGCGGCTTTTTTGTCTAGAACGCCGGGGCTGCGCCGGGCGCGATGTCCGCGGTGCCGGACTCGTCGTCCGGCTGTGCGCCGACAATTTTCAAAAATTCCTCGCGGTCCAGCTTTTCCTTCTGGATCAGGGTCTCGGCCAGTTTGTCCAGCACGCCACGGTGCGCCTTCAGGATGATCAGCGCGCGCTCATAGCTGGATTCCAAGAGCCTTCGCACCTCGCTGTCGATCTGCGCGTTGACATCTTCCGAGAAGGTGGATCGGGACTGCGAGAAATCCCGGCCCAGGAATACCTCATGATCGCCGCCCAGGAAGATCGGGCCCAGTTTATCGCTCATGCCGTATTCTGTCACCATGCTGCGCGCGATCTGGGTGGCGCGCTTGAGGTCGCTGGTCGAACCGGTGGAAACGTCGCCCAATACCAGCCGCTCCGCGCAGTGGCCGCCCATCATGCCGCTCATCTGCGCCAAGAGGCGCGCGCTGGAGATGTAGTTGACTTCCTTGTCCGGCAGGAACATCGTGTACCCGCCCGCCCCGCGGCCGCGCGGAATGATCGAGATCTCGTGTACCTTGTCGCACTCGGGGATGTTGTGCATGACGATCGCGTGGCCCGCCTCGTGGTAGGCGACCAGCTTTTTGTCGTCATCGGTGACCTTATGGCTCTTCTTTTCCGGACCCGCGCTGACCTTTGTGATGGCCTCCTCCAGGATGTCCATCGTGATGGTGCGCTTTCCCGCGCGCGCTGTCAGGATCGCGCCCTCGTTCATGACGTTTTCAAGGTCCGCGCCCGTGAAGTAAGGCGTTCGCCTCGCGAGCACTTCCAGGTTGACGTTCGGGTCCAGCGGCTTTCCGCGGGCGTGAATCTTGAGAATTTCTTCCCGACCCCTGACGTCCGGGTAGTTGACCGTCACCTGCCGGTCAAACCGGCCGGGGCGCAGAAGCGCCGGGTCCAGGATGTCCGAGCGGTTGGTGGCCGCCATGACGATGACGCCCTCGTTGTGCGAGAAGCCGTCCATCTCGACCAACAGCTGGTTGAGCGTCTGCTCGCGCTCGTCGTGCCCGCCACCGAGCCCCGCGCCCCTCTGGCGGCCCACCGCGTCGATCTCGTCGATGAACACGATGGCCGGGGCGGCCTTCTTGGCCTGGTCAAACAGGTCGCGGACGCGGCTCGCGCCGACGCCGACGAACATTTCCACAAAGTCGGAACCGGAGATTGTAAAGAAGGGAACGCCCGCCTCGCCGGAGACCGCGCGGGCCAAGAGCGTCTTGCCCGTACCGGGAGGGCCGACGAGCAGCACGCCCTTGGGGATGCGCGCGCCAACGTCGGTGAAGCGCTTGGGATCCTTCAGGAACTCGACGATCTCGCGAAGCTCTTCTTTTTCTTCATCCGCGCCCGCCACGTCGCCAAAGGTAACCTTGTTCTTGGACGGGTCGGTCAGGCGCGCGCGGCTCTTGCCGAAGCTCATCACGCCGCCCTTGCCCGCGCCGGTCTGCTGTCGCATCATAAAGTACCAGAACACGCCGAACAGGCCCATCGTCACCAGGAGCGGAACCCAGTCCATCCACCAGGGTGTGGTCGCGGGTTCCTTATTCTCGAGCGAGAAGGTATACTCCGTCGGGTTGACCTCGTCGGCGGACTTGCCCAGCCGCTTGGCGTAAATCGCCTTGACGTCAGAGGAAAACAGATCCGCGCTCTTAATCACGGTCACGACGTCGTACCGGTTGGGGAACTCCGCCACGGGAATATTGCTGCCCGTTTTGCGGGCGATGAGGATGTTGCTGTCGGTGACCATGGCGTTGGAGATGCCGTCTTCTTCGATCAGCTTGAGCAGCTCCGTATAGTTCAGCTTGGTGACGGTGTCCCGCGCACCGGAGCCGAACATGTTGACGAGCAACAAAATCACAGCCAACAACACAAGGTACATGAGTGGGCCTTGCAGATATCTCATAAACTTGTTTTGATTCAAGGTACAGGATCCCTCGCTTTCCAAAGCGCGCAGTCTATATGTATTATATCAGCCGGACCCTTTAAATTCAAACGCCGGCATTAGTCTTTTGTGTAAATTTCAGGCTTTAACACGCCGATGACCGGCAGGTTTCGATACAATTCGGCATAATCCAGGCCGTACCCGACGACGAATTCATCCGGAATCACAAATCCCGTGTAATCCACGTCCACATGGGTGCGCCGACGGTCGGGTTTGTCCAGAAGCACGCACACCTTCATCGACGCCGCGCCCCGGGCGAACAGCGTCTGCTTAAGGAAGGCCAAGGACATGCCGCTGTCGATGATGTCCTCGACGATGATCACGTGCCGCCCGTCGATGGGCTTGTCAAGGTCCTTCAGGATGCGCACGACGCCGGTGGAGCGGGTCGCGCTGCCGTAGCTGGAGATGGCCATGAAGTCCATGCTGAGCGGGATGTCAATGGCACGGATCAGGTCCGAAAAAAAGACGACCGCGCCCTTCAGAATGCCTACAAGCAGAAGGTCCTTGCCCGCGTAGTCGCGGGTGATCTCCCTGCCCAGGCGTTCGACGCATTCCTTGATCTTCGCTTCGTCAAACAGGACTTCCTTCAGGTCGTTCATCATGTCCGCGCCCCTCCGTCGCTCATTGGTATGTATGTCATTTTCACCGCTTGCGAGCCTTCCCGGAGCGCGGCGCGGTTCGAAATGCCCACGCCCACCGCCCACAGCACCTCGCTGCCCAGCGTCAGCAGCGGAATCCGGTTCCGCAGCGGACGGTCGATCTTCCGATCGGTCAGATAGTCAGACAGGCTTTTCCTGCCATTTGTTCCGAGTGGGCTGATCCAGTCGCCGGGTTTGCGCAGCCGGAGGATCGCACCCTGCACCGCTCGCCCGTCCAGCACCTGACTGAATCCGTTTTCGAACACCGGTCTGTTTTCGCATGGAACGGTGATCAGCGTCCCCAGAAATTCGTCGGGCGGACGAGTCCCACCGGTCAGGTACAAACGCTTCCCAGCGCGCTCCGCGTCGATCCCTGCGGCCTGGACGCGGCCCGAAGGCGTGTAGTAGAGATCAGCCAGGCGGGACAACAGACCGTAGTCCGTTTCCGGCAGCAGCTTTTTCAGAGCTCGCCGCACCAGCGGCCTTTCCGCGGGCGCCGTCTCCAGCGCGTAGAGTCCACCGTCGATCCGGGTGCCGTAAGCCGCAAGAAAACCGTCCGCCAGAGCGTCCAGAAAATCGGACTCCTCCGCTGAGATCGAGGCGAACCTCCCCAGCGACTCCATGGCGGCCGGGTAAATCTTCAAAACCGACGGAAGTACTTCGGACCGAAGTCTGTTCCTTGGCGTATCCGGGACCGCATTGGTCTCGTCGGTGCGCCAGTCCTGTCCCTGTTCTTCCAGATACCGGACGAGGTCTGTTTTTTTAGCGCCCAACAGAGGCCTCGCCCAATGGCCCGCGCGAGGCCGGATGCCCGCCGCGCCCGAAGTACCCGCGCCACGGAACAGGTGCATCAGCACCGTCTCGGCCTGGTCGTCCATGTGGTGGGCGGTGGCGATCACATCCGCGTTTGCCTCGGTCCTCGCCTTTTCCAGGAACGCCCTGCGGGCTTCCCGCGCCGCGGTTTCAAGCCCCGTGCGGGTGGTCCTGGCAAGCAGAGGCACATCGCCCGCACCCTCTAGAAGCGGTATGCCCAGCCTTTCGCACAACGTCCGCACAAAGCGCGCGTCGTCCGCGGAGGTGGACCGGATGCGGTGGTCGAAATGCGCCGCGGTGAGAGTCAGTTCTTCCCCGTCCGCCTTTTCCTTGAGCAGCAAAAGGAGCGCCACCGAATCCGCGCCACCGGATACCGCGCAAAGCACGTGCTCGCCCGGTTTGATTGAATCCGAAAGCACAATCGACGGCATGCTCCCTCCCATGCGTTTCTTCAAGGACGCATTCTATTGTAACCAAAAAACCCCTTTTACGCAAGGGGCATTATGCGATTTTGAAGCGCCAGTTTCCAAGTACCCTGCGAACCACATCCCAGTAATTCTGCATGTTCACCGACTCCGCAGCGGCCACCGCGACCTGCCCGACGACGCGGCCATCCTTGACCACATCCACACTGCCGATGCGCTGCCCAACCCGGATCGGCGCGCGCACGCTCTCCGGAAGATGGGGGGTCAGCGTGATGCTGCCCTCCTCCCCCCTCTCGATCAGGAGCGTAAAGTTTTCGTCCAGCGCCAGCCGGACGCCGTCCTTCTCCCCGGCCACCACTGGCAATGTGCCGCGCACCCGGGCGCCCTTCTGCGCTACCGGATAGGTGCGGTAATTGGCGAAGCCGTGATCCATCATTCGGCTGGCAATGTCAAAGCGGGATTTTGCGCTCTTTGCGCCCAGCACCACGGCCACCAGCCGCATGTCGCCGCGCTCGGCGGTGGCGCTCATGCAATAGCCCGCCTCCTGGGTGGAGCCGGTCTTCAGCCCATCGCAGCCGTCGTAGAGCCGGATAAGCCGGTTGGTGTTGGTCAGCTGCGTGACCCGTCCGTCGTTGTGATCCAGATTGTCAAGCCAGACTTTGCTGTACTGGAAATAGAGATTATGCCTGATCAGCTCCGCCGACATCAGCGCCACGTCTCGGGCGGTCGTGTACTGCCCGCTGGCGGGAAGGCCGGTGCAGTTGATGAAACGGGTGTTCGTCGCGCCCAGCGCGCGGGCGCGGTCGTTCATCTTCTGCACGAACAGCTGCTCGGAGCCGTACAGGTGCTCCGCCAGCGCGACGCTGGCGTCGTTGGCGGAGGCCACGATGATGCATTTGAGGAGCGTGGACAGCGTCTGCTGCTCGCCGATGTCCAGAAGTACCTGCGAGCCGCCCATGCCCTCCGCCTGCTTGGAGATGGTCACCATGTCGTCCAGCTTCGCGCGGCCATCCTCCACCGCCTCGCAGACGAGCAGGATCGTCATCACCTTGGTGACGGAGGCCACGGGCCTCGTCTCGTCGGCGTTGAGTTCAAAGATCACCTGCCCACTGTCGGGCTGCATCAATAGCGCCGCGGCGCATTCGATGTCGATGGGCACCTCCGGCTCCAGCGGCTCGGCCAGCGCCGCCAGCGGCAAAAGCAGCAGGGCGACAGCGCACGCCAGAATTCTCAGGAACAATAAAAACACCTCCCGGCGAAATTACCATAACGTAGGGTATCCGCCGGGAGGTATTTTTATGATGAAATTCCAGGGGCTGTCGTTATAACCCTAGTGAGGTGGATTTTACCGGATTTTTGTTCCCTGCAAGGCGCTTTCCCGATGGAATACTGGGCTGGAAGTATTTCGAGGGGAAGGAACACAGCAGGGGGCGGAAAGACGGTGAAAGACGCCCATGAGCGGTTGTGACGGCAGCCCCTAAGAAAGAAGCTCGATCAGGCGCGCGATGAACGCGCGGTAGGGCACGCGCACCCGGCCCATGGTTTCAAGAACTTCCAGATGTGACAGCGGCTGGTCCAGCACGCCCGCGGCCATGTTGGTCATGCAGGACAGCGCCAGCACCTTGATGCCGCCGTGCCGCGCCACAATCGTCTCCGGCACGGTGGACATGCCCACCGCGTCTGCGCCCAGCGTCCGCGCCATGCGGATCTCCGCGGGCGTTTCAAAGGTGGGCCCGGTCAGCCACATGTAGACGCCTTCCCGGAGTGTCAGCCCCTGCTCCAGCGCGATGGCCTTTGCCACTTCCCTGAGCGCCGGGTCGTAGGCCTTGCTCATGTCGGGAAAGCGCGTACCCAGATCGTCGTCGTTGGGGCCGATAAGGGGGTTGTTCGCGGCCAAATTGATGTGGTCGGTGACCAGCATCATGTCGCCCGGCTCAAATCCCTTGTTGACCGCGCCCGCGGCGTTGGTCAGCACCACGGTTTCGATGCCCAGCGCCTTCATCACGCGGATGGGCAGTGTCACATCCTTGAGCGAATGCCCCTCGTAGTAGTGGATGCGGCCCGCCATCACGCAGACCTCGCGGCCGCCGATTTTTCCAAAGACCCACTCGCCCGCATGGCCGGGCACGGTGGAGGCGATCATCCCGGGCACCTCGGCGTAGGGGATGCGCACCGGGGACTCCATGTCCTCCAGGATCATGTTCCAGCCGGAGCCCAGCACCAGGCCCAGCTTCGGCGTAAACGGAACACGTTCACGGATGTAGTTTGCGGCGGTTTGAATCTTCTGTGCGTACTCGGTCATATGCCCCTCCTATGCCCGGATTTCCGGCCAGAACGATGTGCCGTCCAGCGGGTTTTTGACGCCCAGCGCGTCCAGCACGGTGGCCGCGGCGTCCGCAAAGGTCGCGCGGAGGCCGAGATTGACGCCCTCCTGCGCCGAAAGGCTCCAGCACAGGATCGGCACGTGTTCGCGGGTGTGGTCGGTGCCTGGGAAGCCCGGGTCCACGCCGTGGTCGGCGGAGATCATGAGCAGCGTGTCCTCGCCCATCAACCGCATGATTTCGGGCAGCGCATCATCGAAAGCTTCCAGCGCCCCCGCATAACCCGGAATATCGTTTCGGTGGCCGTAGAGCGAATCGGTGTCCACGAGGTTTACAAACATCAAGCCCTTCCAGGATTCTTTTTTGAGCGTTTCAATGATCGCATCAATGCAGGCGGGGTTGCCAACCGCGTGGTTGGATGCGGTCAGGCCCCGGTGGTTGAAGATGTCTTCGATCTTTCCGATGCCGATCACGTCGCGCCCCGCGTCTTTTAAAACGTCCAGCATGGTCCTGCCCAGCGGGTCGATCGAGAAATCGCGCCGGTTGCCGGTCCGCGTGAAGGAGCCGGGGTTTCCGAGAAAGGGGCGCGCGATCACGCGGCCCACCGCCCAAGGCCCCGTCAGAATCTTCCGGGCGATGCGGCAGATGTGCCACAGTTCCGTCGGCGGGATGATGGCCTCGTGGGCGGCGATCTGGAACACGCTGTCGGCCGAGGTATACACGATGGGGTAACCGGTGCGCAGGTGCTCGCTGCCCAGTTCCTCGATGATTTCTGTGCCCGAAGCCGCCTTGTTGCCCAGTGCCTTCATGCCGGTCTCCTGCTCGAACCGCTCCATCAGTTCGGCCGGGAAACCGTTCGGGAAGGTCGGGAACGGCTGTTTCAGCGTCAGGCCCGCCAGTTCCCAGTGACCGCTGGTGGTGTCCTTCCCCGCGGACTTCTCAGCCATCGCGCCATAGCAGCCCAGCGGATCCTCGATGGCGCCGGGAAGCCCCGCGGCATTCAATAGACCCAGGTCGGTCAGGTTGGGGATCTCGGGCTTTCCTTTTTCCACCACGGATTTCAGCGTGTTGGCACCCGCATCGCCGTATGCCGCCGCATCGGCGGCTGCGCCGATGCCCAAACCGTCCAGTACGACGAACGCCACCCGTTTGATTCTCATGCTCTATAACTCCTTTACCCGCGCGAGCTCAGCGAGCCGCCCGATCATTTCGCCGGCGGTCGGTTTGCCGCGCCTCGCGTCTATTGTATTGCCAAAGAGCTCGTGCTGCCTTTCCATCGCGCTCCCCGACCAAGCGGACTCGATCGCCCTTCGCATCGCGTGTTCCACGTTGAGTGGGCTGACGTCGTACCTTTTCGCAACCATCGGGTACAACCGGCCGGTCAGCGACTGCATGAGCTTGATGTCCAGCGACAGAAGCATCGCGGCGGCCGCGAGGTACACGGTGCCCGGAAGCTTCGCGGAGAACCCCAGCGACCAGAGGCAGGTCAAAAACTGATCCTCGGTCAGACCGGTGCGCGGCAGGCGGCTCTCCACGCTCAGCTCCGCGATCAGATCCGTCAGCGTCTGGGGGCTGAGCGGCTTGCGCAAAACGCCGCACGCGCCCCGCCGAATCGCCAGCTTCTCGAAAAAACCCATGTCCACCGGGGAGAGCGCGATGACGTAGGGCATCGTGAACAGCGGCAGAAGTCCAATCCTTCGCATCGACTCCAGCGCGTCCCAGTGCGGCAATACCTGATCGATGATCAGGATGTCCGGCACCGTCTGGTCGATCTTCTGCACCGCGTCCGGACCGTCCCAGCACAACCCTTCGATCATAAGGCCCGCCGACTGCGCCGCGTCCAGGACCGCGGACGCAGCCAGCTTGTCCGAAAGCGCCAGGACCGTCCGCCTGGGACTAACATTCATTGGCATTCACTTCCGGTACGTTATTCGCCGCCCCCCGCGTAAAATCCTCTCATTCCTTCATAAGTACACGCATTATTCACATTCCTTCAGCATCCATTCGGCATAAACCGCATACCCCAGCTGCGTGTCGTCGATGTATACATGAGTGACCACGCCCGCCAGTTTGCCGTTTTGCAGGATCGGCGAACCGCTCATGCCCTGCACAATGCCGCCCGTCCGCTTCAGGAGTTCCGGGTCCGTAATCTTGATGACCATGCTGCGCTGCCCCGGCTCATTCTGGCTGAAGAGCTTGGTGATCTCGCAGTCGTAGGACTTTACGCCCTGGTCGTCAATGGTGGTGAGCAGCGTCGCCGGCCCCGTGACCAGTTCGGTATGTGACGCGACCGGCACACCCTCGGGGTACAAAGCGTTGCTGAGGGACCGGTTCAGCTTGCCATAGATGCCGCGCTGGGTGTTTTTTGTCAGCGGGCCCAATTCCTTTTCGTCGTTCATGAAATCGCCCATCAATTCGCCCGGGCGCCCGTCTTGGGACCTTAGGATGTCCACGACGCGGCTTTCATAAATCGCGCCCTCGCCCACCGTGAGCATGGAGCCGGTGTCCACGTCGGTGATCGCATGCCCCAGCGCGCCATACATGCCGGACTTCGGATCATAAAACGAAAGGGTCCCGACGCCCGCAGTACTGTCCCGGACCCAAATGCCCAGCCGGTACGCGCCATCTTCACCGTCCCGGACAGGCTTGACCGGGACGCTCAGTTTTTCGTCACCCCTCAGCACCTGAAGCTTGGCCTCGTCGCCGTCCTTGATCAGATCGGACAGGTGCTGCGCGCTCGTGATCGCGGTGCTGCCCACGGCCAGGATCCTATCGCCCGCGCGGATGCCCGCCTTGCGGGCCGGGCTGACCGTCTGCCCGATGTCGGAAGCCCCCACCACCAGGACTCCGGCCATTTCAAGCGCCACGCCGATGGCCTGCCCGCCAGGGACGACCAGCCGCGTCGGCTGCACGTTGACGTTGACGCGCTTGACCGGCACGCCAAGGAAGCTGACCACCAAATGCGCATCGCCGGCATTTTCGCCGGTCAGCGTGACGCGGTCTCCATCCGCGTCCAAAAGGCGCTCGTCCGTCGAGGACAGAACCTCCTCGCCGCTCTCCTCAATGGACAGCGCCATCGGTTGGAGAAGTTCGAGCTTGGTCGATTCTCCTTTCGTCAGGCGGATCGCGTCGGGAAGCGCCGAGAGCTTTTGAGCCTGCGGAGACAGCGCCCCCGCCAGCACCAGGAGCGACAGTATCCAGCCAAACGAGCGCCGGATTGCCTGTTTTTTCCAACCATCCATGCGTTTTGACCTCCTTCAAAGCATCCCGGCATAAATTCTCCGCCCGGCGCAAAGGCTATGCTGGTAAGATTATTGCCCGGAATGCGCGCCATTTCAAAGTCTTTCGCACGAAACAAGCATCGGCGTCGGCGGCACGCTTTATTCCGTACCCGAACTTCCGTCGCGCGCCTTACGATCGGAAAGTGCCGGTCGTTCGCTGGCAGCTTCGCTCGCCGCTCCCAGACATTTCAAGTTAACATACCGCGGTACATTTTTATATTGACAAGAGGGCCGGAACATGCTAAAATATACGACGTTGCATCTGGGTGTGGCGCAGCTTGGTAGCGTGCTTGAATGGGGTTCAAGAGGCCGGAGGTTCAAATCCTCTCACCCAGACCAATCAAAAAGCCCTTGAAACATTGCGTGTTCAAGGGCTTTTCGCTACATTTCTGCCTACTTCACAGGCGGCAATTGATCAGGTGTGCGGAAGAATATTGGTTTGCTTCGCAGTCATTGAGCGCGTTCGTGCAGGAGCGATGGGTATGAAGCGGTATGAGTTTGACGCGGTGCTCATGAAGGTGTCGGACATCGACGGCGCATACGTGGAATTCCCATACGACGTCCGGGCGGAGTTCGGCAAAGGCCGGGCCAAGGTGCACGCCACGTTCGACGGCTTGCCCTACGATGGCAGCCTGGTCCGGATGGGCACGCCCGGCCACATCATCGGCGTCCGGAAGGACATCCGGAGCGCGATCGGTAAGCAGCCGGGGGACGTCGTCCGGGTCACAATCGAGGAAGTCTGAGACTAGAAGACATTAAGCAAGAAAAGCCCGGACGGTTCAGCCGCCGGGCCTTTCCATGCAGGGTTTTGATCAGATTTCGCTTAATGGTCCTTTTCCATAGGGTTCAGTTCCCGGACAGCATCCGCCAGCAGCCCTACGGTGGCATCCATCCGTTCCGGCTCCAGATGCCCATAGCCCAGTACGAGTTTGCCGCGGTGCGCGCCTTTCGCGATGCAGTGCCTCTCCAGCGGGGTAACCGAGACGCCGCGCTGCCTGCACGCTTCGGCAAACGCTTCGCCAAAGTCCATGCCGGGAAAATCGATGGCGATGTGCAGCCCTGCCGCGTCGCCGCACGCAGTCCATACATCCCCGAAATGCCGCTTCATCGCCTCGAGGAGCGCCTGCCGCCTCTGCCCGTACAGCTTCCGCATCTTGATCAGGTGCCTGTCCAGCTTGCGCGTTCGCAGAAGCTCCTCCAGCGCTGCCTGCTCGAACGGCGGGTTCTGCACGTCCGTATGGGTGCGCAGCGCGCGCCACTCGCTTTGCAGCCGCTCCGGCAGGATCGCGTAGCCGATCCGAAGCGCCGGAAAGAGCACCTTGCTGAACGTCCCGACGTAGATGACGCGCTGCGGGTCCATCGCGTGCAGCGGCGCGACGGGGTCGCCCGCGTACCGGAATTCGCTGTCGTAGTCGTCCTCGATGACGTACAGGTCGTTTTCCTGCGCGAAGCGGATCAGCGCAGCCCGCCTGGGCGCGGGCAATATGCCGCCCAGCGGGAACTGGTGCGAGGGCGTCACGTAGACCGCGCCAGCGTTCGTCCCGGCTTTCAGGCATTCCGTCCGCATGCCCTGCCCGTCCGCCGGGACGGGAATCACCGCGCAGCCCCTCCTCAGGAAGGTCTCCAGCATGTTGGCGTTGCAGGGATCTTCAAACAGCACCGGCCTCGCGCCCGAGCAGAGGAGGTCCGCCAGCACGTGCAGCGCGTGGGTCGCCCCGGCGGTGATGAAGATATCATCCGGCGGCGCTTGAAGCCCGCGGCTCCTCAGAAGCCAGGCGGAGATCTCCGCCCTCAACCCCGGAAGCCCCTCCGGCCCCCCGTACCCGTACCGCTTCAGCGGCAGTGATTCCGCCGCTCTGCCCAGGCACTGACGCCACAGAAACAGCGGAAACTGGTTCAGGTCCGGCTGACCGGTCCTAAAGTCGGCTTTCACCTCCGGACGCGGCGTTCTGGCCCTGGGCTTCGGGATGGGCTGGCGCACGACGCACAGCCCATCCGCCACCCGCGTGGGCGCGCCCTGGCTGCTCAGCACATACCCTTCGCAGGTCAGCATTTCATAGGCTTCTACCGCCGTGCTGCGGGAGACGTTCAGCGCCTTCGATAGCTCCCGCGTGGAGGGCAGCGCTTCGCCCGCCGCGATTTGTCCGCACAGAATGCGGTCCCGGAGCGCCTCGTACACCTGCCGCTTCAGCGGCGGGCCGCCCGCCCGGTCGAGTTCGATCCCCCACATACGCGCCTCCAACTGGTCTTGTCAAACTGCCTTTGAACTGGTTATTTACCCAGACCAGTCCTTCGGGTATGATTATACCACGCCTCAGACGGAACGCAAGCCATCGGGAGGAAAATCATTTGAACGGTTTGAAAGGTCCCGCCTCGCTGTTCCTGGCGTTTTTTCTGGCCGGGACCAGCGTAGTGGCCGCGCGGTTTGTCGCGGGAAAGCTTGGGACGTTTACGATCACCGCCGTCAGCCTTTTCCTGGCCCTCGTCGTTCTGATCCCGGTGTGCGGCAAAAGGCTCTTCGCCGCCCTTCGCGGGATGAAAGCGGCGGATTGCTTCCGGCTCTTTGGGCAGGCGCTGTTTGGGATCTTCCTGTTCCGGCTGTTTCTCCTGACGGGCCTTACACACACCTCCTCCGTCGAGGCTGGCATCCTGACCGGCGCGACGCCCGCCATCACGGCAATCCTGGCCACGGCCGTCCTGAAGGAAGCGCCCGACATTCGGAAAGTGTCGGGAATCCTATTGACCGTGCTCGGCGTGCTTCTGATTCAGGGACTTTTAAGCGCCGGGTCCGGTTTTACTCCGGATCACCTGCCGGGAAACGCCCTGGTGTTGTGCGCGGCGGGGTGCGAGTCTGCCTTCAACGTCCTGTCCCGTTTCTCCGCCGCGCCGGGCAGGCGCGAACCCGTCCATCCGCTCGTACAGACGGCGCTGGTGTCGGCGGTCGCGCTGGCGCTCTCCATCGTTCCCGCGCTCTATGAAAGCCCCGTCAGCCGCCTGGCCGCGATCGGCGCGCGGGAATGGGTGGCCCTCGCATGGTACGGCGTGTTTGTCACCGCGCTGGCCTTTGTCTTCTGGTACGCGGGGATTAAGCGGTCGAGCGCGTTCACGGCGGCGGCTTTTTCCGGCATGATGCCGTTTTCGTCGCTGATCCTGTCCGTCCTCGTTTTGGGCGAACAGGCGAACCCGAGGCAATGGTTGGGCGGGCTGATGGTCGTTTCCGGCATGGTCCTGATCGGGATCGGCGGCCGCCGCATGGATGCGGATTTGAAAGGAGATGCGGCAAAATGCGTTCAGACCAGATCATGACTCGGGGCTATGCCATCGGTCTTCTCATCGTGGACGCTTTCGCGGGCTTTCAGGAGGAACGCTTGAAAGCGACAAAGATTCAAATCGAAAGAGAGCTCCGGGAAAAATACGGCCAATTTACCCGGGATGCGCTGAAGGAACTCGAAGGATTGCGCCCCTATGTGGCGTATTACAAGGCGTTCGGGTATACGTATCATGTACTGTTGCAGCTGGAGTCGGTCGCACGGGAAAAGGCGATCCCGGGCGCGCTGCCCCCGGTTTCGGCGATGTTCATGGCCGAACTGAAAAACGGGATCCTGACAGCCGGGCACGATCTGGACGCGGTCCGGCTCCCAATCCGGTCGATGGTTTCGAACGGCGCCGAGGGCTACACCGCGCTGGGCCGCAAGGACGTAACCTGCGTCTCAGGAGATCATTTCATCGCAGACCAGGAGGGCATCCTCTCCAGCATGCTCCGGGGGCCCGACCAACGCACCGCGATAACCGGGCAGACGAGACGCTTCCTCTACACGGCTTACGCCCCGGACGGGGTGTCCGAAGAAGCGCTCCGCAAGCACCTGATGGACATCGAATCGCTCCTCCGTCCAGACGCCCATGATTCCCCGTGCTATATAAAGGTCATCCGGGCGGAGGCTGCGGAGACCCCGCTTCTGGATGCCGGGGAAATCTGAAGTTTGACGAATGATACCACAGACGCTCATCGAAAAGGCCACCAATGTATTCTGTCAATGAAGCACCCGAGAACCTCTCGGGCGCTTCGTGCATGGATGGGCAAATTCTTTCTAGGATTCCAGCTTCCAGCCGAAATCGTTGTGGTAGATCATGAGCTTGGTCATGCCGCCGTCGATGGTGATGTTCTCGCCGTCGATGAACCCGGCGGCGCCGGAGCACAGGTACAGCGCCATCCGCGCGATGTCCTCCGGACGCCCCACGCGGCCCGCCGGGTGCTGCTTAAGATCGCCCACCGAGTAGGAAGGTACATAGCCCTCCTCGTGCTGGTATGCGCCTGTGTCGATCCAGCCGGGGCTGATAGCGTTGACCCGGACGCGTCCGGCGAGCGTCGCGCTCATCGCGTGGGTAAGCGCCAGGATGCCGCCTTTCGCGGCGGAATAGCTTTCGGTGTCCGGCTGGGACATAAACGCCCGTGTGGAGGCGATGTTGACAATGGCTGCACCCTTTGCAAAGTGCGGCATCAGCAGTTTACTCAGGTAAAACGGCGCGACCACGCCGACCCGGAGCACCTTCTCAAAGTCCTCGTATCCGCAGCTCTGCAGCCCGCCCAGCGAGAAACAGGCGTTGTTGATGAGCGCGCCGATCTCCCCCGCCGCCGCCGCCGCCCGGGGAACGAAGTCCTCCAGCATCGCCCTGTCCGAGATATCCCCCGCGAAGAAGCGGAACTGTTCCGGCGAATACCGCGCCTTCAGCATCGCGCCGGATGCTTCGTCGGGATCGATGACCAGCGCAAGCCCGCCCTCTCCCACCACCGCTTCCACGATCGCGCGGCCGATCCCGTTCGCGCCGCCGGTGACGATGAATGCCTTTTTCATACATACTCCCCCTTTAGTTCACGGTCAGCTTGACAAGCGCCGCGGCGTTTGTCCCATCCATAGCGGTACACCTTATGGTCACGGTCCCCTTCTTTAAAAGCCGCACCACGCCGGTTTCCGGATCGACGGATGCAACGGTGGGGCTGGAAGACGTCCACCGAACGATGTGCGACGCGGCTTCCGGCTCAATGCGCACATCCAGCGCCAACGGTCCTTCATTTCTTGACACATTCAGCCGCGCAGCCGGAGCGCCGCTTCGCAGGATTTCGAGCTTTGTGACCGGCACGGTGACGGTCATCCGCAGCGTTTCCTCTACGCCGGTGCCATCCAGCGCGCGGCAGGTGATGTTGGCTTTGTCGCCGGGCTTTGAAAGCGCGGTCGCGGTGACAACGCCGTTGTCACTGACGTTCAACAGCTTCGGGCTGTCGCTCGACCACGCCACCGCCTGGTCGGCCTGCCCGCCCGGAACAGCCGGAAGGACCTGCGCGGAAAGCCGGACGCTCCTGCCCTTCGCAACCTGCGCACTGCCCAGAATGTTCACGCCACTGGCCGCGTTTCGGCTGACCACAGTGCCTTTCAACGCGCCATTCACGACGAGGCTGCCCAGTACGTAGAGTCGCTTCCCCTTCGCGATGGAGAGCGTCCGCCCCGCGGGCACGAGGCAGTCCTTTCCCAGCGGCACCGTCATGTCGCGGGAAATCGAGGCGCTCTGGGCGAGCATCCAGACCTCCCTGCCACTGCCCGATCCGCGTAGGAAGACCGGGGAACCGGACAGCTTGACCTTTCCGCTCGAAGCGCCGAACCGCGTGCAGAACACGATGCTTGAGGAAATGGTCAAGCCCCTTTCGCCCTTCAGGTCCGGGTCGCCCGCGCTTCCTTTTTCCGCCGTGGTCAGGGATGACTTGCGCAGCTCGACGCGCGCACCGCTTACGCGCCCGGCCGTCACGCTGCTGCTCTCGATCAGGACATTCCCGTTTTCCGCCTCGATGCCGCCGGACACATCGATCCGGCCTCCAAGAATTGAGACGCCTCCGGGGGACCGGATGACGCTTGCGGAGATGTGTGGGCTTCCTGAGATCCTAAGCCTTCTCTCACTGAGCAGTCCGCCGCTCCACCGGCCGGAGCCGGTCAGTGCCAGGTCCTCTGTGGAATAGATCGCGGCCTCCCCGCCGCCGTAGTCGGCGTTGCCGCTACTCGACGTGCCTGGGGCCAACGTCACGGTGAGGTTCCGGTTGATCCAGATTCCCTTGCCATGGTATCCGGAAAGCGTCAGCGCATTCTTTTTCGCGCTCCAGGACCAGCCGTCCCCCGATTGGTCGCCCGCGTTCAATTCCTTCATGGTGAGTTCGCGGTCGCCGATGACCAGATCAGGCAGCAGCTTGTAGCCCTCAACAAGCTTTCCGCCCTCGATGATCACGCCGGGATAGCGTGGGGCGTAAACCTTGCCCGCGATTTTCACAGTCTTCGCGTTGAACGCGGTGAGCGTTGTGGATTCCAGGCGCAGGGTCGGCTTCCCACTGATCGCGATGTTTTTCGCGGTCATGGCGCCCAGGTTCGTCTTTATGGAAACGCTGCCGCCCGTCGCCTTGAGGGTCTTGCCGGACGTGATGCCCGATCCCGTGTTGTCAATCGAAATCGATCCGCCGCTGATGGACACGTCGCCCGCCGCGATGAGGCAATCCCCGAAGTTTCGGACGGTCAACGCGCCACCCCGGAAGGAGGCCGCACCCAAAGCGCGGATGCCCGCGGGTTGCGAACCGTCCGGGGAGGACAGTGTCAGCCCACCGCCCGTCAGACTGAGGTTCCCGCACTCCACCGCCGGTCCCCCGCTGTCGCCCGACAATATGACAGCGCCGCCGGACACCGTGAATCCCCCGCCCAAGCTGATCTGCGCCGCGCTCACCGTCCCGGATTGGACAACGAAGTCCGCCTTGCCGACGACGCGTGAGGCAGTCAATGACCCGCCGCCTGTGACGACAGCACCCGATACCGTGAGGCCGCCTCGAATCTTGTTCTCGCCTATGAGCGACAGGGTGATCGGGCTGCCAACCGCGCCGACCGCCGGGCCGTCGTATCCGTTCAGCGTCAGCGTTCTGGTTGCCGCGGCCCATTCCCAGCCGTCGCCTACGAGATCATTCGACAGTTTGGACACACCATAAGGCTGCCCCCCGATCGCGAGGCTCTGCATCGCGTTTTCTTTCCGGACGATTACGCCATTTTGGATGACGAGATGGTTGTACGCGCCGGTATACGCCTTCCCGCCGATCACCACCTTGCCGCCGCTCAGCGCGCCTTCCCCGCCGCTCAGGTCCAGGTTCGCGCCTTTTTCGATGCTGATCGTCCCGGCCCTGCCCGGCGCGTACAGCGCGAACTTCTTCGCCTCGATCTTGAAGTTTGCGCCCTTCCCGATGGTCAGGCCGCCGCCGGCATTGAGGCCATACTCCCCGCAGTCGCGGATGCTCAGCGTACAGCCCGTGAAGCGCATGTCCTGCCCGCTCACGGCGGCGGTCTCGGCAACGTCCTTGATGGTTATTTCGCCGCCCGAGGCGGAAAGGCCGCCGCTTATGCCGGTCTCGCAATTCCGGATTGTGACCGATCCGCCATTTACGACCAGCGAGCCAAACGCCGTTTCCGCGCCCTCGACGGAAATCGACCCGCCACTCAACTTTGTGGAACCCATTGCGGAAAAGCCGTCGCCCTGTCGGTTTGCATGCACAACCTCGACCTTGCCACCGCTCACTCGGATTTCGCCCTGTTTCGAGTAAAATGCGCGTTTTTTGCCGCGGGCGCGAACGGTCCCGCCCTCGATATGGATCGTGTCGTTGCAGACGACGGCGTTCTCCGTGTCGTTGATTACGTTCAGCGTGCCGCTGCCCTTCAGGATCAGGCCGTTGTCGGAGCGAAGCGAACCTTCGTCCGAAGACGTGATGGTATTCACGGAGCTCGATGCCGTGACGACCGTAAGCGCCCCCGATCTCGACGCCTGGATTTTGCCTCCATCGTATCCGTCCAGCGTCAGCGTGGACGTGGCCGCGTTCCAGGTCCAGGTCGTTTTGGTATCGTCTATGGATGCATTGACGATCTTATTGTCGATGATCAGGACGTCAACCGAACCCTTCGTTGCCAATTGGGCGGCGACGATCTTCAGCTTCACATCGACGCATTTATCGTTTTCAAACAGGAACTTGAGAATGTGATCCCCTTCGCCCAGCGAATCAATCGCCTCCTGAGGAATCGTGACGACGCCGTCCGCGTAAGCGGATTCAAAACCGTCGATCCCAATGAAGGGCGCGCCGTGCGGCGTGATCGAAAACGTAAGCGGCTCGAGGCTGCCCAGCATGTATACCGCTACCGCGGGCGACACCTGACAGGCTCCGGCGGGCGCATCCTCCGTCGGTGTTGGCGTTTCGGAAGGGATGATGGTTGGCGATTGCGCAGGCGCGTCTGAAGGTGCATCGGCAGGTGCCTCAGAAGATGTCGGCGTCGGCATGGGGGTTGGCGATTCAGAGTTTGATTCGGACGGTGACAGCGTAGGCTCGGGCGAGGCTTCAGCCCCGGGCGTTTCCTGCGCGGGGCTTTCGGTGTGCGCTTCGGGCATTTCCGTCTGCGTGGGGACTTCTTCGGAAGGCGGCGGCGCGTCCGAAGCCTTCGCCTCCGGCGCACCGTCGGGCTGTTGGGCAGGTTCAGCATCCGCTTGGCCGGACTCGCTTTTCGGCGCGCCGTCTGCCTGCGCTTCCGCCAAAGCGCTCTCCATCAAGGCAGTATGAATGGGGTCTGCCGAAAGGCCGGTCGTCCACAGCGCCATCGAAAGCATGAAAGCGATGAAAAGAGCAAGCCTTTTACGCATCTTACGAGCACTCCCGTTCCTTTGTACTTCACGTTGCGCAATGGGCATGGCGGCATTGCGAAGGATCCCTCGAACCGTCTTTTTCAAGTATACCATAAACAGGAAAGCCTTTGCACAATATTCCAACGGACGACGCATGGATTTTCGGAACGCTTTCAAAAGACGGGTTTGTATATCGCGCGCGGCTGAGGGAACGATAAAGCAACGAAAAGGAGGAATGAGCGTGAAAGCCAAACCCGACGACCGAAGGGACAACGTCAAAAAGATCCAGCGGAACATCAACCGGACGATCCAGAACATGGAAGCGGCGGACGAGATGATTGCAAAGACGGACGATCCGAAGACGAAACAGGCGCTCGCCGCGAAAAACGAGCGCCGCCGCGCGGGCCTTGACAATATGCGCGGCGAGATCCGGGACGAGGCCGAGCATCAGAAGACCGAACCCAGAAAATAATCAAACCCCCTTCGCTGCTTCGACGGCGAAGGGGGCCTGCTTAACATCTCATGGCTCACTCAGTCTACCATCGTGGTTATTCAACGCTCGCTTGTGGAAATCCTGTACGGCTCCGGCGACATGCCGGTATTCTTTTTGAAGGACAGCGAGAAGTGAGAATTATTTATAAAATCCACCCGACGCGAACCGGACGGCCCCAGACAAGGAGGCAGCGGCATGGCCGGGCGGGTGAAATTCATCCATCAGGCTTTTGCAGCTTCGCGCGAGAAGCGGATGTAGTCCATGCAGAATTCGTCTTCGCCATTCAGCGCCAGCGCGGCCATGAGGGTGGCTTTGATCGCGGGCGACGTGATGTCCAGGATCGCGCTGTCCAGCCCCTCGGCGATCGCCATGGCGAGGAAGGTGGCCGCCACCTGCGTGCGCCCCGGCAGGCCGAAGGACACGTTGGAGATGCCGCCGGTCAGGTGAACCAATGGGTGGGCCGAGCGTATCATGCGGATCGCGTCCAGCGCGTCACGCGACTTCTCGTCCCCGGCGGACAGTGCCTCCACGATGCAGTCGATGTAGATGTCCTCTTCCCGAACGCCCGCGTAGGTCAAACGTGCGATCAATTCCTCCGCGATGTCCGCCCGCTCCCGCGCGCCCTCCGGCATGCGCTTTTTCATCGGCAGCGCGACAATGCCCGCTTTCATTTCGGCCGCGGCGGGCAGGACTTCGTCGATCCGCTCGCAGGCGGTGACGGAATTGAAGATCAGCGGCCTGCCCTTCACCGCCTCCGCCGCGCTCAAAAGCACCTTCGCGTTCGGCGAATCGAGCGCGATCCCGCAGCCGGTATGCTCCAGCGCGAGTTCGACCAGGTGGGTGAGCATGGGGAGTTCCTCTTCCCCGAGCAGCGCGGCGTTCAGGTCCAGAAAGTCCGCGCCCGCGTCCTGCTGCGCCTTCATGAGCCGGATGACCGCCTGGTCGTCTCGCTCCTTCAGCTTCTTCAACGTGGACGGAATGGAGCTGTTGAGCTTTTCCCCGATGATGACCATTTCAGGTTCCCCCTTTGACCATTTTGAGCAGCGCCTCCGCCAGGTCCACGCGCTTCAGCGGCGTCATCAGGCTGAAACCGGCGCAGAAGGGCCGCGCTTCCCCGATCAGTTCGCTTGAGAAGGCGAGCGTGCGCGCGGTCACAACATCCCTTGGCTGGCCCTCGAGGCTGTCGACGAAATCCTTTGGGATCGAGACCCCCGGCACCTCGCTGTTTAAGAACACGGCGTTTTTGTAACTCGCCACCGGCATGATGCCCGCAATCACCGGCGCGCCCAGCGCCTCCCGGGCGCGGCGAAGGTTTTTGACGCCCTCGGGGCTGAAGATCGACTGGGTGATGAAGCCGCCAGCGCCCCGGTCGAGCTTCTTCTCCGCGCGCCTGAGCTCCGCGTCGAAATTCTGCGCGCTGACGTTGAGCGCGGCCAGGATGAACAGCGGCGCGCTCTGCAGCGGACCCTGATTCATACCCCGGATGAAGTCGATCAGCGTGTAGGAGTTGAAATTGAACACGCCCTTGTCGGCGGCGGCGGTCTCGTCCGGTCCGTGGGCCGCGCCGGGGATCGGGTCCCCGGTGACCGCCAGCGCGCCGCGCACCCCCAGCGCGTGGGCGGCCAGCAGCGCGCCGCGCATGGCGATGCGGTTGCGATCGCGGCAGGTCAGGTGTGGGATCGCGTCGACGCCCGTCTCCCGGATCGCGAGCGCCGCCATCATGAGGCTGTCCGCCCTCGCGCGCGCCAGCGGCGAATCCGCCAGTGTCAGTGCGTCCGTGCCCGCGCGCTTCAGGCGCCGCGCCGCCTCCAGCAGATGACCGGTGTCGGCATCCACCGGCGGATCGACTTCCACCAGCGCCACGGGCCCGCGGGAGAGTTTTTCCGCGAGCGGGCTGATCACGACCGGAGAATCCGTCTTCTCTGGCGTTCGCGCTTCGGCGGGGATGGAAAGCGTCGCGCCTTCGCAGCGGGCGACCGCGCGACGGATGTGCTCCGGCGTGGTGCCGCAGCAGCCGCCCAGCACGCGCACGCCCAGCCGCTTCATCTCCAAAAGCTTCTCGGCGAAGTAGCCGGGGTTGTCCTCGTACAGAAGCCGCCCGTTAACCCGCGCCGGGTAGCCCGCGTTGGGCATGGCCAGGATGTCTCCACGGGACAGGTCGAGTTTTTTGATCAGGCCCAGCATGTGAGCGGGGCCGGAGACGCAGTTGAGCCCTGTGAAATCCACGCCCTCCGCTCGGGCCGCCCGGATGAGGTCGCGGTAGAAAAGCCCAGCGCCGGTGTAGCCGTCCTGAGAGGCGGCGAAGGACACCGCGACCACCGCGCCCGGAACCTGCCCGCGAATCCATCGGATGGCCGGAACCAGCGGATCGAATTCGTCCATCGTCTCAAACAGGAAGCGTGTTAGCCCCAACCGGGCAAAGGCCTGCGCGAGGAAGAGATAATCTTCGGCCGCGTCCCGGTCGGCGGAAGCGACGGGTCCCATGTCGCCAAACACCTGCGCCCGGTCGCCCGCCGCCTCTACCGCCAGCCGGACACCCGCCGCGAGCACCCTTTCGAGCGTATCCGCGGCCATCGTGCCAAGGCTCGCCGCAAACGTGTTGGTTTTGACGGCGTTCGCGCCCGCCTCCACGTAGGCACGGTGGATCTCACAGACCAACGAAGGATCGGAGAGGTTCGCCATCTCGCAGGGCTGGCGGACGCCGGTCAACGCGCGGTAGTAGGTGCCAAATGCGCCGTCAAAGAAAGTTACGTCGATGGGGATCCCCTCCGAAAAAGCATATTGCATCTTTTATAATGCATGCGGCCGCGCCCTGTCAAGCGCGGCCGTGCAAAATACGTGGCGTTGAAAACCACAATGGTTTTTCAACGCGTTGGGAGAGATCTGCGTGAGCCAACATCTGTTGCATCCAGTCTGCCGAAGCTGAAGAGTTCCACTCCCTTCAGGTCGTACACCGCGACGCGCTGCGCGTCGGCGTTTTCCGCGCCGTAACCCGCGACATATCATAGGCGGTTCCCCGCAACGCGACCAGCGTCAATTTCAAAAAAAAGAGCGGACAGGGTTCAACCTGCCCGCCTTGCTTTGGAATCAGGGGTTTAGGCGCGCGCCCGCTCACCGGCCATCATCAGGCCCAGGCGGTTGCGGTCCGCGTCCTTCTGATCCACGATGCCCATGACCTCGCCCTCGTAGATGACCAGTATCCGGTCGGACATCTCGAGGATCTCGTCCAGTTCCGTGGAAACCAGCAGCACCGCCGCGCCGCGGTCGCGCTCCTCGACGATGCGTGACTGGATGTACTTGGTGGCGCCGATGTCAAGGCCGCGGGACGGATGTACCGCCACGAGCAGCTTCGGCTTCCTGTCCAGCTCGCGCCCGACCACGAACTTCTGCTGGTTGCCGCCCGACAGGTTGCCCGCGAATTCCGAAACGCTGGGCGTCTTGACGTTGTAGCGCGCGCAGAGCTCCGCGGAATGCTTGTCGATCCAGCGCCAGCGCAGCACGCCCCGGGATGAGAACGGGCTCTGGTCGTAGCTCATCAGCGTCAGGTTCTCGCGAATGTTCATCCGGGCGACCATGCCCATCTTGTGACGGTCCTCCGGGATGTGGGACACGCCGCGCTTCAAAACCTCGCGGGGCGGCTTCCCCGCCACGTCCGCGCCGTCGATCAGAATTTTGCCGCCGGTGGGCCTCAAGAGCCCGCAGATCGCCTTCACAAGCTCCGACTGGCCGTTGCCGTCCACGCCGCAGATCGAAAGGATCTCGCCCGCCTTCAGTTCAAACGAAACATCATGAACCGCCGGCAGGTGTCGGACGCTCAGGCAGGAGAGATGCTCCACCTTGAGAACCGGCTTGCCGGGGGTGGCCGCCTTCTTCTTGACCACCAGGTCCACGCTCTTGCCGACCATCAGGGCCGCCAGCTGCTTCTTGTCGGTGATCTCCTTGATCGGGATGCCCGCGGCCGCGACCTTGCCGAGCCGGAGCACCGTGCAGCGGTCGCAGATGGTCATGATCTCATTGAGCTTGTGGCTGATAAAAATGACCGTCTTGCCCTCATGGGTCAGCTGCCGGATCATCTCGAAGAGCCCTTCGACCTCCTGCGGCGTCAGAACCGCCGTAGGTTCGTCCAGGATCAGAAGCTCCACGTTCCGGTAGAGCGCCTTAAGAATCTCCAGGCGCTGCTGCTGACCTACGGACAGCTGCTCCACCTTGCACCAGGGGTCGATGTTCATGTTGTAGCGCGCCGCCATCTGGGTGAAGCGCTCGGCGGCCGCCTTCAGGTCCAATACTTCGCTGTTGCCCGCATAGCCCAGCACGACGTTTTCGATGGCGCTGAGCGCCGGGATCAGCATGAAGTGCTGATGGACCATGCCGATGCCCAGCTCGATGGCCTGCTTCGGGTCGCGGATGCAGACGGGTTTGCCGTTGTAGATGACCTCGCCCTCGCTCTGCGCGTACATCCCGTAGAGGATGTTCATCAGCGTGGACTTGCCCGCGCCGTTCTCGCCCAGGAGCGCGTGCACTTCGCCGCGCTCGACGGTGAGGTTCACGTCGCTGTTGGCGACGACCGGGCCGAACCGCTTGGTCACATGACGCATTTCCAGTAGTGCCATGACGCTCCCTCCTATTCCTTCACGTACGGGACAGCGCTGGATGCGGGTTTGTTGCTGCGCCGGATCAGACCGCAGAGCGCCAGAATCGTGATGATATAGGGCAGCATCACGAGGAACTGCGAGGGGATGCCGGTGTTGAGCGCCTGGAGCAGGAACTTGAGCGCGTTGCTTGCGCCGAAGACCAGCGCCGCGCCCATCACGCCCACGGGCGTGTAATTGCCGAACACCACCGCGGCCAGCGCCATGAAGCCGCCGCCGGCGATCATGTTCTCGGTGAAGAAGGACATCTGCCCCATCGACACGAACGCCCCGGCGAAGCCGGCCATGAGGCCGGAGTACAGGATGCTCATGAAGCGGGTTCCAGCCACATTGATGCCCACGGTGTCACAGGCCCTGGGGTTCTCACCCACCGCGCGGAGCTTGAGCCCCGTGTTGGTGCGGAACATCACAAACCAGGCCACCGGTACCAGGAGGAACGCGATGTACACCGGAAGGGGCTGGCTGAATAGCACCGGACCCAAGAGGGGGATGTCCGAGAGCAGCGGGATCGGGGCTTTCCCGAATACGTCGATCTTCGGCGGGCTGGTGGAAGCACCGAAGAACGCGCGGTTGACCGTGATCGTCAGGCCCGCCGCGAGGATGTTCATGCCGGTGCCGATGACGGTCTGGTCCGCCTTGACGACGACCGTGAAGTACCCGAAGATGGCCGCGAACAGCATCGCGACGAGCATCGCGATCAGCGCGCCCAGCCAGACGCTGCCGGTCAGAAGCGATCCGATGACGCCCGCCAGCGCGCCCATCAGCATCATGCCCTCGGTGCCGATGTTGACGATGCCCGCGCGCTCGCTGAACACGATGCCCAGCGCCGCGATCAATGTCGGCGTGGACAGCATGATCATGGAGGAGAGAAAGCTGATCAAAATGTTCATACCGGCTCACCTCCCGCGTCCACGTCCACGATGGGCTTCGTGGGATCGGAAGGGCCTTTGACGTTGACCGCCTTGGACTTTTTCTTCCACACGAACATCGCTCGGCCCGCGATGAAGAGGATGATCAGCGCCTGCACGACCAGGACCACGGAGGAGCTGACGTCCGTCAATGTCTGCATCTTGAGCGAGCCGGACTGCAGCCCGCCGAACAGGATGCCCGACAGGAAGATGCCGACGGGGTTGTTGTTGCCCATCAGCGCCACCGCAATGCCGGTAAAGCCGTAGGAGATGGAGAATGAGGTCAGCATCAGCCGGAACTGCACCGCGATGATCTCCACGCAGCCGCCAAGGCCCGCAAAGCCGCCCGCCAGCAGCATCGCCAGCAGGCTCGACTTCTGGATGCTCATGCCTGCGTATGCGCCCGCGCTGGGGTTGAGGCCCACCACGCGCATCTCAAAGCCCTTGGTGGTCTTCCACAGGAAGAAATAGTAGAAGACGATCATCACGATCACCAGCACCAATCCCCAGTGCAGCCGGGACGTACCACCAAAGAGCTTGGGCAGAATGGCGCTTTCAAACATCTGGGCGCTCTGCGGATAGGAGCTGCTGGCGCTGTCCTTCATCGGCCCGTTGACCGAGAAGTCCAGAATCTGCGACGCCACGTAGTTGAGCATGATCGTGGTGATCAGCTCGCTCGCGCCGAAGCGGATTTTGAGAACACCCACGATCAGGCCATAGAACGCGCCGCCGAGGAAGCCGGCCGCGAGGGCCATCGGAAGGTGAATCCACATCGGCAAGCCCTGGAAGTTGACGCCCACCAGCGTCGCCGCCAGCGCGCCGATCTTGAACTGCCCCTCCGCGCCAAGGTTGATGATGCCGCACCGCCTTGCGATGGCAAAGCTGAGCGCCGTGAACATGAACGGAATCGCCTTAACGAACGTCTCGTCCCAGGCGCGCGGCGTGCCGAACGCCCCCTTGAGCATCGCCTGATACGCCTCAACCGGGCTCGACTTCGACGTCAATAAAATGACGACGCTTCCGATCAGAAGCGAAATGACGAGCGCGGCGATCGGGTAGTAGACGCTTTTCAAGCCGGACTTGAGCTTGCCAAGCAGGCTGCTGGCGGCCATTGAATCCCCTCCCGCAAGTGCTTAAAATAACGTCGACGCATGACGCCCGTCGGTCCTGTGATGGAAACCATCGGATCCCGGCGAAAGGGGTTGCGGGTGTTCCCGCGCATCCTTTGGCATGGATAAGGTTCATAGCGTCAAATCCGGTCCGGCCGCCACGTGCGGCCGGACCGGAACATGGGGTTGTTGCTTGGATTACTGCAGCGTGATGGTGATTTCGCCGGCGGCCAGCTTGGCGTAGATGTCAGCGAGCTTGGCCTTCACATCATCAGAGGCGGCGGTGTAGTATTCGCCGATGTAGACGACGCCCTGCGCGGCACCCATCTTGATGGGTTCGCTGGGGATCTTCTTTTCGAGGTAGGCCTTGTAGGCCGCCTCGTAGGCGATGGAGGTGTCCTTCACGATCGCGGTGACCGCGGCGTCGGGCGCGACGGTCTCCTGGTTGAGGCCGGAGCCGATCGCCTTGGCGGTGCCGCTCTCCTGGGCCGCTTCCATGACGCCCAGAGAAGCCTGGTTGGCCATCGGGGACAGGACGTCCGCGCCCTGGCCAATGAAGGACTTGGCAAGCTCCTTGGCGGCGTTGACGTCGTCAAAGCTGCCGGTGTTCTGGGCCAGCACCTTGATCGAAGGATCGACGTAGGCGACGCCCTGCGCGAAGCCCTGACCGCCGTTCTTGATCGGCTGGATCTCAAGGCCGCCGATGAAGCCGACGGTCTTGGACTGGGTCAGAAGCGCGGACAGCG
>JAEZHK010000071.1 GCA_023416655.1 Bacillota bacterium
GGTTTCCCAAAGGGAAACCAAGTCGCTCGGGGAGCGACCTCAACATTCCAACGAGTTGGAATGTTGAGCCTAGAAACCAAGTCGCTTCGCGACCGCAACATTCCAATGGTTTGGAATGTTGCGCCGAATCGGGGAATCAACACCGACCGTCCGGATTGCGCCCGGGAATTCCCGCAGGAATTCCGGCAATCCGGCCCCGTTCCCTGGCAACGGCAGGAACTTCAGTTCATGCTGTTGCCCTTGAAAAAAGGTTGCGTTTCCGAAAGGAAAAATCATAAGGGAGGTAGAACTATGAAGAAACTGGCACTGCTCCTCGTGGTACTCTTTTTGCTTGCTCCGGTGAGCGCGCTGGCCGAGGGCCCCATTGATGTCGCGGTCATCATCAAGGCGACCACCTCTGACTTCTGGCAGTATGTGCTCATCGGCGCGAACAACTACGCCGTCGAGTACCCCGAGCGCGTGAAGGTCACCACCTACGGCCCGCCGTCCGAAGCGGACATCGACGAGCAGGTCTCGATCCTTGAGAACGTGGTCAGCTCCGCGCCCGACGCCATCGTCATCGCGTCCACCTCGTCCGACGCCACCATCCCGATGCTGCAGGAAGCCCAGGAGAAGGGCATCGCGGTCATCACCATCGACAACCGCCTGAACGCCGACTGCTATGACGCCTTCCTCGCGACCGACAACTACGTCGGCGGCGGCCTGGCGGCCGAGCAGATGGTCAAGAGCTGGAAGGCGCTGGGCATCGAGCCCAAGGGCAAGGTTGGCCTCGTCAACGCGATGGCCGGCGTGCAGGTGCTCATCAACCGCGAAGCGGGCTTCCGCGACAAGCTGGCGGAGATCGCGCCCGACGTGGAAATCCTTGAAACCCGCTTCACCGACAACGACATGGTCAAGTCCATCGCCGCGGCGGAGGACATGGTCTCGGCCAACGAGGACCTGATCGGCCTCTTCGGCTGCAACAACATCACCGGCGACGGCGTCTGCCGCGTCATCACCGAGCAGGAACTGTCTTCCAAGATCGTCGGCATCGCGTTTGACTCCGATCCGGAGGAAATCGCGGGCGTGGAGAGCGGCGCGCTGAAGGCGCTGGTGCTGCAGGATCCCTTCGGCATGGGCTACAAGGGCGTCAACTTTGCCTGGGAAAAGCTCTCCGGCAAGGATATCCCGAAGGAAGTCGACACCGGCGCGACCATCGTGACGCTGGAAAACTTCAAAGACCCGGCCGTCCAGGGCCTCCTCGATCCCACCACATTGAAGAAATAACCAGCCCAGTCTGCCCTTTTCGGCGGACAGACACAACCAACGAGGCGCTGGGTCGGCACGGGATTCCCGTGCCGGCCCGGTTCTGGCGCTTGAGTCAACCCAATTGATACAATCTTCGTCGTCTCGGCATTGGACTATGCGGGAGGAATGCCCATGGAAACCGCAGGCAGGGAACTCGTAAGGCTTCATAACATCTCCAAGACATTTCCGGGCGTCAAGGCGCTCGACGGCGTGCAGTTCACCGTTCGGGCCGGAGAGATCTGCGGCCTGGTGGGGGAGAACGGCGCGGGCAAGTCCACGCTGATCAAGGTGCTGACCGGCGCGCACCAGGCGGACCACGGCGGAGAAATCTTCATCGATGGCGTGAAAACCGAAATCGCAAACCCTGCCGCCGCCCAGACGAAGGGCATCGGTGTGGTTTATCAGGACGTGATGATGGCGCCCCACCTCTCGGTGGGCGAAAACTTCTTCTTAGGCAAGCTCCCCAAACGCATGGGGCTGGTCGACTGGCCCCGGGTGTACCGGGAAACCCGCGAGACGCTGAAAAAAGTCGGCGTCGACGTGGACCCGTCGGTCGAGGTTAAAAAACTCAGCGTGGCGATGCAGGAAATGGTGGCCATCGCCAAGATCGTGCGCGACAACGCGCGGGTCATCGTGTTCGACGAGCCGACCGCGCTTCTGACCACCGAGGAGGTGGAGCAGCTCTTCCGGCTGATCGGAAAACTCAAGGAGGCCGGCTGCGGCATCATCTACATCTCCCACCGGCTGGAGGAGATTTTCCGCATCTGCGACGTGGTGACCGTGCTCAAGGACGGCCACTACATTGACACCGTGCCAGTCGCGAGCGTCGACGAAAACCAGCTCATCGCCATGATGGTCGGGCGGAAGCTGGAGGACATGTACAATATTGGCCGGGCGCAGCCGGGCGAGGCCGCGCTGGAGGTCCGGGGGTTGACCAGGCCCGGCGCCTTTCGGGACGTGAGCTTCACGGTGCGCCGGGGCGAAATCTTCGGCCTGTACGGGCTGGTCGGCAGCGGGCGAACCGAGGTCATGCGCTGCGTCACCGGCGCAGATCATTTTCAAAGCGGCGAAGTGAAGATTGACGGGCGGACAGTGCGCATTCGAAGCCCCAAATCCTCGATTCGCCACGGCGTGGCCTTCCTGACCGAGGACCGGAAGCGGCAGGGCCTGTCCATGAACCTGAGCGTGTCGTTCAACATCAACATCGCCTCCTATCCCGCGATCAGCCGGGCGGGCTTCATCAGCCTTCGGAAGGAAGCACGGCGCTCAGAGAAGTACGTCGGGCAGCTTCGAATCAAGACGCCCAGTGTGAAGCAGCTGGCGATGAACCTGTCGGGCGGAAACCAGCAGAAGCTGATCGTGGCGCGCTGGCTCGCCTGCGAGAGCCGGATCTTCATCTTCGACGAGCCGACGGTCGGCGTCGACGTGGGCGCGAAGGTGGAGATCTACCGCCTGTTCGAGCAGCTCCTGCAGGAGGGCGCGGCGATCGTCGTGATCTCGTCGTACCTGCCGGAGGTGATGGGCCTTTCGGACCGCGTCGCGGTCATGAGCGAGGGCCGGATCATGCGGGAAATTCCCCGGGGCGAGTATTCGAAAAACGGCAGGATGGACGAGGAAATGCTGGTGCGGCTGGCCTCCGGCATCACGGACTAAACCACGTTGGAAAAGGAGAGAACAACAGTGAACAAAAACACCGCGCCCGGCCGCAAACGGTTCAATTTCTCCACGGTCATGCTGCTGGTCGTCATCCTCGCTCTGATGTTTTTTGCGATTTCGCTGGCTACGGACAAATTCCTGACCCTGAGCAACATGCAAAACCTCGTGCGCCAGACGGCGATCTCCGGCGTCATCGCCATCGGCATGACCATCGTCATCATCTCGGCGGGCATCGAGCTCTCGGTGGGCGCGACGGCCGGGCTTTCGGGCGTTTTGTGTGCCATTTTCATGGGCACGTTGGGCTGGCCGATCTTCCTGTCGGTGGTGGCGTCGGTGCTTCTCGCCACGCTCGTGGGCGTGTTCAACGGCGCGATGATCCACGACGGCAAGGTGCCCCCGTTCATCGCGACGCTGGGCTGCATGACGGCCGTCCGCGGCGTCATTATGCTGATCACCAACGCAAGGATGATTTCGGGGCTTCCCAAGACGTTCGTCACCTTCGCCAAGAGCACCTTCCTCGGCGTCCCGATGCTGGGCCTCGTCTGGTTCATCATCATCCTGGCCTCGTTCATCATCATCCGGTACACCACCTTTGGGCGCAACATCTTCGCGTTCGGCTCCAACCCCGAGGCCGCGCGGCTTTCGGGCATCAACATCCGCGCCACCACCTACGGCGTGTACATCTACTGCGCGCTCTTGAGCGCCATCGCGGGCGTTATGATGACGGCGCGGCTTGGTAACGGCGTGCCCACCGGCGGCATGGGCTACGAGACGGACGCCATCGCCGCAGCGGTCATCGGCGGCGCGTCGCTGATGGGCGCGGAGGGCTCGATCATCGGCACGGTGCTGGGCTCGCTGATCATGGCCACGCTCCGAAACGGCGGAAACCTCTTGGGTGTCAACTCCTTCGTGCTGGAGATCGTCATCGGTCTTCTGATCGTGTTCGCGGTGCTCCTCGACAAGCGGCGCAGGCGTTGACGACGAATTTCATGACCACACCGGAAAGGGGCGAATTGACGTGAAGCTGGGAAGGATCCTCAACAAGAAGCTGTCGACCGCCATCGCCGACATGGGGCACGGCGACACCCTGGTGATCTGCGACGCGGGGTTTCCCATCCCCTCCGACGAGCAGCGCATCGACCTGGCGCTGGAGCAGGATGTGCCCACCACCCTGCAGGTGCTGGACCTGGTGCTCAGCGACTTCTGCTACGAGAAGGTGCTGGTGGCGGCGGAGCTGAAAGAGTTCAACCGGCCGCTTTATGACGCGGTTGAGAGGATCTGCGACCGCTGTCCGGTCTCCACGATGCCCTATGCTGAGTTCATGGCCACGGTCTCGCGCGCCGCCAAGTACATCGTGCGGACCGGCGCGTTCAACCCCTACGGCAACATTGCGCTGACCTCCGCGGTGGATGCGCCCAAGTGGTTTTCAAAGCCAGGCCTCGTCGTGCCGGACGTCTACAAGGACAGGGTGTAGAGCTATGAAATCGGTATTTGTGCGTAAAGCCCTGGACTTTCAAGTGCGTGAGATCGCCGTCCCGCCGCTGGGCATGTTTGACGTGCTGGTCAGGGTGAAAGCGTGCGGGCTTTGCGGCACGGACGTCCGGATCGCGATGGAGGCAGAGGAAACCCAGCCCATCGGCCACGAGGTCGCGGGCGTGGTGGAGGCGGTCGGCTCCGCGGTCCAAAACGTGAAGCCGGGGCAGGACGTGTGCCTGGAGAGCGGCACCTTCGACCGGTTTTCCAGCCGCTCACGCGACGGCAGGGTGGAGCTGGACAAGACCGGGCGATCCATGTTCAATTCGGGCGTCGGGACGATGGGCTTCGCGGAGTTCATGGTGGTACCCTGCGAAACCTGTGTGCCATTTTCCGGCCTCCGCTACGCCGAGGCGGCGCTCATCGAGCCGCTGGGCGTGGCCTACGACCTCGTCAAGGTGACGGGCATCGAGCTGGGCGACGACGTGCTGGTCTATGGCATCGGGCCGATCGGCCTGTTCGCGCTCCGGCTTGCGCGGCTTGCCGGCGCGCGCCGTGTCTTCGCCGTCAACCACTCTGGGCGAGACGCCCGGGACGCGCTGGCGGTCGCCTGGGGTGCGGACGGGGTGCTGCACAGCGACAAGGTGGAGATAACGAAAGCCTCCTTTCCGGGCGGAGGGGTGGACAAGATCCTGATGACCGCCACGCCCGACGCGATGGAGCTTTTGAACGTCGGCGGCGTGATGGGCTTCATCGGCATCGGCACGTCCGGGGCGAAGCGGTTCGTCACCTTCGACATGTACCGCTTCCATGAGGACAAGCTGCAGATCCGCGCCAGCAACGCCGTCCCGGCGCTGTACTTCCCCGCGTGCATCGAACTGTGCAAGTCGGGCATGGTGGACATGAAGGCGATGATCTCGCACGGCCTCCGGTTTGAAAGCTTCGGGCGGGACGTGCAGGCCTATGTGGACGACCGGCGCGGCGCGCTCAAAGCCGTTATGGAATTATAAGATTTGGCCGAGGAATTGACGCGATAAGAAACCGCGCGGGCGATTCAGGAGGAAGAGCGATGGGCAAAAAGGTGGTCGTATTCGGCAGCTTCGTGGTGGATTTGACGAGCTTTTCCGGCGCGCTGCCGCTGCCGGGGCAGACCATCCTGGGCAGGGCCTTCAAGATGGGGGCGGGCGGGAAGGGCTCCAACCAGGCGGTCGCCGCCCACCGCGCGGGCGCGGACGTGACCCTGATCACCAAGATCGGCAAGGACGTCTTCGGCCGGGTTGCCCTCGACTTCTACGAGATGGAAGGCATGGACACCCGGTACATCCTCGAGGACGAGGCGAAGGAGACGGGCATCGCGCTCATCATGGTGGACGAGGTGAGCGCGCAGAACGAAATCGTCGTCGTCAGCGGCGCTTGCGGCAACATTACGCCCGAGGACGTGGAGCGCGTCAGGCCGGTGATCGAAGGCGCGGACGTGCTGCTATTGCAGCTGGAGGTCAACTTCGACGCACTCGAGCGCGTGATCGACATCGCGCATAGAGCGGGCACGACCATCGTATTAAACCCCGCGCCCGCCGCCGAACTGCCCGCGGACTTGCTCTGCAAGATCGACATCGTCACCCCCAACGAGACCGAGGCGCAGGCGCTGACCGGCGTGAAAATCGAAAACGAGGCCGACGCGCTGCGGGCTGCGGGCGTGTTTCACGAGAGGGGCATCGGGCGGGTGGTCATCACGCTGGGCTCGATGGGCGCTTTCGCCACCGATGGCGGGAAGCACGAGCTGGTCCCGCGCATCCCGGTGGACGCGGTGGACACCACCGGCGCGGGCGACGCGTTCAGCGGCGGCTTCGCGATGGCGCTGGCGGAGGGGAAGGACCTGTTTACCGCGCTGCGCTACGGGAACGTCACCGGCGCGCTGGCCGTGACGAAATTTGGGACGGCCCCTGCCATGCCGACGCGCTCGGAGATCGACGCGCTCTACGAGGCGACTTACGGACGCCCACAGCGCTGAAAATCCGCCGGGCGGCTTTTGAGCGCGAAGGAAGAAGCGCTGCGGGAGCCAACATCTCTGGATTTCCGGGCGGCTCCCTGATTTGTAGTATTGTTTCCGCCACCAGTGTTCGCACTGGTTATGGAAATACGTTCCCGGCGCGCAGGTCGCCGGGAACGGTTTGAAGGCACGGTTGAGTTTGCCGATCGAACAGGAGCCTATAGGAAGCTCTTTCGCTGTGGAATCTGTGCTCGTAGGGCATATTTCCATGGAATTCGAGAACCGTTTCCACATGAGGTATTCGAATCGTTGCGAGATTGGGCTGAAAAACAAATCAGGTACTCCAATCAATAAGCCGTGATGCCCAAAATATATAGAAAATATTGTTGACAAAGCGGCAAATGTACCGTATACTGTAAACGATTAAGGGACCGATCCCACAAATGAGAGAGGGCAATCGCATGGGCGTCACGATTCACGACATCGCCAAGGAGGCGGGGGTAGGCAAATCCACCATATCCCGTGTCATCAACGGAACGGGCTATGTGAGCGCCGAGACCGTCGAAAAAGTGCGGTGCGTGATGGAACGCCACAACTATCATCCCTCCTCCGCCGCCCGCAACCTCTCCAAGCAGGAGAGCGACACCATCGGCCTCATCCTGCCGGAGGTGAACAACCCCTTCTTTGCGGACATCCTGAAGGGCGTCAGCCAGATGGTGGACAAGTGCGGCTACACGCTCATCCTGTGCGGCTCGGACAATGACCCCGCGAAGGATTACCGCGCGCTGCGTGCGATGGTCTCCCAGCGCGTGAAGGGCCTCATCTACGTCCCCGCGGTGGATTATACGGACGAGGCCGCCTTCGGCAAGATGGAATCAATGCTGAAGAGTTTGGGCTGCCCGGTGGTGCTCCTCGACCGCCCCATCGCCCGCATGAACTGCGACTGCGTGATGACCGACAACTTCAGCGGCGCTTACGCCGCCACCGAGGCGCTTATCCGCGCGGGGCACACGCGCATCGGCGTGATCGCCGGTGACACGCAGCTGTACATCGGCCGCGAGCGTTACGAAGGCTACCGGATGGCGATGGAGCAGAACGGCCTCTCGGTCAACCCAGAGCACGTCATCTACGGCCAGTTCGACAAGCAGATCACCTACGAGAAGGTCTCCAAACTTTTCGACGGGCGCGACGTGCCCACCGCCTTCTTCATCAGCAACAACTTGAGCGAGACGGGCTTTCTGACCGCGGTGTACGAGCGCAACCTGCGCGTCCCGGAGGACGTCGCCTTCGTCGGCTTCGACTTCATCCCCGGCCAGGACGTGTTCAACATGCCTTACAGCTGCCTCGAACGCGAGGTGCTCCGGCTCGGCGAACAGGCCGCGCAGCTGCTCTTCCGCCGCTTTGAGACCCCGGGCCGTCCCCCGGAGAAGATTGTCATCCTGCCCCACGTCTGCCTGCGCGGCTCGGAGCGTTATCTGCCCAGGCAATAGCGCACCCGTCCGCTTGTTTGGCGCCACGACCATGCCACCCTTTGGCAACCGCTTGTGCACCTGTCATCCGATCTCTTTCTTTTCCGACACGCCTCCGCGCCTCAAATGATGGATTTCATGGAATCGACGTTTTTTCTGCGCGATGTGGGACCGGTCCCTCAAATCCTGTCGAAACCGTTTATACCTGCGCGCACCGCGCAGTATAAAAATAAGGAAGGGAGAATTACCATGAAGAAGAACTCGAAACTCGTCGCCCTGCTGCTCGCGGCGCTGATCGTGCTGGGAAGCTCGGCAGCCGCCCTGGCCGAACCGCTGACCGTCGCCGTCAGCATGCGCTCCACCGCCAGCGAGTACCACATGCAGTACGTCGCGGGCGCTCAGGCGTTCGTCGATTCGCTGCCTGAAGGCACCGCCGAGGTGCAGATCCTGGCCTGCGAAGGCAACGACGACAAGCAGATCAACGACATCAACGCCGTCATCGCCGCCAAGGGCGACAACATGATCCTGTTTGTTGACCCGAACAACGCGCCCAACATCACCGCCATCGCCGAAGCCTGCGAAGAGGCGGGCGTGTACTGGACCTCCGCCTGGAACACCCCCGAGGGCATCTACCCGACCAGCTACAAGTACTGGGTCAACCACCAGGCCTGCGACGCGGTCAAGCAGGGCTATGACATCGCCGTGACCCTCTTCAACGCGCTGCCGACGCCCGGCAAGGGCAACATCTGCGTGCTGGAAGGCATGCTGGCCAACTCCGCCAACACCTACCGCATGCAGGGCCTCCAGCAGGCGCTCAAGGAATACCCGGACATCAAGGTTCTGGACGACCAGGCGGGCGACTGGGCGACCGCGAAGGGCCTGTCCATCACCGAGAACTGGCTGGCCAAGTATGACAACATCGACGGCATCTGGTCCGCGTGCGACGACATGGCGGTCGGCGTCGTGCAGGCGCTGAAGGCCAAGGGCCTCAACGGCAAGGTCAAGGTCACCGGCGTGGACGGTACCTCCGCCGCCATCGAGATGGTCGGCACCGGCGACCTCATCTGCACCATCGCCAACAACGGCTGGATGCAGGGCGGCTACGGTGTGGCCTACGCCTACGCGGCCAAGACCGGCGTCATCGACACCGCCACCATGGACCTCAAGCACCGCATGTTCTACACCAACGGCTTCCTGGTCACCACGGAAACCCTGCCCGAGTACAAGAAGACCTTCGTGGAGAGCGTGCCCGTCTACGATTACACCAACCTCGACTTCCCGATCGCCAAGGCGATGGACGTCGTCAAGTAAAGCTTGCATGATGCCCGCGCGCGGCGCGTAAAGTACCGCGCGCGGGTCAGGGCATTGAAAAACCCCGAGGGTTTTTCAATGCGAAAGAGGGAGCCTGCGTGAGCCATGAAATCCTGCGGGATTTCCGGGCGGCTCACTGACTTGTGTATTGTTTCCGCCACCGGTGTTCGCTACTTACTATGGAAACAGATACGTTCCCGGCGCGTTAGAGCCCGGGAACGATTGGATGGTACGACAAGGTTTGGCAACAGTCTAGCCCGCGCGTGGGTATACAAACCCATGGAGCGGTGGGCGTGGCCCCTCCCCGCGCCCACCGCGCGGGGACCTTCCCACGCAAGGGAGGGAGCGCCCTGGCCCAACGCCTTCGGCGCGCCGGAAGGGGCGGAGGGCCGCCCGGTTTCACAATCGATCTCGCTTTCCTTGTCTGTCGCGCGGGCGCCGCGTGCGGGCCCAATCTGCGCAGGGGGAGAAAACTATGGAAACGCAAACGCATGCCTCCCGAATCGGGCAGGAATTCGCTGAGGAGATGAAAAAGCAGAGCCAGCGGGAGCACTTCATCTCGTGGGCGCCCGCCGGCATCCTGATCCTCTTGATCGCGCTGTTTTCCGTGACGGCGGAGGGCTTCTTCTCGCTGAAGAACATGCAAAACCTTTTGTACCAGATGTCCATCCCGCTGGTGATGGCGATGGGCATCACGTTCATGATCCTGATGGGTTCCACGGACCTCTCGGCGGAGGGCCTGGGCGGCTTCGTCGGCTCCACCGTCGCGCTGATGGTGCTCAACTCGAAAAATACGCTGGACATGGGCTTTCTCGCCATCCTGATCGCGATGGCGTCGAGCCTCGTGGTTTCTTCCCTGTCCGGAATCATCCACATCAAGGGCAAGCTGCCGTCCTTCATGGTCTCCTACGCTGTCAGCAGCATCATGGCGGGCTTCGCGGTACTCGCGTACATGGGGGAGCCCGCGCTGATCCGCGACCCGTTCTTTGCCACGCTGGCGCAGGGGTCCTTCCTGGGCGTTCCGTACCTGACGTACATCGCGCTGGCCGTCTTCGGGGTCTCCTACCTCTTCCAGTCGCGCACGCGCTTCGGCACCTACGTCATGGCCATCGGCGACAATGAATCCATTGCCAGAAATGTCGGCATCAACATAGACAGGACCAAGTTCAAGGTGTTTTTGTGGCTGGGCGTCTGCATCGGCCTCGTGGGCCTGATGGGCGCGGTGCGCATCGGGCGCGGCGAGGTCGGCATAGGACAGAACGTGGTATTTCCGGCGATCACGGCGGTGGTCGTCGGCGGCACGAGCCTGACCGGCGGGCGAGGCGGGGTGGTCAATTCGCTGATCGGCACGCTGATCGTGACCGTGATCAACAACGCCCTGGTGCTCCTCGGCGTCAGCCCCTACGTGCAGTCGGCGGCGCAGGGCATCATCATCATCGCCGCGGTGGCCGTCTCCGTGCCGCATGGAAAGAATTTGATCCTGAAATAGAGGGGGTGGGCGCATATGGAGCGAAAACTTCTGATGTCCGTCAAAAACGTCACGATGCAGTACCCCGGCACGCTCGCCCTGAGCGACGTGAGTTTGGACATCTACGGCGGCGAGGTGCTGGGCCTGATTGGGGAGAACGGCGCGGGCAAGTCCACGCTGATGAAGATCCTGATGGGCGCGGAGACCGCCACGTCCGGCGAGATGCGCATGCACGGTCAGCCGTATGCGCCGCGCACCACCATTCAGGCCAACCATCTGGGCGTGGGCATGGTGTTCCAGGAGCAGTCGCTCATTCAGAACCTGACGGTGGCCCAGAACATCTTCATCGGCCGGGAGGAGCCCTACGCGCGATACGGGCTGGTGAGCGTGAAGCGCATGAACGCCGACGCGCAAAAAGTGCTGGAGCTGATGGAGATCACGAACATCCGGCCCGGCACGCGCGTCAACCGCCTGGATTTTGCCAGCCGCCAGATGGTGGAGATCGCGAAGGTGTTCGACGCCGTCAGCGCGTGTCAGGACAAGGGCGCGATCATCCTCTTGGACGAGCCGACCTCCGTCCTCAGCGACCAGGAGATCCGCCAGCTCTTCCGCCACATGAAGCGGCTGTGCGACCGCGGCAACGCCGTCATCTTTGTCTCCCACAAGCTGGGCGAGGTGATGGAGATCGCGGACCGCATCTGCGTGTTCAAGGACGGCTGCAAGGTGGCCGAGATGGACAACAGCGAGCTGGACGAGGGCATTCTGTACGAGAAGATGGTCGGCCGCTCGGCCTCGGGCGAGTACTACCGGGTGCACCGCCAGCGGACGCCCGAACCCGAGGTGGCGCTGGAGCTGAAAAACCTCGGCAAACGCGGCTACTTCGGCGGCGTGAACCTGCAGCTGCACAAAGGGGAAATTGTGTCTGTCTGCGGCGTGATCGGCTCCGGCAAGGAGGAGCTGTGCGCGGTAATCTCCGGCGACGAGGACCCAACCACCGGCGAGATTCTTGTGCGCGGCAGCGCGAAGCGGTTCTGGTCGCCCTGCGCGGCGCTGGAAAACGGCATCCTCTCGGTGCCGCGGGAGCGGCGCGTGGAGGGCGTGGTGCCGGAGCTGACAGCCCACGAGAACATCGCGTTGTCCAACTTCGAGAAGGTCAAGCGCCGCGGCCTGATCTCCGAGAAACTCTCCCGAAAACAGGCGGAGGAGTACGTCCGGGAGCTTTCCATCAAGCTCCCCAGCGTCCGGCAGATCGTGGGGCGCTTAAGCGGCGGCAACGCGCAGAAAGTGGTGTTCGCGCGGATCCTGGCCTCGGACGCCGATATCCTGGTCCTCGACCACCCGACCCGGGGCGTGGATGTGGGTGCGAAGGCGGAAATCTACTCGATCATCCGGGATATTGCCGACAAGGGCAAGAGCCTGATCGTGCTGGGCGACACCCTGGACGAGTCGATCGGCCTTGCCAACCGCGTCTTCGTGATGAAGGACGGCGAGGTCACCCACGTCTTCGACGCGCCGAAGGAGGACAAGCCCGACCAGCTCTCGGTCCTCAAATACATGATGTGAGGGATTGCCATGAACGCAGAGAAAACGCTCTGGGGGAGGATCGCCGGCAGCCGGGAGGCGCTGACCAAGTACCTGACGCTGGCTTCCACGGTGGCG
Organism: Bacillota bacterium; assembly: GCA_023416655.1. Taxonomy (GTDB): domain Bacteria; phylum Bacillota; class Clostridia; order Christensenellales; family Aristaeellaceae; genus JAEZHK01. Next base: position 12,314 of record JAEZHK010000071.1, read on the forward strand.
ATCCTGATCGTCTTCACCGCGATCAGCCCCAGCTTCCTGGGGCCCCGGAACATCATCAACATTCTGAAAGACCTTTCGCCGGTGCTGGTCATGGCCTGCGGCGAAGGGTATGTGCTGATGCTGGGCTCCATCGACCTCTCCATCGGCTCCGTCGCCTCCTGCGCGGCGGTCATGCTGACGGTGCTTTTGAAGTCCATCGGCCCGTGGGCCTACCCGGTGGTCATCCTGTTCGGCGTGCTGGCGGGCATTTTGAACGGCGTGCTGCACACCCGGCTCTCCGTGCCCTCATTCATCGCCACGCTGAGCACCTCCGCCATCTGGCAGAGCTGCGCGTACCTGCTGTCCGGCGGGCAGCCGTTGACCATGCTGCCGGATGTGTGGCCCTACGTGAACTGGGCGAAGTTCACGCTGTTTGGCACAGTGCCGATCCTCTTCATCGTGGCGCTGCTGGTGCTGGTCGCCTATTCGGTGGTCAGTCGCTTCACAGCGTCCGGTCACACAGTGCGGGCCGCGGGCGCCAATGAGCGCGCCACATGGCTGATGGGCCGCAACGTCCGCCGGGCCAAAGTCGTCGCCTTCCTGTGTTCGGGGCTGGGCGCGGCGCTGGGCGGAATCCTGTTTGCCGTCAAGCTCAAAAGCGGCATCCCCACCGTCGGCGTGCAGTACACCATGCTGGCCATCGCCGCGGCGGTCTTGGGCGGGCTGCAGATGACCGGCGGCAAGGGTTCGATCCTGATGACGCTATTGGGCGCACTCCTCATCACCGTCATCCAGAACGGCATGAACGTCGTGGGCGTCAGCGGGCTATTGCAGCAGATCATCTTCGGCTCGCTGCTGCTCATCGCGATCTTCATCAACTCCGACAAGCAGCACAAGGGCCTCGTCGTCAAATAGTCGCGTAAAGGAGCGGGAAAACGATGATTTATAAAAAGGTGAAACTGATCGACAAGCCGATCTCCGCGCTGGGCATCGGTTGCTGGAACTTTGGCGGCGACTGGGGCGGCGAGGACGACGGGAAGTACATCGACATCGTGCACGCCGCGATCGACCGGGACATCAACTTCTTCGACGTCGCGCCGGTCTACGGCTGGCACCACGCGGAAAAGGTACTGGGCCGGGCGCTTGCCGGAGGCTTGCGCGAGAAGGTCTTCATCGCGTCGAAGTGCGGCCTGCTCTGGGATGAAAACCATCAGACCCGCAACGACCTCTCCCGCAAGAGCATCCTCTGGGAGATCGACGAGAGTCTGAAGCGCCTGGGCACCGATTACATCGACATCTACCAGCTGCACTGGCCCGACCACGCTACGCCCATCGAGGAGACGGCCCAGGCGCTCCTCGAAATCCGGCGCGCGGGCAAGATCCGCTATGTGGGCCTCTCCAACTTCTCACAGGAGGACGTGGAGGCCTTCATGAAGATCGTGCCGGTCGAATGCCAGCAGGGCCTGTACAACATGCTGGAGCGCAATACGCGCAGCTACCACAACATCCCGCTGGAATACTTGGCCGAGGACGAGATGATCCCCACCGTGCGCAAGTACGGGCAGGCGTTCTTGCCCTACAGCCCGTACATGCAGGGGCTGCTCACCGGCCGCTTCACGCGCGAGAGCAAGTTCTCCCCGGAGGACATCCGAAACGCCAACCCCAAGTTCTTTGGCGAGGCCTACGACCGGTACTACGACTGCTACGAGCAGCTCGCCGCGTTTGCCGCCCGGATGGGCCGCCCGATGAACGAGATCTGCGTCAACTGGCTGAGGCAGATGGAGGAGGTCACCTGCATCATCGGCGGCGTGTCCTCGATCAAACAGCTGGACGGCAACGTGCACGCGCTTTCCTGGGACATCAGCCCTTCAGAGATGGCCGAGATCAACCGGATCATCGAGCCGTTCCGCTACGTGTAAAGGGAGGTCAGGGCATGAAGAAATTTGTCAAAGGCTTTCACCATTACGGCCTGCCGACAAGGAATATGGACGCGACCGTCGAATTCTATCGGAAGTTGGGCGCGGAGATCGTGTTTGAGACGACCGTGACGGAGGCGGGCAGGCCCTGCCGCGTGGTGCACCTGAAAGTGGCGGACCTCTACGTGGAGGCCTACGAGCGCGACGAGATCGCGGGCTTCCCCGGCGCGATCGACCACATCGCGGTATCGACGGACGACATCGAGGGTGCGTTTCAGGAGGCCAGGCGCCTGGGGCTGACCTTCCTGCGAGAAGAGATCGGCGTTTCGGACTACTGGCCGGGCACCGGCCGCTGGTTCCACCTGATCGGGCCCAGCGGCGAGCGCGTGGAGTTCGCGCAGTAACTCGCATCACAACACTTTGGAGGGATACGAATGGCGTTCCGGGCGATCACATTCGGCGAGATCATGCTGCGGCTGAAGAGCCCCGGGTTCGAGCGGTTTTTGCAGACGCCAGCGTTTGAGGCGACCTTCGGCGGCGGAGAGGCCAACGTGGCGGTGAGCCTGGCCGGGTTCGGCATGGACGCCGCGTTCGTCACGGCGCTGCCGAAAAATGACATCGCCGAGGCCTGCGTCCGGGAGCTTCGGGGCTTTGGCGTGGACGTGAAGGGGATCGCGCGGACGGAGGGGCGGCTGGGCGTCTACTTCCTGGAAAACGGCGCGGTGCAGCGGCCCAGCAAGGTGATCTATGACCGCGAGGGCAGCTGCATTTCGCGGGCGAAGCCCGGCGACATCGACTGGCGCAACGTTCTGGACGGGGCCGCGTGGTTCCACGTCACCGGCATCACGCCCGCTCTCAGCCAGAGCGCGGCGGATTTGACGCTGGAGGCGGTCAAAGCCGCCCGGGAAATGGGCCTTTCCGTCAGCTGCGACCTTAACTACCGCAAGAACCTGTGGAAGTACGGCAAGCGCGCCGACGAGGTGATGCCGCTTGTGACGGCTTGCGCGGATACGGTCATCGCCAACGAGGAAGATGTGCAGAAGGCGCTGGGGATCGCGGGCGAGTCCGCCGCGGGCGCGGAGGCGGGGGAGATCGACGTCACCCAGTACCGGAAGATCTGCGAGAAGGTGATGGAGCGATTCCCAAATGTGCGGCGCGTGGCGATCACCCTACGCGAGAGCAAGTCCGCATCCCACAACGACTGGAGCGCCTGCCTGTACGACGGGTCGGAGTTCCTGGTGTCCCGCAAATACGCCATCACCCACATCGTGGACCGCGTCGGCGGGGGCGACAGCTTCTCGGCGGGCCTCATCTACGGCCTGAACGCCTACCCGGAAGCGCGCAGCGCGCTGGAGTTCGCGGTGGCGGCCTCCTGCCTGAAGCACTCGATCGGGGGCGACTACAACCGCGTCTCCGTCGCCGAAGTCGAGGCGCTGATGAAGGGCTCCGGCAGCGGCAGGGTGCAGCGCTAGGCGTTCTGAAGATTTCCATCAAGCCATCGGCGGAGCCGGTGGCTCAAGCGTTGAAAAACCCCGGGGGTTTTTCAACGCATAGGAAGAAGACTGCGTGAGCCATGAAATCCTGCGGGATTTCCGGGCGGCTCACTGACTTGCGGAATTGTTTCCGCCACCAGTGTGCGCACTGGTTATGGAAACCGATTCCCGGCGCACAGGTCGCCGGGAACGATTGGAAGGTACGGCGAGGTTTGTCAACAGTTTGAGCCATCGGCGGGGCCGGTGGCTTTTCTTGTGCGGCATTGGAATAGCCGGGGCAAAAAGGCCGATCGGCACTACCATTCCCGCGCCTGTCGTGCTATAATACACCAAGTCTGTTCCCGACATTTTCTTTACTGCGCTGGCTCACTTCTCCAACAAGGATGGGACCGCCATGAACGCCATACTGTCCGCCAACGGGCTGAAGTTCAGGGATCTGATCGCGTACCCGCCCATCGAAATCAAACCCGCGGTGGCGACCTTTCTCACCGGCGAGAGCGGCAGCGGCAAGAGCACGCTTTTGAAGCTTTTGAACGCGACTGCCGTGCCTTCCGCGGGCGTCATCCTGTACGAGGGTTTGGACGTGGAGGGCATGGACACGCTCAGGATCCGCCGGGAGGTCGTGCTGGCGGCGCAGAACGTATTCCTCTTCGACGGCACGATCCGCCAGAATTTCGACCAGTTTTATGACTTCCGCGACGAGCCCCCGATCGGCGAGGTTGACTTGAAACGCTTCCTCGCGCTTTGTTGCGCGGATTTCCCGCCGGATGCCCGGTGCGAAACGCTGTCCGGCGGCGAGCGGCAGCGGGTGTTCCTCGCGATCCACCTGTCGCTGAAGCCCAAGGTTTTGATGCTGGACGAGCCGACCTCGGCGCTGGACGAGGCGACGTCGTTCAAGCTCTTTTCAAACGTCAAGACCTGGTGTGCGGAGAACGGGACCGCGCTGATTGCGGTCTCGCACGATCAGAAGCTGGCGGACGCCTTCGCGGACGAAGTGATCCACCTGGCGGGGAGGGCGGGCGCGTGAAGAACGTCGTGGAATTGCAGCTGTGGCAGTTCTCGCTGGTGTACCTGCTGCTGCTGATCGTGCTGGCGGTGATGAAGCTTTGCCGGATCGACCGGACGAAGCTCCTCGTCGTCGCAAGCCTACGGATGTCCCTGCAGCTGGCGCTGGCGGGCCTCGTGCTCACCTACATCTTCAAAAACCCGCACCCGGCATACACGCTATTGTACCTTGCGGGCATGACGGGGTTTGCGATCTACCGGGTGCTGTCCCAGAACAAGGGGCTGAACCGGCGCTTTCAGTGGATTATCGCTCTGTCCATCGCCTTTTCGGGGCTTATGATCGTCGCGTTCTTCATCTGCGTCGTGGTGGGCGAGAGCCTATTCGACCCGCAGTACGTGATCCCCATCGCGGGTATGCTGATGGGCAACACCATGACGGGGGCGACGCTGGGCGTCAAGACCTTCCGGGAGAGCCTGAACGCGCAGCGCGCGCGGATCGACGCGCTCCTGAACATCGGCGCGGCGCCCGGAAAAGTGCTGATGCCCTTTGTCCGGCAGGCGCTGGAGACGGCGCTCCTGCCCACGCTCAACTCCATGGTCGGCATGGGCATCGTGTCGCTGCCGGGCATGATGACCGGGCAGATTTTGTCGGGCACACTGCCGACCACGGCGATCCTCTATCAGATCGCGATCATGGTCGCCATCTGCGCGACGGTGTGCCTCTCCTCCTTCGGCGCGCTGTACTTCGGCTACAAGACACTCTATAACCGGCGCAATCAGATCGTTTGGCAAACGTCCTCGAAGGTGTAACAGAAAACAGAAGAATGCGGGGGAGAGCATGGCCGCGATCGAGGTTTCCCATCTCCACAAGTCCTTTGAGTACTACAAAAAAGAGGCGGGCCTTCGGAATTCGCTGAAAAACCTCGTCCGCAGGGAGAAGCTGACCAAGGACGCGGTGGGGGACATCTCCTTTCAGATCGAGGCGGGGGACATCGTGGGCTTTCTCGGGCCGAACGGCGCGGGCAAGACCACCACGCTCAAGATGCTCGCGGGCATCCTCTTCCCGTCGTCGGGCGAGGCGCGCGTCTTGGGCTACGTGCCCTGGGAGCGCCAGAACGCTTTCAAGCGCCAGTTCTCCATCGTCATGGGGCAGAAGAGCCAGCTCTGGTGGGACTTGCCCGCAAACGAGTCCTTCTACCTGAACAAGTGCATCTACCAGATTGACGACGCGCTGTACAAAAAGACCGTGGCGGAGCTTTCAGAATACCTGGACGTGAAGGACCTGATGAGCGTGCAGGTGCGCAGGCTCTCCCTGGGCGAGCGGATGAAGATGGAGCTGATCGCCTGCCTTCTGCACAACCCAAAGGTCATTTTCCTCGACGAGCCGACCATCGGCCTCGACTTCACCTCCCAGCGGCGCATCCGCGAGTTCCTCAAATTCTTCAATGCCGAGACGCGCGCCACCATGATCCTGACCAGCCACTACATGGCGGACGTGGAGGAGCTGTGCAAAAAGACCATCATCATTAACCGAGGGAACATCATCTACGACGGAGAGCTGCAGGCGATCCGGGACAAGATCAATTCCCGCAAGGTGATGCGGCTGAAGTTCGCCGCGCCCATAGAGGGCGGGGATTTTGAAAAGTACGGCAGCGTGACGGCGCTGGATGGGGAAGGGCTGACGCTGGAGGTGGAGCGGGACAGGGTGCAGGGGTGCGCGAACGAGCTGTTGTCCCGGTTCGCCGTCACCGACTTCACCGTGGAGGACATCCCGCTGGAGCGGGGCATTGAAAAACTCTACGAGAGGGCGGGGAGTGCGCGTGAAGGCCTTTCGTAAGTACGCCGCCGCTTTCAGCCTGTCGCTGCAGCAGTCCATGGAGTACCGGATGGACTTCTTCCTGGGGCTGCTCGGAAGCCTGGTGGTCATCCTCGTGCAGTCCTTCCTGTGGACGGCTGTATTCCAGAGCGCCGGGCAGGGCACCGTGGGCGGCTACACCTATTCGCAGCTGATCGCCTACACGGTGTTTTCGGGCCTGGTGGCGAAGCTGGTCTCGGGCGGGTTTGAGCGGGAGATCGCGGACGACATCAAGCTGGGCGGGCTGAACAAGTTCCTGGCCCAGCCGGTCAGCTACGCGCTATTCCGGTTCATGACGTTCCTCGGCGGCAAGCTGACGCAGCTGATCGTCGGGGCGGGCCTGACGCTGGCGCTGGTCGCCTACTTCGGCGGCGCCATGAGCCTGACGCACCGGCCGCTGACCCTCGCACTGTTCTTTGTGGTGCTGCTGCTGGCGCTGGTCATCAACTTCTTCGTGTTCTACATCACAAGCGCCCTCGCCTTCGTCATGACGGAGGTGTGGGGCGTGTTCATCGCCATGCGGCAGGGGAGCTTTCTCCTCGGCGGGGGCATCTTCCCGCTGGACATGATGGGCGAGGGCATCCGTGCGGTCATGAGGTTCCTGCCGTTTGAGTACACGGTGTTCTTCCCGGCGAACATCCTGTGCGGGCGGCTCGGGCCTGCGGAAATCCTGCAAGGGATTGCGTGCCAGCTCTTCTGGATCATCGCCCTATGGGCTGCCAGCCATTTCGCGTGGAAGGCTGGGCTGAAAAAGCACATCGCGGCGGGCGGATAGTGCGATTCGAAAGGAGGGGTGAACATGGCTTCCATGCTGAAGCGAATTGCGCGATATTTCCGCATCTACGGGGTGTTCTTGAAGAACAACCTGATCGGTTTCATGGAGTACCGGGCCAACTTCTACGCCAGCCTGACGATGGAGGTCGTGTTCCTGCTCTCAAAGCTGGTGTACCTGCTGTTCGCCTACAATTTTGGCTCCCCGATCGGCGGCATGTCCCCGGACCAGACCATGCTGTACGTGGGCGTCTATACGCTGATGATCGCGATCTACACCGGCGTCTTCATGGAAAACCTGTTCGCGATGTCGGGGCTGGTGACGAGCGGAATGCTTGACATGTACATGACGAAGCCGCTGTCGCTCCTCTTCATGGTGTCGCTCCGGCGGGTCAACTACGCGATCCCGATCCCTAACCTCGTCGCCGGGCTGACGCTGACGATCACCGCTTGGAAGCGGCTGGGCATCGGGCTGGACTTTGCGAGCGTGATGGGGCTGATCGGCATCATCCTCAGCAGCACCATTGTGATGTACGCCATCTTCATGATCCCGCAGGCGCTCTCGTTCTGGTTCGTCAAGTCCACGTCGGTCACCGAGCTGTCGGACAAAACCTGGGACCTCAACAACATGCCCATGACCATCTACTCCGAGCCGCTCCGGCGCATCGGCATGTTCGTGGTGCCCATCCTGTTCATGACCAACATGCCCACAATGTACCTGATCGGGCGGATGACGCTTGCCTACGCGATCTGGGTCTGCGCCGCGCCGCTGGTCTTCTTCCCGCTGCTCCTGGTCCTTTGGAAGTTCGGCGTCCGGCGCTACACAAGCGCCAGCAGCTGATCCCCCTTGATGTGCTGATTTTCCGGCAATGCCTAATTGGCGCTGCCGGATCATTTTCGGACGCTACGCCAGCCCGAAGAGCCTCGCCGCGCCCGCGACGAGCATGCAGATCATAATCCCGGCGGCGGTGGGGATGAGAAAAGCCGCAAGCGTCCATTTCGCGCTCTGCGTCTCGCGCCGGATGGTGATGAGCGTAGTGCCGCAAGGCCAGTGCATCAGCGAGAACAGCATGGTGTTCAGCGCGGTCAGCCACGTCCAGCCGTGGCTGATGAAAAGCGCGCGCAGTTCGCCCATGCTGTCCAGGCCCGTCAGCGAACCCGACTGGGTGTAGCTCATGATGAGGATGGGGATGACCACCTCGTTGGCCGGGAAGCCCAAGAGAAACGCCATCAGGATGTACCCGTCCAGGCCCATGAGCCGCGCGAACGGGTCCAGGAAGCCCGCGCAGGCGGTGAGAAGGCTCCCGCCGCTTAAGGGGATGTTGGCCATCAACCAGATGACCAGCCCCGCGGGCGCGGCCACGGCGACCGCGCGGCCCAGCACGAACACCGTCCGGTCGAGGACCGATCGGACGATCACCTTGCCAATCTGCGGCCTCCGGTAGGGCGGCAGCTCCAACTGGAACGAGGAGGGCACGCCCTTCAGGATGGTCTTCGAGAGGAGCCTCGAAACCGCGAGCGTCATCACGACGCCCAGAACGATCACGCCCGTCAGCATCAGGGTCGATGTGACGGTGCCCAGCGCGCCGGAGGCGGCGAAGAACATCGCGATGATGGCGATCAGCGTGGGGAAGCGGCCGTTGCAGGGTACAAAGTTGTTGGTCAGGATGGCGATCAGCCGCTCCCGCGGGGAGTCGATGATCCTGCAGCCGATCACCCCGCAGGCGTTGCACCCGAAACCCATACACATACTCAGACTCTGTTTGCCGTGCGCGCAGGCCTTCCGAAAGCCGTTGTCCAGGTTAAACGCCACGCGGGGCAGGTAGCCGAGGTCTTCCAAGAGGGTGAACAGCGGGAAGAAGATGGCCATCGGCGGCAGCATGACGGAAACTACCCAGGCGAGCGTCTTGTACATGCCGTCCACCAGGATGCCGCTGAGCCACATGGGGGTTTGAATCCAATCAAAAAAGCCCTTCAAAGGGTCCATCAACGAAAACAGTCCGCCTGCGAGCAGCGTGGATGGGCCGTTCGCGCCCACGATGGTCAACCAGAAGACGCCTGCGAGCATGAGGAACATGAGCGGGATGCCGGCGCGCTTTGAGGTCAGGACCCGGTCGAGCCGAAGGTCCCGTTCGAAGGCTCGTGTCTCGTCCAGGGTGACCGCCTCCTGGGCGAGGCGCTCGCAGGTCTTCACGATGGTGGAGACGACCTGGTCCCTAAAGCGCTCCGGCGTCACCCCTTCTCGGAGCAGCAGTTCCTCCGCCTCGCGACATCTTTGCGCGGTTTCCGCGTCCTCCATAAGATCGCAGCCCAGCGATTCCAGCAAGGAGTTTAGCAGATTCCTGTCCTTGTCCAATAGTCTCAGCGCCACCCAGCGGCTTTCGAGCCGCCCCTGAAGCTGGCGGGCGACCGAAGGCTCCAGGATGGCGATGGCTTGCTCGATGGGCTCCGGGTATGTCAGGCGCAGCGGCTTTGGGGTAATCGCCCCCTCCGCGACCGCCCGGACCGATGCCATCAGTGCCTCAAGTCCCTTGCCGCTTCGGGCGCTGGTCCCGACGACGGGGATGCCGAGCAGGCCGGCGAGCCCTTCGAGGTCGATCCGGATGCGCTTCTTGCGCGCCTCGTCCATCAGATTTACGCACAGTACGACCTTGCCGGTGATCTCCATCACCTGCAGCGTGAGGTTCAGATTGCGCTCCAGGCACGTTGCGTCCGCCACGACGACGGTCACGTCCGTTCCGCCGAAGCAGATGAAGTCGCGCGCGATCTCCTCCTCGGTGGAATTTGCCATCAGCGAATACGTGCCCGGAATGTCCACCATGATGTAATCGCCGCCCCGGTAGCGGTATCGCCCCTCGGCGCTGGCGACGGTCTTCCCGGGCCAGTTGCCCGTGTGCTGCCTGAGGCCCGTCAGGCCGTTGAAGACCGTGCTCTTGCCCACGTTGGGGTTCCCGCCCAGCGCGACCACCCTGTCGCCCGCCTGCTTTTCCTGGGCGCGCGGGCGTTCACCGGCGCTTGCGTCTGCCTTCGCAGGATTGGCCAGATGCATTCAAACGCCTCCTTACTCTTGTTTGTTCTGCGCCGAGACCATGATTCCGGACGCCGCGTCCGCCCTGAGCGCGATCACCGCGCCGCGGATGCGGTAGGCCACAGGATTTCCGGACGGGCTCCGGAACAGGGCCTGAATCTCCGTGCCCTCGACGATCCCAAGGTCCAGAAGCCGCCGCCGGACGGAGCCGCACGCCTTGAGCGCGGTCACCCTGGCCGTCCGGCCGATGGGCAGCCGGTTCAACGGAAGTTCGCCGTCCAGCATCCCTGTCGCCCCTCTCCGATGGAAAATGGCCGCGTGAAAACCGCTCCCTTTCGCCAATCTATGAGGTTTTCCGGGCGTATGTTCCGGGCGACCGCGGGCCGGGTGACCGCGCATGCCGCGTGGGCCCTTGCCGTCCGCGTACTGGGTTGACGCTTCTCCGGATAAGTGCGTGGACGATTGCCACCGCCCTGCGGAAGCCGAAAAATCGGCGCGCGAAGGAGGCAATGGAAAATTAACGCAGAAAAATGTAAAATACACTTGACATTTAGTCTGCGGAGCATTACTATTTGACCAGAACGAATTACATGAAGGAGTTGCGGGCCATGTCGTATCAGGAGAAGAGGGCCATTGTGAACATCTTGACGGGCGTGCTGGTCATGGCGTCCTACTTAATCTACGCGCTGAACCGGTTCCACGCAAATCAGGCGGATCTGACCGACATGAAGGCCTGGGCGGTCATGATGCTGACGTTCATCGGCATCGGCGTCGTGGTGATGATCGTGATGCAGGTCATCTTCCACATCGCGATGTCCGTCGCGGTCGCCGTCCGGCAGCGGAACCTCACGGACAAGGAGATCGAGAAGGCCGTGGAGGCGGCCGTCGTCGAGGATGAGATGGACCGGCTGATCGAGCTGAAGGCCATGAAGGCCGGGTTTGCGGTGGCGGGGGCCGGGTTTGTCGGGGCGCTCGTCGCGGTGGCGCTGGGCTGCCCCGGCGGGGTGCTGCTCAACATCCTGTTCCTGTCCTTCTCGCTTGGCTCCGTGGCCGAGGGGGCGCTGAGCATCTACTACTACAGGGCGGGTGTGAAAAATGGCTGACAAGACGAGGATCACCAACAACATCCGCAGGCTCCGCTTTTTCGCAAGTGAAATGACGCAGCAGGAGCTGGCCGAGCGGGCGGGGGTTTCGCGGCAGACCATCATCGCGGTCGAGGCGGGCAAGTATTCGCCGTCGCTGGAGCTGGCGTTTAAGATCGCCGTCGCTTTCGGGGTCCCCATCGGCGAGGTTTTCGGGTACGAGAAGGAGGAAGGGTAGTGGATTCGCAATGAACCTGCTTTCCACCAACCGGGCTTTGTTTCCGCGGGAGATCCTGATGGCGCTGGCGTTTCCGATGATTCTGAACGAGGTTTTTCCGGGGGTTCTGGTTTCTTTTCAGGGGATTTCGCCCCGGCTCGACTGCCCTGTAAGGGCAAAGGAGGATTGCGATGAAAGCTGCGGTTTTTGAAGGGAAGAAAGCGCCGGATATTCTGGCGATTCGAGAAGTCGCAAGGCCGGAACCCGGGGACGGCCAGGTGCTGGTGCAGGTCGTCGCCGCGTCGGTCAACGCCGCGGACATCCGCTCCATGCGGATGGGGATCGTGCGCAAGGGGAAGATCATGGGGGCCGACATCGCCGGGCGGGTCGAGGCGGTTGGCAAAAATGTCACGAGGTTTCGGCGCGGCGACGAGGTGTTGGCGGAACTCCCCACGCCCGGTTTCGGGGGCTTCGCGGAATACGCCGTGTCGCCTGAGGCGAGGATGGTCTTGAAACCTTCGGGCATCCCCTTCGAGGAGGCTGCGGCGCTGCCGATGGCGTCCTGCACGGCGCTGCAGGCGCTCAGGAACTGGGGTGGCATCAAGGCTGGGCAGAAGGTGCTGATTGTGGGCGCGAGCGGCGGGGTGGGCACCTACGCGGTACAGCTCGCCAAGCACCTTGGCGCGGAGGTGACCGCCGTGTCCAGCGCGAGGAGCGCGGCGAAAGCGGCGGAGCTGGGCGCGGATCGCGTCCTCGACTACGCAAAGGGAGATTTCACCCGGAGCAGCGACCGCTACGACCGCATCCTCGCCGTCAACGGCAGCTACCCGCTGACCGCGTACCGCCGCCTGCTGGCGGAAAACGGCGTATGCGTCTTCGTCGGGGGCGCGCTGAAGCAGATTTTCAAATGCATGCTGTTCGGCGCGCTATACTCCACGGGCGGCAGGCGGTTTCACGTCCTCTCGGCAAGGCCTGACGCGGAGGATCTGGCGTACGTCGTGGACCTGGTGGCGCGCGGTGTGGTCACACCAGTGATCGACAGGCGTTACCCGTTCAGCGAGACTGCCGAAGCCGTGCGCTATGTGAACGAAGGCCACGCCCGGGGGAAGGTCGTCGTGCGGGTTGGATCATAAGCGTTTTTACCCAAACCTTGACAGAATCCCTTCGCTGGTTTTATGATGAACCTGAACGTAATGCAATCACCCGCCGCCGCCGGATGCAAGTTCAGCCGACGGCGGTCCCGTGTTGTGCTGGCGGATCAAAGGAGGAATCGGGCATGAGGGTCGAACAGCTGGAGACGCCCGCGCTGGTCCTGGACCTGGACGCGATGGAAGAGAATATCCGCGAGATGCGGCGGCTTTTAGAGGGCACGGGCATTGCGCTCAGGCCCCACTACAAGTCCCACAAGTGCGTGGAACTGGCCCGGCGGCAGATCGCGGAGGGCGCGAAGGGCATCACCTGCGCCAAGCTCGGCGAGGCGGAGGACCTGATCCAGGCGGGGATCGGGGACGTGCTGATCGCAAACCAGATCGTCGACCCCGCGAAGATCGCTAGGCTGGCGCACCTTGCGAAATGCTGCCGGTTGACCGTCTGCGTTGATGACATACACAATGTGCGAAGCCTCTCGGAAGCGGCGGCCCGGGCGGGCGCGACGATCCATTGCCTTGTGGAGTACGACGTGGGCATGAAGCGCTGCGGCGCGCGCACGCAGGAGGAGTTTCTTGCGCTTGCGCGGGCGGTCATGGCCTCGGAGGGCTTGACCTTCGACGGCATCCAGGCCTATGCGGGCAACCTGTCCCATGAGGAGGACCGGGACGCGCGCGAGCGGGAGTCGGAAGTGGTTGAGCGGAAGCTCCGGTCGCTGATCGCCTTTTTGAACGAGCACGGCGTCGTCGCGCGCGAGGTCAGCGGCGTGAGCACCGGCACCGTCGAATTCAAGCGACGGGGCGGCGTGTACACCGAGGTCCAGGCGGGCAGTTACCTTTTCATGGACGCGGCCTACGCGCGGCTCAGCCCCGGTTTTCGGCATTCGCTGTTCATTTACGCCACGGTGGTCAGCACGGCGGGCGGGAAAGTCATCACCGACGCGGGCATGAAGAGCTGCTCCGTCGATCAGGGGAACCCCGTCTACGAGGCGTTCCCGGACGCGCTCGTTTCCATGAGTGAGGAGCACGCCGCGTTCGAAGGCAACCCCGAGAAGCCCTGCCGCGTTGGTGATGTGCTGCGCGCGGTCCCCGGCCACGGCTGCACCACCGTCAACCTGCACGACCGGATCTATCTGATGCGCAGCGGCGAGATCGTCGGCTTTTTGCCGGTGACAAGCCGCGGAAAGAGCAGGTAAGTATGGCTCGGATCGATCAGGCGCTTCCGAAGAAGATCCGGAAGGAGACCGTCATCCAGTTCGGAAGCGGCGGCTTCCTGCGCGGCTTCTTCGACTGGATGCTGCAGAAGCTGAATGACGCGGGGCTGTACGACGGCTCCGTGGTTGTCGTGCAGTCCACCGCTTCGGGCGTGGGCGATGCTTTGACCCGGCAGAACGGCCAGTACACCCACATCACCCGTGGGCTGGACGGGGTGGAGGTCACGCCCGTCGACGTGATCTCCCGCTGCGTAAAGATGTCCGATGAGTATGGGGAATACCTGAAACTGGCGGAGAACCCGGAGATCCGCGTCATCGTGTCCAACACCACCGAGGCGGGCATCCGGCTGGAACCCGGCGACCAGCTTACAGACAGCCCACCCGCCTCCTTCCCGGCGCGGCTGGCGCAACTGCTTTTCCGGCGTTACCAGCTCGGGCTGCCGGGCTTTCTGATCCTGCCCTGCGAGCTGATCGAGAAGAACGGCGAGACACTCAAGCGCCTGGTGTTCGAGTGCGCGGCGGACTGGGGGCTTGACGACGGCTTCACCCGCTTTGTGGAACAGGACAACCGCTTCTGCAACACGCTGGTGGACCGCATCGTCACCGGCTTTCCGAAGGGGGAGGCGATCGACCTCGGCTACGAGGACGAGCTCCTCAACTGCAGCGAGCCTTACCTCCTCTGGGCCATCGAGGGTGGGCACGGGTTTGAGGAAGAGCTGTCTTTCCACAAGCTCGGCCTGAACGTACTGTGGGTGGACGACCTGACGCCCTGGCGCACGCGCAAGGTGCGCATCCTGAATGGCGCGCACACCGCCGCCGTCGCCAAGGCGCGGCTTCAGGGCTTTGCGACCGTCAAAGAGGCGATGGACGACCCCGGCATGCACGCATTCCTGCATAAAGTCGTGTATGACGAGATCGTCCCCGTGTTGGACATGCCCCGGGAAGAACTGACCGACTACGCGGAGGGCGTCTTCCGGCGCTTTCAAAACCCCTACATCCGCCACGAATGGCGCGCGATTTCGCTGTACTCGGCGATGAAGTTTAGGGTGCGGCTTCTCCCGACCGTGCTGGAATATGAGAAGCGCTTCGGGCGGCCGCCGGAGGCGCTCATGGAATCCCTCGCAGGGCTGATCGAAATGTACCGTAAGTTGGACGTCTCGGACGACGCCAGGGTCATTGAAGCGATGCGCGCGCCCGTTAAAGGCATCCTTCAGGACACGGCGCTCTGGGGCATGGATATTTCCCGCTTCACAGGGGCGGTCGAAGCGCATATGAAAGCGTAAAGGGGGCGGACGCATGAAGCCGTTCATGGACGAGGATTTCCTGCTTACCACGCCCGCCGCGCGACATTTGTACCACGATTTCGCCGAAGGCATGCCCATCATCGACTACCACTGCCACCTGCCGCCCGCCGAAATCGCGGAGAACATCCGCTTCCGAAACCTCGGGCACCTTCTGCTGGGCGGCGACCACTACAAGTGGCGGGCGATGAGCGCCGAAGGCTACGACAATGAGTTCATCCGAACCTCCGGGGACTACGAGCGGTTCATGGCTTTTGCAAAGACCATCCAGAGGCTGATCGGGAACCCCCTGTACCACTGGACGCACCTGGAATTAAAGCGCGTGTTCGGCACCGCGGAAGTTTTGAACGAGGCAAGCGCCCCCGGCATCTGGAACCGGGCGAACGAGATGCTTCAGACGGAGGACTTCCGCGTACGGCGGCTGATCGAAAAATTCGGCGTCAAAATGCTCGCGACCACCGACGACCCGGTGGATTCGCTGGAGCACCACCGCGCCATCGCGGAGGACGCTTCCTTCTCCGTAAAGGTGCTGCCCGCGTTCCGGCCTGACAAAGCGCTGAACGCGGAGAGGCCGGGCTTCGCGGCGTACATCGGGAAGCTGTCGGAGGTTTCGGGCGTGGAGATCCGCCGCGCGGAGGACGTGGTGAGAGCGCTTGAAAGGCGCGTGGACTTCTTCCACGGCTCTGGTTGCCGCCTGAGCGACCACGCGCTGGACACCGTGCCCTTCTCGGAACCCGACATCAAAAAGGCGGACGCGGCGCTCATCTCCGGCCTTCGCGGCGAGAGAGTGAACCCGGAAGACCTCGACCACTACCGTACGCTGCTCCTCGTAGAGCTGGGCGGCATGTACCACGCGCGGGGCTGGGCGCAGCAGTACCACATTGCCGCGATGCGAAACGTGAACGGGCGCATGTTCGACCGCTTCGGCCCGGACACCGGCTTTGACGCCATTCAGGACGCGCCGTTCATCGCCAAACTTTCCCGCCTCCTCGACGCGCAGGAGCGCCTGGGCGCGCTGCCCCGAACCATCCTCTACACCCTGAACCCGGCGGCCAATTACGCGCTGGCGGCGCTCGCGGGCTGCTTCCAGGGCGGGACGCCCGGGAAGATCCAGTTCGGCAGCGCCTGGTGGTTCATGGATCAGAAGGAGGGCATGCTGGAGCAGATGAAGGCGCTGGCGGGCGTGGGGCTTCTGGGCCGGTTCATCGGCATGCTGACCGATTCCCGCTCGTTTGTCAGCTACCCGCGCCACGAGTACTTCCGCAGGATCCTGTGCGATCTTCTGGGCGGCTGGGTGGAAAACGGCGAGTACCCGGCGGACGAGGCCGCTCTGGAAAAAATCGTCCGGGGCATAGCCTATGAAAACGTCCGGGAATACTTCGGGATCGAATAGCGGGGAGGGCGGGATATGCGCGCGATCCGGATACACCCCTCGGATGACGTGGCGGTGGCCATCGAACCTGTGGAAGCGGGCGAAGTTTTCTTGGGCAACCGGGCGGCGGAAAAAATCCCCGCCGGGCACAAGATGGCGCTTCGGGACATCTTGGAGGGCGAGAACATCCTCAAATACGGCATGCCCATCGGCCACGCCACGCAGACAATCGCCCGGGGCGCGTGGGTGCACACCCACAACCTCGCCACCAACCTTTCTTCCGTGCTGGAATACGCCTACCATCCGGGCCAGCCCAGAGTCGCCAAGCCCTTTTCCGGGTCGTTCATGGGTTACGCGCGGGCGGACGGCTCCGTCGGCGTCCGGAGCGAACTCTGGATTATCCCCACCGTCGGCTGCGTGAACGGCATCGCCGAGGCGCTGGCGCGGAAATCCTCCGGCGCGTTCGGCGTCCCGGTCCATGCCTTCCCGCACCCTTACGGCTGCAGCCAGCTGGGCGAGGACCATGAGAATACCCGAAAGCTCTTGGCGCGGCTGGTTCGCCACCCCAACGCGGGCGGCGCGCTGGTGCTGGGCCTCGGCTGCGAAAACAACCACATCGCCGCTTTCCGCGAGGCGCTGGGGCCGGTGGACGAGAAGCGTGTCCGCTTTCTGAACGCGCAGGACGCGGAGGACGAGATTTCGGAAGGGCTTCGGCTGATCGGCGAAGTCGCGGAAGAACTTCGCGGCGATATGCGGACGGAGCAGGACATCTCAAAACTTGTGATCGGCCTCAAGTGCGGCGGTTCGGACGGGCTTTCGGGCATCACGGCCAACCCGCTCCTGGGCGCGCTGTCCGACGGCGTATGCGCGGCGGGCGGCTCCGCGCTTTTGACGGAAGTGCCGGAGATGTTCGGCGCGGAGACGCTGCTCATGGACCGCTGCGAGAGCCAAGCGCTCTTTTCCGAAACCGTGGGCATGATCAACGGCTTCAAGCGGACCTTTGAAGCCCACGGCCAGCCGGTGTACGAAAACCCGTCCCCCGGCAACAAGGCGGGCGGCATCACGACGCTGGAAGAGAAGAGCCTGGGCTGCACGCAGAAGGGCGGCACCGGCCCGGTTACGGACGTGCTGGGCTACGCCGAAGCGCGTAAGAAGTCCGGGCTAACGCTTGTGAGCGCGCCGGGGAACGACATCGTCGCCGCGACGGCGCTGGCCGCCGCGGGCGCGCAGTTGATCCTGTTCACCACCGGGCGCGGCACGCCGTTTGGCGCGCCGGTCCCGACGCTGAAGATCGCCACCAACGCGACGCTCGCCGCGCGCAAGGCAAACTGGATCGACTTCGACGCAAGCCCGATTTCGGAGGGCGCGCCGCTGGAATCGGAGGCGGGGCGGCTCCTCGCGTTGGTCTTGAGCGTTGCTTCCGGCACGCAGGCTCTGAGCGAGATCAACGGCGAGCGGCAGATCGCGATTCTCAAATCCGGCGTGACGCTCTGAAATGGGATTATTCGAGTTCTTTACCTTGATATGGTATGGTGGTTCCAGAATCACATTCGAGAGGACATGCACATGCCCAAACTGGTCTCAAGCCTCGTGCACGCGCAGATCATGCTTTTGAATCCCCTCCTCAAGCGCATGGATCTCAAGGCCATGCGCAAGCTACAGGATGCGCTAGGCGTCCTGGGCGCGACGGCGCTGGCCGGCGGCGTCGCCTTTTTGGATGAGCCGTTCGACGAATTTGACGCCGCCTGGGCGGTCCCAAAGGACGTTTCGTCCGACAAAGCCATCCTGTACCTGCACGGCGGGGCGTACACCGCCGGTTGCCTTTCGTATGCCAGGGGCTTCGGCGGCCTCTTGGCGCAGGAAACGGGCAGGAAGGTGCTTTGCGTCGGGTACCGGCTCGCGCCGGAATTCCCGTATCCCGCCGCGCTAAACGACGCGCTGGAGGCGTACAAGCGGATGCTTAAGACCTACGCCGCCAAGGACATCCTGCTTGCGGGCGAATCGGCGGGCGGCGGGCTGTGCTTCTGCCTTTGCCTGAAGCTCAAGGCGCTGGGACTTCCGCTGCCGGAAAAAATCGTCGCGGCGTCGCCGTGGACGGACCTGACGATGGCGGAGGAGCGCTACCCCGCCGGGGTCGACTCGGCCGACCCGGTGCTCAGCGTGGAAGGTCTGAAGTACAGCGCCCAAATGTACGCGGGGGAGCGCGTGGGCGAACCGACGGTTTCGCCGCTTTACGGCGACCTCAGGGGGATGCCCCCGTCCATGATCCTGGCGGGCGCGGAGGAGCTTCTGCTGGGCGATTCCGTGGAGATGGCGGAAAAGCTCAATGCGCAGGGTTCAACGTGCGAACTGCATGTGGAAGAGGGCATGTGGCACGTATACGTGCTCTACGGCATACCCGAGGCGAAGGCGGCGCTTCAGCGCATCCGCGACTACGCGGCGCGATAGGGGGCTTTATGGCGAAGACAGGCGGCGGGGACATCCCCGCCTGGCTAAAACTGGACAACGCGGCGAAGATTTATCCGCCCTCCCGGACGCGCGGGTGGGCGGCCATGTTCCGCCTGTCCGTGACGCTGACGGAGCCCATCGAACCGGACCTTTTGATGAAGGCGCAGCGCACGGTTTTAAAGCGCTTCCCGACGTTCGCATACCGGCTCCGGCGCGGCCTCTTCTGGTACTACCTCGAGCGCATGGAGGGCGAGCCGGTCCTGCAGCAGGACGTGGGCAACCCGCTGGTGCGCATGGACCTGAGGGAAAACGGCCGCTTCATGTACCGGGTGCGCTACCACGGGCGCCGCATCGCGGTGGAGTTCTTCCACGCGCTGACCGATGGGACGGGCGCGCTGAGCTTTCTGATGACGCTGGCGGCGGAATACCTGAGGCTGAAAAAGGGCGTTCGCATTCCCGCGGGCGGCCCGGTGCTCGACTGCCGGGATAATCCCTCCCCGGAGGAGATGGAAGACAGCTTCCTCAGGCATGCTCGCGGCAGGGGCCGCAGCCGCCGGGAAAAGCCCGCCTACCACATCACTGGAACGCCGGAGCGCAGCCACTTCCTCAACATCACCACCGGCATCATCCCGTCGAAGGCCGTGGTCGACAAGGCGAAGTCCTACGGGGTCAGCGTCACCGCCTTTCTGACGGCGGTACTCATCCAGTGCTGCCAGGAGATCCAGCTGGGCGAAACCAACCGGCGCAAGGCGCGGCTTCCCGTCAAGGTGATGCTGCCCGTGAACCTCCGCAGGTTTTACGGCTCGAAGACGCTTCGGAACTTCGCGTCCTACCTGAACGTGGGTATCAACAGCGAGTTCGGCCGGTACACCTTCGAGGAGATCCTGACTGAGGTCAAGCACACGCTAGGCCTCGAGATCAACGAAAAGGGGCTCAACGCGCGCATGTCCGCCAACGTCAACGCGGAGAAGAACCCGGTGATCCGCGGGATGCCGCTGTTCGTCAAGGCGCCGTTCCTGAAGGTGATGTTCAAGCTTCAGGGCGACCGGTACTGCACCACCACGCTTTCAAACCTGGGCGATGTGACGCTGCCGGAGGCGATGCGCCCGCTGGTCTCCCGCATCGACTTCCTCTTGGGCACGCCCTACAAAAACCCGGTCATCAGCGCCTGCGTAAGCTTCAATGGGACCCTGCACATCACATTTTCCAGAACGATCCGGGAGGCCTTCGTCGAGCGCGCGTTCTTCACGGCGCTCGTCAAGATGGGCATCCCCGTCCGGGTGGAGAGCAATCAAGAGCGTTGAAAATCCGCCGGGCGGATTTTCAACGCGAAAGAGGAAGACTGCGTGAGCCATGAAATCCTGCGGGATTTCCGGGCGGCTCACTGACTTGTGGTATTGTTTCCTCCATCAGTGTTCGCACTGAGTCCGGAAACCGATTCCCGGCGCGCGGGTCGCCGGGAACGATGAACATGGAGGGGTCTTAACCCCTCCAAGCCACCCCGCCGGACGGAATGAACTTCACAGTCTGATCGGAATCCCGGAGGTGAGAACATGTCCTATTGTGTGCACTGCGGCGTGGAGCTTGCACCGTCGGAGGAGAAGTGCCCGCTGTGCAAGACGCCGGTGATGGACCCCAACCACGCGTGGCGGGAGCCGGACGAGCGGCCCTACCCCGAGCGGCTTGAGGTCGTGCCCCCGCACATCGACCGGCAGTACGGCGCGCAGCTTGCCTCTCTTTTCCTGATGATCCCAATGCTGGCGGTACTGATCTCCGACCTCGCCATCAACCTGCGCATGACGTGGTCCATGTACGTGCTGGGCGCGGGCGCGTGCATTTACTGCTGGGTGCTTTTGCCCATGTCTTTTAGCATCGAGCGCCCGTACTTCTACATCGCGGTGGATACCGCGTCCTCCGCGCTGTACCTGGCGCTGATCTCGTTTCTCAGCGGCGGCGGCGGGTGGTACGCGTATCTGGCGCTGCCGCTGACCGGCATCTGGGGCGGCGCGGCGATGCTCAGCGTGTACATCTGCCGCAGGACAAAGATGGGGGCGCTGGACAAGGCCTCGCTGGTGGTCTTGATCGGCGCCGCGGCGCTGGCGGGCCTCGAGGCGCTGATCGACCTGTGGGTCTTAAAATCCGTCAAGCTCGAATGGGCGCTGTATGCGCTGATCCCGCTGGCGGCGTCGAGCGCGGTGCTTCGGATCATCGAGCGAAATCCCAAACTCAAGGAGAACATTCTGAAACGGCTCTATCTATGATAAGGCGCGTAATCAAATGTTCACCTGAATTCCCCTAAGTGGACAAAAAAACGTGGTATACTATTGAAACAATCCAGATAGACAGGAAGAGTGTATGACCTTTCAAGAAATGAAACTGATCGCGCCGCTTTTGAGCGCGGTCAAACAGTCCGGATACGAGACCCCCACCCCGATCCAACAGGCGACCATCCCGCTGGTACTTCAAGGAGGCGACGTGCTCGGCTGCGCCCAGACGGGAACCGGCAAGACGGCGGCCTTCGCGCTGCCCATCCTCCAAAGACTTCATCAGAGCACGCGCCCAACGCAGGTTGGCGCGCGCCCAATCCGCGCGCTGATTTTGACGCCCACCCGCGAGCTTGCGATGCAGATATACGAAAGCTTCATCGACTACGGCGCGAGGCGGCTTTCGCTTGTGCCCGCCGTGATCTTCGGCGGGGTCAGCCAGGTGCCCCAGACCGAGCAACTCCGGCGCGGAGTGGACGTGCTGGTCGCGACGCCCGGCCGCCTGAATGACCTGATCGGCCAAGGCTACGTGCACCTCGATTCCATTGAAATCTTCGTGCTGGACGAGGCTGACCGCATGCTGGACATGGGCTTCATCCGCGACGTGGAGCGCGTGATTTCGCACCTGCCCCAGAAGCGGCAGACGCTGTTTTTCTCCGCCACCATGCCGCGCGAGGTGGAAGGCCTGGCGCTGAGAATCCTCAAAGACCCCTCCACCGTGAAGGTGGATTCCGTCACCCGCCCCGTGGACAGCGTGCGACAGGCGCTCTACTATGTCGACAAGGCGAACAAAAAGTTCCTGCTGGCGCACATCCTGAAACAGCCGGAAGTGGAGAACGCGCTGATCTTCGCGCGTACCCGCCACGGCGCGGACCGTGTGGTGAAGGAGCTGGACCGGGAGGGCATCCGGGCGCTGGCCATCCACGGCGACAAGTCGCAAAACGCCCGGCAGGACGCGCTGAACCAGTTCAAGGACGGCCGGCTGAACGCGCTGGTCGCCACCGATATCGCCGCCCGCGGCATCGACATCGCGGGGCTGTCCCATGTGATCAACTACGACCTGCCCCACGAGCCGGAGGTGTATATCCACCGCATCGGCCGTACCGGGCGCGCGGGGATGAGCGGCGACGCCATCAGCTTCTGCTGCGTGGATGAGGTCAAGGATCTCGGCGCCATCGAATCGCTGATCGGGAAGCGCCTCCCGACCCTGGAAAGCCCCTGGCCGATGGAGGTCTTCACGCCCTCGGAGCCCAAGGCCAGGACGCCCGCGCCCTCGAAGCTGAACCGTCAGGGCCAGCCGCTTCAGGAGGCGTGCCCCCGCAGGGCGTTGGCCCCTGCGGGCGGACAGCCACAATCCGCGCCGCAGCCGCGGTATGCCAATGCCACCGCCAGACAGCCGCAGCCCGCGCCGCAGCCGCGGTACGCCAAAGCCCCCGGCGGACAGCCTCAGACTGCGCCGCAGCCGCGGAACGCCAATGCCCCCGGCAGAAGCCCGGCGGACGGCGGGAGGCGCCCTTATGGGCATGACGGCGCCCGGAAGGGCCCGGATGGCCGCGCGCGGCGGCGGGACAACGCGAGGTAAGAAACCAAGGCCCGGCGGACGCATGCGCTCCGACGGGCCTTTTTTTCGGGGGTGGCTGCATGCTGGAAGTACGCTTTCTGGGCACGGGCGCGATGATGCCGCTGCCGAACCGGCGGCTGGCGTCTATTCTGGTGCGGCGAAACGGGCGGCTCCTTCTGATCGACTGCGGCGAGGGCACGCAGGTGGCCGTGCGCGAATCCGGCTGGAGCATGGCGAAGATCGACGCCATCTGCATCACCCATTTCCACGCGGACCACATCGCGGGCCTGCCGGGGCTGCTGCTCACGATGGGCACGATGGGCCGCGCGGAACCGGTGCATCTGATCGGCCCGGCGGGGCTGGAACTCGTCGTGCGCTGCCTTCGGGTGATCGCGCCGGAATTGCCCTACGAACTCCGCTTCACGGAGCTGGATGGCCCGGAGCATGAACTCCCGTTCCAGGACGCGCGGCTTACCTTTTTTGCGCTCGAGCACGTGCTGCCTTGCTACGGCTGTACGGTGGCGCTGGACCGCCCCGGTCGGTTCGACGCGGATCGGGCGAGAGCGCTTCAAATCCCTCTGGCCGCATGGCACGCCCTGCAGGCGGGCGAACCGGTCGAGGCGGATGGTCACATCTATACGCCAGACATGGTGCTTGGCCCCGCGCGAAAGGGACTCAGGCTGGCCTATTGCACCGACACCCGGCCGACGGATTCCATCGTGCGGCATGCCGAAGGCGCGGACCTTCTGATCTGCGAGGGCACCTACGCGGAGGACGACAAGGCGGAAAAGGCGGCGCAGTTCGGCCACATGACATTTGCCGAAGCCGCTTCGCTGGCTGCCCGGGCGGGGGCTCGGGAACTGCTGCTGACCCACTTCAGCCCCGCCGTCCCGAATCCGGAGGAGTATCTGCACATCCCCCGCGCCATCTTTCCTTCGACAGACGTTGCCCACGACGGCCTCCGCCGCGAATTGAAATTTCCGGATTAATCTATCAGATCGCATTCTGCATCCTTTGAACATCTTTTCCGTCGCCAGCGCCGGTCTCCGTTGTTCTTTCGGCCCCTCGCTGGTATAATGTGCCTGTCCCGGGCTTATGGAAGGATGGAGATGCTCAGATGGAAGCGAGGTACAAAAACATATGTCCTGCGTGCGGCGGGACGACGGCAGTGGGAGAGCTGAGCCTGGGGAGCAGAATCGACTTCCTGCAGTGGTGCGCGGCCCGGAAAATTCCCCGCAAGCATCCGCTCAGATTCCTCAAAAGCGAGGTTTTCCATCAAAGGGAGGTCAAAGTGCGGCTGATGGGGGCCGTCTTCTCCTTTTCCGGTGCAGGTGTTCCCGGGTATGTGCTTGCCTGG
The DNA here is from genome assembly GCA_023416655.1 of Bacillota bacterium. GTDB lineage: Bacteria > Bacillota > Clostridia > Christensenellales > Aristaeellaceae > JAEZHK01. Next base: position 36,322 of record JAEZHK010000071.1, read on the forward strand.
TACTGCCCCAATTGCAAAAAGGTGTTCGCGTGGTTCGACGCGCCGGGTGTGCCGCCGGAGCTGTGTGACGCGGAAACCACGAAGCAGAAGGAGGGTGCGAAATGAGCGACCTGAACCGGGAACTGGAGGCGCTGCTCAAGGAATGCGGCGCGGACCTCGTGGGCTTTGCGGATCTTTCGGATGTGCCGGAGGCGGGGCTGCCGTTCGGCGTATCGGTGGCCATCCGGCTGCCGCCCGACATCGTCCGCTCGATCGCGGACGGCCCGAACCGAGCGTATTACGAGGCGTACCACGGCATCAACGCGCGCCTTGACCGGATTGTGACCGCGGGCGCGGCGTTCCTGTTGGGCCTCGGGTATCAGGCAAAGGCGCAGACCACAAAGGCCGTCGTCAAGCTGGACGAATACGCGACGCAGTTGCCCCACAAGACGGTTGCCATCAGAGCGGGGCTGGGCTGGATCGGCCGGAGCGCACTCCTCGTGACGAGGGAGTACGGCCCGGCGCTGCGTTTCTCGTCCATCCTGACCGACGCGCCGCTTGAGACCGCCAAACCGGTGGATGTTTCCTCCTGCGGGGACTGCGGCGAATGCGTCCGCCACTGCCCGGCGGGCGCGCTGAAGGGCGAGAAGTGGACCTCAGGGCTTTCGCGCGAGCGCCTCGTGGACGTGAACGCCTGCAGCCAGACTGCCAAGCGGCTCTGCCGGGAGCGTTTCGGGATCGAGGCGACCATCTGCGGCAAGTGCATCGAAGTCTGCCCCTTCACGCGCCGTTATCTCAAAGCTTCGGAGTGATTTCAGGGCAACGCAAGGCAGGAAAGGATTTGGAGGGCCGCTTATGAAGGACATCGCGCTTCTGGTCGTGGATGTGCAAAAAGGGCTGATTGACGACCATCCCTACCGGGAGATCGAGCTGCTGGAGGAGATCCGCGCGCTGACGGAACGCGCCCGCGCAAATGAGGTCGAGGTGGTCTACGTGCGCCACTGCGAGGATGATCCGAATGGGCTTTTCCCGGGCAACCCCGCCTGGCAGGTACTCCCCGCCATCGCGCCCCACGAGGGGGAGCGGGTGTTCGACAAGCGGTTCTCCAGCGCCTTCAAGGACACGGGCCTCGACGAGTACCTGCGCGGCAAGGGCGTGAAAACGCTGGTCATCTCAGGCATGCAGACGGAGTACTGCATCGACGCCACCGTGAAGAGCGCTTTCGAGCGCGGCTACAAAGTGTACATGCCCGAGGGTGGCTCAACCACCTACGATAACCGCCTCTTTTCCGCCGACACGTTGGTGGACTTCTACGAAAAGGACATCTGGAACGGGCGGTTTGCCGACGTGCTGCTGTTGGACGAGGCGCTGGCGCTGCTGAAATAGCCAAATACTCTGGACATGCAAAAGCGCCGGCTCCTTCATGGAACCGGCGCTTAGCCTGCTCACAAACCTCGTCGTACCATCCAATCGTTCCCGGCGACCCGCGCGCCGGGAACGTATCTGTTTCCATAACCAGTGCGAACACTGGTTATGGAAACAATACCACAAGTCAGTGAGCCGCCCGGAAATCCCGCAGGATTTCATGGCTCACGCAGTCTTCTTCCTTCGCGTTGAAAAACCGCCCGGCGGATTTTCAACGCCCTGAATCAGTATACAGTGACAACCGTGCCGCGCTTGCAGTTCTGGTAGAGCCATTTGGCGTTCTTGACGCTGAGGCGCACGCAGCCGTGGGAGGCCTTCTGGCCCAGCGCCCACACCGAAGCCGACGTCGGCTTGCCGCCGCGCTTTTTGAACAGCACCGAGTGGAACAGAATGTCGCCCTCGATGGAGTAGGCGTACTGCGCCCAGATGTCGAACTCCTTGAAGAAGTGCCAGCGCCTGGCCGGGCCGGTGGTGGTGAAGACGCCCGTGGGCGTCGGCCCGTAGTAGCCCGTGGAGCACACGAAGGTGTCGACCAGCGAATACTGCTTGTCGTCGCCCAGCTTGTATACGTAGACGCGCTGGTCCTCCAGGCTGATGTTCAGGCGGTACTCGGTCAGCATGCCGACCGGGTTTTCGGAGAACAGCAGCCGCTGGGTGGCCTCGTCGGCGTCGCCGGTTGCGGGCAGGGCGTTATTGGTCTGGAAGAGGGTGATGGCCTCTTTCGTATTCTCTCCGTAGTCGGCGTCGATGGTCTTGCGGCCGATGTAGCCCAGCGCGTTCAGGCGGCGTTGGAGCCTCATGACCTCGTCCGCGTCCTTCGAGCCGGGGGCGAGCGCCGCCCGGAACACGGGGATGTCCTCGTCCAGCTTCTTCTGCAGTGCCACGTTGAGCACGCTGGTGTCTTCAATGACAAAGGGGTCGCCTAGCTTCTGCAGGTAATCCTGGAAGCGGACGATCGCGGCCGCCGTGACTTTGCCGAAGATGCCGTCGCCCGGGCCTTCCATGAGGCCCAGCTCGACCAGCCGCTTCTGGACGGCGCGCACCGCCTTGCCCTTGTCGCCCTTTTTCAGATCCCGGTAGGCGGGGTGGTCGGCCGGGACGGTCAGCGTTGCGGCAAGGTCCTGCGTCGCCTTGTCCGCGATGCCGGTCACGGGGAGGTTGTTGCGCTCCTGGAAATACTTGACGGCCTCCTCGGTGTACTCGGCAAAGTAACCGTCGGCCTTACCGTCCAGGTAGTTGAGGCGCACCAGCGCGCTCTGAAGCTGTTCGACTTCGCTGCCCTCGTCGCCGTTTTTCAGGTCGCCGGCGTAGAAGCTGAAGGGGTCGGCATAGAGGACCTCCAGGTCCTCCGCGCTGATGGAGCGCCCGCTGGCATTTGCGGGGTTGCCGCCCGCGCGCCGGATGAGGATTTTATGGAACTTTAAAATGGCGGTTTCGGTCTTTTTGCCGTACTGGCCATCGGCTTCGCCGGTCAGAAAGCCCAGCTGGATGAGTCGCTCCTGCAACTTGACCACCTGGTCGCCCCTGTCCGCGTATCGGATGCCGTCCTCGGCAAACGCTGGCAGGCAGGCGAGAATGAGGGTGAGGGCGAGCAGGCAGGCGACAAGGCGTTTCATGGTCGAGTCCTCCCAAATCACATATGGGATTACTATACCATGCGCATGTTACGCCTCATCGCGTTTGGAGTAACGCCATATAAATATTACACATTGGCCTCGGCCCGGATCTTTCTTCCGGTGTAATCCGCGGCGACCCGCTCGCCGGGCTGGACGATTAGGTATTCCTGGTCGTTCCACTCGCCGGTGCAGAGCGCCTTGAGCATGCGCATGTCGCCCTGGATCTCTTCAAAGCCCCAGCCGTTTTCCCGGGCAACGCGCATCGCGGTCTCCAGGAATTCACTCGACGCGTACACATCGGAGTGGATGAACGCGCAGGTGTTGTAGTGGCCGATCCACGCGCCTTCCTGCTCGATGAGGTAGTCGGCGTTGTCCTCGCCGTACTTTTCTGCGTACTTCGTCCAGCGCTGCTGCTCGGTCTCGCGCTGCTGCACCACGCTGCCGCTGGACTCGATCCAGCCGTTGTTGAGCCAGTAGGTGCCGTTGTAGCGCTCAAACAGCTGCAGGTAGCGCTTCTGGGAGCCCAGGAACAGCGCAATGCAGTCGTCTGTGCGGGGGATGACCAGCGGGATGTCCCGCGCGGCGAGGCCCACCACGCCGTTTGAGCACAGCCCGTAGCCCAGCGCGATGAAATCCGGCTTGTGTTTTAAAAGGTTCTTCTCCACCTGCTCGTAGACGGAGTCGATGGCTTCCGCCAGCATGCGCCTGAGCGCGTCCGGGGTGTCATGCAGGCCCTGTGGGAGCCAGGTCACGTCCACGGTGTGCGGGCTGAGCGCCGCGAAGTAGTTGATCTCCCGGCTCAGCACCCGGCAGGCGATGATGTGTATGCGCATGGGGAATCCTCCTGAACCAACGCTGAAACGCCAAGCGTGTGCAGTATAACAAAAAATCGTGTTGCCGTCAACTTGAAGGCACGAGTCCCCATGCTTCGATGAGGAGCGCCGAAGCCCTGCGGATGTCCTCTTCCGAGAGCCCCGCGTAGCCGATGACCAACGTGGAAGCGGGCACCTGGGCTTGATGTGCGTACTCGCTCAGCCCCCGCACCTTGACGCCCGCCGCCGCCGCCCGCGCGGCCAGTTCCCGCTCGGGCAGGGCTTCCACCGTCATCAGAAAGTGCAGCCCCGCGTCGTCGCCGGAAAGGCGCACGGCAGGGTAGGGGGAGAAGAGATCGATCAGAAGGTTTCTGCGCCTTCTGTAAAGCCCGCCCACCCGGCGCAGGTGCCTTGCGTACAGTCCCCGTTCGATGAAGAACCGCAGCGTCTGCTGCTCAAACCGGGACAGTGTGCAGGCCGATCGCCCCAGGCGCTCGCGGTAGGCCTTCAGCAGCGGTCCCGGCAGCACCATGTAGGAGGCGCGGATGGACGGCGCGATCGTGCGGCTGAACGTGCCCAGGTAGACCACGCGCTCCCCGTCCACGCCCTGCATGGCGGGGATGGGCCGGGTGGTGTGGCGGAATTCGCTGTCGTAGTCGTCCTCGATAATATACCGGCCGGGCGCGGCCTGCGCCCAGCGGATCAACTGTGCGCGCCGACCGGCGGGCATGGTGAGGCCGGTGGGGAACTGGTGGGAGGGTGTGACGAACGCGAAGCGCGCGCCGGAACCGGCGAGCGCCGCCGCGTCCAGCCCCTCCCCGTCCAGCGGGATGGCGTGAAACGCGCGGCCCGCGGCGCGTACCGCGCGGTAGATGCCGCCGTAGCCCGGGTCCTCCAGCGCGAAGGACGCGCCCGGGTCCATGATCCGGATCAAAAGGTCCAGAAGGTACTCGCCGCCCGCGCCCAGCACGATCTGCTCCGGTTCGCTCTTGACGCCGCGGTACTGGCGCAGGAAGTCGGACAGCGCCAGCCGGAGTTCCGGGTCGCCCTGCGCGTCGCCGAGCCTTAAAAGCTCCGGCATCGTCTGCACCACTTCCCGGTTGATCCGGGCCCAGGAGGCGTAGGGGAAGGCGGCGGTGTCCACGTCGCCGGTGGAGAAGTCGTAGAGCCGCGCCGGGGCAGGGCTTTGCGGCGGAGCATAGGGCGCGGGCATTTTCAACCTGTCTATCCGCCCGGAAGGCTTCGTCTCCCTCGCGCGCTCCGGCGTCGCGGGCTCCAGCATGAGCGCCGCGCGCACGTAGTAGCCGCTCCGGGCACGGGCCTCCACGTACCCTTCCGCCGCGAGGATGTCGTAGGCGGCCTCCACCGTCGAGCGGCTGATGCGCAGGTGCTCGCACAGCGCGCGCTTCGAGGGCAGCTTCTCGCCTTCTTTGAGCCGCCCGGCGCGCATCTCGCCGATCACGAACCGGCTGAGCTGCTCGTATAGCGGGGTCTCGGAGCGGTAGTCGAGCGTCAGCGTCAGATCCGCCATAACTGACCCCCTCAAATAGATGGAAACTGACCATTTACATCATGCCAGATGTCGCTATAATCATAATCAGATTCCAGAGGAATGTCAAGGGAGGCACATAAAAATGGAAAGAAACAAATCCCTGTACCGCATCATCCTGATCGGCTTGATGGCCGCGATGGTGTTTGTTGCGACGTTGTTTTTGAAGTTCGACATCCCGACCCCGCCCGACAAGACCATGATCAAGCTGGGGAACGCGGTCTGCGTGTTGTCCGGCCTTCTGCTGGGTGGCGTGGGCGGCGGACTGGCCGCGGGGATCGGCTCGGCGCTTTTTGACCTGACCGACCCGGTGTTCGCGCCGGAGGCGTGGATCACGCTGATCCGCTTCTTCCTGATGGGCCTGATCGCGGGTTCCATCGCCCACGCGGGCGGGCAGCGCGGCAAGAACTTCAAACTGAACGTGATCGCCGCGATTTCGGCGTCCGCATTCTCGCTGCTTTTCTACATCACAAAGTCCGTTCTGACACAGATGGCGCTGGCGGCCAACTTCTCCACCAACCAGCTGATGATCTCGCTGGGCGCGATTCTCCCGAAGATCATCACCAGCTCCATCAACGCCGTGGCCGCCGTGGTCATTTCCGTGATCCTGATCCGGCCGCTCATCGCCGCGCTGGACCGGGCGGGCCTTCTCACGAAGATCGATTCGAAGTGAGCCGCCACAAAAGCGACAGCGCACTCCCGACGGCCAGAATGCCCGCCATCGCGAAGAAGTTGGCGCGGTAGCCCGCTGCCTGGACGATGCCGCCGGCCAGGACGGGCCCCAGGAACATGCCCACGCTGTAGACCGACTGGTAGAAGCCCATCGCAGCGCCGCGCTTTTCCGGGTCGATGTTCCGGATCGCGCCGGCCACCGTGATCGGCAGGATCAGACCCATGCCCACGCCGTAGAATGCCTGCACGACGAAGAGCATCGCCGCGCCGTAGGAGAACGCGAAGAGCGCGCTCGCCGCGGCGCAGGTGAGAAACCCGGCCACCAGCATGCGCATCGGTCCGAAGCGCTCGGACAGCGCGCCGCTGAAGCGGGACAGGATGGTGTTGGTCAGCAGGAACGTGGCGGAGAGCAGCCCCAGCGCGGAAGTGTTCAAACCCACCACCTCGCTGGCCCAGTTGGCGGTGAAGCCCATCACCGTACCCCAAGCGCCGAACTGGTAGACCGTGGCGAGGAGCGTTGAAACCAAAAGAGTCTTGTCCTGTGCCACCTTGAGGAATGCGCGCACCACCGCGAGGAACGTGCGGGGCGAGGCGGTATCCAGAAACTGCTGCTCGGGCGCGCCTGAAACCACCACAAGCCCAGCCAGCGCGGCCACCGCGCCCATCAAAAACGCGGCTTCCCGGCTGACCCATTGGGAGACAAACCCGCCCAGCAGCATTGCCGCCACCTGCGAGCCGTACTGCGCGGCGGACAGCCGCCCCATGGCGTCCGTGGTCTCCTCGGGCCGGAAAAGGTTCGAGTAGAGCGCGGTGTGCGCCACCCAGGTCGAAACCGCAACGCCCGCAAGGCCGCGAAAAATAAGCGCGCCGGCGGGCGTTTTCACAAACGCGAGGCCGATGGCGGAGAGGATCGACACCACCATGCCGCCGATCAGAAAGGGCTTCCGGCGGCGGAGCACATCGGAAAGCACGCCCACCGGGATGCGCAGCAGCATCTGCGTAAAGCCGTAGCTGCCCACGATCAGGCCCACCATCACCGGCGCGGCCTGCAGCGTTGTTTTTGCGTAGGCGGACAAAAACGACGGGTATGTGTACACCGAGAACCACAGGAAAAACGCGCCTGTCATCAGGCGGGCGACGGGCTTTGACTTCATGGGATCTCCTTGCGTGCGCGGCGATCTTTTCGCCGCTTTCAAATAATGTAAAGGTTCCGGATTTCGCCACAATGCCACCGCACGGGGGACAAAATGGCTTGTTATACTGTTCTTGACCGGTGAGGGAAGGGATCGGGAAACCGAAGGCCGCCCCGCCGGGGCCCACGCCGCCGTCAAAACAGACCCCATTGCGGGCTGCGCCAAAGGAGCGGATGGAAAGGCGGGCCACATCGGAAACATGCGGGCGACCCCACCCCCCATCCTCCTTCCCCCTCGTCCGCTTGCTTCATAAGAAAAACGGAGGCCTCCCCGGGCCTCCGTTTTTCGTTGCCCGCAAATCCCTGGCATTCGCCGTTCTCCGGCGTGTCGGGAGAGCGGCTGATGTCCTACCGGTCGGCGATCCTCAAAATCGCCTCGATTTCAGCAGTATCCAGCTTCACGAAGTTGCCGGTCTTGCCATCCGGGCCGCGGCGGGTCTTGCCGGCGAGGAAGGGGATGTCCTCCGCCTTCGCGCCCAGTTCCTGAAGCGTGACCGGCATGCCGATGCTATGGAGGAAGTCCTCGAAGCGCTCGACGCCTTCGAGGGCCGTGCGCTCGGGATATGCAAGGTCCAGGCTCACGCCCCACACGCGGCTGGCCAGTTGGGCGAAGCGCGCCGGGTCGTGGGGGAGGGTATAGCGCATCCAGGCGGGCAGCACCACCGCAAGTCCCGCGCCGTGGGCCACGTCGTACAACCCGCTCAGTTCGTGCTCGATCTGGTGGCTGGCCCAGTCGCCCACGCGGCCCACGCCGCAGGTGTTGTTGTGGGCCAGCGTGCCCGCCCACATCAGCTGCGCGCGGGCGTCGTAGTCGTCCGGCGCTTTCAGCGCCTGCTTCGCCGCGCGGATGACGGTCAGAAGCAGCCCCTCGCACAACCGGTCGGTCACGTCCACGTCCGGCGTGTTGGTGAAATAGCGCTCCAGAATGTGCGCCATGATGTCGGTCGCGCCGCAGGCGGTCTGGAAGGGCGGCAGGGTATAGGTCAGCTCCGGGTTCATCAGCGCGAACTGCGGGCGGTTCAGCTCCACGTTCAGGCCGCGCTTGGTGAGCGTGCTCTTTTGCATCATGACGCAGCTGTTGGAGCTTTCGCTGCCCGCGGCCGCCAGCGTCAAAACCACGCCCAGCTTGACCGCCTTCTCAGGCACGGCTTTGCCCGAAAAGAAGTCCCAGAAATCGCCCTCGTAGGGAATGCCCGCCGCGATGGCCTTCGCGGAGTCGATGGCACTGCCGCCGCCCACCGCCAGAATGAAGTCCACCCCGGTGGAGCGGCCCAGTTCAATGCCCTCGTAGGCCTTATCGTCCCGGGGGTTGGGCAGCGCGCCGCCCAGTTCCACGTGCTTCAGGCCCGCCGCGTCCAGCGATTCGAGGATGCGAGGGATCAGCCCGCTTTTGACCGCCGAGGAGCTTCCGTAGTGCACCAGCACCTTTGTGCCGCCCAGCGAACGGATCATCTCGCCCGCCTTCAGTTCTGCGCCGCGGCCGAACTCAAACCGGGTCGGGATGTGGAATGAAAAATTGTCCATGTTTATGTCTCCTTTTCGAGGATCGAGCGGATCTTTTCCTCCATCGCGAGGGCAAACGCCGCCTGACCCTCCCGGGTGATGTGGATGCCGTCCTCGGGCCAGGGTTCAGTCACCTTCGCGGCGTCGAGGAACTCGCAGCCGGTCAGGCTCGCCACGCGGTGGTATTCCCGCGCGAAGCCCTTGGAGACAAGGGCCGATTTTGCCCCGAAGGTGTCCCCGAACATGCGCTTGTCCACATCGTCCGCAATCAAAATGGGGGAGACCAGCAGGATTTTGGAGGGCTTTCCCGCCCTGTCGAAAGCGTACTGCCTGGTAAGAAGCACCATCTGCTGCGCGCACTGCGCGATGGTGACGGCGTTCATGCCAAAGCGCTCCTTGGTGTCGTTTGTGCCCAGCATGATGACGACCAGGTCCAGCGGGTTGTGGCTCATCAGGCAGGGCGGCAGGTACTTCATGCCGTTTTTGTGGCCGCCCTCGGTGGGGTCGTCGTGGATGAAGGTGCGGCCGTTGAAGCCCTCCTCGAGGACGACGTAGCCGTCGCCCAGCGCTTTCATGAGCTGCCTCGTCCAGCGGGTGTCGTCGTCAAACCGGCCGTTATCAAAATCGTAGCCATAGGTGTTGGAATCGCCAAAGCAGAGGATCCTGCGCCTCATGTTCATCCCTCCCGGCGCATTATACCATACTTCGCTCAACTGTGATATACTAGAGGAGAGAAAAGGGGCGGGTGCATGGATTTTCATGCGGAATGGCTCGAAGCGATGCGGAACCTTCTGGAAGGCGAATACGACGCGTTTCTCGCGGCGATGGCGGAAGCGCCCGCGCTGGCGCTCAGGCTGAACGCGCTGCGGGAGGGCGCTGAGACGCTCCGGGCGGGGGAGGGCGTGCCCTGGTCGCCCTACGGGTGCTACCTGAAGGCGGACGATTCCGTCCGGACGGGTCAGGACATCGCCCACGCGGCGGGCGTCTACTACATGCACGAGGCGAGCGCGCAGGCGCCAGCGGAGGTGCTTGCGCCAAAGCCGGGCGAGGTGGTGTTGGACCTGTGCGCCGCGCCGGGCGGCAAGGCGTCGCAGATGGCGGCGCGGATGGGCGGAAGGGGCGCGCTGGTGACCAACGAAATCACGCCGGGCCGCGCCAAGGCACTGTCCGGGAACCTCGAGCGCATGGGCGTAAGAAACGCGGCGGTAATCAGCGAGTCCCCCGACAGGCTCGCGGCGTTGTGGCCGGATACCTTCGACGCGGTGCTTACGGACGCGCCCTGCTCCGGCGAGGGCATGTTCCGGCGGGAACCCGAGGCGCGGGACGCCTGGACGCCCGGCAGCCCGGCGGGCTGCGCCGCGCGGCAGGCGAAAATCCTGGAGTCCGCTGCGCGCCTGGTGAAGCCCGGCGGGCGGCTGGCCTATTCCACCTGCACGTTCAATGTGCTGGAGAACGAGGGCGTGATCGGGGGATTCCTGAACGCGCATCCCGATTTCTCGCCTATGGACTTTTCACTCCCGGGCGTCGGGCGGTCGGAGGGCGGCATGCTGCGTCTCTGGCCGCACAGGATCAAGGGCGACGGGCACTTCGTGGCGCTCATGAAGCGAGCTGGGGAGGCTCTTCCTACGCTGCCGTCGCCGCGGGCCGGTCAGGTCCCTCAGGCGCGATTGGACGCACCTACGCCGCCGCGGACCGGTCAGATTCCTCAGACGCTGCTGGACGCGCTCCCCGGCCCCTGGGCGGAGGCGCTGGACGGCTGGCGCGTTCTGGAAAAAGGCGGGTACTATGACGCGCTGCCGCCGGGGATGCCGGACCTTTCCGGCCTCCGGGTGCTCCGCCGGGGCCTCAGGCTCGCGCAGCAGGGGAAGAACCATATCATTCCCGATCACGCGCTGGCGATGGCCTTCCCGCCCGCGGCCTTCGACCGAACGGTTTCGCTGGACAGTCTCACCGCTTCCGCCTTCCTGCGCGGAGAGGCGCTGCCCGCGGACGCCCCGGACGGCTGGACGCACGTAAACTGGCGCGGCTTCCCGCTGGGATTCGGCAAGATGAGCCAGGGGACGTTGAAAAATCACCTGCCCAAAGGGCTAAGGCTGCACTGAAAGCCGCAGGCTGTCCGGCGCTTCCACTGGGCAGGCTGTGGCGAACGATGTCAATATGTGCAGGGGATATGGTTGCGGATTATTCTTGATGACGGCAATAAAAAACGCCCTCCGGGGGGGCTGGGCGGAAAGGGTCACTTAGGGTTTCGCCAGAATAGGTGAGGGCGGCGGGTTTTGCTGCGCAGCGCCTCGGCGCTTTCGTAGGCGGTCTGGTATTGCGCGTTGCCCGGCTGCTGCCGGGTGGCGATGCCGAAATAGAGCACCGCCTTTTCCACCTCGCCCAGCCGGAACAGCACCGCGCCAAACAGGTAGTTCCACTCCGCGCTGCGGGTGGCGACGCGCATCAGCGCCTGGCGCGCGGCGGACAACTGCCCAAGGCCCAGGAGCTTGCGCACATCCTCAAGCTGCTCGGTCTCCGGGGAAATCTGGTCGAGCCTGCCGTGGGAAGCGCACTGGCTGAGCGCCTCTTCGTAAGCCAGGTTGATGTTGATCATCTTGGACTCCGCCCACAGCCGCTCCGGGCCGTCGGCAAAGCGGTCGGGGTGCCAGCGGCGGGCCAGCTCGCGGTAGGCGCGGCGAACATCCACCACCGACGCGCCGCGCGCAATGCCCAGCACTTCGTAGCAGTCGGCCATCTTCGTTCGCCCCCTTCGTCCAAATCGCCAAATTGATAGGGGTATTATACCAGCCGTTCTCGCACTTGTCCACCCTTTCAGGGATCGGATTGGGTTGATCGACAAATATTACAGATTCGTTTCATTTGAGTGCTAAAACGTAATACCACAACATATAGTATTCCCTTGCTATTTTGTGCCTTGCCGGATACAATATATGTATTGAGTCGGCATTTGATGCTGGACCGTTTTTTTACGAAGGGCGTGTCGCACCGGATGAGGTCCCCCGATCGTAGAAGCACCAAAGCGAAGCCCCGCGTCAGCCGCGCAAACAGCGCGGTCATGCGGTGGCTCATTTTTTGCTTCCCCGCGGGCCTTCTGATGATGTGGAGCGACCGCTGCAAGTGGCCCAGAGCCGTCAAGTCGCTGGTTTCGCTGGGCTTTGCGGCGCTGCTACTGGCCGTCCTGCTGCCGCAGACCAGGCCGCCGGAGCGCGCCAAGGGCGGCGTGGAACTGGTGGGTTTGACGCCCGCGCTGGAAGTGCAGGGCCCGCAGATGGCGGAAGGATCGCCGCAGTTCGAAGCGTATGTGCCGGTCTACCAGCCCGAGGCCACGCTGTTTGTGCAGCCGACGCCCACGCCGGTGCCTGTCTACGTCTACTGCAACGATGGCGGCGAGTTCTACCACAAGAAGGGCTGCCGCTACGTCAAGGACACCACGCCCAAGGTCACGCTGACGCAGGCGGTTGCCGCGGGCTTCAAGAGATGCAAGACTTGCGATCCGCCCGCGCCGTTGGACGAGGGATAAGATTCTCCGATAAACCGACCGCCCCGCGAAAGCGGGGCTTTTTATTGCCTGACCTAAACGACAAGAATGCGGAGCGTCATGGTGCACTCCGCATTTTTATATATTGATTTTGTGATGGGGTCCAGGGGAGCATCATGCTCACCTGGCGGGAGGTTCGGAGGGCAGAACCCTCCGGCGTTCCTCCGTCCAGCAATTACATTCTCTCGGGCGATTCGATGCCGATCAGGTACAGCGCGGTTTTGACCACGTCTCGGGTGACGGCGGTCAGGAGCAGCCGCGCCGCGCGCGCGCCGGGGTCGTCGTCCAAGATGCGGCGCTCGAAGTAGAACTTGTTGTAGGCCTGCGCCAGGTCCACCGCGAAGCGGGTTACCTGCGAGGGTTCGCTGCGGTCGATGGCCGCGGTGACCACCGACGGGAACTGCTCGATCAGCCGCACGACCTCCTGCGCTTCGGGGTCGGAGAGGGCGTTGAAATCCGGCTCCGCGGGGTTCAGGTCCGCCTCCTGTGCCTTCCGGAGCACCGAGCAGCAGCGGGCGTGGGTGTACTGCACGTAGGGGCCGGTCTCGCCCTCAAAATTCAGCGCGCGGTCCCACCAGAAGTCGATGTCCTTGATGCGGTTGTTGTAGAGGTCGAAGAACACCACCGCGCCGACGCCCACCTGACGCGCGACCGCGTCCTTGTCGGGGAGGTTCGGGCTCTTCTCGTCCACGATGGCGCGGGCCTTGGCGACCGCGTTTTTCAGAAGGTCCTCCAGGTACACCACGTGGCCCTTGCGGGTAGACAGCGTCTGCCCCTCGTAGGAGACCATGCCGAACGCCACATGCTCCATCTTCTTGGCCCACTCGTAGCCCATCAGCTCCAGGACTTTAAAGATCTGCCGGAAGTGCAGGTCCTGCTGGTAGGCGACGACGTAGAGGCTGCGGTCGAAGTCGTAGGTATCCTTGCGGTAGAGCGCGGCGGCGAGGTCTCTGGTGGCGTAGAGCGTCGCGCCGTCTTTTTTGAGGATCAGGCAGGGCGGCATGGCGTATTCCTCAAGGTTCACGATCCACGCGCCGTCCGACTCGGTCAGCAGGTTCTTCGCGCGGAGTTCCTCGATCACGCGGTCCATCTTGTCGTTGTAGAAGCTCTCGCCCGCGTAGGAGTCGAAGCTGACACCCAGCAGCTCGTACACCTTCTGCGCGTCCTTCAGCGTGACTTCCTTGAACCAGTTGAAGATCGCGAGCGCCTCCGGGTCGCCGTCCTCGATTTTCTTGAACCAGGCGCGGCCCTCGTCCTGAAGCTGCGGGTCATTTTCGCTTTCCCGGTCGAATTGCACGTACAGCCGGACCATTTCGTCCACGCCGCCCGCCTCGACGGCAGCCCTGTCGCCCCACTTTTTGTAGGCGCAGACCATCTTGCCGAACTGGGTGCCCCAGTCGCCCAGGTGGTTGATGCCCACGGGGCGGTAGCCGCGGAAGCGGTAGAGCCGGGTCAGCGAGGAGCCGATCATCGTGGTGGACAGGTGGCCGATGTGAAAGCGCTTGGCGATGTTGATGGACGAATAGTCGATGCAGACCGTCCTGCCCCCGCCCTCTGCGCCGCCGCCGTAAGCCTCGCCCCGGGCGGAGGCCAACGAAAGCACCTCCCGCGCGTACACCGAGCGGTCGATGTAGAAGTTCAGGTAGCCCTTGACGGATTCTACCTTCGAGAGGAAGGGTGCGCCCACCGCCCCGGCCAGCTGGTCGGCGATGGCGGGCGGCGCTTTCCGAAGCGCCTTGGCCAGCCTGAAGCAGGGGAACGCGTAGTCGCCCAGCGCCGCGTCCGGCGGCACCTCCAGGCTCATTGCGATCGAAGAAGCGTCCAGCGCCGCGCTCCCGAAGACACTTTCAAGGCCAGATTCGATGAGAGCGGCAATGCTCGTGCGAAAATCCATTCCGGCACCCCGTTTTCTTTGTAGTAGGACGATTATACCACGAAAATGGGAAGGTATGTTGTTAAGGCTCTAGAAAACATGCAAAAGCGGGCTGCTTTACGCGGCCCGCCCTGGGGATACGCTTAATTGTCAGGTGTTCTTCATGACGATTTCTTCGACCGCGTCGGCGATGTGCTCGCACTCGTCGCAGCACTTCTCCAGGAAGTTGTAGATGTCCTTCCACACGCTGATGGCGACGGCGTCCTTCTCGCCCGTGTAGAGGCCGCGCATGGCCTCCAAGTGCAGCTTGTCGCCCTCTTCCTCCATGCGGTTGACCTCGATGATGCGCTTTTTCATGTCGTTGGCCTTGTGCAGGTGGTGGAAGTCCTTGAGCAGCACCACAAGTTCCTTGGTGCAACACGTGATGAGCTGGGCCATGCCCACCGCGTCCGGGCGGCAGGAAGTGACGCCGTACATGTACATGGAGATCAGCACGTCTTCGATGGAATCGATCAGGTCATCCAGAATGGCCGAGAGGCGGGTGATGTCCTCGCGGTCGATGGGCGGCAGGAATTCAACGACCAAGTGCTCGGTCATCTTGTGCTTTTTCATGTCGGCGCTGTGCTCGATCTCATGCATCTTCTCCATGATTGACTTGAGCTCAGCGGGCTCGAAGTGCTCCAGCGTATGTTCGAGAAGCGTCGCGCCCTCCTGGGCGCATTCCATCATCTCAATAAAAAACTCAAAATAGTTGTAACCTCTGCGCTTGCCCATTCGCATACACCTCTTATCCTCAGAATATAGCAATAAACAGTTTGGCCATCAGAAAGCCCAATAAACCGCATCCGGGGAATGTCAGAAACCAGGTCAGCACCATTTCGTTCACGATGCTCCAGTTGACCTTCTTCAGGTTCTGGGCGGCGCCCACGCCCATGATCGCGGTGGTCTTTGTGTGCGTGGTGGACACCGGGATGCCGGTGATGGACGAGATCAGCAGGCAGCCCGCGGCCGCAAGGTCCGCCGAGAAACCCTGGTACTTGGTCAGCTTCACCATGTCCATGCCGACGGCCTTGATGATGCGGTAGCCGCCGATGGAGGTGCCCAGGCCCATCACCAGCGCGCACAGCACCATCAGCCATATCGGGATGACGACCGCGCCGCCGGGCGCCCCGGCCTGACCCTGGGTCAGGAACATGCCCAGGAGGAATACGCTGAGAAACTTCTGGCCGTCCTGCGCGCCGTGCATGAAGGCCATGGCCGCCGCGCCGCCGATCTGCGCCTGTTTAAAGAACTTGTCCGTTTTACACTTGTTCATGCGTCGGCAGGAGAGTTCGACCAACTTGACCGTCACCCAGCCCATCACGAAGCCCAGGATGGACGAGAGCACCAGGCCGTAGAGCACCTTGATCCATTCGTTCCCGTTGATGCCGCCCAGGCCGCCCTGCAGCGCGATGGCCGCGCCGGAAAGTCCGGCGATCAGCGCGTGGCTCTCGCTGGTGGGGATGCCGAATTTCCAAGCGGCTGTCGCCCAGGCGACAATGCCTACCAGCGCCGCGCACAGCGCAAAGAGCGCGTCGTGGGCGTTGCCCTGGAAATCGACCATGCGGTAGACGGTCTCGGCAACCTTCTGGTTGATCAGCGTCATCACAAGGACGCCCATAAGGTTGAAGATCGCGGCCATGATGATCGAAGGGCCAGGCCGCATCGCGCGCGTCGAAACGCATGTGGCGATGGCGTTGGGGGCATCGGTCCAGCCGTTGACCAGGATCACCGCCAGCGTCAGGATCGTCGTACCGATCAGCGCGGGCGATGCCGCCATCTGGCCCAAAAAATCGGTTAGAGATAGCTGCATATGGATACCATTCCCCCGAAAAATCAAATCCGCTTGATTATACCACATCAAATATCAAGTCGGGGTCAGAAATCTGTAAATTCTACATAAAACGCTCAATCCGGCCGGCCGCGCGGTGGAAAAGCTTCGAAAACCACATTTCCTGCTTTCCGGGCGGAACGTAAAGCCTCAAAAGTAAGGTTTCCGCCGTCACAGCCGGCGCATACCTTATTGAATGAAAATAATCGTGAACGGCGGCGGAATGCCCGGGAACGCGCGAGGATATAGTCTTTTTGAAGCGCGGCGACTTCGCGAAATCCCCTCGTTTTCGGGGCGTTCGGGGCTTTGAAAAGAATGTGTTGACATTCCGGGTTGGCGGATTTATAATACGGCAGGATTTTATGTCATTTTGTATTTTGCATCGGAAAGGCGCGGGATTTTGGGTATATGGAAACGCTTGATTCTGAGGTTCCTCTTGCCCGACGATTGCTCACGGTCGCGCTTTTGTTCAACCTGAAAAAGGGCCATGGCGGCCGGACCGCGGACGCCGAAGCCGAGTACGATTCCATCGAAACCGTTCACGCCATCCAAGGCGAACTGGAAAAAGCAGGGCTCAACGTGGAACTGATCGAGGCCGACCGGGAGCTCCCGGAGCGCCTCAGGGCAAGCCGCGCCGATCTTGCGTTCAACATCGCCGAGGGCCTCTCTGGCCGCGGCCGAGAAGCGCAGATTCCGGCGCTACTTAACATGCTGGGCATGCCGTTCACCGGTTCCGACGAGACCGCGCTGGCCGTCGCGCTGGACAAGGCCATGTGCAAGAAGCTGGCTTCGGCCTACAGGGTGCGCACGCCGCGCTTTAGGGTGGTCGGCCCGGGCGAAAAGGCGCGGGGCCTTCGCTTCCCCGTGATCGTGAAGCCCAACGCGGAGGGCTCCAGCAAGGGCGTCACCGAGGCCTGCGTGGTGAACAGCCTCAAAGAGCTGGACGCGCTGATTGAGCGGAACCTCTCGCTCTACGAAAGCGAAATGCTGGCCGAGGAGTACATCGAGGGCCGCGAGTTCACGGTGGGCCTGCTCGGCAACGGCGGCTCCCTTAGGGTCTTCGAGCCGCTGGAGATCGTCTACACCCGCCCCACCCAGGGCGATTACCATGTGTACAGCTACAAGGTCAAGCAGGAATACCAGAACTACGTGCGCTACGAGTGTCCGGCACGCCTCACCCCGGAGCAATCCCGGGAGATGAAGGACATGGCCCGGCGCGTGTTCCGCATGCTGGGCTGCCGGGACCTCGCCCGCGTCGATTTCCGGCTGGACGCGGCCGGAAAGCCGTGGTTCATCGAAATCAACCCCTTGCCGGGGCTGGCGCCCGGGTACAGCGACTATCCGATGCTGACCCAGTTCCAGGGCGTCGCCTACGGCGACCTGATTCGCGCAGTCCTGTCGGCCGCTGCTTCGCGCTACGGCTTTACGTGCGGATGGGAGGGGAACGGGTATGGCGGCCTCTGAACGCCTGAACGACTGGAAGTGGCAGTACGCCCACCGCATCTCCACCAGCGATGCGCTCTCCAGGGTCATCCCGCTGTCTGAGGAAGAAAAGGCGGACATCGACCGCTGCCTTGAGTCCTTCCGAATGGCGATCACGCCCTACTACGCCTCCCTGATCGACCCGAACGACCCGAATGACCCCATCCGCCTGCAAGCGGTGCCCTCCGGGCGGGAGCTCGAGGAATGCCCGAACGACATGGCCGACCCGCTGGGCGAGCTCGATGACAGCCCGGTGCCCCACGTCGTGCACCGCTACCCCGACCGGGTGCTGCTGCTTGTCACCTACCAGTGCGCCATGTACTGCCGCCACTGCACGCGGCGGCGCGCCGTAGGCGAGGAGGACAAGGTCATCCCCGAAAGGGCGCTCGCCCGCGCGCTCGACTACATCCGGGAGCACCGGGAGATCCGGGACGTGCTGGTGTCGGGCGGCGATCCTTTGACCATGACCACCGATCGGCTCGAGCGCATCCTGTCGGCCATCCGCGCGATCCCGCACGTGGAGGTCATCCGCATCGGCACCCGCGTGCCGGTGGTGCTGCCGATGCGCATCACGCCGGAATTGACCGATATGCTCCGCAAGTACCACCCGGTCTGGATCAACACCCACTTCAACCACCCGAAGGAGATCACTTTGGAGGCCAGGAGCGCCTGCGAGCGCCTCGTGGACGCGGGCATCCCGCTGGGCAACCAGAGCGTGCTGCTCAAGGGCGTCAACGACAGCGCGGAGACCATGAAGGAACTGCTGCTGAAGCTGGTCAAGATGCGGGTCAGGCCCTATTACCTCTACCAGTGCGACCTGAGCCGCGGCATCGCCCACTTCCGCACACGGGTGGAGGCCGGGGTGGACATCCTGCACGCGCTCACCGGCAACATTTCCGGCTACGCGCTGCCCCGATACGTGATCGACGCGCCGGGCGGTGGCGGCAAGATCCCATTGCAGTACGAGTACGTGCTGAAAAAGGACGATGAAGAGGTCCTGCTGGAAAACTTCCGGGGCGAAGTCTTCCGCTACCCGCAACCCAAGCGCTGACGCGCGAAAATGAAACTGGGAAAAGGCTCTCCGCTGCATGGGCGGAGGGCCTTTGCACATATTTTTGGTCCCGGCGGAAAAGGCTACCTTATATAAAACGCTGGGAGGTGGTTTTTTGAACCCTTTTGAACTCAAGCCGAAGCCGGTGGAGGATGGCCTTTCCGACTGGGCCGGCATCTACCCCAAGCCCTACGATAAGAACACCGTCGACCCATACACCCGCATCCGCATCATCCTGATGAACGGCATCGAGGTGGAACAGGTCTTCTTCAAGCACCAGTTTCACAGGAACTGCGCGGACAACGACCTGCGCCGCGAGCTGGCGCTCAGCCGCCGCGTCGAGCAGCAGCAGCAAAAGCGCATCAACTGGCTCAAGCCCATCGATGAGACGCAGCTGGAGACCACCATCGGATACGAGCACGTGGCGGTGGACCTGACCGCCTGGCTGGCTCAGAACGAGCCGGATGCCTATGTCAAGAAGGCGCTGGACTTCGCGCTGCTCGAGGACTTCGACCACCTGTACCGTTATTCGAACCTGTTGGACCTGGACGCGCAGATCCCGTCCCAGCAAATTGTGAAAGGATACGTGGACATCACCCCCGGCCGCCCAACCATCGCCGAGCACCGGCACCCGTTCGATTCGGTCAGGAACCCGCTAGACTTCAAAAAAGCGGACCTGCGCACCAAGCTGAACTCGCTGATCATCACCGCGGGCGAGCAGCAGACCATGAACTTCTACATGAACATCGGGAACACTTATTACAACGATCTGGGCAGGCAGCTGTACCTGGAGATCGCGATGATCGAGGAGGAGCACGTGACCCACTACGGGGCGCTGCTCGACCCCAACGCCACATGGCTTGAGAACCTGCTGCTCCACGAGTACATGGAGTGCTACCTGTACTACTCCTTCATGCAGGACGAGATCGACCAGCACATTAAGGCGATCTGGGAGGACCACTTCCAGATGGAGGTTGCGCACCTGCACAAGGCGGCGGAACTTCTGATGCGCTACGAGCGCAAGGAGTGGCGGCAGGTCATCCCCGGCGGGAATTTCCCGAAGCTCCTGCAGTTCCACGACACCCGCGATTACGTGCGGAACGTGCTCTTTGAGCAGATCCTTCTGACCGGCGATCGGGAAAATTACCGTTCCGTCCAGCAGTTGCCGCCCAACTTCGAGTTCTTCGCCTACCAGAACCGGATCAACAAAAACATCGATCGGGTCAGCAGCCACGCGGTCGTCAAGCAGCACCAGAACCGGTTCCAGGTGGATTACCGCGCGGAATCCAAGCCCAACCCGGTGCCCGCGCTGGCCGACCACACCAGCGACAACACCGAAATCGCGAGGAATCCCACGGCGACCTGAGGACCGGGCGTGAAAAACCACGATGGTTTTGGAGCGCAAAGAGAAGAAGACTGCGTGAGCCTGTAAGGCTCGCGGGCGTCCCGGGCGGCTCTCTGACTTGTGGAATTATTTCAGCTACCAGTGCGCGCACTGGTAGCTGAAATGCGTTTCCGGCGCGGTGTCGCCGGAAACGGTGAGAGCAGCACCAGGGTTTGCCGACAGTTTGTTCTGCCACCGCGTTTCTTTCATGGATCGTCGGCGCGCCGGTGGCCGGGCCTTTCGACAGGAACCCCCCTCTTTTTTCTTGTTTCAGCATGTGCAAACATACAGCCTCTCGCATAGGATAATGGGGGAATAAAGTCTTAGCGAGGGATTTTTATGAGTTGCGAAAATAAAAAATGGTGCGGCCTGGCGTTCTCCATGTCGAACCGTTTGGAAAACAGTGTGAGCGTATTCCAGCGCGATGTGTGCGGCGCGCTCCGCTTCAAGGAAGAAGTTGCCACAGGCGGCAGCGGAACCGGGGCGTCGATTGTCGATCCATTGGGTTCCCAGGGCTCGCTGGTGCTGGCTCGGGAGGGGAAAATCCTCCTCGCGGTCAACGCGGGCAACAACACCGTCTCAAGCTTCCGGCTCGAGCGTCATTGCTTGGAACTGGTTGGCACCGTGCCTTCGGGTGGCATAAACCCCGTCAGCATCGCCGTGCATGAGAACCTGGTTTATGTGGTGAACGCCGGACGCGGGGAACTGGCCGCCAACCTGAGCGGTTTCTTTTTGAACCATGACGGGACGCTCTCGCCGATCGCAGGTTCCTCGACACCGCTTGGCCCCGCCAGCGCGCTGCCCTCCTGCGCGGTGTTCAGCCCCGACGGCCGATTCCTGGTGGTGAGCCTTCGCGGGCAAAATCAACTGGTCACGTACCGCGTGATGCCCGGCGGCATCCTGTCGTCCCCCGTGATCACCGTCTCAAGCGGCGCCGGGCCGTTTGGCATGGCCTTCACGCGGCACGGCGTGCTGCTGGTCTCCGAAGTCGGGCCCAACGCGCTGTCCAGCTACAGGGTCCTGGACAGCGGCGCGCTCGTAGTCATTAGCGCCTCGGTCCTGAACAATCAAAGAGCCACCTGCTGGGTCTCGGTTACGCCAGACGGGCGCTTTGCCTACACTTCCAACGCGGGTTTCGGGACCATCTCACTGTACCGGGTCGCCCGGGATGGTGTGCTGACGCTGATCGAGAGTGTGCCCTCGACGCCCACATTGAACGGGGCGCCGATCGACAGCGCCATCGACCCCTGCGGCGAGTTCCTCTACGTGCTCAACGGCGCGCAGGGTTCCATCAGCGTGTTCCTCATCGAGTGCGAGGGGCATCCGGTGCTGGTCCAGATCTACGAGAACACATTTCTGCCGGAGGTCGGCGCGCAGGGCATGGCGGTCAGCTGACGACGCAGTTGGGAGAAGGTTCGAGCGACAAAACGGAATGGGGCTGTCGCGCCAAGCGCATACCTTGAATACTGATTCAAATGTGCTTGGCGCGACAGCGGGTTTGATGCGGCTCTGCCGCACAAAAACGCCCCGGTGGGGCGTTTTTGAAAACCCAGGGCTGCTGCGAGACGATCTTTGTTGCTTGGGTGCATGAAAGATGATGATCACGACAGCCGCATTCCGCATTTGGATGGCATCAGAAGCTGTCTTTACTCAACCGTGTTCAGTATGGCGGTCATGTTGCCAGCGGGCCAGACAGAGGTCGTCTGGCGGACGTACAGGTCGGCTTCCCCGGCGATGCGCGCCTTGACGTAGTTGTAGGCCTCTGTCAGCGTGATGGCGCCCGCGCTGACGCCGTCGGCATCCGCCGGCATGTTGTTTTTGGAGAACGAGCCGACCGAGCCGCTCATTCGGTTCGCGTTCAGGCCCAAACCCCTGGCCAGCCAGTACGTGAACCAGCCGAAATTCTCCCCGATCGGGTCCACCCAGGAGACTTCAAGCGGCGCGCAGGCGACGAGCAGCCGGAACTGGCCCTGCGCATACCATGAGTCGGTCACTCCTTTGGAACCCGTCTGGCGCTTTTTGACCGAGGCGGCGTTCGCCTCCGAGATGGCCGACACCCAGGACTGGTTGAAGGCCTTCGCCTGGCGCAGGCGCTCGGTGGGCGAGGTTCCCTTGGCGGTGATGAACTGCCCGGCAAGGCAGCTGTCCAGGATGACAACCACCGTACAGCTCAGGTTTTCCAGCGCGTACTGGACGTCGTCCACCGACGCGTCGCTAAAGTCCACGCCCACCAGGCCGCCGCGCTCGTACTGGTCGTAGGAGCCGCGGCCATGTCCGGAGTAGAAGACGACCACGTCCTCCGGCCCGAGCTCGTAATTCGGGTCGATGTCCCACAGCACCTGGCGGATATCGTCGCCGGTCAGGTTTTCGTAGGTGTGGATGTTCGCATCCGGCACGCCCGCCCCCTTGAACGCCGCGCGCATCAGCTTGATGTCGCCCGCGCAGGCCGGGAGATCCGATTCGTCCCCCTCGTAGTCGCTGTTGGCGACGCCGTAGAAGTAGTAATCCGTCTCGGTCTGACTCTTGTCGTAGGTGGCCGTTACGCTGGAGCTGGCGGTGAGCTTGTTGGGCTTGTAGTTCCAGGTGACCCGTGTCTGCCCCGGCGCGAGCGCGGTAATGCGGTCGTACCGGTCGATGGAGGCCACCTTCTTGTTGCCCACCGTCCAGGTGTACGCCGGGTTCCAGGCGTAGTATGGCTCGTAATAGTATGGGAACCATTGGGTCGTGCCCGGCTGCATGCTGAACTCGTCCGGCATTGAGACGCTGTCGATCAGCCTGCCCTTGACCGTGAGTTTGAAGGAGGCCTTCGCTTTGCCGCCGTCGGTGGCGCTGACGGTGACGACGGTGGAGCCGGGCTGTTTGACGTAGACGTCGCTCAGGTAGCCGGGAATGGCCGCGTCCACCGTGGCCACCGCCTCGTTTTTGCTGGCGTAGTTGGCCGCGAAGAGCGGCCCGGGGCCGCCGATGCCCGCGTAGGTCGCGGAGGACGGACTGGCGACGACGAAGAGGTGGATGTGGCTGCCGTTCGCGGCGGTTCGGGAGGTCAGTTTGGTGAGCGTGGCATTCTCGCCGTCCTCGGCGTATTCGTAGATCGTCAGCGACGAGATGGGCACGGTTTGTTTAACAGTGATCTTCTTGCTGGCGGACTTGCCACCGATGGTGACCGTCATCTTGGTCGTGCCCAGCTTGTCCGCCACCAGGAAGGGGTACTGCGGGTGATCGTCGTCCAGGTCGAGATAATCTATGTGGGCGACGCCGGCCGGTTCGAATTTGAAGCTCCAATCCCCGTAATCGCCTTCCAGACCGCCCGGTTTGGTGGCGAGCAGAATGGGATGCGCCGTCGACCAGGGGTTGGTGTAGCCTTCCTCGTTCGTCAGGCCCAGCACCGACGGCATCGGGGCCAGGGAGATTGAGCGGAGCGTCGCCTTCGCCCCGCCCTTCCGGGTGGGCAGCAGCTGCGCCTGCTTGACCCCGTTGACCGGGAAGCTCATCTTTAGAAACGCCTTCGTGGCGTTCACAAGGGCCGCCCTGTGCGCCGGGCTTAGGACGGTGTACAGGCCCGACGGCGCCTGCCTGCCCGCCGCCAGCGCGGTCATCCCACCCGCGGCGAGGCAAAAGACCAGGAGGAAGACCACGAAGCGACTGAGTGCGCGCTGCATCCGCATTCTCCTTTCAATCCTGCCCGGAGGCTTTGGTCCATCCGGCAGCAAGATACTCTATGCCCTGCGGTTACCGGATATTTGGCCGTTTTCCATTTTTCACAGGACCCGTTGTGCGTGGCCAACTCGCCCGGCGAACGGTGCGGATTGCGGCGCGCGGGCATGAAAGAAAGCGGAGCCCCGCAAGGCCCCGCCAGGATAGTCTCAATGGCTTATGAACATGGAATCAGAGGGCCTCTACCGGACGGTCATCGCCGTCTTGGGGCGGGTCCGCTTGAACAGTACGCCCAGCGTCTCGGGGCCGCAGTGGCACGATATGGTGCAGCCCGCGCGGGTCTCGATGATCTCCTCAAACGGCGCGAGGCTCGCGACGATCCCGCGCACCAATCCCACGGTCTCGGGCGCGCACGCGGAGTGGGTGAGAAAAATCCGGCTGCAGTCGATGTCCCCGCAACCCGCCAGCCGGTCGAACGCATAGTGCTCCAGGCAGTGTTCGAAGCTCCCGCGGTACTTCTTGCCCACCTTCATCTCGCCGCCTACGACCTCGATGCAGGGCTTGATCTGCATCAGCCTCGCCCCGGCCGCCTCGAGGCCGGAGCAGCGCCCGCCGCGCCGGAGGCTGTCCAGGTTTTCGATGACGAAGCTGGCGTCCACCCTGGGAATGATTTCGCCAAGCGCCGTCAGGATCTCCTCCGCGGGCAGGCCCTTTTGCGCCATTTCCGCGGCGTCCATCACGATGTGGCCGCTGCCGCCGGACAGGTTCCGGGAGTCGACCACGTAAACGTTGGAAAACTCCAGGGCGGCCAGGCACGCGTTACAGTAGCAGGCGGAGAACTGCTGGCCGATGGCGATGTGGATCACCGCGTCATGGTCCGCCGCGAAGCGCTCGAACAGGCGCTCGTAATCGTACTGGTTGGCCGCGGCCGTGCGCACCCTTCGCCCGGCTTCCGTGAAGCGGAAGATGTCCTCCGGCGCGATGTCCACGCCGTCCCGGTAGGATTGATTGTCCACCAGCGTGTAGAGCGGCGCGGGCGTGACGTTCAGCCTTTCGAGGACTTCCGCGGGGAGGTCGCAGGTGCTGTCGGCCGTAATCTTGATCATTTTACACCTCGGTCTTCTTTGGGACGGCGTGGGGTCGGGGCACAGGTACAGTCGGAATGCGGCGCGCTTGCCTTCGCGGGAGCGCGGTTGCCGGGGCGGGGCTACGCGCCGATGGAGACGGTCTTGTCCGTTGAGGAGCGGACGGCGCACGCGCCGCAGGCGTCGCAGTTTTGCTTTTCCTCCCACAGCCTGTCGGCGGCAACGGCCCAGGCTTCGGCGGCCTTTTGGCACTTGGCCGAAAGGATATGCACATCTTCTGGGGCGATCATGTCGGTGGAGATCGCGCCGGAGGCGTCCACCATCCGGGCGAGGGCTTCGGGGTTATCCAGCAGCGGGCAGGGCCTCAAATGGTTTTCATTGAAGGGCTGGCCCTCGTGGTACTGCATGAACAGCGGGGACTTCAGCGCCTCGAGCAGCGTGTGGGTGTAGATGCTGGTGTCGGCGTAGTGGATGAACGCGCAGGGCTCGATGTCGCCGCCCGCGTTGATGTGCAGGTACCTTCGGCCGCCCGCGATGCAGCCCTTCGTAAACTCGCCGTCATTCCAGAAGTCCATCGTGAAGATCGGCTTGGTCTCGCGGAACGCGCGCACCTGCCGGTACATGAATTCGCGCTGCTCCGGCGATACCATGAGCTCGGGCGCCGCATCCGCGCCCACCGGCATGTAGGTGAAGAGCCAGATGAACTTGGCGCCCGCTTCGATCATGGCGTCGAAGAAGGCTTCGCTTCCGATGGACTCGGTGTTCCGGCTGGTGTAGCAGCTGGACGCGCCGAAGAGGAGCTTCTTGCGCTTCAGGATTTCCATTGCCCGGATGACCGAACGGTAGGTGCCACCGCCGCGCCGGGAATCCGTGGCCTCCTCGAAGCCCTCGATCGAGATGGCGGGGGCGAAGTTCTTTACGCGCAGTATCTCGTCGGCAAAATCCTCGTCGATCAGCGTGCCGTTGGTGAAGGCGGTGAAAAAGCAGTCCGGATGCCGCTCGCAAAGCGCGATAACGTCCTTCTTGCGCACCAGCGGTTCGCCGCCCGACAGCACGTAGAAGTAGACGCCGAGTTCCTTGCCCTGCTGGACGACGCGGTCCATCGTGTCCAGGCTCATGTTCATCCGGTTGCCGTACTCCGCCGACCAGCAGCCCACGCAGCGCAGGTTGCAGGCGGAGGTCGGGTCCATCAGGATCGCCCAGGGGATGTTGCAGCCGTGCTCCTTTTGAAGCGCCAGCTGGCGCTGCCCGCCAAACACCGTGGCGTTGATGACGAAGTTACAAAACAGCGCCCTCCGCACGCCCGGGTCGATGTCGTCCCATAGCGAAAGGAGCAGCTTGTACCAGATTCCCTGCCTGTCCTCAAGGGCATGGCGCACGACGGAGCGTTGGCCCTTCATCGAATCGTCCGCGTCCAGCCGGTCCACCATCGACATCAGCCTGGGGGCGTTTTTCTCCGGGTTGGAATCGAGATACTTGTAGGCCATCTTCAGCGCCGCGGATCCGAATGCTTCTTTCACGTATATGACCTCCACTCTCTCTTTTTTCCAAATGCAGTATAGCATGCCCCAGCCGGGGCGCACTTAGACAGAGCGCCGTTTCATCCGGTCAAACGGGCGCATCTGTCTGGAGCTGTAAACTGCTGTCGGGGAACGATACGTTTGAGTTGGTCGCATTATGCCCCGCGGGAGGGCGAGGGCCGCCGGGCCGCGCGCTTGGGAAAGAGTTCTGCTTGCCAAACGGCGGCATCCTCGTCGCCGCCCGTCGCGCGCTTAGGAAAAGAGAGGGGAGGGAATTGGGATTGCGTCAGGCTTGCGCCGGGGACAGGGCGGTCAGGCAATACATGTTCTCGCCCAACGTGAAGGTGCCTTCCGTCTGGAACCCTGCGCAGGTCAGGATTTTCCTGACCTGCGCTTCACGAGCTTGATGGACGGGGGCGGCACCATTTCGTTTCGCCTGCCGGAAACCGGTCCGCATCCAGGATTTTACAGGCAAAATACGGCGGAAGCGCCTGAAAAGGCCAAAACTAATTTGCGGCGCTGTTGATTTTTCCCTTCGCATTGGGTATAATAATGGCTGGTGCCGGGGGCGCTGAAAATTGTGCGGAAGGAGAGTGATTTTCATGGAGGAAGAACGGGATCTGGTCGTCTTCTCCGACGACGAGGGCAACGAGAAAACCATGGAAGTTCTCGATTATTTCTTCTATGAAGGCCAGGAGTACGCGGTTTTGACTGAGGCGGATGATGAGTGCGACAGCTGCGGCGAGGAATGCGAATGCGGCGAAGAGGCTGACGCGTACATCATGAAGGTCGTTCCTTCCGGCGATGACGAGGAAGAGTTCCTGCCGGTCGAGGATGAGCTGATGGACCGTCTCATCGAGTTCGTTCAGAATGAACTCTACGCGGACGACGAGGACGAAGAAGAAGAGGAAGACGGGGAAGACAAGGAGTAAACCTTGGATCCCGGCTTGTACCATTGACGTATATTGAAACGGCGTAGAGAGGGCTCAGGCCCTCTCTATGTTTTTTGCGTTCCGAAACCCGACGGTTTTTGGGCGCAAGGAAGAGGCCTGTGAGGACCTGGATTTTCCGGTGCTGATTCTGGTCTTACGGGACATCCCCGGCCGTATGCACCTCTTTTTGACGTTTTATGCAGGCCCGGCGCACCAAGTCGGCGGCGCGATTTGCGCTCCGCGGGCGGCGTTTCGGCGCTTCGATGCGGTTCGGGTTACATGAAGCCGTAAATATGGTCGGAACAGCCAAAGAATTCTGGCAACTGCTGGGTTATCCTTGGCATTTATTTGGTTATTTTCCCCTTGTGCTGCCCAGAAAAAGGAGATATAATAGGATTGGTTTATCGCTGGGTATGTTAAGTATACAGTAAGAAGGTGCGATGCGTGTCGATACAACCCCCGACCGCTCCCGCGAGTCCGCTGGAGGAGTACCGCGCACTGCTCAACCGGTTACCTGGAGTGTTTGCCGCAGGAATCCGTACCAACGGGGATGGCGCCATCAACGAAATCCACGTATTGGCCAGCAGCAGCCGAAACCCCAAGCAGATGGCGCGCGACATCCAGTCGGCGCTGCTCGCCGCGTTCAATCTGGATGTGGATCACCGTATCATCAGCATTGCGCAGCTCTCCGGCAACCCCACGGACGCCTTCAGTGTCCAGCCGGTGGAGAGCCAGAAGAATCGGCTGCGTTACAAGGGTTCCTCGTTTTCGGGAGAGGACGGGCGTTACAATGTTCGCGTCACGCTGTCCAACAACGGAAAGGATTTTTCGGGCACGGCCGCCTGCCGGGACAGCGCCGCCCTCCGGCTTCGCGCCATCGCGGACGCCACGCTGAACGCGGTGCATGATTTCGTGGGGATTGAGGACCTGTATACCCTCGTGGCGGTGCAGACCATCGAAATCGCCGCTTTTCCTGTCGTACTGTGCCTCCTGGAATACAACGGCGCGCGCGAGGGATGCATGCTGGTGGGCGCGGCCGAGGCAGTGGAAAACGAGGCGGCCGGCGTCGTCAAGGCGACGCTCGACGCGCTGAACCGATCGATTGGACGCCTTACGGGAGAGGACGGCATCTCCTGATCGGATTACAACCCCGGCCGGGCGCAGGTTTTCTTCAGCGAAGCGGATACGTTCCAATGCGAAAGCGGCGGAACAGCGTGCCTTGTTAGCGGAAGGGCACAGCCTTTATTGAGGAGGCTGTATCCATGAAGAAGGCGAAGATCGTCGCCGCCCTGTTGGCCCTGGCATCGTTTGTGCTGTCGGCTGGTGCTTTCATTACCTGGAGGTAATCATCCAGCAATGAGGGGGCGCACGGCCGGGGTTGTTTTCCGATCGGTCTTCTGTGATACACAGGAAAAGAGAGGGCACATGAGCCGCAGGGCCGTTAGATTTATACTGCTTGTTTCTGCCATCGGAATCATTCTGGCAGCGCTTTCCTGTACTTGGTTTGTGGGCCGGGTTGCGGAAGCCGGTTTTGTAAATGATGCTTTTGAGCTGGCTTGCCTCGTCTTTCTCTGCACCATCAGCAGCGCCCTGCCCATCCGGATGCGCGACAACCAATGGCTGGACGTTTCCATCATTTCCATCCTCGCCGTCTACCTGACGCGCGGCATGGAAGCCGCGATCTCCATCTGGATCGTCAGCGGCCTCATCCTATACCTGTATGATCTCGTCACCAAGCCCGGAAGCGCGTTTTCGCGCCCGGGCCTGATGAAGTTCTTCTTCAACAACAGCACAATCATCGTGGCCATCTTCCTTGCGGCCCAGTTGTGCCGGTTCTTCCCGTGGACACCGGGCGAAATGGCGTTCCCGATGGTTCTGCTGCCTACCCTCGTCTTCTCGGTGGCGGCGTTCATGATCAACGGGCTGATCATGCTGACCATGTTCCGGCTCAATGGCGAGATCACCGGCCGGGAGATGCTGGGCACGATGCAGGGCCTTCTGGTCAACGTGCTGGCGGCCATGCCGCTGGGCCTTCTGATCGCGGAGCTTTTGTCGATGGAGTCGGGCGCCTGGATTGCGATGATCATGCTGTTCCCGCTGCTCCTGGCGCGGTACGCCTGGCAGCTGTACCTGGATTCCCAAAAGCAGCAGGCCCGGCTGATCGCCGCCTTCGTCTCCACGATGGAGGCGAAGGACACCTATACCCAGGGCCATTCCGAGCGCGTGGGCGAGTACGCGGAGATGATCGCGCGCTCAATGAACCTGGGGCAGAAGAAGATCGCCATGCTCCGGGAAGCGGCCGTGCTGCACGACGTGGGCAAGATCGGCATCGAAGACTACATTCTGCGCAAGCCCGGCCCGCTGGACCCCGAGGAGCGCCGCAAGATGCAGGAGCACCCGATGATCGGCGTAAAGATCGTCGAGCAGGTGGGCCTGACGACGGAGGTCGTGGAGATCATCGGCCAGCACCACGAACGGCCCGACGGCAAGGGCTATCCAAACGGCATCGGCGCGGAGCAAATCGCGCTGGGCGCCAAGATCCTGGGCGTCGCCGACGCTTTCGACGCCATGACCAGCGACCGGCCCTACCGGAAGGGCATGCCCCAGGAGCGGGCCGTCGAAATCCTGCTGGAAGAATCGGGCAGGCAGTTTGACCCGC
>JAEZHK010000120.1 GCA_023416655.1 Bacillota bacterium
TCCACCAACAACTACGCCGCGGGCAAGCTGGCGGGCACCACGATGATCGAGGAACTGGACAAGGCCGGCAAGACCTCCGGCAAGGTCGCCATCATCGGCGTCAACACCGCCACCAACTCCACCATGAACCGTGAAGCCGGCTTCCGCGACGCCTTCGCCGCCGACGGCCGCTTCGAACTGCTGACCACCGAGTACAAGGACGGCCTGGCCGCCGAGTCTCAGGAAGCCGCCACCAACTTCATCATGGGCAACCCGGACCTCGTGGGCATCTTCGGCACCAACGAAGGCTCCACCGTTGGCACCGGCAACGCCATCAAGGCCGAAGCGCCGGAGATCATCGGCGTGGGCTTCGACAAGTCCGACGCGATCCTGGGCCTGCTCAAGGACGGCTCCCTGAAGGCCGCCATGGCGCAGAACCCCTTCACCATGGGCTACCTGGGCGTGGCGGAAGCCTACGCCGTGATCAACGGCCTGTCCACCGGCCCGTCGGTCATCGACACCGGCGTCGCGGTGCTGCGCGGCTAATCCCTCTTTCAGGCCCCACAACGCTCCTTCGCCGGGAATCCACTCTGGATTCCCGGCGCTTCCTTTCGGGCAGTATTTCAAAGCGGCGAGAGAAGGTGACCGGATGGCGCGTCAGCCCCGGCAGGTTCACCTGTACCTGTACAGGAAGAACGCGGACGGCGAATACGAATATGCGATCTTTCAAAGGTCGGAAAACGCGCTGTGGTGGCAGGGCGTCTGCGGCGGCGTGGAGGCGGGTGAAACCGACGAGGAGGCCGCGCGCCGGGAACTCCGGGAGGAAGCGGGAATCCGCACCACTCTCCCGCTCCATCGCCTGACCACCATGAGCTACTTGCCCGCCGGCATCTTCTCCCCCGAAACGCAGGCTCCTTGGGGGCGGGATGTCGTCGTGGTTCCCATGATCTTCTTCGCCATGCCCTACGACGGCGTCGTGGCGCTGTCAGAGGAGCATGCCGGCTTTCAATGGCGCGCTTACGCGGAAGCGGAGAAGCTGGTCTACTTCCACGATCAGAAGGCGGCCCTTTGGGAGCTGAACGAAAGGCTCAAGAGAAACAACCTGGAGAATGGATCGCCCACGAAGGGCACTGCGTGATTGTTTCTTTAGCCGTCATTAAAGCCCACTTTCTCAGCTTGAATCACGATTGGCGAGCGTGATGAATGCAACCTTGCTTGGATAGCCCTGATTGATTAAAACAGCTTTGCCACCAGCGGTTCAATTTCTTTGGTAGCTTTCTGAATCGCGTTTTGGCGATCGGCTTCGGAGGTGCCCGTTCCGTCGACCAACAGTTCCTTAAATGTCTCTATCCCCAAAAACTCCATCATGTCATGTACATAATTCAGCCCTTTGTTGAGGGCGTTATTCAGGATCCAAGGCACGTTTGCGCCAGATGACTGAACATAGACAAATATTCTACGCTTGTCATTTAGCAACCCGCGCGGCATATCTTTTTCGAACGCGATTGTCTTTCCGGTTTGGATGATACAATCCAAGTATTCCTTGACCGGAGCGGGAAATGATAGGCTCCACATTGGCGCAGCCAAGATGTAGATATCCGCAGCCTTGAATTGATCGCACAGTTGCTCGATCACAGCGACTTCGTTCTGTTCCTCGGGGCTGAGCTTGCTCCTGCTTTCCGAATTGATGATCGCGCTTCTGCTTTGAAAGTAACACCCTTTCAGCTGAGGGATATGGTTTGTATATAAGTTCAATTCTTCTATAACGATACTCGGGTCCCGTCCTGCAATCGCATTCACCAGACTTCTGCTGACGGTACGACAGGATGAGAGCGCCTCCGCTTTCGAATTCGCGATGATATATAATAATTTCCTCATTTACTCACCCTCACAACGATGTCTGTCGCAGTCACGCTGGTCGCCGTTGTCGGAAATTCCAGATCTGCCATATTTGATCGCCCTTTCGTCTATTCTCATGACATTTCATAGTGTTTCCGCCTTAGGTTGTATGCAATCTGGTAAAACTCGGGACGGGATCGCCATTATTGGGGACAATGGGTCCTTTATGGCAATGACCCGGCAGTTTTTATGAAAATTGTTGTGATAACGGGTAGAATACGCGGCATCGGTTTTTCAATGGCGACAGAGTAAAGGGTGTTCAACATATTGGCAGACAAACCTGAAACGGTCGCAAAATTCTTTATACCGAGAATACTTGGAAACACCCAACGATACTCTGATCGCTTGGTTGACGAACCCAAAGGCGGCATGGCGTTTCATGACAGCGAGACAGCGCAAAGACAGACTGATTTATACTAATGTAAAATATTAATGCGTCCAAAGCGGCGAGAGATTTTCGATGTAGGGCTAGGAGCCGGAGCGAGGCGCAGCAGCGCTACGCCAACGCGGAGAGCGACACCGCCATACGCGAAAAGATCCGCCGAGACGACGCATTTATATTTGGAATTGGTATTAAGCACAAGCTGGAATGTCGGTGGCTCCGTCATCTATCAAGTCGCATTTGGTGCCGCATTATACGCCAAAGGCCGCGGCGCAGCGCGCTACGGCCTTTGGATGATTCTCTGTGGGTAATGGTTCCAGATCTTTATTCCTTGGCTTTCTTTGCGCGCGGCTTCTTCGCGGGCTTGGGCGCTTCCGGAGCCGCTTCCGGCGCGGGTTCGGCGATCTTCGCGCGGGACTTCTTGGTGGGCGCTTCCGCCGCTACGGGCGCGGGCTCCGCCGCCGCCTTTTTGGAGCGGGACTTCTTTTCGGGCTTGGCAGGCGCTTCCACTGCCGGGGCTTCTACCGCTTCTATCGCGGCCTTCTTCTCGCGGGGCTTCTTTACGGGTTTGGCGGGCGCTTCCGGAACCGGAACAACCTCCGCCGCCGCTTCGGGCACAGGCGCGTCAACCGCGGCCGCGGGTTCGGCGCTCATGGCCACAACAATGACCGGTGCCGCGCTCGCGGGTTCTGCAGGCGCGGATTCCGCCACGGGTTCGGCGGATGCCTCCGGCGCTGTCGGCGCTTCCT
Source organism: Bacillota bacterium (assembly GCA_023416655.1). GTDB lineage: Bacteria > Bacillota > Clostridia > Christensenellales > Aristaeellaceae > JAEZHK01. The sequence goes on from JAEZHK010000120.1 coordinate 3,010, forward strand.
TGGCGGCTTTAGGCTTGCGGGCGGGCTTGGCGAGTTCCTTGTAGAGGTCCACGTAGTGGTGGGCCGACTGATCCCAGCCGTACAGGCCGCGCATCGCCCGCTCCATCAGCTTCTTCCACGCGTCGGGGTGATTTTTGTACAGGTCCACCGCGCGCTCGAGCACGTGCAGCATGTCGTGGGCGTTGTAGTTGAGGAAGGTGAAGCCGTTGCCCGAACCGGAGAACTCGTTGTAGGACAGGACCGTGTCCCGAAGGCCGCCGGTCTCCCGCGCAACGGGCAGCGTGCCGTAGCGCATGGAGATCATCTGCGAAAGGCCGCAGGGCTCGAACATCGACGGCATCAGGAACATGTCCGCGCCCGCGTAGATGCGGTGGGCCAGCGTGTGGTTCATCTCGATGCGGGAGGCGATGCGCCCGGCGTACTTCCACTGCGCCCAGTTGAAGAGGTCCACATACCGGTCCTCGCCCATGCCGAGAACCGCCAGCTGGCAGCCGGTGGCCATGACGCCGTCCAGCACGCGCTCGACGAGGTCGAGGCCCTTCTGGCTGGAAAGGCGGCCCACCATGCCGATGAGTGGGATGTCCGCGCCCTCCTGAAGGCCCAGTTCGCGCTGGAGGGCCAGCTTGTTCGGAAGCTTCCGCTCCATGGATTCCGGGCCGAAGCGGGATTCGATCAGCGGGTCGGTCAGCGGGTCGTACTCCTCCGTGTCGATGCCGTTTAATATGCCCAATAGGTCCTGCGACCGGGCACGCATCAGGCCGTCCAGACGCTCGCCGTAGTAGGCGGTCTTGACCTCCTCGGCGTAGCTGGGGCTGACGGTGGTGATCTTCTGGGCGAACGTCAGGCCGCCCTTCATGAAGCTGCACTGGCCGTAGAACTCCAGGTGGTCGGGCGTGTAGGCCAGCGCGCCCAGGGACACCAGTTCCTCGATCTGGTCGGTCGGGAAGACGCCCTGGTACTGCAGGTTGTGCACGGTGTAGACGGACTTGATCTTCTGGTAGGGCTTGAGCACCCGGTACTGGATCTCCAGCATCGCGGGGATGAGGCCGGTCTGCCAATCATGGCAGTGGAGCACGTCCGGCACGAAGTCGATCTTGGGCAGCGCCTCCATCACGGCACGGTCAAAAAACGCGAACCGCTCGCCCTCGTCTCCGCCAAGGCCGTAGATGTAGGAGCGGCCGAAATAGTACTCGTTGTCGACAAAGTAGTAGGTGATGTCGTTTACCGTCAGTTTTTCGATGCCCACGTACTGCCTGCGCCAGCCGAGGTTCACATAGAAGTAGAGCAGGTGCTCCATTTTCGAGCGCCATTTTTCAGGGATCGCGCTGTATAGCGGTGTGATCACCCGGACATCCACGCCCGATTTTTTGATCTCCTTGGGCAGCGCGCCCACCACGTCGGCCAGGCCGCCCGTCTTGGAGAAAGGCACGCATTCCGAGGCCACAAACAGCACCTTCAACTTCAATCGCCTCCTTGAAATGGTTTCCGGGTTATATGGTCATGTTTTTCCCGATCACGATCGGGTAGGCTTTCTGCCCGATGAGCTTGCCGCTGCGGATGGTAACCGCCTTGTCGAGGATCACGTTCTCGACCTCAACGCCCTCCTGGATCTCCGACTCCTGCATGATGACGGAGTTTCGGACGATCGCGCCCGCGCGCACCCTTACGCCGCGGAACAGGATGCTGTTTTCGACGTTGCCCTCGATGATGCAGCCGTCCGCCACCAGCGAATTGGAAGCGCGCGCGCCCTCGACGTACCTGGCGGGCACCTCGTCGCGCACCTTCGTGTAGACCGGATTGGCAAAAAGCTCCTGCCGGATGTCGTAGTGTAGCATATCCATGTTAAACTCAAAATAACTCAGGACAGATTCTACGCGCCTGTGGTAACCTTTATACTCGTATCCGCGCACGGTGAGCAGTTTTTGCTTCAGGTACTGGGGCAGCATGTCGCGCAGCGCGTCCTTCATGCCGTGGGAGAGCGCCTGGTCCACCAGGTGCACCAGCATCGAGCGGCGCATCAGGATCACGTCCATGCAGAAGTTGGGGTTTTCCGGGATGTTGGGGCCGATTTCGAAGTCGAGGACGTTTCCCCGGTCGTCCAGCTTCAGGTAGGTGTGCCTTGAGAGCATCGAAGGGGAAACGCGGCTGTCGCGGTAGCGCGTGGTGTACATCAAGGTCACGTCCGCGCCGGATTCCCGGTGCTTTCGCACCATGTCCTCAAAGTTGGTGTTGAACACGGAGTAGCTGCCCATGAGCAGCACCAAATCCTGGTTGGACCGGCGCAGGTACGCGATGTTCGACTTCAGCGCGTCCAGCGTGCCCTCGTAGGTGCCAACATTTTCGCGGGTCTGAAACGGCGGCAGGATGAAAAGGCCGTCGTTTCTCGTGTGAAGGTCCCACTCCTTGCCCGCGCCCAGGTGGTCCATCAGCGAGTGGTAGTTTTTCTGCATGATGACGCCCACGTTGCGAACGCCGGAGTTCACCAGGCTGGACAACTGGAAGTCGATGATCCGGTAGCGCCCGATGACCGGAAGGGCCGCCACCGCGCGGGAGCTGGTCAACTCGCGCATGTTGATGTCATCCTTCGAGGTGTAGATGATGCCCATGACGTCCTTCATTTGTCCGACGCCCCCTTCGCCTCAAGCTCCTCCGGGCCGACCTGTTCCCCCGGCTTCACCTTGGTCCCCGCGGGCAGCACGGTGTATGACGCGATCAGTGCGATCTCGCTCTGCCCGCCCTCGCCCACGTCGCATCCCTCGCCCACCACCGCGCGCTCACCCACGATAGAGCGCCGCACGACGGCGTTCTTTTTGATGACGCTGCCCGGCATGACCACCGAGTCCACCACCACCGCGCCCTCCTCCACCCTGACCCCGGCGAAGAGCACCGAATGGCTGACCGAGCCGTAGACCTCGCACCCTTCGGTGACCATGCACGAACTGACCTGCGCGGTATTGCCGATGAAGTGGGGCGGCATGATGGGGTTCCGGGCGTAGATGCGCCAGCGCTTGTCGTAGAGGTTGAACAGCGGCGGGTCCATGATGAGGTCCATGTTGGACTCCCAGAGGCTGGCAATGGTGCCCACGTCCTTCCAGTAATCCTCGAAGTCGTAGGCCATGAGCTTTTGCTTGTCCCCGATCATCTTCGGGATGATGTTCTTGCCGAAGTCGTTTGAGGATTTCTTGTCGGCCTCGTCGGCCACCAGGTATTCCTTCAAAACCTGCCAGTTGAACACGTACACGCCCATCGAAGCGCGGTTGCTCTTGGCCTTTAAGGGCTTTTCCTCAAATTCGGTGATGCGGCCGGTCTTGTCGGTGGCCATGATGCCGAACTCTTTGGTGATCTCCCAGGGCACGAGTCGCACGGCGATGGTGGCGGCGGCCTTGTTGGCGATGTGGGTCTGAAGCATCTTGTTGTAGTCCATCTTGTAGATGTGGTCGCCGGACAGGATCAGCACGTAGTCCGGGTCATACTGCTCAATGAAGCTGATGTTTTGGTAGATGGCGTTGGCGGTGCCGCGGTACCATTCGCCGCTCTTCCCCTTCACGTAGGGCGGCAGCACAAAAACGCCGCCGTTGGTCAGGTCCAAATCCCAGGGCTGGCCGGAACCGATGTAGCGGTTGAGTTCAAGCGGCTGGTACTGGGTCAGCACGCCCACCACGTCGATGCCGGAATTGGAGCAGTTGGACAGCGGAAAGTCAATGATGCGGTATTTCCCACCGAACGGCACGGCGGGCTTAGCCAGTGTTTTGGTGAGCAGGCCCAGCCTTGAACCTTGTCCCCCGGCCAGAAGCATGGCAATGCAGCTTTTTTTGAGCATTCCCCTTCATCTCCTTCGAGTTGGTGCGGCATCCGAATGTTAATAATATGAATAACCAGTTGATAACATTATACACGAAGCGCCGCCGGATTACCAGCCTATTTTTACCTGACGGGGATAGAAAATCTCCATCAAAAAGGCGCGCCGTTTTTGACGCGCCCTTGACAATCGGCATGGAACCATGGGGCTTCCTCCAGTGCGCTTGTCACCCAATCATGGCTCTCATCGTTTCCGGCGACCTGCGCGCCGGAAATCGGTTTCCATAACCAGTGCGCACACTGGTGGCGGAAACAATTCCAAAAGTCAGTGAGCCGCCCGGAAATTCCGCAGAATTTCATGGCTCACGCAGTCTTCCTCTTTCGCGTTGAAAAGCCGCCCGGCGGATTTTCAACGCCCCGAGTTATTTAATCCGGACGCCAACAATGCACCCGCCGCGCGTCCCCACCACCAGCATGTCCTCAAACACTACGGGAGAACCTTCGATGTTCTGGGTCAGGTTGAGGGCGTCGAGGGATTTCCCCTTCGCCGCGTCGAGCAGGCGCAGTACGCCCTTGGAATTGCCAACGATCACATAGCCGCGCCCGGTCTTGTCGTAGGCCAGCACCGGCGAAGACCAGCCGTACGCCCCCAGGTCATAGGCCCAGACCGTCTTCCCGGTCGCCTTGTCGAGCGCGAACAGCGTGCCGCCGTCCTCCGTCTTGGCGACGCTGAAGTACACCATATCCTTGAGGCGTCCCTTGCCGATCGCCGGGGAGCCGAACAGCCCCGCGTTGTGCTTGTCCTGCACCTTGACGTCCCGGCTCCAGACGACGCGCCCGGTCAGCGCGTCAAGCCTTCTGAGCGTGCAGCAGCCGTCCTTGACGTGGTCCAGCTCGTTGCCCGTATAGAGCGCGACGCCGTCCTCCGTCTCCTCCAGCGCGATGGTGGCATCGGTATCGTCCCCGGTTTTGACCGCCCAGACGCAGGAGAGCGTGTTGAGGTCCACGCACTGCAGCACGCCCACGTTGTCCGCGAAGTAGCCATAATGGTTGTAAACAGCCAGCGAATTTTCAATGCCCAGCTTGGCCGCGGACTTGAACTTGTAGGCGTAGCGGTCCACCTTGGGGTTTATGGACATCCTGCCCTTCGCCGGGTCGAATTCCGAATTGAGCCGGACCAGGTACATCAGGCCGTTTTCACCCACCTGCAAAAGCGTGTCCGTCTCCGCGTCCACCAGCGGCGAGGCGTCGGAGGCGTACCAGTTCCGCGTACGCATCTCGTCGCGCCCGTTCAGAAAGAAGAGCATCTCCTGGTCGATCAGGCTGAACACGCGCGTGCCGATTCGGACCTCGCGGCCGCCCACGGTGTCGATGCCCTGCCCGCAGTAGAGCAGCGGGTAGCCCCGGGGATCGACCGCGACGCTGCCCTTGATCGGCGCGCCGATGTCGATGGGCGGGCGCGTTTGTTCCCCATCCTCGAGGTCCAGAAACCGGATCTTGCCGTCCAGCGCGGCGTAGATCACCTCGGTCAGCCCGGACTTGTCCTTCTTTTCCTTATTAAGATGCATGGCCTTGCGCGTTTCGTCCGGCCAGCGGACGACCGCCGCCTGCCCCGTCCAGCCGACGCCCGACCAATCGTCGATGTGTCCGACCTTGACGGACCAGGACAGTTCGAGCTTCGACGCGCGCTCCGGCACATAGCCGTAAGCGGCGGTGTCGCGGTAGTTGTTGCCCCGGAAGGTCGTCACGCCCTCGAGCTTCGCGTAAGCGTCCCCCGATCCCATGAAGATCGACGGGTCGCGGAGGTAGAAGTCAACCGCATGGCCGTTTTCGTAGATGCGCTGGCGCACGAACGAGGGGTCCGCGCCTTCGTTCACTTCGCCGACTTCCAGCCCCTCGGCGCCGGGCGGGAGCGCGCCGAAGCCGGGCAGCAGCGGGGCGGGCACAGGCTCCTCTCCCAAAGCGGTGCGCGCCGCAAAGGGTATTAACAGGAGAACGGCCATCGCCGCGCAAGCGAAAGCCTTCGGAATCCTCCCGCCGCGCCGCATGCAACCCCTCCCCGCCTCACCAGCGCATGCCCGGGGGGCCTCCGCCGGAACCGCGCCAATAGACAGACAATACCAAATTTCTCTGGAAATATCAACCTTTATGTCGAAATTGTGTTCCTTTCCGCGCAAAAACGCGGACCACCGGCTTTTCCAGCCGATGGTCCGTTTTGCGTTCGCTATGTTGTGATTTAGGCGATGAGTTCCTTGGCCAGGTCCGCCGCGGAGGCCGCGTCGGGCGAGTATCCGTCCGCGCCCACTTCGTCGGCGAAGGACTGGGTGACCGGCGCGCCGCCGATCATGATCTTGACCTTTTCACGGACGCCCGCCTCGCGGATGGCGTCGATAGACAGCTTGATGGACGGCATCGTGGTCGTGAGCAGAGCGCTCATGCCCAGGATCTGCGCGCCCTGGTTCTTGGCGGCGTCGATGAACGTCTCGGGCGTCACGTCCACGCCCAGGTCGATGACGGTGAAGCCCGCGCCTTCCAGCATCATGCCCACCAGGTTCTTGCCGATGTCGTGCAGGTCGCCCTTCACGGTGCCGATGGCGACCACGCCGCGGGACTGCGCGTTGGCTTCGGCCAAGAGCGGCTTCAAAATCTCGGTGCCGGTCTTCATCGCGCGGGCGGCGATCAGCACTTCGGGCACGTAGACTTCGTTGTTCTTGAACAGCACGCCCAGCTCGTTCATGCCGACGATCAGGCCGTCGTTGAGAATCGCTTCCGCATTGACCCCTTCGGCAACCGCTTCCGTCACAAGCGTCTTGACAATCTTCGCGCGGCCAGCCTTAACGGCATCCGCGATGGCGCGAAAGTCCGCCATTACAATCCCCTCCGAAATTTACTCTTGGGCTGTGCCCTCTTGCATAGTATAGCATGAAAAGGGCCGAAGAATTATAACAATTTCACTCTGTTTACGTGTAATTTTTTTTGATTTGTGATACAATGCGTGTGGGGGTGATCCCGTGCAAAAAGATACGATCCGGGAGCGCGCCGAGGCGCTGGGCAAGGTGGCCTCGCTGCCGGTGCAGGTATTGGACGTAAGTGGGCGCGCTGAAATGCGCTGCGGCGGCCTGTGCGATTATTGCAAAATTTTCAAGCGGTACATGAAGCCGGGTGAATCCTGCGAGGCGCTGCACGCGCTGGCCGGGCGGCGCGCCATGGACCTGGGCGAATCTTACATCTTTACCTGCCACGCGGGGGTGTACCACATCGTGATGCCGCTGGTCAGCGACAGCGAATTCGATGGCGCGGTTCTGCTCGGGCCGTTCATGCTGGGCGCGATGGACTCGACGCTTTTGCAGGAGGTCGCCAAGCGCTATCAACTGCCGATCGATGCGCTGCTGGACATGTACGACGCGGCGAACAACCTCAAGTCGCTGTCCACCGAGGAGGCCGGCGCGCTTTGCCGTATGGTGCGCTTCCTGTTCGGCTCAATGGAGGAGTCCTCGCTGGAGGCGAAGCGGGGGCGCGCGCAGCAGCAGAGCCGCATCGGCGAATCGATCCAGACCTACAAGGGCTTCCAGGCGGCGGGCTCCTCCTACCCGCTGGAGAAGGAGCGCGCGCTGGTGCGCCATGTGCGCTCCGGCGACGTGGCGGAAGCCAAGGCGCTTTTGAACGACCTTCTGGGCTACGCGCTGTTCCTGAGCGGCGGCACGCTGGAGGTGGTCAAGGCGTGCACGGCGGAGCTCTGCGCACTGTTGTCCCGGGCGGCCATCGAGGGCGGCGGGGGCACGCTCGACGCGCTGGCGATGAACCGCTCGTTCATGCGCTCCCTGTGGCAGGCTTCCACGGTGGAGGACCTGTGCTACCACATGCAGGAGGCGGTGGAGCGCTTCTGTCAGAGCGCGTTCCCGCCGTCCTCCTCCGCGGAGCGGGACGTGATCCAGCAGGCCACGCGCTTCATCAACATCCACTTCGCGGAGCCGCTGACGCTGGAGGACGTGGCGCGCAGCGTACACCTGAGCGAGAGCTACTTCTCCTCCCTGTTCAAAAAGGGCTGCGGCGCGTCGTTTAGGGAATACCTGAACGCCGTCCGGGTGGACGAGGCGAGGCGGCTGCTCGATCTGGGCCAGCAGTCGGTCACGGAGATCGCGTTGGCGGTGGGCTTTGAGAGCCAGAGCTACTTTTCAAAGGTTTTCCGGGCGGTGACCGGCGCCTCTCCGAAGGAATACCGTATAAAAGTACATGTAAATCATGCCGGTTCGGACGCGGCCACGTGAACGACGCTATGGTGCGCGGATCGCGGAAAAACCGCGGTCGAATCGAACGGGCGAAACGAAACAGCCTGAAAATTTCAGCAGGCAAATGCTCCGGGCCGCCTGATTATGAACCATTTTTATGCAAATTCCGCCCGGTTCCCGCTTTGGAGCCGGGCGATTTGCATCTTTCTGTCACAATCATGCAAATTCCAGGTGAATTTGAATACCCGCGCAACTTCTCCGTCATTTTTGGCTGGTTTCCTAGAAAACCAGTTTTCAAAACGAACGATTACGCTTGCGTTCGCGCCATATGCGGCGTATAATGGGTGCATCACTTGCAAGGAGGGAAATCCATGAAGAAGGTTCTCGCCCTGGTCCTCGCCCTCATGCTGTTCGTACCCGCTTTCGCGTTCGCCGAAGACGTTGTGAAAGTCGGCGTGTTCGAGCCGGTGACCGGCGAAAACGGCGGCGGCGGCTTCCAGGAAGTCTTGGGCATGCGCTACGCCAACCAGGTCGTCCCGACGGTGGACATCGGCGGCAAGACCTACAAGGTGGAACTGGTCGAGGTCGACAACAAGTCCGACAAGACCGAGGCCGTCACCGCGGCCCAGAGCCTGATCGCCAGCGGCGTGTCCGTTGTGCTGGGCTCCTACGGCTCGGGCGTCTCCATCGCGGCGGGCGGCATCTTCGCCGACGCGAAGGTCGCGGCCATCGGCGCTTCCTGCACCAACCCGCAGGTCACGCTGGGGAACGATTACTACTTCCGTGTGTGCTTCCTGGATCCCTTCCAGGGAACCGTCATGGCCAACTACGCTTTCCAGGATGGCGCCAAGACCGCGGCGGTCATCACCCAGCTGGGCGACGACTACTCCTCGGGCCTGGGCAACTTCTTCCTGAAGGCCTTCAAGGGGCTCGCCGGTGACGCCTCCGTCGTCAGTAACGAGCAGTTCCAGACCAACCAGACCGACTTCAAGGCCATCCTGACCAACGTCAAGGCCGCCAATCCCGACGTCATCTTCGCGCCCTCCTCCATCGCCACCGCGCCGCTTCTCATCAAGCAGGCCCGCGAGCTGGGCATCACCGCCAAGATCATGGCCGGCGATACTTGGGAGAACGTGACGATCATCGAGAACGCCGGCAAGGATGCCGAAGGCATCACCTTCTCCACCTTCTTCGACGAGGCCGACGCAGCCGCGGCGGACTTCGTCAAGGGCTTCAAGGAATACCTGAAAGCCAACCCCGAGTCGCTGGAGAAGAACGGCGGCGAAGGCGTGGCCGCGGTTTCCGCGCTGGGCTATGACGCCTACATGACCGCCATCGCGGCCATCCAGGCGGCCGGCACCACCGACTCCCAGGCCATCCGCGACGCGCTGCCCGGCGTCTCCATCACCGGCGTCACCGGCGCGATCACCTTCGACGAGAACGGCGACGCCAAGAAGGACATGGCGTACATCAAGACCGTCGAAGGCGGTGCCTTCAAGTTCCTCAAGACCGTGACCATCGGCAAGTAATCGGCGGATATTGATCGCAGGGGCCGATTCCATCGGCCCCTGTTCTTGTAATCGGAGGGGTTCCATGAGCCTGACAACCTTGATGCAGCACTTCCTGACCGGCATTTCGCTGGGCGGCGCCTACGCGCTGATCGCCATCGGCTACACGATGGTGTACGGAATCCTGCGGCTGATCAACTTCGCCCACGGCGACATCTTCATGATGGCCGGTTACTTCATGATCTTCTCCATGTCCAGCCTGCCCTGGCAGCTCTCGATCCCGATCGTGATCCTGTGCACGGTCGCGCTGGGCTTCGCCATCGAGCGGAGCGCCTACGCGCCGCTGCGCACGGCGCCCCGAATGTCTATCATGATCTCGGCCATCGGCGTATCGTACCTGCTTCAGAACCTGGCCACATACCTCTTCTCGGCGCTCCCGAAGCCCTACCCGGAGATCCCGTTCCTCAAGCGCATTTTCGAGATCGGCAGCGTTTCGGCGTCGCTGGTCACGTTCGTGACGCCCATCGTCGCGATCCTGCTGGTCTGGGGGCTGACCCAGCTGATCAACCATTCCAAGATCGGCATGGCAATGCGCGCCGTCAGCAAGGACTTTGAAACCAGTAAGCTCATGGGCATCAAGATCAACACCGTCATCTCCGTCACCTTCGTGATCGGCTCGGCGCTGGCGGCGGTGGGATCGATCCTGTACTTTACAGACCGCATGTCGGTCAACCCCTTCAGCGGCACGCTGCCCGGGCTCAAGTGCTTCGTGGCGGCGGTTCTGGGCGGCATCGGCTCGGTGCCAGGCGCGATGGTGGGCGGCTTTGTGATCGGCATGTTTGAGACGGCCCTGGTGGCCGCCGGTGCGTCCACATTTTCGGACGCGTTCACGTTCGTGCTGCTGATCGTGCTGCTCCTGTTCAGGCCCACGGGTCTCTTCGGCGAAAAGACTACGGATAAGGTGTGATGCGATATGAATAAGACGACGAAGTGGCTTCTATCGCTCATCACCGTCGCGCTCCTGGCCTTCGGGCTCAGCTTGCTCGAGGAGAACCGCTTCGCGCAGGGCATGCTGTACTCGGTCTTGCAAAAGAGCGCGATTCTGGCCATCGCGGCGGTTTCGATGAACCTTTTGAACGGCTTTACGGGCCTTTTCTCGCTGGGGCAGGCGGGCTTCATGGCGCTGGGCGCGTACACCACCGCCATCCTGATCATCCCCACCGCGAAGCTTGAAGGCGTGTATTATATGGATGGCATCTCCTCCGCCATCCTCGGCTTCCGCACGTTCCTGGACGGCGCTCCCGCATGGCTGCAAACGTCCTACCCCTTTCTGGCGCTGATCGCGGGCGGCCTGGTGGCGGCGGCCTTCGCTTCGCTGATCGGCCTTCCGATCCTTCGGCTCAAGAGCGACTACCTGGCCATCGCGACGCTGGGCTTTTCGGAGATCGTGCGCGCGCTGATCGCCAGCCCCCAGCTCAACACCGTCACCAACGGCTCCTATGGCTTGAAAAGCATCCCGAAGCTCGGCTCCATCGTGACCACCTTCATCATCGCCGCGGTGTGCGTCGGCGCGATCGTGCTGCTCATCAAGTCCAGCTACGGCCGCGCGTTCAAGGCCATCCGCGAGGACGAGATCGCCGCGGAGTCCATGGGCATCAACCTGATGAAGCACAAGAACCTGGCGTTCGTCATCAGTTCCTTCTTCACCGCGATTTCCGGCGGCATGCTGGCGATGTTCATGCAGTCCATCGACTCCTCCACGTTCAAGATCGCGATGACCTATGATGTTCTCTTGATCGTGGTCATCGGCGGCATCGGCTCGGTGACGGGCAGCGTGTTCTCGGCGTTCCTGGTGACCGCGGCCAAGGAGTGGTGGCTGAGGTTCTTCGACACGCCGCTGACCATCGGAACCTTCCAGGTGCCGCTGTTGCGCACGGGCTTCCGCATGGTAGTGTTCTCGGTGCTTCTGATGGTGGTGGTGCTGTTCTACCGCCGCGGCCTCATGGGCACGAACGAGTTCTCCTGGGACTTCTTCTGGAAGAAGCGCAGCAGCGCGGCGAAAGGGGGTGCGCGCGGTGGCAAATAACGTATTGCATTTGGACAATGTGACGATGCAGTTCGGCGGCGTGGTCGCCGTCAGCGACCTGTCGCTGGACGTGAACGAGGGCGAAATCGTCGCGCTCATCGGCCCCAACGGCGCGGGCAAGACCACCGCGTTCAACGTAATCACCGGCGTTTACGCGCCCACCAACGGCCGCGTGGTATTGAGAGGCGAGACCATCGCCGAAGGCTACCCCACCGGCAAGATGAAAAAGCTCTACGCCGCCGCTCACAACGGCGAGTACACCAAGCTGATCGCGAACACGCCGGACAAGATCACCTTGAAGGGCGTGGCCCGCACCTTTCAGAACATCCGCCTGTTCAAGGACCTGACGGTGTTTGAAAACGTCTTAATCGCCAAGCACCTGCACGTGAAAGCGGACGTGGTCTCCGCCACCTTCCGCCTGAATTTTCAGGAGGAGGCGAAAATCCGGCGCGAATCGCAGGAACTGATCAGCGCGCTGGGCCTCAAAAGCGTGATGGACGAGAAGTCCTCGTCCCTCCCCTACGGCAAGCAGCGCGTGCTGGAGATCGTGCGCGCGCTGGCCACGAACCCGAGCCTGCTGCTGCTGGACGAGCCCGCCGCGGGCATGAACCCGCAGGAGACGGACGACCTTTCGGACTTCATCCGCAAGATCAAGAAGGAGTTCAAGCTCACCGTGTTCATGATCGAGCACCACATGAATCTGGTCATGGACATCTCCGACCGGATCTACGTGATCGATTTCGGCAAGTACATTGCAAGCGGCACGCCCGCGCAGGTGCAGTTCAACCCGGATGTCATCAAGGCCTACTTGGGGGTGGAAGAAGCATGAGCCTGCTGGAAGTCAAGGATCTGAAGGTCAGCTTCGGCGGCATCGAAGCCCTCAAAGGCATCTCGTTCGGGGTGGACGAAGGCGCGATCGTCACGCTGATCGGCGCGAACGGCGCTGGCAAGTCCACGACGCTTCGGGCCATCACCGGCCTGGTGAACCCGTCGGGCGGGACGATCACCTACGCGGGCAAAAGCATTACGGGCATGGACACCCAGAAGATCGTCGAGATGGGCATCGCGCTGGTGCCAGAAGGCCGCCGCGTGTTCCCGAACCTGACGGTGCTTGAAAACCTCCGGATCGGCGCGTACATGCGCACCGACAAGGCGGGCATCGATTCGGACATCGAGCACGTATACCACCTGTTCCCCCGGCTCAAGGAGCGCCATTGGCAACTCGCCGGCACGCTCTCCGGCGGCGAACAGCAGATGCTGGCGGTGGGCCGCGGCCTCATGAGTAAGCCCAAGATCCTCATGATGGACGAGCCGTCGCTGGGCCTCGCGCCGATGGTCGTGCGGGACATCTTCTCGATCATCAAGACCCTCAATAAGGAGGGCATCACCATCCTTTTGATTGAGCAGAACGCCAACGCCGCGCTCCGTGCCGCCAGAACCGGCTATGTGCTTGAAACCGGGCGCATCACTCTCTCCGGCACCGGCCCAGAACTCCTTGAGAACAAACAGGTGCGCGAGGCCTACTTGGGCAAGACGCGGGAAAAGTAAGAGACGAGGGGAACGCCAAAGGGCGCTGCCCTTTGGAATCCCGCAAGGGGCATGATGCCCCTTGACCCCTCACAAAAGGGTATAGGGTATAAGGAAAGTGCAGAGTGTTATCGCACCCTGCACTTTCTTTTTGTGTTTCGCATTCGCAGAACGATTCGCATGCAAGCCTCTGCCTTTCCTCCCTGTGGGGAGTCCAGAGGGATACCATCCCTCTGGCGGGGTGCGGGGCGGAGCCCCGCCGTACCCTCACGCCTCCTCTGCCTCCAGCCCCATCTGACTGACGACCATCTCGTAATAGTGGCCCTTCTCGGCCATCAGGGTTTCGTGATCGCCGCGCTCGACGATGCGGCCCTTGGAGAGCACAAGGATCTGGTCGGCGTCGCGGATGGTGGACAGCCGGTGGGCGATCAGGAAGGTCGTCCGGCCCTTCATTAGGCCCAGCATGGCGCGCTGGATGTCCTTTTCGGTCTTGGTGTCCACGGAAGAGGTGGCTTCGTCCAGAATCAGGATTCGGCTCTCGCACAGCACCGCGCGGGCGATGGCCAGCAGTTGCCGCTGCCCCTCGCTGAGCGCGTCGGCGTTTCCGGAAAGCTCCGTCCGGTATCCTAAGGGCAGCCGCTCGATGAAGCCGTGCGCGCGGGCCAGTTTTGCCGCCTGGACCACCTCGTCGTCGCTCGCGCCGGGCCTCGCGTAGCGGATGTTGTCCATGATGGTTCCGGTAAAGAGGTTCGTGTCCTGCAATACCACCGAGAACACGCGCCGCAGGCTCTCCCTTGTGACCTTCAGGATGTCCTGCCCGTCGATGAAGATGCTGCCGGAATCCGGGTCGTAGAACCGGGTCAGCAGGTTCACGATCGTCGTCTTGCCGGAGCCTGTCTCGCCCACCAGCGCGCACACCTGCCCGGCGGGTACGTTAAAGCGCACGTGGTCCAGGATCAGCCTTTTGTTATCGTAGGAGAAGCATACGTCCTCAAACGCCACGCCGCCCTCCGCGGACTGAAGGTCCGGCGCGTTCAGCGCGTCCGCTGGTTCCTCCGCCTCGTCCAGCACTTCGAACACGCGCTCCGCGCCCGCGAGGGCTGACTGGATCGTCGCCAACAGCCCCGCCACCGCGTTGAGCGGCCGCGCGAACTGCTTGGAATAGCTGAGGAAGCTGATCACCGCGCCCACCGAAAGCCCTTCCGTGACCGCAAGCCAGCCGCCCCATATAGCCACCAGCGCGAAGGTGAGGTTGCCGATCACGTTGACCAGCGGCATCATGAGGCCCGACCACAGCTGCGCGCGGTAGCCGCTCTCGTAGAGCCGCTCATTGATGCCGGACAGCTCCCCGAGGATTTCATCCTGCCGCCCGAAGGCCTTGACCAGCCGCATGCCGGAGATGGTCTCCTCCACCACGCCGTTCATCGCGCCCAGCGCGCGCTGCTGCGCGAGGAAGTGGGCGCGGCTTTTTTTCGTGATCAGTCGGGTGAGCAGCCCCACCATCGGCACAGAGAGCAGCGTGATCCCTGTCAGCGTCAGGTTCAGCGACAGCATCACGATCAGCGAGCCGGTAACGGACAGGATGCTGGACAATATCTGCGTGGTCGACTGCGCTATGGTGGCCGAGATGTTGTCCACATCGCTGGATAACCGGCTCATGGTGTCGCCGTGGGGTCGCGTGTCGAAGAACCTCAGCGGCAGGCGCTGGAGCTTGTCGAAGAACGCGCCGCGTAAAGCGCGCACCAGCCGCTGGGAAGCCCGGAGCATCAGCGTGTCGCAGAGCGTGGACGCGACGTAGCTGGCAAGGTTCAGCGCCACGATGGCGGTCAGGCACGTCCTCAGCCAATCCCTGTCCAGGCTCGTCCCTACGAAGGCGTTGAAGGCTCGGCCCGTCCAATAGGGGACCAGGACCGCCGTCACCGCCGAAAGCACCGTGAGGCCCAGGATCACCGAAAGCGCGGCTTTCTGGTTCTTGTAGAGCCCAACCACGCGTCGAAGTGTGCCGCGGGCGTCCCGCGCCTTTTTACCCGGCTCAAAGCGCGCGGCAGCGCTGCCGAAGCCGCGGCCGATCTGCGGCTGCTTGCCGGTAGACTGACGTTCGCTCATGCCAGCGCCCCCTCTCCCGCCACTTGGGAGCGGTACAGCGCCCGGTAGGTCTCGCAGGTCTCGAGGAGTTCCTTGTGGCTGCCCAGGCCCACCGCGTGGCCGCCGTCCAGCACCAGGATGGAGTCCGCGAACATCGCGGTGGTGCAGCGCTGGGTGATCAAGATCAGCGTGCGGCCGCCGAGCCTGTGCGTCAGCGCGTCCCGCACCTTCGCCTCGGTCAGCGCGTCCAGCGCGCTGGTGGCGTCGTCGATGACGAGGAGCTTCGCCTTGCGAACCAGCGCCCGCGCGATGGACAGCCGCTGCTTCTGCCCGCCCGACAGGTTGACCGCGCCGCCGCTGATTGCGCTTTCAAGCCCCTCCGGCATACGGCGCACGAAATCGGCCTGCGCCATGTCCAGCGCCGCCCACAGCGCCTCGTCCGTGGCCTCCGGGTCGCCCCAGCGCAGGTTTTCCGCCACGGTGCCGGAGAAGAGCAGCGCCTTCTGCGGCGCAAGCGCCACGCCTGCGCGCACCGCCTCGATTGGAAGTTCCCTTATGTCGCGGCCGCCCAAAAGGATCCGGCCGCCGCTGACGTCGTAGAACCGCATCATCAGCCACGCCAGCGTGGACTTGCCGCTGCCGGTGGGGCCGATCACCGCCAGCGACCGCCCGGATTCCACGGAAAAGCTCACGCCGTCCAGCGCGGGCAGGCCGCTGCCGCCGGGGTAGGCGAAGCGCACGCCCTCAAATTCCACTTTGCCGCTTTCGACGCTTCCATCGCCGCCGGGTGCGAAGTCCTCCTCGGAGGCGAACACCTCCGAAATGCGGATCGCGGACGCGCGGGTGCGCACGAAGATCGTGAAGATGTTGGTCATCATGGTCAGCGCGATCAAAATCTGCGCCATGTAGACCGTGAAGGCGGTGATGTCGCCCGGCGTCGCCGCGCCCGCCTCGAAGAGGTTCGCGCCCAGGAAGATGATCAGCGCGGTGGCAAGGCTAATGGCGAGCGTCATGAGCGGCGACAGGAGCGTGATCACCATCTGTGCCGAGACTTCCCGCCGCATCAGCCCGTCGTTGGCCGCGCCGAACCGCTGCGCTTCCGCGTCGTAGGTGCCGAAGGCCTTGACGAGGCGCACGCCCATCAGGTATTCCTGTACCACCGAGTTCATCCGGTCTACGGCCTTTTGAAGCAGCGCGAAACGCGGGTAGCTCAGCTTCATGCTGAGGGTGATGAGCACCGCCACCAGCGCCACGACGCCGTACACCGTCAAACTCAGTTTGAAGTTCAGCATCGCCGCCAGCACCATGCTGCCCAGGCACGTGATCGGGGCTTTCAGGAAGATGCGCATCGCGCCGTTGACGAACAGCACGATCTGGCTGATGTCGTTTGTCTGGCGGGTGATCAGGGAACCGGACGAAATTTTATCCGCGCCGGCCTCGGAGAACTTCAGGATTTTCGCGAACTGATCGCGCCGAAGCTCCGCACCCACCCGCTGCGAGACGCGGGAAGAGAGGGCGTTGCGGACCAGCGCGAACACCGCGCCCGCGGCGGTGACGAGCAGCATCACTATACCCCAGAAGCCCACGCGACTCAGGTCTTTCGCCCGCACGCCCTCGTCCAGGATGCGCGCCATGATCGTCGGGCCCATCAGGTCGCACACCGCTTCCAGCGCGACGCAGGCGATCGCCAGATAGAACGGACGCCGGTAGGCCGTAAAGTACTTTTTGAACAAGCTGATCCCCCGGTTCGATATATGTTGATTTTTGTCAGACCCGGTCAACATGATACGCCCGCGCCCCGCGGGACGCAAGCCCGGCGGGGGAAATGCCCAACTTTCTTAACGGGGATTCTCCAGCATCAGCGTACGTAACTGCGCCGCCAGCGGCACGTCCGCCGGCGCGAAGTCCACGTCGGGCAGCGCCTCGGGGCTCACCCATTCCATCCGGTCGTGCACGCTCAGCGAGATTTCGCCCGAATGCCACTCGAACCGGTACAGCTTCAGGTTGATCGTGCCGAAGTTATAGGGGAACGAGCACTCGCCGACGAAACCGCCCGTCACCCCTCGGATGCCCAGCTCCTCCATCAGCTCCCGTTCGAGCGCCGCCCCGTCGCCCTCCCCCGGCTCCAATTTTCCGCCCGGAAATTCCCATTTCCCTTCCAGCTTCTGGCCGGGCGCGCGCCGGACCACCAGCACCCGCCCTTCGCGCTCCACCGCCGCCGCCACCACCGTCATGCTCAAAGCCTCCATATCACACTAATCTCCGGGTTTTCGGCTCCTCTTCCGTTCTTTCAAACAGGAACCGGCGACCTGCGCGCCGGTTCCTGTTTCCGCCATCAGTTCGGAAACTGGTGGCGGAAACAATACCTGAAGTCAGTGCGCCGCCCGGGACGCCCGCGGGCGTTGCAAGCGCACGCAGTTTTCTTCCTGCGCGTTGAAAAACCACGGTGGTTTTTCAACGCCTTGATCATTATACCACTTTTGCCATGGTTGGTCCTCAAGGAACCGTCGAATTATAAAGAACGTCCAATAGAAGCAAAATTCGACGGGAGGAATCCGCCGTGGACAATACCCCAAGGAAGAAAATGGGCAAGCGGGCGCGCAAGGCGCTGGATGCTTCCCAGCGCCGGACATGGCAGGTCCCGCCGGTCACAAAGCTGGTACCCAGCAAAAAGCTCTACAACCGCAAGCGGCGCAGTTCGGACGAGGATGCGCCATCGTCGCCATGAGCTCTTTCCATTTGGCGCGGGAAATGGTATAATCACAAAAATCCAAACGCCGATCGGAGGATGTCCCATGCGCAGAAAAGATCTGGAAGTTCTGGACAAAGAGCCGCTCATCAAGGTGCTGGAGCGCTGCAAGGTGTGCCGCCTTGGCATCTCGGACGAGGTCCCCTACATCGTGCCGATGAACTTTGGCTATTCCTGGGGCGACCGCCTGACGCTCTACTTCCACAGCGCGGCGCGGGGACGCAAGATCGACCTGCTGCAAAAGAACCCCAGGGTGTCTTTTGAAATGGACTGCGACCATACGCTCGTGGCGGGTTCCACCGCCTGCCGCTACTCCTACAAGTATTCCAGCCTGATGGGCGTAGGCGAGGTCCGCTTCCTGGAGGATTACGACGAGAGGCTGGCGGCGCTGAAAACCATCATGAAGCAGGTGACCGGAAAGGACGACTACGAGTACGACGAACCGGCGGTCAAAAACGTGGCGGTATTTGCCGTAGATGCCGAAGAAGTAATCGGCAAGATCCGCTGACACCGGAAAACGCGAAGGAGGAGACCGATGAAGAAGAAACTGACGGCGCTGGCGGTAGCGCTGATCCTGACCCTGACGGCGGCGCTGCCCGCGCTGTCGCTGACGGTGGAGGAAGAACTGAACGCCTACTGGGAAAAGGCCGATCCGCTCTACGCCCAGATCGAGGCGCTGGGAGCGCGCCAGACGGAGATTTACCAACAGTTCGGGCTTTCGCTGGACGACGGCGAAGGCGAGGTGCTGGACGATACGCAGTACGAAGAGTACGTTAAGTCGCTGGGCGTTCTGACCGACGAGGAGCTGAAAAAGCTGCTGGATACCAACGCCGGGATCGTGAAGATGTCTGAAGAGATGGACGATCTGGCCGCCCGCTATACCGCCTCCCAGGACCCCGAGGAGCAGGCGACGCTGGACAACCTGATCCACTATAAGGAAAAGCAGATTGACGACGCCATCCAGTCCATCGCGACGCTTGACGACAAGCTGCGCATCGCCGAGGAGACCAACTACGTAAAGGGCCTGAAGGGACTGTCCGACGAGGCCCGCGAGGAGCTCCTTGCCATGTACGCCACCCAGCGGGACGCGGAGAAGCAGCTGGCCGCGCTGGACGAGGCGCTCAGCGAGGAAGCCCAGCACGAGCTATATGGAGAGAATGGGTAACAAGCCTGCACACATAAATGAAGCATCCAGTCAACCGGCTGGATGCTTTGTTATGGCATTGAAAAACCCCAAGGGTTTTTCAATGCCAAGGGGAAGTCTGCGTGAGCCTAAAATTCTCACGAACTTTCGGGACAGCAGGAACTGTTTCAACGTCCAGTGTGCGCACTGGGTGTTGAAACGCGTTTCCGGCGCGCAGGTCGCCGGAAACGGTTTGAAGGTACGATGGGTTGCTGTCTTCGCCCGAACATCCAGTCAATCAAAGCTTTTATTCATCAATCAATGGTCTATTCCACGAACTTCTTCAGGTCCCCGTACCCCAGCTCGTCCATCTTCTCATAGGGAACGAACCTGAGCGCCGCGCTGTTGATGCAGTAGCGGATGCCCGAGGGGGATTCGCGGTCGCCTTCGAACACGTGGCCCAGGTGGGAGTCGCCCGCGCGGCTTCGGACCTCGGTGCGGACCATGCCGTGGGTGCGGTCGCGCCGGTAGACCATGGCGTTCTCGTCGATGGATTTTGCGAACGCGGGCCAGCCGCAGTCGCTTTGGTACTTGTCCTTTGAGGTGAAGAGCGGCTCGCCGGTTGCGACATCCACATACAGGCCCTTTTTGTCAAACTGCCAGTACTCGCCCTCAAAAGCCCGCTCGGTGGCGCTCTCCTGCGTGACCGCGTACTGGATGGGCGTGAGCTTGCCCCGGAGCGCGTTGTCGTCCGGCCGCATGTAGCCCTTCGGGTCGAAGGCCAGGCTCTTCGCGCGCGCGAACGCCGCGGGGTTCAGGTGGCAGTAGCCGCCGGGGTTCTTGTCCAAGTAGTCCTGGTGGTAGGCCTCCGCCGCGTAGAACGAGGTCAGCGGCTCAATAAGCACATGGAAGGACTCCCTGCGCCCCTTCTCGATCTCCGCCGCCCGCTCGACCACCGGCTTGTCGTCCGGATTTTCGTAGAAGATGCCGGTCTGATACTGCGGCCCCACGTCGTTGCCCTGCCGGTTCGTGACCGTCGTATCGATGGCCGAGAAGAACAGCCAGATCAAGGCCTCCAGGCTGATTTTCCCCGGGTCGTAGCGGACGCGGACGGTCTCCTTGTGCCCGGTCTTGCCGGTGCACACCTGTTCATAGGTCGGGTTGATTGCGTGCCCGTTGGCGTAGCCACTGGCGGCATCCGTCACCCCCGGCGCCATGCTCATCAGCTTTTCCAATCCCCAAAAGCAGCCGCCGGCAAAGTAGATGACCGACGGCTCCTGATTCTCGCCCATGACGCTTCCCTCCAAATTAAGTCTAAACATAGCCTGCGCGGTTCTGCGAACGCTCATGCCACGGTTTGTTTATACCGCAAAAACCAGCGCTGAATCACGGCAGTTGACAGGAATGGTATACTGGAAAACGGAGGTGAGGACAATGACACTCCTTCAGACGATTGCTTCCTATGCGCCCGGAAACGAGCAGGAGGCCGTGGACCGGCTGGTGATGATGTCGGCGCTGGAACGCGGGGAGAAGCTCCTGACACGGGACAACCTGACGATGCATTTCACCGCGTCCGCGTGGATTACAAACCCCGCGCGCGCGTTGGTGCTGATGGTCTACCACAACGTATACGATTCCTGGTCGTGGACGGGCGGCCACGCGGACGGCGAGGAGGACCTGCGCGCCGTGGCGCTTAGGGAAGCCGAGGAGGAGACCGGCGCGCACGTGCGGCTGGTGCGCCCGGAGGTGTTTTCGCTGGAGACGCTGACGGTCAACCCCCACATGAAGCGCGGACGGTTCGTCCCGGCCCACCTGCACCTGAACCTGACGTACCTCCTCGAGGCCGACGAATCCGAAGTGCTGACCGTCAAGCCGGACGAGAACCGGGCCGTGGGCTGGTTCCCGCTAAACGACGCGGTCGCGGCCTGCACTGAGGTATGGATGCGCCCGGTTTACGAAAAGCTCAACGCGCGACTACGCTGAACGTCCGATCCCTCCGCTTGCCATTTGTTGCACATCGTAATACTTTTGTCACAGTATGTTTACAGGTGGCAAGGTTTGTGCTATAATGGCGTGGGAGGCGATATCGTGCGAAAAGCGTTCCAGACGGCCGTGGTGCTGATCCTGATCCTGGCGGTTCCGGCCAGCGCAACGACCACCCTGAGCAAGTATTCACTGATCGTGAGCGGGAAGAAAATCGCGCTGACGGCGGACACCGGCTACATCGGAAAATCCGGCTCCTATCTGACCGTCCCGCTCAAAACGATGTGCGACGCACTGTCCATCGAGTATTCGGTGACAAACGGCGGCAAGATCATGTACATGGAAGGGCCGAACAGCGCTCGCGTGGCGGTGTGCTCCGGCTATGCCTACGCCAAGATGGACGGCAAGAAGAAGACGCTTCGCGTCAAGACCTATCTGAAGAGCGGCCAGCTGATGGCCGACCTCGCCGTGCTGAAACTGCTGGGCGCGGACTACAAGACCGCGACGGCCGCGTCGCTCGCCTCGAAAGGCTATCCGGACGGCGCGGTGTCCGTCAGCCCGTCCGGCAAGGACATCACCTTCCCAAGCCTTAGCGGCGGCGGGAGCTTCGCCGCGCAGCTGCCGGCGGCCAGCACCTGCGACCAGATGGTGGTGGTCCAGTACAAGAGCGGCTCCAGCGCCACCCTCAGCCTGCATGAAAAGGATGATGAGGGCGTCTGGCGTCAGAAGCTGTCCTCCTACGCCTACGTGGGAAGAAACGGCATCGGCAAGACCAAGGAGGGCGACAAAAAGACGCCCACCGGCACGTTCAACCTCAAGACGCCCTTTGGCATCAAAAGTAACCCCGGCACCAGCCTCGATTACGTGCAGGTGACCAAGTACCACTACTGGTGCGGCACGTCCGGCGACAAGTACTACAACCAGCTGATTGACACCCGCGTTACAAAGCGCGCGCGCAAGAGCTCCGACGAGTACCTGATCAGCTACAAGGGCGTGTACAACTACTGCGCGTTCATCGACTACAACGCATCGGGCGCGGCGGGCAAAGGCTCCTGCATCTTCCTGCACTGCACCGGTTCCAGTAAATACACCGCGGGCTGCGTGGCGGTGCCGGAGAGCGTGATGAAAAAAATCCTGATCGCCATGAAACCCGGCTGCAAGATCGTGATCTACTAAAAACAGCTCTGTCATCAGGGCGCGCACAGGTTAAACCATCGGATGCCCGGAAACGTGATGTTTTCCGGGCATTCCTGTTTCCGCTCTCGCCGAGAGGGTTCCTCATCAGCGCATATTCACACATAAGGAGTTCCATTCTATATCCTGAGCCTTTGGCGCTGGATAATTTATGTGGGGGATGAGACTTTTGGGTCATGATCCCGGTATAGAACAAGCCGTAGACCAGATCATGCGGGAATACATAGCGCTGCACAATGAAATCGAACGTCTTTGGATGGACAAAATGGTCTTCACGTGGCAGTGGTGGGTGGATGCCGCGCTGGCTGTTCTGCCGTGGATCCTCTGGTTCATCGTGCGTGACCGGAAGAATACGCACAATCTGATGTACGCGGGACTTTTCTCAATGCTGGCCGCAACCTTATTGGACATGGTCGGCGTTAAGCAAGGTGGGTGGAAATACAATACCTGGTTCCTCCCCTTTCTGACGGAATACCTTCCGTGGGACCTGTCGGTGATGCCGGTTACGGCGATGCTGTTTTACCAATTCCTTCCGAAAATCAGTCCTTGGATCAAGGGCGCGTCTTTTGGCGCCATCGCCGCGTACATCGTCGAGCCGGTTTTCATCTGGCTAGGGTTTTACGAACCAGGCAATTGGGAATTGCATTATTCGCTGCCGATTTACTTTGCGATCTATATGATCGGTTATTGGCTGTACACGAGAAAGCGGGTTGCGCACGGGGATGCCGCATGATTGGGCAGCCCGCAAAGGAGTAACAACATGCTGAGGGCTCTGCTTGTTTTGACGTATGCCGTCCTTTGCTTCAAATTCGGCGCGTGGAAAAAATGGAAGGATTTCTACCCTACCTACCTGTACGCGATTATCGGCGACATTACGTATAACTTTCTATTTTATGAAAAAAGCCTTTGGGAGTACAGGAACCTGGTCAGCCACACATTCAGCAATTTTCTTGTCGCCCTGTTCGTCTTCCCCTGCGCTATAACGCTGTACCTCACACATTTCCCCAGCAATCGATGGAAGCAACTCCTATACATATTGCTTTGGACAGTCGCAAACACCTTGATCGAGTTTGCGGCAAACCAACTGGGAGATATTGTTTTTCTGAACAATTGGAGCATCTATTGGTCTATGGCCTTATATTTCATTGCATTCGTTCTGGTGAGAGTCCATTACGTCAAGCCGTTGCTGGTTTGGCCGGTCTCTTTCGCGCTTGCATACATCACAATGTATCTTTTCAACGTCCCACTGGGCGGCATGAAATGAAGCGGCCCGCTGCCTTATATTACGTATGGAAAAAGCTCCGCTTTCGTGCGGAGCCTTTCCATTCGAATCATCCCTTCGCGGGTTCTGGGACGGGGATGCGTCATTCTCAATCCTGCTCGCGTTTCGGCTGGGGCTGAGGCATCCGAGGCTGAAAGCCGCTGCCACTGCGCTGCTGCTGCCCGGAGGAGATGGGCCCGAGGCGGTACGAGAACATGATTGCGGAGTTGGGGCAGGCTTTGTAGAACGCCCGCTTGATGCGCTCCAGCACCATCTTGCCGGTGTCGTGGTTGACCAGCGGCAAAAGCAGCGCGTACTGCGAGGCGCTGAAATGGGTGATGGTGTCGCCCTTTCGCAGGTTGGTCACCAGCGTCTTCTGCAGCGTCTGCATGATGTCATTGAGGCGCATCGGCTCGATGGGCGTGCTGCCGATAGAGGTGATCATGATCAGCGCGATGAACATGGTGGAGCCCATGCGCTCGAGGTTGCGCATCTGCAGGTTGTAGATCTCCTTGAAGACCGCGTACTCGCACACAAACGCACCTCGCTGGCTGCCGTATTCGGTCAGCTCCTTGCGGATGGCGTCGATGTCCATGTCCAGCGTCTTGCCCGCCTTCAGGATCTGCTTGTAGAACTCCTGGATGGCCTCCGGCGGCTGCATGCCCAGATAGCGCAGATGCAGGTTCGTGGCGTGCTTGTACTGGATGAGCGCCTCGTTGTTGCGGTTGGTGCGGATCAGCGCGTTCATGAGCGCCAGGTGCAGCCGCTCGTCGAACACGTCCACGTCCAGCGCCAGACGGCACACGTGGATCATCCGCTCGAAGTCCTTGGCGTCCTTCAGAAGGTCCAGGTAGCGGTAGACCATCTTCAGGTACTGGCTGTGCAGGTAGACGCTGCGGGAGACCACCCAGTCCTCCTGCTCAAGCCCGGGCAGGAGGTCGCCCTGGAAGAGCGACAGCATCCGGTTGAACTTCTGGTGGATCTCATCCGACAGCTCCGTGACGTCGGTGAGCTCCGAGTTCAGTTTTTCGAACTCCAGCGTGTCCACAGAAATGCCCAGCTGCGTATTGAAGCGGTAAGAGCCGCGTTCGGTGACGATGGCGTTGCCTAGGTCCGGCGTGATTTCGCTCAGGATGGTGCGCGTGCGGCTGACCAGCGTCTTGAGGGCGCCTTCGGGGTTGGAACTCTGCTCGTCCTCCCACAGGACCTCGTACAGCTTGAAGTTGGGCGCGGATTCGCCGCCCCTCAGGACCAGATACTGCAATAGCCTGGTGCCCTTTTTGGTCTTCGCCAGCTGCTTTTCGACGCTCTGTTCATCCACCATCACGTCGAACTTGCCAAGCATCCTGATCGTGATCTTCTGTTTTGCCTCCATCTGGAGGGCCCCCCTTCGTAGCTCCGGCGCTTGTGTTCTGGCATCGCGGCACTAGATCTTCTTCGCCATGATGTCCGGGTTGATCGCATATGAGAGCGCGCAGTCGCGCGATATTCGTTTTTGGCGGCACAGCCTCAGGATGTCCTCGTCCATCGAGACCATACCCTGCGGGCCGCCCGCGTAGATGGCGTTGTCGATCTGGTGGCCCTTGCCCTCCCGGATCATGTTGGAGATGGCCGGGGTGACCAGCATGACCTCCATCGCCGGCGCGAGACCGCCGTCCAGCGCGGGGATCAACTGCTGCGACACCACCGCCAGCAGCACCATTGAAAGCTGCACGCGCACCTGCGCCTGCTGGCTGGCCGGGAACACGTCCACGATTCGGTCGATGGTCTTGGCCGCGCCCAGCGTGTGCAGCGAGGAGAGCAGCAGGTGCCCCGTCTCCGCGGCGGTCAGCGCGGTCTGGATGGTTTCGAAGTCCCGCATCTCGCCCAGCAGGATCACGTCCGGAGCCTGGCGGAGCGAGGCGCGCAGCGCGCCCGCGAAGTCCGCGGCGTCCAGCCCGATCTCCCGCTGGCTGACGATGGACTGCCCGTGCGGGTGCAGGTACTCGATCGGGTCCTCCAGCGTGACGATGTGGCAGCAGCGTTCGCGGTTGATCCGGTCGATCATGCACGCCAGCGTGGTGGACTTGCCGCTGCCCGCGGGCCCGGTGACCAGCACCATGCCCCGCTTCTTGTCGCACAGGTCCATCACGATCTGCGGGATGCCCAGCGCCCTGTAGTCAGGGAGGCCGAAGGGCACCGCGCGAAGCACTGCGGCCATCGAACCGCGCTGCCGGTAGGTATTGCAGCGGAAGCGCCCCACCTCCCGCACGGAGAAGGAAAAGTCGTCGTCGCCCTTCTCCATCAGCCGCTGGGGCTCCCGCGCGCCGGCCATCTGGTAGGCGCGCTCGATCAACGCGCGCGTCGAGTCCACACCCAGCTTTTCTGCCGTCAGCGGCCTCAAATTGGTTCCAACCTTGACCGTGACGGGCGCGCCCGGCACGATGTAGACGTCCGATCCGCCCTCATCCACCGCCGCCTTGAGCAGGCTCATCAGTTCCACAAGCGATCCCCCACGCGTCAATTGAAGAGATTCAGGGAGCCGCCCTCCCCTGTCCACAGTTCGCCGCCGGTCAGCCTGTAGCGCGTAACCCGGCAGCGCCCGTCGGTTTTTTCGGGTTTTACGGCAACCGAAAGCTTCCGGCCTCCGCCCGCATCAAGGTCAAAGGACAAGATACCCCCGTCGTAGGCCAGTGAAACGCCTTCGACGGAAAGATTCGCCATCCTGTCCTCAAACTCCTGCGGATTTAAGGATTTTGACGCCGCGTCCCGGACGGCGCTGTCGATCTCAGCGAGGGCGCGCTGCGCCTGGTCCGAGGCCTCGTAATACCCGCTGGTCATGTCCACCGCCCGGGCTGTGAGCGCCGCGTCGCCCCGCGCGCCGGAGAGCGCCAGGAGCGCCAGCGTAGACACGCAGAGCGCGACAAAGATGGTGAGCATCGACGAAGCGCCGATGCCGGCCCGGTACTCCTGCCTGGGACGGTTCACTTGCTTACCTCCCCCGGCATGTATCGACTGGCCGGCAGCGCGACCAGTTCCTCGCCCGAGCGCGACACCTTGATCCGGATCCCGTACAGCGTACCCGCGCCGGATGCTTCCGGGCTGATCTCGGCCTCGACGGTGTAGCCGTTCTCCTCGAATCTGCAGCCGTCCCCGAGGTCCGGGTCTGCCGAACGGAGGGGCGACAGTGGGTCTTCCGCCGCGGCGACGCGCTCCGCCCAGCCCTGCGCGATGAAAAGCGCGTCCGTCGTGCGGCGGCTTTCCACGCTGATCTTGTAGGCGCTGGCCAGCACGCCCGCGCCGATGACCGCCGAGATCGCGAAGAAGGCCAGCGCGATCAGAAGCTCCAGGAGCACCAGATTGCCCTTATAGCGCATCCCGACCCCCCTCTCCGGCACGCAGCGCGACGCACGTCCCGGTCTCGGCGCCGCCCAACAGGCGCGCGCTGAGCGTGACCAGGTCGCCCGTCCGCCCGAAGTCAAAGCCCGGGAGTTCCACGATCGGCTCCGCGCCTTCCGGGTCAAAGTCCAGTCCCGCCTCGCAGAACTGCTCGCACAGTCTTTCACCGTCATGGAAGATGCGGGTCTCGTAGGCCGTCCCGTCCTGTTCCTCCGAAAGGATCAGGAGCTTCACGCCCTTCTCCTCCCGGACGGAGACGCTATCCGCGTCGCCCAGCGCGCGCAGCTTGCCGCTCACATAGCCCAAGGCGATCCGCTGCTGGCTCGAGAGGAGGTTGGCCCTCCCCATGCCGCGGTAGGACTTGACGCCGGACACGACGATCATGAGCGCGCACAGCGCGAACACCCCGATCAGCACGAAGGCGAACAGGCCGCTGATGCTGTGCAAACGCTTCGAGCCCCTCATGCGCCTTCATCCCTTCTGAAGATCGAGACCGACGGCATGATGTTGGACGCGAACGCGTCGTAGGACACGAGGAAGCGCTCGTCGTCAAACGCCAGCGCGTAGTTCCGCTTCAAGTAGTCGAGCGTCGGCGGGTACTGCCCCTCCGTCGCGTAGCAGGTGACCATGGCCCGCCGGACGGCGTCCCGAAGCTGCGCTTCCTGCTCGGCCTCCGACTGCCTGCCCGCCGCCGTAATCGCCCAAGCAAACGCGCCCGCAACCAATGCGAGCGCCGCCACCGACACGATCAGGCCGCGGAATCCGTGCAGCGACCGCTTTTCATAGAGATGCATGTTTCACCCCAGCCACGGCTAACGCATGAATTACGGATGTATGAACTCCGGGAGGCATGGAGGGCTGCAGCCCTCCATATTCGACCATTTGTACCGGCTTGAGGTGAATTTGACGCATGCGTCAAATTCAGTCCCGGAGGGACAAGTTTCGCCCCTGGCGAAACTTCCTTACCGGTGAAATGGATTCCCCCAAAGGGCGCGCTTGCCCGCCCGACGGGGAATCATTTCCTTAAGCCCGGATTGAGCCCGGAAATTCCCGCAGAATTTCAACAATCCGGCCTCGTTCCCTTGGCAACGGCAGGAACTTTAGTTCATGCCGTTGCCCTGTCACCCCAGCGACGACATGAGGTTGGCCAGCGGCAGCATGACCGTGAGCAGGATGCCGCCGATGACGATCGAGAGGACCGCCACCAGCGTCGGCTCGATGGCCGAGACCAGCCGCCGGATCGCGTCGTCCACCTCGTCCTGGTACTGGGCGGCCAGCCGCTCCATGACCGTCTCGATCTGACCGGCCAATAGCCCTACGCGGATCATCTTGCCGTGGATGGGTTCGAAGATGCGCGCCTCCTCAACGGCGTCCGCAAAGGACGCGCCGCCCTCCATCCGCGCGGCGATGCCTTCCACCTTACCCCTGGCGACCGCATCGGCCATCACGGCGGGCACCAGCTTCAGCGCCTCGTCCATGGGGTAGCCGCTGCCCGTCAGCATCTCCATCACGGAGGCGAAACGGCCGGCGGACTGCTTGTCCGAGATGAAGCGAAGCGGCGGAAACGCGCGCAGCAGGAAGCGGATCACGCCTTCGCGCTTTGAGGTCTTCAGCAGCACCGTGATTGATAGTACCGCGATCAGGATCAGCGCCGTGAGGATCAGCACGAAGATTCCCGCGCCCATGCCGGCGCTCATCCGGGCCGTGGAGGCGGAGGAAAGGTCCCCGCCAAGGTTCCTGAGGATTTCAGAGAACATCGGCAGCACCTGCACCACCAGCACCACCACGACCACCGCCATGAGGCCCACCATCAGAAGCGGGTAGGTGACGGCGCTTTTCACGGTGGAGCGCACCTGCGCCTCCCGGGAATAGTAGACGGATAAACCCTGCATAACCTTTTCCAGCGTGCCCGCCTGCTCGCCGACCTTGACCATTTCGACCATGTAGGGTGGGAAGATGTCCAGCGCGTGCACCGCCTCGTATAGGGAGCCGGTGCGCTTCATCGTCTCGTCCAGAAGCGCGAACCTCCCGCCGAAGCGGGTGGCCTGGTAGTTATGGCACAGCGCCTCGACGCCGTCGTACAGCGGGATGCCGGATTTTAAGAGCAGCGCCACCTGTTCGCAGAACAGCGCCGTCTCGTCCGGCGGCAGGTACTGGGTGCGGCCGTTCATCGCGTCTTCCCCCATCTTTCTTCAGTAAACCCTCTCGGTCGTGTACTGCACGACCTTGAGGCCGGAGACCATGCTGGTCGTATCGTAGCGCACCCAATCGCCGTCCAGCAGCACTTCGTTCCAGGCGTGGTAGAACTTGTCCGCGTAGCCTATCACCAGTTTGCACTTAACGCCCTGGGTTCGCAGCATGCAGGCCACCAGGGCGGAGTAGTCAAAGCAGATACCCTTCTTTGTGTCCAGCGTGTCGTCCACGTCGGGCAGGTAGCCGCTCTCAACCGTCTTGGCTTTGATGTGGTCGTAGAGCACCGAGCCGGAGACGAAGTCGATCACCGCCTTGGCCTTTTCCTGGTCACTGGGAAGCCCCTTGCAGAGTTCCCGGCCCTTCGCAACCGCCTCGGAGGAATCATCGTAGGGCACGTACTGGTTCGGGTAGAGCGCGTAGCGCGTTTCATCCGCGATGTCGGCCTTGATCTTCTTGGAATAGAGCTGCGAGTACTGGCTGCCGCGCACCTGCTGGAACACTGTGGCCTGATAGGTGCCGCTGCCCGCCTGCAGCGGGATGGTCTGAAAATCACCATTGGGGAAGTCGTAGTAAAGGGTCATGTCACCCTTGATGATGCGAAGCTTGAGCTTTTTCTTGCTCGTTGCCTTGACCATCAGGTAACCTTCGGACGCGTTGCTGGCGTCGATGGTCACGCCCGAGCCGTTGTAGACGGTCTTCCCCGGGGCGTCCGGATACAGCCCGCCGGTTACATCCGCAAGGTAGGCGACGATCGGGCCCGCGGCGAGCCCAAGAATGAGCAGAAAGACGAGTGCCACACCCCAAAACGCGGTTTTACGACTCATCATCATACCGCGCGTGGCCTCCGTCCCTGAAGAGACTCGTCTATGTAACCTATATCGGCATTATACCAGCAATTCTTAAGCGGTGCAACGCTTTTTACACGCGCTGAAGGCACATATCATATAGAAGTCGAATTGCGTCGATGTATCCCTGAAACCCACGTCCGGCGATCCTGGCGACGCAGGCGGCGGCAGTGTACGAATGCCTCCGGAACGCCTCACGGGAATCCACATCCGAAATGTGCACCTCGACGGCGGGCAGCCCAACCGCCTTGAGCGCGTCCAGGATGGCCACGGACGTATGGGTGTAGGCCGCCGGATTGATCACAATGCCGTCGAATGCGCCGTAAGACGCTTGAATCTCGTCGACGATCGCGCCCTCGTGGTTGGACTGGAAGCATTTGACTTTGGCGCCCATCTCCGCCGCCGAACGCTCAATCTCGCCCACGAGGTCGGCATAGGTCTTGCGGCCGTAGATGTCCGGCTCCCTCACGCCCAGCATGTTCAGGTTGGGGCCGTTGATGACAAGAATGTTCATGCGCGCACCTCCTCCAAAAATCGCAGGATTACCTCAGCCGCCGTCTCCTCCGGCGTGGGGCGTAACTGGACGGCCGCGTCCCGCGCGGCCCGGTAGAGCGGCGACCGCGCCTCGTACAGCCGCTCAAGCGCGGTGAGGCCGGTGGAAAGCGGTCTTCCGCCGGTGGCCAGCTCGCCGAGCGGCCGCTCCAACTGCACCACAATCGCGTTTGCCCTCAGGAGCGCGCGGCTCTCATCGTTCAAGACCGCGCCGCCGCCGGTCGCGATCACCACGCCCCGCTTCAGCGCCGCTTCCTTGACCGCCTCCGCCTCCAGCGCCCTAAAGCGCGCCTCGCCCTGCTTCGCGAAGATCTCCGGAATCGGCCCGTGCCGGGATTCGATCAACTGGTCGGTATCGCAAACCTCCCGCCCCAGCCGCTGGGCGACGTGCCGGGCGACGGTGGACTTGCCCGAGCCAGGCATGCCGACGAGCGCGATGGAGCGCGTCTCACGGGCCAGCGCGACCAGCGTTTCCTCCACCCGCGATGCGTCCACCGCCTCCCCGAGGAAGCGCCGGGCGCTGCCCGCGGCCTGGTGCACCAGCATGGAAAACCCTCCGCGGGTTTTCAGCCCCGCCGCCTCCGCCCGCTGCATCAGCATCGTCCGGGCGGGGTTGTAGATCACGTCCGCGACGCCGATGAGGCCCGGAATCCGCGCCGGATCGACGGGACAGGCCAGAAGCTCCGGGTACATGCCCACCGGCGTCGCGTTCAAAAGGAAGTCCGCCCGGAGGCCGTAGGCCTCCTCATAGCCCCCGGATCCGTTTCGGGAGAGCGGGTGGACCCTCGCGCCCAGGTCTGCAAGCGCGCAGGCGGCGGTTCTGCCGGTGCCGCCGGACGCGCCCAGCACGATCACGTCTCGGCCTTTCAGGTCGAAGCCCTCCAGCATCCTCGTGATCCCATAGTGGTCGGTGTTGTCGCCGGTCAGCAAGCCGTCCCCGTCAAAGTAGAGCGTGTTGACCGCCCCGATGCGTTTCGCCGCGTCCGTCAAGCGGTCGCAGAGCGGGATGACCGCCTGCTTGTAGGGGATCGTCACGTTCAGCCCGGCAAATTCCCGCGCGCGGATGAAGGGTTCGAGTTCCTCCGGCGCAAGTTCGATCAGCCGGTAGTTGCACCCGTACAGCCGCTCGTGGATCAATTTGGAATAGCTGTGGCCCAGTTTGGCCCCGATCAGCCCATAGCCCTTCGCCATCTCACACCTCGCTGTAGTTGCCCAGGAAGGTAAAGCCGCCGGACATGGTCAGCTCTGAAAGGAGGCGCTTGACGTCCTGATCGACCACCGAGCCCTCGAAGTCGAAGTAGAACATGAACTCGAAGTCGCGGCCAGGGATGGGGCGGCTCTCCAGCTTCATCAGGTTCAGGCCCTGCACCGCGAAGCGGGCCACCGCCCGGTAGAGGGAGCCGGGCGTATGGGACAGCGAGGCCATGAGGCTGATTCGGTTCGCGCCGGGGTAGACCTCGAGCTCCCGGGAGATGCAGATGAAGCGGGTATAGTTGCTGCCGTCGTCCATGATCCGTTCGTCGAGCGGCACAAGGCCGTAGAGGTCGGCGTTTCGGGCGGAGGCGATGGCGGCCACGTCCGTCCGTCCGGATTCGGCCACGAAGCGCGCGGCGGTGGCGTTGTTGGCATAGGGCGTCAACTTGACATCTTTGAGGCCGGAGAGGAAGCGCCCGCACTGCCGGAGCGCCTGCTCATGGGCGACGACCTCGCGGATGTCTTTCAGCTTCACGCCCGGCGCAACCAGCAGCCTGTGCTCGATCCGGAGCTTCACGCTCTTCGCGATGAAGAATTTGTGCGCCTTCATCAGGTCGTATACATCCGTGACGGACCCGGCGAGGCTGTTCTCCAGCGGCAGCACCCCATAGCGGCACATGCCCTTCTCCACCGCCTGAAACACGCCCTCGAAGCCCGAGAAATAGAGGATGCCCGGCATGTTGAACATCACGTCGCAGGCCTGCTGCGAGTAGGCGCCCTCCGCGCCCTGGCAGGCGACCAGCGCGCTCTTGGGGAAGAGCTTGGGCGTGGCGGCCACCGCTGCGTCCAGCGCTTCCATGAACGGCTCCGAGTCGGGCCTGAGGAGCCGCGCCTGCATGCTCTTGCTGAGGTCGAACAGCAACGAATAGATCAGCTTCAGGTCGCCCTCGTAAATCGGGTCGTGGGCGGCGGTCAGCCGCTGAAGGATGGCGCGCTCGCGGCCGGGGTCCGAGATCATCAGCCCGCCCGCGCGCTTGGCCTCCACGATGTCCCGCACGGTCCGCATCCGTTTTACGTACAGCGAGGCGATTTCGTCATCAATTTGATCAATCTTCTCCCGGAGTTCCTGCATGTACATAGGGTACTCCTCCCTTATCACTGTTGACAAACCTCGTCAAGGCTCTCATCGTTCCCGGCGACCTGTGCGCCGGGAATCGGTTTCCGGAACCAATGCGCACATTGGTGGCGGAAACAATTCCTCAAGTCAGTGAGCCGCCCGGAAATCCCGCAGGATTTCATGGCTCACGCAGTCCTCTTCCTTTGCGTTGAAAAGCCGCCCGGCGGATTTTCAACGCCTGATCATCATTAAGTCCAGCATGCCCAGCGCGGCCATCGCCTCCACCACGGGCACAGCCCTCGGCACCACGCAGGGGTCGTGCCGCCCGCCCACCTGGATGGTCTCCTCCCGGTTCTCCGCGAGGTTCACGGTTGTTTGGGGCTTCGCGATCGACGCGGTGGGCTTGAACGCCACCCGGAACTGGACGGGCATGCCGGTGGTGATGCCGCCGAGAATCCCAGCATGTCGGTTGGTGGCGGTACGCACGAAACCGTCCTCCAGGATAAACGCGTCGTTGTGGGCGCTGCCCCGCATCCGGGTGGCGGCAAACCCCGCGCCAAATTCCACGCCGCGCACCGCCGGGATCGCGAACATCAGCCGCGCCAGCACGCTCTCCACGCCGTCCATCATCGGCTCGCCGAGGCCCGCGGGTAGGCCGTCCACCACGCATTCAACCACGCCGCCCACGGAATCGCCGTCCAGCCGCGCGCGCTCAATGGCCTCCCGCATCCTCGCGCCCACGCGATCGTCAAGCACCGGGAATTCCTTCTGGGAGACGATCTCTAGGTCGCCCTCGAAGGCGTCCTGGATGCCCGCGATTTCATAGATACGCGCACGTACGCTCACGCCGCGTTTTTCCAGGATTTGCGCCGCCACCGCGCCCGCAAAGCAGATCGGCGCGGTCAACCGCCCGGAGAAGTGCCCGCCGCCGGAGAGGTCCGCGAAACCTTTGTACTTCACGCCGGCGGTGTAGTCGGCGTGGCCGGGCCGGGGCGTATTTTTCAGCGCGTCGTAGTCGCCGGGCCGCTGATTGGTGTTCTCGATCAGCGCCATCAGCGGCGCGCCGCAGGTTTTGCCGTCCACCAGTCCTGAAAAGACCACCGGCTCGTCCGGCTCCTTGCGCTTCGTGGAATGGGCGGCATTGCCCGGTGCGCGCCGCCGCATGAATGCCCGCACCTTCTCCATGTCAATCGGCTCGCCCGGCGGCAGGCCGTCCACCACCGCGCCAATCCCGGCGCTGTGGGACTGCCCGAATACGCTCACCTTAACGATCGTCCCGAAGCTGGAAGACATCAACGTTCCCCCCCAATCGCCTGAAATCCTCGAAGAATGCCGGATAGGACTTGCCCACCGCCTCCGCGCCATGGATCGTGACGGGCGCAAGGCAGTGGGTGCCGAGGATGGCAAAGGCCATCGCGATGCGATGGTCGCCCGCCGCGTCCACCTCTCCGCCCTCAGGCGGCTTCCCGCAGCGCACGGTGAGGCCGTCCGACTCCTCGGTCGCGTCGCCGCCGACGGCCCGGATGCCCTCCGCCATCGCGTGGAGCCGGTCGCTCTCCTTGATGCGCAGCCGCGCCGCGCCGGTGAAGCGGGTCTCGCCCGGCGTCCACGCGGCGACCGCCGCGAGGATGGGCAAAAGGTCCGGCGTCTCCCGCACGTCGAGCGTCCGGGTTGGCGCGCCGAACGCTTTCAGCATGCCCATGATCGCCCGGTCGGGCTGGGCGGAGGCCTCGTCGAGGCCGCCCACCGCCGCGCCCGCCGCCAGAAAGAACGCGGCGTTCGACCAGTCGCTCTCCACCGTCAGCGCGCCCGGCGAGCGGTACGCGCAGCCCGGAACCATGAAGCCACCCTCGATTTCCCGGACGGGCACGCCGAAGCGCGCCATGGCTGAGACCGTCATGCGCACATAGCCCGCGGATTCAAGGGGCGTGGTCAAGTGAATGCGCCCACCGCCGACGAGCGGCAGCGCCATGAGAAGCCCTGTGATGAACTGGGAGCTTACGTCGCCCGGCAGGCGGAAATCCCCGCCGGAGAGCGATCCCGAGAGCGTGAAGGGGAGAGAAGACGCGTCAAATGTGCAGCCGTGCTCATTGAGGGCGTCTGTCAGCGGTCCGAGCGGCCGCTGCGGCAGCCTGCCGCGGCCCAAAAACCTTGTGGGGGACCTAAGCGCCGCGACGAGCGGGATCAGAAAGCGCAGTGTGGAGCCGCTTTCATGGCAGTCGGCTTCGCCGGACAGGGTTTTCACGCCCGGCAGCACCAGCATTCCGCCCGGCACGCCCTCGTGGGACGCGCCCAACGCGGCGAGGCAGCCAAGCGTTGCGTCGATGTCCTCGGAGTGCGCCTCAGGCGTGAGCAGCGTGGGTCGGTCGGCAAGCGCCGCCAGCATTAGCGCCCGATGCGCCGCGGATTTGGAGATGATCGCCGGAACGCGCCCGCGCAGCGCGCCCGGATGCACCCGGGCGATCACGGATGCTCCAGCGCGCGGGCGAGGAAGCCGCCCAGCGCGTCCACGTCGATTTCGTACAGCGCGCAATGTCCGATCCGCTTCGGCAGCGCCAGCTGGATGCGCCCAGAGCGCACCTTCTTGTCCCGGAGCATCGCTTCCAGAAGCGCCTCCGCGGGGAACGGACAGGAGACGGGCAGGTTGTTATTTGTAAGCGCCTCGCGGATGGGCCCGGAGCAATCCTCCTCCGCGAAGCCCGCCGCTTCCGCGCCTCGCGCCTCGGCGAGCATGCCCAGCGCCACCGCGCGGCCATGGGAGATCGCATAATCGCTGGCCTTTTCGATCGCGTGGCCGACGGTATGGCCGAAGTTCAGAAGCTGCCGCTCGCCGGTGTCGCGCTCATCCACCTCCACCAAGTCCCGCTTCATCGCGACGCACCGCGCGATTGTCTCCTCCGCGTCCTTTAGGTCAAAGCCCGGGGCCAGCCGGGAAAAGAGGTCTTTATCGCCGATCACGCCGCACTTGATCGCTTCCGCGACGCCGTCCGCCAGCACCTCCGGCGGCAGGGTATCCAGCGCGTCCGGGTCGATCAGGACGAACGCGGGCTGATGGAACGCCCCGGCCAGGTTCTTGCCTGCGTCCAGATTGACAGCGGTCTTGCCGCCCACCGACGCGTCCACCATCGCAAGCAGCGTCGTGGGGACCTGCGCAAACGGTACGCCCCGGAGGTACACCGCCGCGGCGAAACCGGTCAGGTCGCCGGTCACGCCGCCGCCGAGGGCCACCAGCATGTCGCCGCGGCTGATCCTCCTCTCCGCCAGGAACTCCAGAATCTCAAACAGCGTGCGCCCGCACTTCTCCGCCTCGCCGCCGGGGAAGGTCTTGCGCTCGACGCGGATGCCCGCCGCTTCGAGGCCCGCCTGGGCCCGGTCGCCGTACAGGCGGTCCACCGCCTCCTCGGCGATGAGCGCCGCGGCGCGGGGCTTCTTAGGCAGGAGCCGCCCGAGGCTTGAAAGCGCGCCGCGCTCAAGGCGCACCGTATAGGCGCCGGACGCGCGCACCGTGAGTTCCCTCATGCGCTCCCCTCCTTCCCGAGCAGCTGAAGCTTGCGCCGATTGCCCGCGTCCAGGAGCGCCCGGAGCTTCGCCTGGTCCCGCTCGTCGACGGCCTTCTTAATCTCGCTGAGCCGCCCGATCAGCCCGGAAAGTTCCTTGGACAGCGCGTCATGATTCAGGTCGAAAAGCTCCGCCCACATATCCGCATCAAGCCTCGCAACCCGCGTCATGTCCCGGAAGCTGCCTGCCGAGAAACCACCATGGTCCGGCGCGGCGGGGCTCATTACGTAGGCGGAGGAAGCCGCGTGGGCCAGCTGGGACGTGTAGGCGATCAAACGGTCGTGCTCCTCCGGGGTGCACACCACCGTGCGGCCAAAGCCGATCTCCGCTGCGAGCAAAGATAGCTCCTCCGTCGCGGCGTTCGGCTGGCCGTCCGCGGGCGTCAGGATCAGCGACGCGCCCTTGAACAGCCCGGCGTCGGAATTAAAGTAACCGTTGACCTCACGCCCGGCCATCGGGTGCGCGCCGACGAAGCGCACGCCGTACTGGCGGGCGATGGAATCGACTTCGCGCACCACGCAGCGCTTGACGCCGCAGGCGTCCGCCGCCAGCGCGCCCGGCTTCATCCGGGGCAGCGCGTACTTCAAAAACCGCACCGCGTCCCCGGGCCGGAGCGCCACGAAGAGCAGGTCGATCTCCGAAAAGTCCTCCGGCAGGAAGGCTGCCCGGATGGCCCCGTCATGAAGCGCCGCGCGGACGACATCGAGGTCCCGGTCGAGGCCGAGCACCTCAAAATCGGTATTCCGGGTCAGCGCCTTGGCCATGGACCCGCCGATCAGGCCCAGCCCCGCGATCAGCGCCTTCACGCGTTTACCCCGAGCACCGCGGCGCGCACCGTCAATAGCTTCGGCACAAGCCGGGCAAAAGCCTCCGGCGTCAGCGACTGCGGGCCGTCGGACATCGCGTGCTCCGGGTCGTTGTGCACCTCGATCATCAGTCCGTCCGAGCCGCAGGCCACGCTGGCCATCGCCAGCGGCTCCACGTAGCGGGAGATGCCAATGGCGTGGCTGGGGTCCACCACGATGGGCAGGTGGGTCAGGTGCTTCAGGACCGGCACCGCCGAGATGTCCAATGTGTTCCTCGTGGCGGTTTCAAAGGTGCGGATGCCGCGCTCGCACAGGATGACTTGCTCGTTGCCGCCCGCCATGATGTACTCAGCGCTCATCAGCAGTTCCTGCAGGGTGTTGGCCAGGCCGCGCTTGAGGAGGATGGGCTTCCTCAACTGCCCCAGCTCTTTAAGCAATTCAAAGTTTTGCATGTTGCGCGCGCCCACCTGGATCACGTCCACGTCCCGGAAGAGCGGGATGTGGGCGGCGTCCATCAGCTCCGTCACGATCGGAAGGCCGGTGGCCGCCTTGGCCTCGAGCAACAGGTCGATGCCCTCTTTGTGCAGCCCCTGGAACGCGTAGGGGGACGTGCGCGGCTTGAAAGCGCCACCGCGGAGCATCCCCGCGCCCGCTTCCTTGACGCGCCGCGCGACCTCGATGATCTGCGCCTTGTTCTCTACCGAGCAGGGCCCGGCGATGATCTGGAAATGGCCGCCGCCGATCTTGACGCCGCCGACGTCCACGATGGTGTCCGCGGGGTGGAACTTGCGGTTGGCGCTCTTGTAGGGCTCGAGGATGCGCCGGACGTCCTCCACGATTTCGAGCGCCCGGATCAGGTCCATGTCGACCCGCGTCGTGTCGCCGACGAGGCCCACGATCGTCTGCTGTTTACCCTCGGAGAGATGCGTTTCCAGCCCCATGCCGTGCAGCCAGTTCAGGAAATTGCTCAGCTGCACCCTGTCGACTTTTTCCTTGAGAATGACGACCATATGCATTTCCTCCCATTCCAGTAATAAAACGGACCCCGCAGCGCTTTGGCTGCGGGGCCCCCGTTGAACCTTTTTATCGGTTCATGCAGTCATGCGCAAAAACCCTTGCCGCTGAAGCTGGCAAAGTAGTAATACGCAAAAAACCGCACGGACTGTTGTTGCATGAAAGTGCCTCCCCGATGA
This sequence comes from Bacillota bacterium, assembly GCA_023416655.1. GTDB lineage: Bacteria > Bacillota > Clostridia > Christensenellales > Aristaeellaceae > JAEZHK01. The sequence continues at coordinate 41,389 of JAEZHK010000120.1, forward strand.
ATTGGCCTTATTATAAACGCTGGCCGGGCCGCTGTCAACTTGATCCGGCGAGTTTTGCCGTACTCTCAGATTTTTAATAATACACCTCGTACTCCGGCCCCTGGCCCCTGGTCCGCCGCTGATTCGCGCGTTTTTCTTCGTACATGCGGTTGTCGATCAACTTCATGAACTCGTCTGCGCAGAGCCCTGAATGCCTGTCGCAGCAGCCGACGCCGACGGACGCCTCGATGGCGAAGGGAAATAGCTGCCGCTGGTTTATTAGGCGCAGGTTTTCGCGAACGCGCGCGACGATTCGATCCAGGTCCTGCGGCTCCATCACCTCCGCCAGCATCGCGAATTCGTCGCCGCCGACGCGCGCCACAAGGTCGGTCTTCCGGGTCCCGCGCGCGAGCGCGCCGCCCACCGCCTCCAGCGCGCGGTCGCCCATCAGGTGGCCGTATCGGTCGTTGATGGATTTGAAATTGTCGATGTCGATCAGGATCAGCGCGGTCTTGATGTCGTCCGATTCGAGGGCGGCCTTCAGCTGGTTGTCGAACCTGCGGCGGTTGGCCAGGCCCGTCAGGTGGTCCGTGTTTGCCTGGCGGATCAGGATGCTCTGGTAGAAAATCAGCATGGTGAACGTGGCCGCCGGCCAGATCAGCACAAGGCCCTGGAACATCGACTGCACGATGCCGGCCAGCACCGTAGGCAGCACACCCGCGAAGAATACCTCGAATTCGTGGTGCAGCATCCTCTTGCGGTTTTTCAATGCGTAGTAAATGTAGTACAAAAAGTAGCTGTAACACAGCGCGCCCACCAGCCAGAAATGCGGACCTCGATGGTACATGTTGTCCCCGTTGATCGTAAACACCAGATCGTATTTGAGGCTCAGAAGTGCAACCGCCAGATTCGCCACGAGCGGCAGCGCGATAAATGCCCATTGGGCGCTGGAGAGCTTCTCCTCACGCTGGACGGTGGCGCACAGAAACGCAATCCAGAGCGCCAGGGGTACCGGCTGCAGCGCGTAGCAAAGCGCGACGACCGCACGGATCAGGATGCCGCTGAAGACCCCTGGACGCCCCGACGCAAGGCCCACCAAAGGCTCCAGCATGACGTTCAGAAAAACCGGCAGGAAGATCCAGGAAAAGATTGTGTGGCTGGCCTGGTTTCTGACGCGGATCCTGCGGAAGCCGAAAAAGATCAGCCCAAGGACGCCCAAGCTGAATGCGCAGACTTGCGCGTAGTACGCCGTAGGCAACTCCATCAAAGCCGCACCCGCCCGCGATTAAGTTTCTGCGCAAGAGCAATCACGTCAAGTATAGACCGTATTACAGAAAAGAAGACTGGATAACTCTTCCATATAACAGTGATCATTTTACCGCATTTGGGCCGCGCCGTCAAGGAAGCCACACAAGAAAAAGGCAGGGCTTTGCGCCCCGCCGGGTTCTTTGATGTTGTGGATGATCACCAATCGGAAAAGCCCGGCTGCACTACCCCACCGCGAACCCGGCGGTGGTTGACGCGCTTGTCGTCGTACATGCGGTTGTCGATCATGTTGAGGAACGCGTCGGCGGTCAGCCCCGCGCACTCGTCGCAGGAACCCACGCCCACCGACGCCTCGATGGTGAACGGAAAGATGGCCCGCTGATTGAGCGCGGCCAAGCTCTCCCGCACGCGCTCGGCGATTCGCTGCATGTCCCCGGGGTCCTTAACCTCGGCCAGCATCGCAAATTCGTCGCCGCCGATGCGGGCCACGAGGTCGCGCTTGCGGGCGCTGTGCCGAAGCGCGCTTCCCACCGCCTCCAGCGCGCGATCGCCCATCACATGGCCGTTGAGGTCGTTGATGGATTTAAAGTTGTCGATGTCGATCAGGAGCAGCGCGGTCTTCGTGTCGTCCGAATCTAGAACGGCCTTCAACTGGTTGTCGAACCTGCGCCGGTTGGCCAGGCCCGTCAGGTGGTCGGAATTGGCCTGGTTGACCAGGATGCCGCAGTAGAGGATCAGCACGGAAAAGGCCGCGGCCAGCCAGGTTATATAGATGCCCGCAAACATCACCTGCGCGAAGCCCGCGACCGCCATGGGCAGCATGGCCATGAAGATCCAGACGTGCTCCCGGCGCAGCATGGCCTCGCGCATCCGGTATGCGTAATGCAGGTAATAGAAGAGATAAGCGTAGCACATCGCGGGCGTCAGGAAGTAGAGCGGCCCGCGGACGTAGGTGTTCCCTTCGGTGACGCGGAACAGGTAGCCGCCGGAGATGCTCAGAATCGTCGCCCCCAGGTTCACAAGGCCGGGCGGCGCGATCATCCATTTCTGCGCGCGGGTCGGCCGCGCATTTTTGTTGGCCACGCCGTACAGGTAGGCGACCCAGAGCGCCACAGGCGCGGGTTCCAGCGGGAACAGGAGGAGCAGCGACGCCTTCAGCGCAGCGCCCGCGACAGGGCCGGGCTTGCCATTTAGCATGTAGAAAGCGTACTCAACCGCCAGGTTGATCGCCACGGAAAGCATCATGAACAGGAAAACGACGTGGCTGTATTGCCGCTTGTCGCAGATGATGCGGAAGTTCAGGTACACAATCGCGAGGATGGCAAGGCCAATCGCAAAGCTCTGCGTATAGTACACCATCATCAAGTTCATACTCCGCACCCGCTCGTCCAAACGCTCCCCGCAGCCACGATCCCCGGCATAACCGGCCCATGATATGGCAATTCATGATACTATACCATGAACGTTCGGCCGCGTCAATGAACGCAAGGTAACAATATGCCAACGCAAAATACTATTTCATCCCAAGCGGCGAACATTTTGTTCCTGGCCAGGAGCCTAAGCGCAGGCGACTCTGCGAGGTACGCCTTCGGCGTGAAATGCAGCGCTACGTCAAGCGGAGAGCGACATGAATTACCCTGGGGAAACCGATCCGCCGCAACGACGAAAGAATGTTTCGGATTGGTATAAGGCTACACTTCTTCATTCTTATCTGGCCAGCCATCGTGCGGATGATGAAGAAATGCAAAGGGGGCGCCGGCAATATTCCGGAGCGCCCCGTAACGGACAAGAGCAAGCTTAAGCCAGACGAAATATGGGCGGTTTATGAGTGGTTTCTCACCCTTCTCATTGCCTTCACCAGTTCATACCACAAAGTCGAGGTGAGCGCCATACCCAGCACAACCAGCAGTTGCCGACCGGACAGCGGCGCGAGCTTGAGCACGCCCGCCAGCGGCGTGTACAGGATGGCCGCGAGCCCCGCCAGCGTCCCCAGATTGACCAGCCACATTACCTTATCCCGCGCCAGGTTACGGATGGAATGCGCGATGGAGTCATGGCTTGAGCTATTCACTTGCACCAACAAAAGGTTTGCAATCATCAAAATGGCCAGGCCCATTGCGCGTGCCACGGGTGCATTGACAGGATTACCCGCCAGCGTCCAGTAGTATGTGCCGAAGGCTGCCGCGAAGATCACAAGCCCCTGCAATACGCTCTTGACAAGCCCGCTCCGCGTGAGCATCTGCTCTTTGGGATCGCGTGGCGGCCGGTCCATGATGTCCTCCTCCGCAGGTTGGCGCTCCAGTACAATGGAACATGTCGGGTCGATGATGAGCTCCAAAAGCACCACATGAAGTGGCAAAAGAAACAGGCTCGCGGGAGAAATGCCCAGCATCGGCGCCAGCAGCGACGTTAGCGCAATTGGAATGTGGATCGTAAATACGTAGCCGACGGCCTTGCGGATGTTGTCGTAGATGCGGCGGCCGTCCTTGATCGTATCGACGATGGTGGAAAAGTTGTCGTCCATCAGGATCAGGTCGGCGGCCTCGCGGCTGACCTCGCTGCCGCGCTTGCCCATCGCGATGCCGATATCGGCGTACTTGAGCGCGGGCGCGTCGTTGACGCCGTCGCCTGTCATGGCGACAATCTCGCCGTTGTCCTTGAACGCCTTGACGATGCGCATCTTGTGCTCGGGAATCACGCGGCTGAAAATGCTGACGGTTTTGACCTTTTCGCGCAACTCATCGTCCGTCATCTTTTCCAGCGCATCCGCCGTGATGATGTTCTCCACATCCATCATGCCAATTTTGTGCGCGATGGACGAGGCGGTGATGCCGTTGTCGCCGGTGATCATCACGACGCGCACACCCGCCCGGTTGCACAGCGCAATGTCCCGCGCGACACCCTCACGCGGCGGGTCGGCAAGGCCGACGAGGCCGAGGAACTCCAGAGCGCAATCGGTCAACTGTGCGGGAATCTCCTTTTCGTTCGCCAGCTTCATCCGCCCCACGGCGATCACGCGCAGGCCTTCCTTGCCCATCTTGATCAACTCGTGCACGGCGGTCTCGCGCTCCTCCGCCGTCATGCCGCACAGCGGCAGCAGGCGCTCGGACGAGCCCTTCGCGGCCACCAGCAGTTCGCCGCCCCTGTGCCACACGTGGCCCATCATCTTGAGCTCATTGGTGAAAGCATATTCGCTCACCAGTTCGCCCGAAAACAGGTGTTCCTTGGAGATGCCCATCGCTTCGCAGTGGAGCAGCATGGCCTTTTCCATCGGGTCGTAGGCATCCGTCTCGCAGCCCAGGCCCATCGTCTCGCAGAGCGCGTGGTCGTCACCCTTGGGCGACCACGTCTCCTGCACGGTCATCTGGTTCATGGTGATGGTGCCCGTTTTGTCCACGCACAGCACGCTGACCGCGCCCAGCGTTTCGACAGAGGGCAGTTTCCGGACCAGGGAATTCTTCTTCGCCAGCCGCCACGCGCCCATGGAGAGGAAAACCGTCAGGATAACGGGGAACTCCTCCGGGATCATCGCCATCGCCAGCGTGATGCCGGAGAGCACGCTTTCAATCAGGCGCGCGCCCAGCATGTGATCGGGAATATTCAAATAGGTCACCGCGCCGACCAGCGCGAACAGCACCGCCGCGATCCCGGCGCACGTTTTGACCAGCCGACCCGTCTGCTTTTGGAGCGGCGTGGCTTCCTCAGGTGCGGAAGCGACGTTCATGCCGATCTTGCCGTACTCGGTGGAAGCGCCAATCTTCTCTACCTGCACCATGGCTGTACCCTGGGTGACCAGCGTACCCGCGTAACAGTAGTCCTTTCGCCAGTAATCGGCGGAAGGCTCCACAGCGTCCAGCGCGCTCTTCCACACGCCCTCGGCTTCTCCGGTGAGGGAACTCTCGTCCACGCACAGGTCGTTGCACCTGAGGATTGTGCCGTCTGCGGGGATCTTTACGCCCTCGCACAGCAGCATGACGTCCCCTGGCACCAGATCAACGCTGGCAATATCCTGTTCGGTGCCGTCGCGGATTACCCGCACATGCGGCGCAGACAAGTCCTTGAGGGCGCTCAGCGTACGGTCGGTCTTCCACTCCTGGATCACGTCAATGGAAATGATGCCCACGACGAAGATCAGCATGATCGCGCCGTCGCGGGGTTCGCCCAGCACGAAATAGATCACCGCCGCCACGAGAAGAAGCAAAAACATGGGCTCCGCGACGATGTGAAGTGCCTTGCTTATGAAGCTTGTTTTCTTCTGAGGGGTCAGTTCGTTGCGTCCGTACTCGACCTGCAGTTTCCGGGCCTGTTCGCTTGTCAGGCCGCTTGCGGGAATCCCTGTGTTTGTCATAGAGAACATCCTCCTGCCGCTTGGGCATAAGTTGCTCTATGGCACTACAACCAGTATTGTTCCATAAATGTGGATATAAAAATACACATCTGCGGAACAACCACTGTCCCGCAGATGTGCTGAAAAACTCATCTGCTGCCGCCTTGGCGGCCCAGCCCCACGAACCCCCGAAGCACGGTGGTCCATCGCCTGCTCAGTTTGTACTGTTGATCGCGCATTCTCTCGTTCCAGAGGGAATGGTTTGCAGTGCAAAGAGATAATCTTACTGTAGCAGACGAAAGGCCTATTGTCAAGCTCATTCTGTCGCGATAATTCGACGCATGGCATCAATAAAGCTACCGCGATGTTTCCCCGGACACTTGGGGAACACCGCGGCAGCCCAAAAGGTTAGACCAGCTTGTCCAGCGTCAACCCGTCCTCGGGGATGTACTTTCGTAAGTATTCCACGCTCTCCCGGATGCGCTGCAGCACGGCGCGGTTCAGGTCCGCGGTGCCGGTGAAGACCTCGATCGTCAGATACAGGTCCGGCAGCAGCGGCGGCAGCGAGTCGTCCGGCTGGCTGTCATAGTGGCGCTTGATGGCGGCGAGCACCTTCTCCGGCTCGACGATGCCGCGCGCGTTGTTCTCCTTGGTGAACGCCCAGTGCGGGGAGGACTTGCCGTCCGCCTGCTGCAGGTGGATGATGGGAGAGAATCCGCCCAGCCGCTCCAGCCAATGGTACGGGTCGCCATCCTCAGCGGGCGCGAACATGTGGGGGTACTCGTCCATGATGGCGTTCAGTTCGTCCAGCGGCAGCGTGTCGGCCGACTCGAAGAGCTTCACGGCCTTCTCCGGGCCCAGCCAGAGTTCCGGCAGCGCGTCGCCCTCCCGGTGGCGTACAAACAACTCGGAGAGCCTGTCCGCCGAAGGCCGGACGAACTTGCGCTGGCCGTTCATGTGGCCCACGTCCACCGTCAGGTAGAACGGCGCGCCGCCTATGCGGTACACCTCGCGCAGCAGCTTCTCCGCGCCCTCCACCGTCCAGGGGATCTGGTGGGGCGTGTACATCTGCTCCACGCCCAGAACACCCAGGTTTTCCGCTTTTCCGTAGGCGGCCAGCTCCGCGAGGTCCTTGTAGAGCGTGGCTTCAAACTCTTTATAGCGCGCGGGGTCCTGCAAAACTGAATCGGTGAACGCGTGACAGAAGAAGCCCAGCCCAGCGCCGACCGACGCGGCGGTCTTCGCCATGGGCTTGAGCCAGTTGTTCAAAAACCTGTCCCGGACGATCGGATGGGTGTGCGCAAGGCCCAGCGTCGCGTAGGTGCCGTGGCCGGAGTAGAGGTTTGCCACGATCACGCCGTGCTCCGCCATCGCCTTTTTGACCTCGCCGGCCCACCAGCTCAGGTATTCGCCGCCCATGTACATCGGGTCGCACTCGTTGTCGGCGCTGGCCTCCACATAGGTCAGGCCCAGCTCGCGGATCACCTTCGCCCACTCGGACGGGTGGGTGTAGCGTTTGGAGGCGAAGCAGTTGTCGATCGCCAGATGGATTCTCGGGTAACGCATGCTCTCAATCCTTTCGATGAAGCGGTCGCGAAAACCATTCCTGTCCATCATACACTCGCCGGACGCGCGCTGTCAACGCAAAGAACGGGAAAAGCCTTGCGCGGCGGGCATCGGGATGGTATCATGGCGGCGGGAAGGTGGAAACAAATGGGCGACGGGCTTCTGAATATGCTGGAACGCTACGCGGCGCGGGGCGTGAAGGCGATGCACATGCCGGGTCACAAGCGAAACATCACCGCGGCGCGCTACCTGGACGCGCTTGGCGCGCACCTTGATATCACGGAGATCGACGGCTTTGACAACCTGCACGAGCCGTCCGGCATCCTGAAGGATGCGATGGCCTGCGCGGCGGCGCTCTGGGGCAGTGAGAACGCGTTTTTTCTGGTGAACGGCTCCACCTGCGGCATCCTCGCGGGCGTCCGCGCTTTGGCGGAGCCGGGCGACAGGGTGATCGTCGCGCGCAACAGCCACCAGTCGGTGTTCCACGCGCTGGAGCTGATGGAGCTGGACGCGGCCTATCTGCTCCCGTCCTTTGACAGTTCCCTCGGCGTCTTCGGGTCGGTATCGCCGGAGGCGGTGGAGAAAGCGCTGGACGAGAACCCGGACGCAAAGCTCGTGGTGGTGACCAGCCCCACCTATGAAGGCGCGGTCTCCGACATCGCCGCCATCCTCCGCGTCACAAAGGCGCGGGGTGTACCGCTGCTCATCGACGAGGCCCACGGCGCGCACCTGGGCTTTTCCAGTCGTTTTCCCGGCGGCGCGGTGGCCGCGGGCGCGGACATCGTGGTGCAGAGCCTGCATAAGACGCTGCCCAGCCTGACGCAGACCGCGATCGCCCACGTAGGCGGCCTGATCGACCCGGCGCGCTTCCAGGCTCAGTTGGACATCTTCGAGACCTCCAGCCCCTCCTACCTGCTGATGGCCTCCATCGACGGCTGCGTGCGGCTGATCGGGGCGGAAAAGGACCGCCTGTTTTCCGCCTGGGCCGATCAATTGGACGCGTTCGACCGTGCGGTTGAGGGTCTTACCCATCTGATCCTCCCCGGGCACGGCGCGCCCCAAAGCCCCGCGATGCACGCCTTCGACCGGAGCAAAATCCTCATCTCTACCCGCGGGACGAACCTCACCGGCCCGGCGCTCATGGTGCTTCTGCGGTCGACGTATCAGATTGAACTTGAAATGGCGTCCTGCGACCACGCGCTGGCGATGACCGGCCTGACCGAGCCGGACGGCGCGCTGGAGGCGCTGGCGGCGGCACTTTGGGAGATCGACAAGCACTGCGCGCCCACAGCCAGTAGCCAGACATTCATCCAAGCCGCAACGCTCCCGGAGATCATGCCCATTTCCACGAACCTTGAACCCCTCGAAGCCCCGGATCTCCCGGAGCGCGTAATGACCATCGCAGAAGCCCAGCGCAAACCGCGGGAAGCGGTGCCGATCGCGGAAGCGGTGGGCCGGGTCGCCGCGCAGTACGCCTGGGCCTACCCGCCGGGCGTGCCGCTGATCGCGCCGGGCGAGCGGGTGGACGGGCGGTTTGTAGCCGAGTCGCGGCGCTACGCAAAGGCGGGCATCGGTTTGCGCGGCTGCCCGGCGGAAGGGCTGCTGTGGGTAGCGCTGGACAGCCAATAACTTGCATCCTCACGAGACGGGTTCAGATACACCAGAACAATCCCTTCCGACCCCAAATGGGGCGTCATCGCCGGCTTTGGGCTGGCAGTCGTGCTCTGGATCGTCGCTTGGTCTTTTGCAAGGAAGAAATCCTGAGAATCCGCTGTGTGCGGCGCGACACCGAATTATATCCGGCTTGGGTACTTCGGAGCCGCGCCTGTAAAGCTTCCAAGCGCGGTTGACAGGCGGGCGGATTTGGCCTATAATATATGGAAACGACATGAGCGAAGGGAATGCATCCATATGAAGAGAATCGTCACCCTCGATACGCGCGACCTCAATGAGAGCGCGAAGACCGGCGGCTGCGGCGAATGCCAGACCTCCTGCCAGTCCGC
>JAEZHK010000031.1 GCA_023416655.1 Bacillota bacterium
CTCTTGTGTTTAATCCTCTCAACTTCTACCCTTCAGCCCGCCAAGGCCTACAGGTATAAGCGTCTAACTCATCAGAATCTGACTGTTCTTTCTCTCGCTCTCGCTGTATCGTTTTCAAGAATCGCATCGCGCGCTCACCGTTTTCGTTTGCCCCGTTTTTCGCGTGCCTGATCATATTACCACGAGGGTACCCGTTTGTCAACCGATTTATTCAGTCCGACAGAATCCGATTTTCGTTCGACATTTTGATCTGTTCCTGACCAAATCCTGATGTTCTCGCGCCATGCACCGGAAGAACCGCGCGTATTTTCGTACAATAATCCGGATTGTGCCAAAAATCGTCCGGTTTTGCGTTTGATTTCCGCTGTTTTTCGCTCCGTTAAGACTCCGAAAACTCCGAAAAACCCGCCGCGGGCATAGCGGCGCGCGCCGCGCCCATACAATGAAGGGCGGAGGTGTGCCCGTGCGCAAGGTAGCTTTGTTTTTGGCCTGGGCGGCGCTGGTCGCGCTGATTCTGAGCTGGCCGGTTCTGACCGCATCCCTCCCGGCGAGCAACGAACGCGTCGCGGAGCGCCTGGGCGGCGGATGGTCGGGCGTGCTCAGGCTGTGGGTGTGCGACGAGATGTGGCCGCCGGGCAGCGGCAGCTTCGTGCCGTGGCTCAACACCTGCATCGACCGGTACGAGCGGCGGCATCCGGGCGTCTACGTGCAGGTCTCGAGCGTGCCGCTTTCGGTGCTTCAGCGCTTCGCGGGCGGCGAGGTCAATCCGCCGGACATGATGCTGCTGGCCCCCGGCATGCTGCCCGGCTCCGACAACCTTCTGCCGCTCCCGCCGGACGGAAGGCTGCCCGCGTTCCTTCAGGACGCAGGTCAGGGCCACGCCACGGCGGTGGCGCTCGGGGGTTACGGGTGGGCGCTGAACAAGACCTATTTAACGGAAGCGCCCGCGGACTGGGCGGCGCTCGGCGAAGGCGCGAAGGCGAAGCGAAAAAACCAGCGCGCCTTCTACTGGATGGACGCGCAGGCGGACGGAACTTTCGTTTCCTTTTCCAAAGCGTTTCTGTCGCTGATGACCGACCGGGAGGTATCCGAGGAGGCGCGGCAGCCGGTCAAGGCGGGTGAAGGGCTGAACCTGGGGTTGACCGGAGAGCCGGAACCCACCGAAGCGCCCCGCACGACCCGGCTGGTGCGCGCTACGCTGCCCAAGCAGATGCCGCAGGATTTCCGCACCCGCGAGTCGGTGCTGGGGGACTTCGCATCCGGGCGAACGGCGGCGGTGCTGCTGTCCCAGCGGGAGATGCAGCGGCTCTTGGCGCTCTCCGGCGCCGGCCGCGCGCCCGACTGGACGCTGGAGCCGGCGCCGTACACCGATCAGGTCGCCTTCCTGGCGGTGGTGGACGTGCCGAGGCAGGGCCTAGCCCAGCGGCAGGCGCTGTCGGTTCAGCTGATCGACCACCTGCTGAGCGAAGATTCACAGAAGGCGCTCACAAAGGCCCTCGCCTTCCGGGCCGCGCCCGGCGAGGCGCTGTACGCGTCCCGCACAGGCTTCGCGGCGCTGGAGCGCTGGCTGAGCGCCGGGGCGGTTCAGGTCCCTGAAGCCTTCGATACAAATTTTCGCGGCGAGGCGAAGGCCGCTGCGGACGAACTGGTCAGGTAAAGCGGCGGCACTTGACGCATTCGCCGTTGGCTACGCAGAAGCGCTGCCGCCGGATGAGTACGATTTGGTTTCCGTCGCAGTCCTCGCACAAGATGCAGGCCTCGGCGCCGCTCCAGTCCATATCGCACACCGGGCGGCAACATGGGTTCCGGCAAGCGTGGAAGCCCGGCGGGCAGGGGATCAGGCAAGGATTCGAGCATGGCGTACAAGGCGGCGGGCAGAGCGGCGGACAGGGTGGCGGGCAGAAATCGGGCCTGTGTAGGGGCTTGCAGCACGGGTCGCGATGGCCCGGATTCGACCTGCAGATTTCCGGCCAGCACGACGGCTTGCGGCGGCAGGGGTCGGGGCGGCCTTGATCAGTGCAGCAAGGTTCACGGCGGCAGGAATCGCGGTGGCAAGGTTCATGGCAGGGATCGCGGTGACAGGGATCGTGGCAGGGATCGCGGTGGCAAGGTTCGTGGCATGAATCGTGGTCGTGATGACAGGAATCCGTTGAGGGCGGCGAATCGTGCCGGAAGGGGTCCGGACAGGGCGCCGGGCACATATCCCGGCACTGCGCCCAATCAAGCTGTGGATAGAGCCACATGGTTCATCATCCTTTCGCCGCGTAGCGCGCGGCTATGCCATTCTACGTAAATCCGGCTTGACAGGTTCCGCGCCATCCTTTAAAATGGATGCAATTGAATAGGGTCGGAGGACGATTCCGGGAGAGACCGCTCATGCCGGTACGAAAGATTCTTGGATTGGTATCGGGCGGCGCCGAAGGGGAACGCGCGGCAAACTCTCAGGCAAAAGGACCGGGGTCTGACGGCACTCTGTAAAGTCGATTTATTCGACACCGAAGAAGCAATCCCGCCTCACTGGCGGGAGAATCTTTCAGGTAACTGGACAGAGGCGCACCTTTAAGAGGTGCGCCTCTTTTTGGCTTTTCAGGACGATGCGAATTGGACGCAGGAGGGATGAACATGGAACTGAAAACCCCGCTGTACGACCTGCACGTGGCCGCCGGCGGAAGGATGGTGCCCTTCGCGGGCTACCTGCTGCCGGTGCAGTATGGAACGGGCGTCATCCAGGAGCACATGGCGGTCCGGCAGAAGATGGGCCTTTTTGACGTCTCCCACATGGGCGAGGTGCGCTTTGAAGGCCCGGATGCGCTCAAAAACCTCAACCACATGATGACCAACGACTTCTCCGGCATGGGCATCGGGCAGGTGCGCTACTCGCCGATGCTGAATGATGAGGGTGGCATCCTGGACGACCTGATCGTCTACCGCCTGGGCGAGGAGAAGTACATGGTGGTGGTCAACGCCGCCAACCGCGAAAAGGACGTATTGTGGATGAAGGCGCACCGCTTCGGTGACTGCGCCATATCAGATGTGTCCGAGACAATCGCGCAGGTGGCGCTGCAGGGGCCGGGCGCGAAAGCGCTGATCGCGTCTCTTGCGCCCGCCGGTGAGATCCCGCAGAAGTACTATTGGTTTGCCGAGAGCGTTGACGTGGGCGGCATCGATTGCCTGCTGTCCCGCACCGGCTACACCGGCGAATTCGGATACGAGCTTTATGTGCAAAATGAAGACGCGCCCGCGCTGTGGACGCTTCTGATCGAAAAGGGCCGAGACGCGGGGCTGATCCCCTGCGGGTTGGGTGCGCGGGACACGCTGCGCCTGGAGGCCGCGATGCCGCTGTATGGGCACGAGATGGACGAGAACGTGTCGCCGCTTGAAACCGGCCTCGGCTGGGCGGTCAAGGCGGAGACGCACGACTTCGTCGGCAAAGAGGCGATGCTGGCGAATGGCACGCCCCGCGCGCGCGTCGGCCTGAAAGCCACCGGCAAGGGCATCCTGCGGGAGCATCAGGCGGTCTACCGGGACGGGAAGCCGATCGGCCAGACCACCAGCGGCACGCACCTGCCCTTCGTCGGCGCGGCCTGCGCGATGGCGCTGGTGGAAAGCGGCAGCGTGCAGACGGGCGACACAGTGGATGTGGACGTGCGGGGCCGGATGGTGACAGCAGAGGTTGTGCAGCTTCCGTTCTATAGCAAGGCAAAGTAAGCGAAGAAATCCGAAACTGGCAATTTCTTGTGACAGGTTTTCCGTATTTACTTATTATAAGGAGGTCTCCGCCATGGTCACGCCCGAAAACCTGAAGTACTCCAAGTCCCACGAGTGGGTCGAATTCCTGGAAGGCGGCGCGGCGCGCGTCGGCATCACAGACTACGCGCAGTCCCAGCTGGGCGACATCGTATTCGTCAACCTGCCCTCCCCCGGCGACGCCGTAACTGCCGGCGGCAGGCTGGCCGACGTGGAGTCGGTCAAGGCGGTTTCGGACATCTTCAGCCCGGTGGCGGGCAGCGTGCGCGAGGTCAACGAGGAACTCGAAGTTTCGCCGGAGGCCATCAATCAGAAGCCCTATGAAGCCTGGCTTTGCGTGATCGAAAACGTGGGCGAGACCGAAGAACTCCTGGACGCGGCGGGCTACGCGGCTTTCTGCGAGGAGCAAGGCTGATGGGCGGGTATCTGCCGTCGTCGGCCCAAGAGCGCGAGGAGATGCTGCGCTCCCTCGGCATGGAAGACTTCTGCGACCTGTACCGCGCCGTGCCTGACGAACTCATCATCGAGCGGCTGAACATCCCGGACGGCCTCAGCGAGCTCGAGGTCTCCCGCGAAATGCGCTTAACCGCCGCAAAGAACAAGGTCTACCGCTCGATCTTCCGGGGCGCGGGCGCGTACCACCACTATATCCCGGCGATCGTCAAGCAGGTGACCTCCAAAGAGGAGTTCATGACCGCCTACACGCCCTATCAGGCGGAGATCAGCCAGGGTATCCTGCAGTCGATCTTTGAATACCAGACGCTCATCTGCGAACTGACGGGCCTCGACGCCGCCAACGCATCGGTCTACGACGGGGCCACCGCCGCGGCGGAGGCCGTCGCTATGTGCTGCGACAAAAAGCGGCCTCGGGCGCTGGTGGCCGGGAGCGCGAGCCCGGCAGTCAAAAGGGTGCTGGCCACTTACTGCGAGGGCTACGGCTACAAGCTGGACGAGGTCCCGGAGGCGTTTGGCCGCACCGACCCGAAGGCGCTGAGGTCACTGCTCGGCCCGGACGTGGCCTGCCTGGTGCTGCCCTCCCCCAATTACTACGGGCTGATCGAGGACGCGAAGGCGCTGGGCGACATCGTCCACGCAGCAGGCGCGAAGCTGGTGCTCTCCGTCAACCCCATCGCCAGCGCGCTGTATAAATCCGCGGGCGAGCTGGGCGCGGACATCGCGGTGGGCGAAGGCCAGCCGCTGGGCATGCCGCTGTCCTTTGGCGGGCCCTACCTGGGCTTCATGGCGGCGAAGGCCGAACTGATGCGCAGGCTCCCCGGCCGCATCGTCGGCGAGACCACCGACCACCACGGAAACCGGGCGTTCGTTTTGACGCTGCAGGCCCGCGAGCAGCACATCCGCAGGGAAAAGGCCTCCAGCAACATCTGCTCAAACCAGGCGCTCTGCGCCATGACCGCTTCGGTCTTCGCGGCGGCGATGGGCGCGGAGGGACTGAAAGACGCCGCCCGGCAATGCCACGCCAAGGCGGAATATCTGGCGTCTCGCCTCGCGGAGATCGGCTACCCCCGGCGGCATTCCGGCGCGTTCTTCCACGAGTTCGTGACGGAGACGCCCGTCCCCGCCGAAGTGGCACTTTCCGCGCTGGCGGAAAAGGGCATCCTTGGCGGACTGCCGGTTGAAGGCGGCATCCTGTGGTGCGCCACGGAGATGAACTCGAAGGCCGACATCGATGAACTGGTCAAAATCCTGAAGGGGGTGCGCGCGTGAAGCTTCTGTATGAAAAGGGCGCGCCCGGGCGCTCTCTCTCCATCCTGCCCAAACTGGACGTCCCAGCGTGCGAGCCGGAAGCGGAACTTCTCCGGGAGAAGGCCCCGCGCCTTGCCAGCCTCAGTGAGACCGAGATCAGCCGCCACTATACGCTCTTGGCGGGCCGCACCCACGGCGTCAACGATGGGTTCTACCCGCTGGGCTCCTGCACGATGAAGTACAACCCCAAGATCGACGACGAGATGGCCTCTCTCCCCGGCTTTACCGGCGTCCACCCGTTGCAGCCCGAGGCGGACGCGCAAGGCTGCCTCGAGGTGCTTCACCGGCTGCGCGGCATCCTATGCGAAGTCACCGGCATGGACGACATGTCCTTCCAGCCCGCGGCGGGCGCGCACGGCGAGCAGACGGGACTTCTGATGATCAAGGCCTACCACAAAAAGCGGGGCGACGCGGGCCGCACCAAGGTCATCGTGCCCGACTCCGCCCACGGCACCAACCCGGCCTCCGCCGTGATGGCGGGCATGACGGTGGTCTCCATCCCCTCCGGGCCGGACGGCTGCGTGGATTTGGACGCGCTTCGGCGCGCGGTGGGGCCGGACACGGCGGGCCTCATGCTGACCAACCCGAACACCCTGGGTATCTTTGACCACAACATCGTGGCGATCACCGACATCATTCACGAGGCGGGCGGCCTTTGCTACTACGACGGCGCGAACCTCAACGCCGTGCTGGGCGTGGTGCGGCCGGGCGACATGGGCTTTGACGTGGTGCACCTGAACCTGCACAAGACTTTTGCCACCCCCCACGGCGGCGGCGGGCCGGGCGTGGGCGCGGTGGGCGTCAAGGAATGCCTCGCGCCGTTCCTGCCCGGACCGCAGGTGGAGAAAACCGATAGCGGCTACCGCTTCGTGACACCCGAACACTCCATCGGCGCGCTCAAGGCGTTCTACGGAAACTTTTTGGTGGTGGTGCGGGCGCTCACCTACGCGCTGGCGCTGGGCGCGGACGGCATGAAGCTGGCCGCGACGACGGCGGTTTTGAACGCCAACTACATGATGGCGAGGCTGCGCGAAAAGTACGACATGGCGTCCGGCGAGATCTGCATGCACGAATTCGTGATGTCGCTAGAGAAGCTCAAGAAGGAGACCGGCGTTTCGGCGCTCGACGTGGCCAAGGCGATGCTGGACGAAGGCATGCACCCGCCGACCATGTACTTCCCGATGATCGTGCACGAGGCGCTGATGCTGGAGCCCACGGAGACCGAGTCCCGCGAGACGCTGGACGAGGCGGTGGATCTGCTCCTCTCCATCCACGACCGCGCCCATTCTGACCCGGAGGGCGTCAAGGCCTGCCCGGTCAAGGCGCCCATCGGCCGACCGGACGAGGTGGCCGCCGCCCGGAACCCAAAAGTACGGCATTGAAAATCCGCCATCCGGCTTTTCAATGCGAAGGAAGAAGCTCTGCGCGAGCCTAAAATTCTCACGAATTTCCGGGCGGCTCACTGACTCAAGGAATTATTTCAGCGTCCAGTGTACGCACTGGGCGCTGAAATACGTATCCGGCGCACCGGTCGCCGGATACGGTTTGAAAGTACGACCGGGCAACCCGCTGCAATGCTCATAAGTTTTTGGCAAGTATAGACCCCTGTCACGCATCGGCGCGGCAGGGGTTGTCGCTTATTGCCGGACGGAATCCGCTGCAAACGTCCCGATGGGCGTTTCAAACAGCGGGATTCCGGGGAAATATAAATCAAACCCAAGGAGGTGCTCAAAATGAAGAAAAAATCCATCGGCGTTTTCGTCGGCAGCCTGCGCGAAGGCGCTTTCAGCAAGTCCGTAGCCAAGCATCTGATCAAGATCGCACCCGAGAGCGTTGAACTCAAAATGCTCGACATCGGCCATCTGCCGCTTTTCAATCAGGATCTGGAAACCAGCCCGCCCGAGGCGTGGGTTAAGTTCAAGGCCGACGTCGGGGCGCTGGACGGCTTCCTGTTCGTGACCCCCGAGCACAACCGCTCGTTCCCGGCGGCGCTTAAAAACGCGCTGGACGTGGGCTCCCGGCCCTACGGCACGAGCGTCTGGAACGGCAAGCCCGGCGCGGTCGTCAGCGTTTCTCCTGGCGCGATCGGCGGCTTCGGCGCGAACCACCACCTGCGGCAGGTGCTCACGTTCTTGAACGTGCCCGTCATGCAGCAGCCGGAGGCCTACGTCGGAGGCGTCATGTCCTCCCTCGACGAGAAGGGTGAAGTGGTCAGCGATTCGCTGAAGGGCTTGCTGAAGGCATACATGGACGAGTTCGTCCGCTGGATCGACCGATTCGCCGGGTAAAGCGAAAGCCGGAACGAGTCCCGGCAAACGGATTCCACTATATAAAATGCCGCCGCTCCGTAAAAACGGGGCGGCGTTCGCTATCGGGATACACCTCGCTAAATCGCCGTCAGGTCGATCTCGCCATAGGTGCTCGTCTGCTTCACCCGCACCAGGCCCAGGCGCAATAGTTCCAGCAGCGCCAGGAACACGCTGACCAGCTCGACCTTGCCGGGCACGCCGTCAAACAGCTCCGAAAAACGGACGTTCCCCCGCTTCAGCCGCTTCTGGATCCGCGCCATGCAGCCGTGCATGGTGTATTCGTCCCTTCGGATTTCGTGGCGGATCGCCGCCTGCGCGTCCTCGTGAGCCTCAAGCCTTCGAATCACGCGCTCAAACGCCCGGGTCAGCGCCTCGAGGGTCAGCCCCGTCAGTTCGTAGGCGGGCGGCGGCAGCGGATACTCCTCCGGCAACTTCGTCAGCCGCTCCCGCGCCACTTTTTCCAGGCGCTGCATCCGCTCGCCCAGCTCCTTGAACGCCTTGTACTCGGTGAGCCTTCGGATGAGCGCCTCCTCGGGCGTCTCCTCCTCGCCCTCCGGCGCGCGCGGCGGCACAGGCAAAAGCGTCCTCGACTTGATCTCGAGGAGCGTCGCGGCCATCTGCAAAAACTCGCTGGCCGAATCCATGTCCAGCTCGTCCACGCCCGCCATGGACAGAAGGTACTGCTCGGTGATCTCCGACAGGAAGATGTCCTTGATGTCGATCTTGGCGCGGGAGATCAGGGTCAACAGTAAATCCAGCGGGCCGTCAAACTGCCTAAGCGATACGACGTACATTGCCTGCCCCCTAAATGATGTGGAGCGCCCGGAACAAAGCCTCGAACACCGTGCCCGCGCCGTTCAGCGCGCCTTCCTGCACCGTGCCCAGCACCCAGCGCAGCGCGCCCGTGAAGATCAGCGCGATCAGCACGATCTGGCCGATCATCGCAGCCTGACGCGGCGCGAAGAGCTGGCGGTGCAATAGAAGGTCGTTGAACACGTGGTAGCCGTCCAGCGGCGGCACCGGCAAAAGGTTGAACACCGCCAGCGTCAGGTTGATGGTGGTGAAGATCGCGACCATCTGGAACAGGTAGCCGACGATGGAGCCCAGGTAGGGGCCGATCAGTAAGTCGCCCATCCCGCTGGCCAGATGAAACGCCTGCGAAACGGTCACCCCATACTGTACGCCGTTCAGTTCCACGCCGAACAGATTGCCCTGCCAGGCGGATGCGGGAATCTTCGAGATCGCGAGGGCCACCATGCTGTACATCAGAACGCATCCGGCGACGAACATCAGAAGGTTTGCGGTGATGCCCGCCAGCGACACTTTGATGTCGTCCCTGCGGTAGTGGCGGAAGTTGTTGGGGTTGACCGGCACGGGCCTCGCCCAACCGAAGCCCACGATGAACAGCATCGCAAAGCCGATGGGGTCGATGTGGGCGAAGGGGTTGAGCGTCAGCCGCCCCAGATGGCGCGCCGTCGGGTCGCCGCAGCGGTCGGCCACCCAGGCGTGGGCCGCCTCGTGCATCGAAAGCGCCAGGATGAACGGCGGGATGCTGAGCAAGAGCTGCATGATGAACGTCCTGAAATCAAATCCGCCGGAAAATGCCTGAATCAGCATGATGGCTCTCCATTCCTTTTCGCCGCGCGCAGCGGCCTCATTTCTATTATATACACTCCCGGAATCCGGCGCAAGCGGCAGGAAAATGACCTTTCCGTGGAGAAATAGAGCGTATGAACGTCTACGACTTCGACAAGACCATCTTCCGCGGCGATTCTACGGCACGGTTTTTCGCGTTCTGCCTGAAGCGCCATCCGGGTATCCTCCGGCGGCTGCCGGGGATCGGCTGGGAAGCGGTGCGGCTCGCGCTGGCCATGACCGACAAGACCAAATTCAAGGGCCGCCTGTTCGGCTTCCTCCGGGACATCCCGGACGTGAGCAAAGAGGTCGCCGCCTTCTGGGCGGAGAATGAAGGCCGAATCCAGCCCTGGTACCTGGCGCGGCGGAGGCCGGACGATCTTATCATCTCCGCCGGGCCGGAATTTCTGCTGTCTCCAGTTTGCCCCAGGCTCATCGCCTCCCGCGTCCATCCCAAGACCGGCGCGTACACGGGCCGGAACTGCGACGGCGCGGAAAAGCTTGCGAGGTTCCTGGCGGAGTATGGCGACGCGCCCGTCGAAGAATTCTACTCCGATTCGCTGCGCGACGCGCCGATGGCCGGGATCGCAGCGAGCGCCTTTCTGGTGAAGGGCAGTCGGCTAATCCCTTGGCCACAGTAGGCAAGTTCAGCCCTTGTAGTATTTCGCTTCAAGGGCCAAAAGTTTCTGTTTCAAATCCAGCCCGCCGCCGTAGCCCACCAGCGCGCCGCCGGAGCCGATCACCCGGTGGCAGGGGATGAAGACGGGCAGCGGATTCGCGTGATTGGCCGAGCCCACCGCGCGGGACGCCTTGGGTTTCCCGATGGCGAGCGCGATGTCGCCGTAACTGGCGGTCTTTCCCGCGGGGATTTCCAGAAGCGCGGCCCAGACCGCCCGGCGGAAATCGGTCCCCACCGGCTTCAGCGGCAGGTCGAAAAGTGCGCGCTTGCCCTCGAAGTACTCGGAGAGCTGCAAAGCCGCCTCCCGGAGGAGCGGCGTCTCCGCACGTTCGCCCTCCGGCGCGGCATCCCCCGGAAGCCTCAGTTCCGTAAGCGCGTCCCCGTCCTGAACCAGCCACATCGCCCCCACCGGCGTGTCTACCCGCAATACGTACCGCATCGTTGTTCTCCTTGATTTGATGAATTGGAGGCGACCCATGGACATCCTCGAAAAGCTGACGCCGCTGGCCGAACCCGGCTACCGTGCGTTCATCCAAAAAACCGTCCCGACGCACAATGAAATCCTCGGCGTCCGCGCGCCGCACCTGAAAAAGCTGGCCCGCGAAGTGCTCAAGAGCGACTTCCGCGAATTCCTCGAAACCGCGCCCGACGGCATCCTGGAAGTCTACTTCCTGAAGGCGGCGGCGGTCGGCGGCGGCAAGATGGAGCGGGCGGAGCGCTTCGAGCGCGTCCGGGAATTCCTGCCGAAGATCGATAACTGGGCGGTGTGCGACTCGCTGATGGGCTGGCTTGACCCCGCGCCCGCCGAGCGGGCGACGTGGTTTGAGTTCCTGTCGCCCTTTTTTTCCGACGAGCGGGAGTTCTTCGCCCGCTTCGCCGCGGTGATGATGATCCACTACAGCGATCCGGAGTGGATCGGCCCGGCGCTTAACGGCCTCGCCCGCGTGCGGCAGGATGGCTACTACGCCCGCATGGGCGTGGCATGGGCGCTCTCGCACCTGTACGTGGACTTCCCGAAGGAGGTCGAGGCGCTGCTAAAAAGCGAATCGCTCGACGCCTGGACCCACAACAAGACCATCCAGAAGGTCATGGAATCCTTTCGGGTAGACGATGACGCGAAAGCTCTTCTCCGGGCACTGAAGCGCCGGGCGCGCCCCGACCGCTGAATGCCCTTCAAATCGTTCCCGGCGAGTTTAGGCGGGAACGATTTTTTTGTCAAAAGCTCCCTGTCAGTATAACACATATCCCGCGCCTCATCAAAGCACACTATCAATATACCCTTGACTCTTCATCGTTCCCGGCGACCTGTGCGCCGGGAACGTATTGCTGCCATCAGTGACGAACACTGGTGGCAGCAATAATACCATAAGTCAGGGAGCCGCCCGGAAATTCCAGAGAATTTCAGGCTCCCGCAGTCCTCTTCCTGCGCATCAAAAAGCCAGAGGCTTTTTGATGCCTGAAAGCATATTAATTTTGTCGGAAATGCTTGACGAAGCAAATCGTCCGGATTATAATGGCATCAGAAGAAACCCGATAGATTCGGTCAGGATTGGAGGGCGCGGAATTGAGATTGTCGACGCGGGGCCGGTACGGCATCCATGCGATGTACGATCTGGCGGTCACGTATGAAACCGGGCCGCAGCCGCTCAAGGCCATCGCCGAGCGCCAATCGGTGCCGGAGGCCTATCTGGAGCAACTGATGGCGCCGCTCAGAAGGGAAGGGCTCATCAAGAGCGTCCGGGGCGCGCAGGGCGGGTACCTGCTTTCGCGGCCGCCGTCTGAGATCACGGTGGGCCAGGTGCTCAGGACCCTGGAAGGCGATTTGGAGATCACCGAATGCCTGAACGAGGAGGACGCCTGCGACAAGTCGGGCGGCTGCCCCACACGAAAGGTCTGGAAGAAGGTCCGGGACGGGCTCAACTCCATTGTGGACGGCATCACACTTCAGGACATGCTGGAGGACCCGAAAGCCGGAAATCTGAAAGGATGCATACAATGAACAGGATTTACATGGACAACGCGGCGACGACGCGCGTGAGTAAGCCCGTGGTCGAGGCGATGCTGCCCTACCTGACGGAGATTTACGGCAACCCCTCCAGCATCCACGCTTTCGGTCGCGACGCCCGCAAGGCGCTGGACAGGGCGCGGGAGCAGGTGGCGAAAGCCTTGGGCGCGGACCCGCAGGAGATCTACTTCACCGGCTGCGGCACCGAATCGGACAACTGGGCGATCCGCGGCGGCGCGTATGCCCGGAAGGCCAAGGGCAAGCACCTGATCACCTCCGCCATCGAGCACCACGCAGTGCTGCACGCGATGGCGCAGCTGGAGAAAGAGGGCTTCGAGGTCACCTACCTGAAGGTGGACGCGGACGGCATTGTCAACCCCGAGGACCTGGAAAAGGCGTTCCGGCCGGACACCACGCTGGTCTCGATCATGATGGCCAACAACGAAATCGGCACCATCCAGCCGATCGCGGAGCTGGCAAAGATCACCAAGGCCCACGGCGTGCTGTTCCATACCGACGCGGTACAGGCCATCGGCTCGGTGGAGATCAAGGTGAAGTCGCTTGGCGTGGACATGCTGTCGCTCTCCGGCCACAAGTTCCACGCGCCCAAGGGCGTGGGCGCGCTGTACCTGAGAAAGGGCGTCAAGATTAGCCCGCTCATGCAGGGCGGCGCGCAGGAGCGTTCTCAGCGGCCGGGTACCGAGAACATCGCCTCCATCGTCGGCATGGGCGTGGCGATTGAAAAGGCGGCGGCCACCATCGCCGAGCGGAACGCGTACCTGACCCCCTTGCGGGACCGGCTGATCGAAGGCATCCTGACGGGCATCCCGGAGGTGCGGCTGAACGGCCACCCGACGAAGCGCCTGTCGAACAACGCCAACGTATCGGTGCGCTACATCGAGGGCGAGGCGCTGCTTTTGAGCCTGGACCTGGTGGGCATCGCAGCCTCTTCCGGCTCCGCCTGCACGTCCGGCTCGCTGGACCCGAGCCACGTGCTGCTGGCCATCGGCCTCCCCCACGAGATCGCCCACGGCTCGCTGCGCTTTTCGCTGAGCGAAGAGAGCACCGCCGAGGAAGTCGAGTACGTGATCGCGGAGCTCAAAAAGATCGTCGAGCGGCTCCGGGCCATGTCGCCCCTGTTCGCCGTTAATTCCTAACGACAGGATAAATTGGAGGGAATTTTATGTATACCCCTGAAGTCATGGACCATTTCACCAACCCCCGCAACGTCGGCGAGATCGAAAACGCCAGCGGCTCCGGCACCGTCGGAAACGCCAAGTGCGGCGACATCATGAAGATGACCATCAAGGTCGAAAAGGGCGTCATTACCGACGTCAAGTTCAAGACCTTCGGCTGCGGCGCGGCCATCGCCACGTCCAGCAAAGCCACCGAGCTCGTCAAGGGCAAGACCATCGACGAGGCGCTTCAGCTCACCAACAAGATGGTGGCCGACAGCCTGGGCGGGCTGCCCGCCGTCAAGATCCATTGCAGTGTGCTGGCCGAGGAGGCCCTGCACGAGGCGATCAGCGACTACAAGCGCAGACTGGACGCCGGGGAAATCTCCGAGTAATCCGCCCTCGTTCCCTACGCAATCGTTTGCAGCCCAGCCGGAAGCGATTGCCATGATAAAGGAGTGCATCCATGATCCACGGAAATGTGGCGGGCATCCGCGATTCGGTGCTCGCCGAACTCGAAAAGCTGTATGAGATGGAGTTCGAGCGCGACCAGTTCCTCCCCGACCGCCTTCTGAACCTGCTGGTGCGCCATACCGAGGCGCTAAGCCGGGAAATGATGGTCTACATGACCCGGGAAGGCTCGGTGCTGGAGATCGCGGTCGGCTCCATCGCAAGCGTCGGCCTGCCGGAGCGCCACCTTCGGAGAAACACCGAACGGCTCTCCGGCATTCGCTGCATCCACACCCACCCGGGCGGCGACGCGAAGCTGTCGGACGTGGACGAGCAGGCGCTGCGCCTTTTGCGCTTTGACGCCATGTGCGCCGTGGGCGTGGCCGGCGGCATCGCCACCGGCATTTCGGCTGCGTTTCTGGGCGAAGTGGAGTACGGCAGGCTCTCCATCGTAAGCTTCGGGCCGGTCAAGCCCGGCCGCATCCCGCAAAATCTGTGGATGCACGAGATCGATTTGGCCGAGCGCCGCGTCGAGAAGGCCATCCGCGAGCTGGACCAGGTGGATGAGGCCGAAAAGGCGCTCATCATCTCCACCGACAGCGAGACCTCGCTGGACGAATTGGCCGCGCTCGCCTCCACCGCCGGGGCCATCGTGGTGGGCCGCACGCTGCAAAAGCGCAAGCCCGACCCCGCCACCTACATCGGCAGCGGCAAGGCGGAATCGCTGGCGCTGGAATGTCAGGCGCTGGAGATCGACCTGGTCATCGTGGACGACGAACTGTCCGGCTCGCAGCAGCGAAACCTCCAGGAAGTACTGGGCGTCCACGTGGTCGACCGCACGGCGCTGATCCTGGACATCTTCGCCCGCCGGGCGGAGAGCCGCGAGGGCAAGCTGCAGGTGGAGCTTGCGCAGATGAAGTACCGGCTGCCCCGCCTCACCGGCATGGGCACGGCACTCTCGCGTCTGGGCGGCGGCATCGGTACGCGCGGCCCGGGCGAATCCAAGCTGGAAGTCGACCGCCGCCGCATCCGCGAGCGCATCGACGACTTGAGCGCGGAACTTGCAGAGCTTTCCCGCCAGCGGGACGCGCGCCGCGCGCGCCGCAAAAAAATCGAGCAGACGGTGGTGGCGCTGGTGGGCTACACCAATGCCGGAAAATCCACGCTCTTGAATGCGCTGTCCGGCTCGAACGTATTGGTCGAAGACAAGCTGTTCGCGACCCTCGACCCCGTCATGCGCAAGCTCCCGCTGCCGGAGGGCGGCGAGTGCCTGCTGGTGGACACCGTCGGCTTCATCCGAAAACTTCCCCACCAGCTGGTGGAGGCGTTCCGCTCCACGCTGGAAGAGGCGCTGTACGCGGACCTTCTGGTCGTGGTCAGCGACTTAAGTTCCCCGGAGTACGCCGCGCAGCGGCAGACGGTGCTGGAAGTGCTGTCCTCCCTCGGCGCGGGCGACAAGCCCATGATCGAAGCGCTCAACAAGTCCGACGTGGCCGCGAGCGTCGGCGATATCGAGCCGCCGGACGCCATCGTGATCTCCGCCTCGACCGGCGCGGGGCTGGACCGGCTCGTCCTTGAAATCGGAAAGCGGTTGCAGAAGATGCGCGCGAGGGTGGAACTGGTCGTGCCCTACGACAAGGGCGCGGCGCTGAGCCTATTGCACCGCGAGGGCCAGATCCTCGAGGAGGATTACCTCGCAGAAGGCACCCGCGTCGTCGCCATGCTGGACGCGCCTTTGCACCAGCGGGCATTGAAGCTGATGAAGTAAGAGGCGAGGAAAACCCCGGGGGCGCTGCCCGGTTCCCCGGGGTTCTACAAACGCTCCACTGGAGCGTTTGTTGCGACAGGGTCGCACCGAACCCGCTTTTCCGCCAAGCGCGTTGATTCGAATCCAGCGGTTGCGCTTGGCGAAAAAGCCCCGCAAGGGGCATGATGCCCCTTGACCCCACACAAGGGATGAGCAAGGGGCATTTTGCATATCTGCGTACAGGAAGGGGCGCTATGACGCCATGAGCAAGCTGTACCGGGTTTATCAGGTCGATGCTTTTACAAAGGAAAAGTTCTTGGGGAACCCGGCTGGTGTCGTGCCCAACGCGGACGGCCTGACCGAGCCGCAGATGCAGGCGATCGCCCGGGAACTGGGCAACTCCGAGACGGCGTTCATATTCTCCGCAAGCGACGGCACGCACGACGTGCGCGTCCGCTTTTTTACGTCCACAAGGGAGGTGCCCATCTGCGGCCACGCCACCGTCTCCGCGCACTACGTTCGGGCGGTGGAGCAAAACCTGCCCGCCTGCCGTGTACTGCAGAAAACCGGCGCGGGCATCCTGCCGGTGGACATCCTGCGCGAGGACGGCGAAATCCGCGTCGTCATGACGCAGGGCAAGATTGAAATCGGCGAACCTTTCGAGGAATCCTTCCGGCGGAGGCTTGCGGACGCGCTGGGGATCGGGGCGGAGGACCTCCGGGCGGATTGCCCGGTCGTGATCGCGTCCACGGGGCATTCCAAGGTGATGGTTCCGATCAAAGACGTCGCCCAACTCCACGCGCTGCGCCCGGACATGGCCGCGCTGTCCCGGCTGAGCGCCGAGATCGGCTGCAACGGCTTCTACGTGTTTACGCTGCACCCCGGAGAAACGCCGCTGGTGCACGGCAGGATGTTCGCGCCCGCCATCGGGATCAACGAAGACCCCGTCACCGGCAACGCCAACGGGCCGCTGGGTGCGTACCTCGTGCGCTACGGGTTTGCAGCCATCACGGACGGTGAATTCTCATTCGAAGCGGTGCAGGGCGAGGCCATCGGCCGAACCGGGCGGATACGGGTCAGCGTAAGGGTGGAAAACGGCGAGCCGACAGAAGTGAAGATCGCGGGCGACGCGGTGATCGCGTTCTCCACGACGCTGGAACTGTAAGGGACTACGCAAAGGAGGGATCGCGATGGTCACGGGAATCCGCCTGGGTAATGTTATGGTGGACTGCGGCGACGAGCAAGGGCTGTGCGAGTTCTACCGGAAACTTCTTGGCTGGGAGAAGGTGGCGCTGTACGGCCGTCCGGCGCTGAAGTGTCCGGAAGGCGTCGTGTTCCTCTTCATCGGCGAGGAGGACTACGTTCCCCCCGTCTGGCCCGAGGAAGCAGGCAGGCAGCAGAAGCAGATGCACTTCGACTTTCAAGTGCCGGATGTGACGGCGGCGGTGGAGTACGCCGTCTCCCTCGGCGCGGCCCGGGCGTCGCAGCAGTTCGGCGACGCCGATTTCGTCACCATGATTGACCCCGCCGGGCACCCCTTCTGCCTGTGCGCGGAGGAAAACCCGACATAATCGCATCGCGCCCGAAGCATTCGGTAAACCGGACATGTCCCGTTGCAGCCGTGCCAAAGCATGCACTGACGACCCTGCGATTTTCGCTCTGAAGCGGGAATTGCCCGAGGTGAGCCGATGGATTCAGCTTTGGAACTGAGGATTGCCTACGACGGCCGAAATATTACTCGCCCGGAGCAAGCGGAGCCATACCTCGCCAAATCCGAGCTTGTCGCCCGGTTGACGGGCGCGTTCGATCAGAAACCGCTGTACGCAGTATGGCGGATGATCGCGCTGTCAGAAATTCCATATGCGTCGACTTTGGCATACACAAGCCAGCTTTTCGAGTACGTGAACCGGCATCTGGCCTCATCGGACGGCTTTACGCTCACCGGAAAGGGATCCGACCTGTTGCCCTGTTACAACGCCATGCTGATTGAGGCGTACTCAAAGTTGGGGCGCGCGGACGCCCCGACTGTTCAAAGCGCGGTCGAGTGGATCGTAAAGTATCAGCCCTTTGAAAGGAACGTACCTTCTCTGTGGCATGGGAAGGGGACCGGCAAGTACGGCGGCTGTCTGAAAGCGACTCCGTGCTACATCGGGGTCGTCAAGAGCGTCAAGGCGCTGGCGGCCTATGATCATGCCACTTGCCGTGCGGATGAGAGGATTGCCCCGCTGGTTTCAAAGGGAATGGATTACATTTTGAAGCATGAATTGTACAAGCGCCTGACGGACAGCGAGCCAATCACTCAACACATTCTGGATCTGGCCTTCCCGGCTTCCTACCAGCTGAACATCGTCGAGCTGTTGGAACTGGCGTACAGAACGGACCGGATACGGGATGCGCGGTGCCAAAGCGCGATTGACCTTGTCAACGGCAAGAAGACTCGGGACGGTTACTGGAAATCCAGCTACGCTTACAAATCCGAAGGATATCTGTCCTTTGACCATCGCGGCGAAAAGGCCGAGTGGTTGACGTATCTTTTGGGATGCTTCCTGGGCGGCCTTTCGTAGTTGCATCTGCGCGGGGATGTGCGTAGCGGATTTTGCCCCGGCGATGCCCCATTTGCTCGATCAGGAGGTCGGTATGGACGTCCTCATAAACACAGTCAGGGAGCACACACAGGTCATGTTCCACAACGCGGAGACGGCAATCCGGACCTGCGACCTGGACTATGTCCTGTACGGCGTGCCACTTTGAAAGCACGTCTACCACATGCTCCACTCCTGCGACCAATGGTTTATCAACCCCGAACGGTACGCGCATCCGGATTATCATGATGATGGGCTGAATTCGCTTGACGAAAAGCCGGGCGACCGCGTGCTCTACAGGGAGGAACTACTGCAATACCTGCGGGACATCGAAACGAAGACCATCGGGTATCTCGGCGGTCTGACCGACGAAATGCTCCATGAGAATCCCCAGGGCTGCAAGTACAATCGGCTTTCGCTGGCGTTCGGCGCGGTCCGCCACCTATACGCGCATCTGGGGAACATCAACTGCACAACCATCCTCGAAAAGGGCAAGTGGCCCCGCGTTGTAGGGATGTACTGGCGGCGCGGCGAGGGCGACGATCTGTGGGAGTAGCGTGTATGGCTAGAAGAAGGGCAGTTCCCTGTAGGATGGAGGTGTGCAACCGATGATGCAATATATTGGCCTTGACCGGTCAATTCCCCACATTGGGGTCATCATGGAGAAAACAGATACTTCCCAATATCCAAAATATCCGCTTCCCGACGGATTTTTGTTTTCATCGTACAAAGCGGAGGTTGAGAACCAATGGGCGAAGCTTCAGTATGAAGTAGGGCATACCGATTCCCTTGAGGAAGCAGAAGCGGTGTTTCAAAGAGAGTTTATCGACAACACAAAGACGGATTGGTTTCGTAAACACACCGGAGAAGTCGAAAACGATCGCATCAGTAGATCCCCCAACCACCAAGCATTGCTTGAGAAAATGGTTTTTGTCCTTGATAAAGGAGGAAATATGGCCGGAACCGGAGCGGTATGGGATGGCGATGTGTTTGGAGAAGTGTATCAGCGCTTGCATTGGATTGCCGTTGCCCCACAATATCAAGGGCGCGGAATCGCCAAAGCCATCGTCTCGAAGCTCCTGGATATTTATAATCAACTCGGGTTCTCAGGGTATATTTACCTGACATCGCAAACATGGAGCTATCGAGCGCTCAATATATATTTTAAGTTTGGATTCAGGCCATACATGGGTGAGAAGCCCAGGAATTGGGTGTCCGCGAATTTGACGTCCGGGAATTACGAACCTTGGGATTTTTCGGAAAAGAACATTGAAGCCTGGAATATGATCAACGAAAAAATTCATCAGTATCGTATGAAATGACCACACATAAATTCAGATTCGGCGACAAAATCATATGACCAGAATTGAAGACGGGAATTGTTGACGCAAAGGGGTGGACGGAATGAAGCTTGGGGCCACGCTGTACATCCGGAACACGGTTGAAGCGGTGGCGTTCTACAAGGAAGCGTTCGAAATGACCTTGGGGTATCACGAATGGTTCCCGGATGGGACATACCTGCACGCGGAACTGCACCGGGACGGGCACGAGGTCTTCGCGGTAAGCGAATCGCACAATGACGCCCTTGTAAGCCTCCTGCTGGCCTCTAAGCCCAAGGAATCGCGCCCGACCATGAGCTACGGCATCAACTTCGACAGCGAGGAGGAGGTCGCGAAGGCCTATTCCAGGCTGGCCGAGGGCGGGAATGTGCTCCATCCCCTCGGCTCGCTTCCGTGGTGCTCCTGCTGCGCTGAGGTAGTTGACAAGTATGGCGTTTACTGGTACATATATAAGTAATTGCCACGCCATTGGTCGATTTGTGACTGAAGCGGTTTACAAAAGAAGAGGGGTGCGCCTGTGAGGATCGGGAAGGTGCTGGCGCTCGGCGCCATGCTGGTGCTGTTGACGGTGGTTTTGAGCGGCTGCGTGCCGGGAGACGGCGCGAACACGGCGGAAGGGCCGGCGGGCTTTTTCTGGGGCGTATGGCATGGATGGGTCGCGCCGGTGTCGCTCGTGATCTCCCTTTTCAACCCGGACATCGGCATCTATGAAGTGTACAACAACGGCTTCTGGTACGACCTGGGCTTTTACATGGCAATCGTCAGCGGCTTCGGCGGCCTCACGCTGTCCCGCAAGAAGAGAAGGCGCAGGGAGAGATCGGACGACTGAGGCGGCGGCCGATCCATATACCTGTTACGGAGGTGGTCGATCAGTGACCGAACGGGAGATACGAGAACTCTTTAATAAGTGGATAGATATCCTACGGCTAAGAAACAGTTGGGATATCATGCTTGAACTCTCCGACGACCCGCAATTTCAAAAAACAGGCGACATCAAGATTGACTGCGACGATAAGAAAGCCATCCTCATTCTGAACGGCTTGAACCCAAAGCAGGAGAATTTGGAGGAGGTCATCGTCCACGAGCTCATGCACTTGAAGCTCTATCCGCTGGATCAACTGACGGAGGGCTTGATTGAGAGCCACTATCAGAAAGACAGCGCGTCCTACGACGCGATGTACACGCAATTCATGATCATGCTGGAGCAGACGGTCGAGGAGTTGACCAAGTGCTATCTCGGGGCGTTTGGCACGAACAAATCCCTTACCTACGGACGATGTGGGTCAAAGAAGAGTTTTAACGACCTGTACGACGGGCTCAAGCCTCTCTGATATGGAATGATCCAATGCAACGGCCGCCGCACTGAAAAGTGCGGCGGCCTCGCATTGCGTATGGTTTACTTGCGGCCGTACACCGGTCCCAGGGTCTGGCAGGCGCGGTAGTCGGCGCCCTCGCGGTCCTTGGTGCCGAAGGCGTTCCAGGTGCTGGGCCGGAAGATCTTGTCCTCGGGCACGTTGTGCATCGAGACCGGGATGCGCAGCATCGCGCACAGCGTGATCAGGTCCGCGCCGATGTGGCCGTAGTTGAACGAGCCGTGGTTGGCGCCCCAGTTGTTCATGACCGAGTAGACGTCGGTGAAGGCGTCGGTGCCGGTCAGCCGCGGCGCGAACCAGGTGGTGGGCCAGGTGGGGTCGGTGCGGGCGTCGAGTGTTTTATGCACATTCTTGGGCAATTCCACCGACCAGCCCTCCGCCAGCTGCAGCACCGGGCCGAGGCCGTCGACCAGGTTCAGGCGGGTCATGGTGATGGGCATGCCGCCCTTGGTGACCAGGTGGCTGGAGTACCCGCCGCCGCGGAAGTAGCCCAGGTCCGCATAGCAGTACTGGGTGGCGTCGAGGCAGGCCGCGGCCTCTTCAGAAGTGATCTCCCACCAGGGCTTCATGGCGGGCTTGCCTTCCGCGTCCTTGCACTCGCCGCTGGCGTCGAGGCAGACCGCGCCGGAATTGATCAGGTGGATGACGCCGTCCTGCGCCTGTCCCTCCGGCTTCCAGCCGGTGACGCGCTCGATGGCCGCCGGGCTCCAGTAGGTGCGCACGTCCGCGAAGGCCGACGCGGTGCAGGAGACGAGCTTGCCAAACAGCATCGCAAGGCCGTTCAGGTGGTCGTTCTCGGTGGCCACCGGCAGCGGTTCGCGGACGCCGTTCCAGTCAAAGCTGGAGGACAGGATGGATTCGAGGAAGTCGCCGTTCGGGAAGTGGTCGTTCCACTGGCGCTGGCCCTGGAAACCGGACAGGATCGCGTTGTGGCCGGTGGCCTCCTCCTCAAAGCCCAGCTCGGCGAGGCGGGGGTTGCCGATCATCATGTCGCGCGCGATCATGGTCATCTTGATGTTCGTATCGAGTGCCCACTCCTTGTACTCGGGGGTGTGCTGCTCGGCGGCGGGGTTTTTGTCCCAGCCCAGCGTGACGTTTTCCTTGACCCATTTCTTGGCCTTCTCGAACTCGGCCGGATCGTAGATGCCCTCTTCCCAGCGGCGGATGAACTCGGAGGAGTCCACGAACTCGCTGCGCATGCCCAGCCACTTTTCAAGCAGCTCCGGGTTTACGATGGAGCCCGCGATGCCCATCGAGGTGCCGCCCATCGAAAGGTAGCTCTTGCCGCGCATCGTGGCGACCGCGAGACCCGCCCGGGCAAAGCGCAAAAGCTTCTCGGCCACGTCCGCGGGGATCTTGTCGGAATCCTTGCCATCCATGACGTCGTGGCCGTAGATGCCGAACGCCGGAACGCCCTTCTGCGCGTGGGCGGCCAGCACCGCCGCCAGGTACACCGCGCCGGGGCGCTCGGTGCCGTTGAAGCCCCAGACCGCCTTCGGGGTCAGCGGGTCCATGTCCATGGTCTCGGAGCCGTAGCACCAGCAGGGGGTGACGGTGAGCGACACGCCCACGT
>JAEZHK010000059.1 GCA_023416655.1 Bacillota bacterium
AGGTCACGGCAGGGGCACCCAAAGCGTCGCCAAGTTCGTGAAGGATTGCGGCGGCGAGCTGGCGTACGAGGTTTCGAATGGGATATTCAAGGTTCGGCTGATGGTGTGAGAAAACACATAAAGGCAATTCAAGCGCTGTTTTTCCAGAATTCGACAACAATAAGCGGAAAATCGCGCTTTTGAAGCAAAAAACTGACACTCCCTTCTTTCTGATGCTATCCTCTAGCCAGGAAAGCAACGAAGAAAGAGGGGGTGTTTATTATGAGCGGAACTGATAGGCGACGGGAAGATCGGGTGCTGTCCGCCCCCAATTCCGACGGCAACGTTTGGCCGAAACAGAGCTGTCCCGCTTTTTCGCCACGCAGCGGCGCGGCGGAGCAGACCTGTTGGTACTGCATCCACGCCGACTTCCATCTGGATAGACCCCGAGCACTGGATGTGGGCATCTGCTGCTGGCCGAAGAAGATGTAGATGGATAGCCGGGAACGAGTTGTGACTTTTATCATTGCCCAGCATGGAGCAGGCATAGCTCCGCGCCGCCCATCCGGTCAACTGACTAGAATTATTGGAGGATATGAAAATGAGGTTTCTTTCTTTTTTGCTGGCGCTCAGCATGGTGGTGTCTTTAGCACTCGGCATCCCCGGATACGCAGCGAAAGCTGAAGCGACGGAGAGCGCCGCGGCCTTGTGGGAAGCCGGCAGCACAAGAGACAAGATCGTCGTCATCAGCGACATTCACCTCGGCATCGAGGACCGCTATACCGAAACGCTGAAGAACCTTCCGTTGCTCATTGATTTCCTCGAGCGCCTTCAAAACACCAAAGACGTGCGCGAGTTGGTGATCGCCGGTGATTTTCTGGACGAGTGGTTCCTGCCCGTCTACTATCCCACATATACGGATCAACGCCAGTTCTACAAGGACGTGATCGCCAACAACCGGGGCGTGATCGACGCGTTGAACAACGTGATCGCCAGCGGGATCAAGCTGGTCTACGTCATCGGAAACCACGACATGACGCTGGAGGCCGACGTTTTGCAGGAGGCGATCCCCGGCATCGTTCAGGCCAGGGATGCCGAAGGACTCGGCGCGTATTACACGGGCGACCGAAATGAGATCGTCATCGAGCACGGCCATCGCTACGATGTGTTCTCCGCGCCGGACACCGTCACCAATCGGGAACTGTGTGGCAATGACGACACCATTTTCCCCGCGGGGTATTTTTACGCCCGCTATGCCGCCACGTGGGTGCTGGAGGGCCGTCCGGAGGTAAAGAAGGATCTGCCGGTGATCACAAACGTGCCGGATCAAAGCGATGTGGACCAGTACGGCGCGTATCTGTATTATTCGATTCTCAAAACCGTCTCCGCGCGGTTGACGCCCAACGAAGGGCTTGACGAGAAGATTTTCGATATGCGCGTCTCCGGATTTGACAACGCGTATACGTATCTTGACTTCTATCCGGCGCAGCAGGCCGACGGAACGATTTCCGCGCCGGTGCTGTTTAAGAACATTCAGCGCACATGGGCCGAGCGCCAGACGATCAACAATGTCAAGGTGCCCAACAGCTTTATTGAAGCGGTCGCCGGAACCTTGGATTGGAAGTACTTTTCAGAGCAGGCAAAGGCGCAGTACCTTACGAATCCGGACGAGAACGTGGACGTGGTTGTGTTCGGCCATACCCATGTGCCCGCCTATCAGGACATGGGCGAAGGGAAGTACTACATTAACGACGGAACCTGGATCGATCACAATACGGACAATCCGGACGCCACCCGTACGTTTGCGGTCATCACCACAGGCGACAAGACGGTGCCCGCGCTTTACAGGTTTATGGAGGACGGCTCCCTGAGCGATATCAGCAAAAGCGTCAACACGAAAGAAGACGGGAATGCCGCAGCCGAAACCGCTGTGCAGGCAAATCCATCGGACAATGTGACTTTTGAAGAAAAAGCCGTTGAGAACTACGGCGACGACGTCACGCAGGCGCGCTATGTTGTGGTGCAGGGGCTTGCGGACGAAACCATTCAGGCGAAACTCAATGAAGGAATAAAGGCCTTCTGCCTCTGGCCGACTTCTGTTAGCAAGAGCGATACCACCTACGACATTACGCCTGTTTTTGAAGTCGTAGCCGGGGATTTGCTGAGCATAAGGACATACAATACCGCCTATACCGCGGGCGCGGCATACCCGGTCAGCTCGGTACGGGCGCAGCTTTTCAGCCTGGAGACGGGCGATCAGGCTGCGGAGGGTCTGTGGGATTTCATCAAGGACAAGGACGCCTTTAAACAGCTGGCGCTTGACGGAAAATTCAGCCTGACACTTGTCGGCGTTGAAGGGGATACTCCCGAAGAACTCAAGGCGGCGGCGTATGAGAAACTTGCGAAGAGCATCGACACTCCCGAATTCGCAACGCAGTTTTACTTTGGCGACGGGGGCAGCCTGACGGTTTGGTGCGACGGTGATAACCACGCAACCGGGGACTATTGGCTGTTTGATATCGCTGTCACAGACTTGGAAGGTCTTGCAGCCGACCGCTTGCTCCCCATCGTGGAAATGGTGAAGGGCAATTAAAGTACCTCTTCAAGGATGGCATGATCCGGTCAATGGGTCCCGGTTAGACAAACCTTACGCGGTAACACGAGCAAACAGTGAGGTTCTGAAATGAAGAAGATTTGGGTTTTGGCCATTTTGCTGGGAACGATGTTGTCACTGTGCGGTACGGCGCTGGCCAGCGGCCCTCGATGCGAAGAGTGCGGCAGCTACGACACCGAGTGGACTGATGATTACAGGAGCGTAGCCTCTAACGGGCACGAGCATTATTACTACTGCAAGAACCAGGACTGTATTCTCAACGCATTCGGAACGGTTAAGGGGAATATACAAGAAATGTGCTCGTTCACCATCCCCGCCACCTGCACGAAAGGCCTTTCGTGTGTTTGCGGCAACACTTCGGGCGACCCGCTGGGTCATAGCGAGGCCATCGACGCGGCGGTCGCGCCTACCTGTACGGAAACCGGGCTGACCGAGGGCAAACACTGCTCCGTGTGCTCCGCGGTATTGGTCGCGCAGGAGAGTGTCCCGGCGACAGGTCATACCGAGGTCATTGACGAGGCGGTCGCGCCCACCTGCACGGTGGCAGGGCTGACCGAGGGCAAGCACTGCTCAAAGTGCTTCGCGGTACTCGTTGCGCAGGAGATCGTCCCGGCGAGTCATACCGAGGACGTCGACGCGGCGGTCGCGCCTGCCTGCACGGAGCCGGGGCTGACCGAAGGCAAGCACTGTTCCGCATGCCATGAGGTACTGGTCGCGCAGCAGAGCGTCCCGGCGACAGGCCATACCGAGGTCATTGACGAGGCGGTCGCGCCCACCTGCACGGTGGCAGGGCTGACCGAGGGCAAGCACTGCTCAAAGTGCTTCGCGGTACTCGTTGCGCAGCAGACCATCCCGGCGAGTCATACCGAGGCCGTCGACGCGGCGGTCGCGCCCACCTGCACGGAAACGGGGCTGACTGAGGGCAAGCACTGCTCCATGTGCTCGGAGGTATTGGTCGCGCAGCAGGCCATCCCGGCGACAGGTCATACCGAAGTCATTGACGCGGCGGTCGCGCCCACCTGCACGAAGCCGGGGCTGACCGAGGGCAAGCACTGCTCCGTGTGCGCCACGGTATTGACCGCGCAGCAGAGCGTCGCGGCGACAGGTCATACCGAGGTGATTGATGCGGCGGTTGCACCCACCTGCACGGAGTCGGGACTGACTGAGGGCAAGCACTGCTCCGTGTGCTCGGAGGTATTGACCGCGCAGCAGAGCGTCGCGGCGACAGGCCATGCCGAGGCCGTTGACTCGGCGGTTCCACCCACCTGTACGGAACCGGGGCTGACTGAGGGCAGGCACTGCTCCGTCTGCTCTGCGGTTTTGGTCGCGCAGCAGAGCGCCCCGGCGACAGGTCATACCGAGGCCGTCGACGCGGCGGTCGCGCCCACCTGTACGGAACCGGGGCTGACTGAGGGCAGGCACTGCTCCGTGTGCGCCACGGCATTGATCGCGCAGCAGAGCGTCCCGGCTCTCAAGCATGATTATCGAGTGACCGTCACCTCCCCCACCTGCGTCAAAGATGGTTATTCGACCTATACCTGTACCCGCTGCAAGAAGACCTATGTGGCCAATGCGATTGACACGCGAAACCACTTATACGACGCATGGACGAGCAACCGCGACGATACGCACAGCGCAACCTGCCAACGCGGTTCATGCAAACATGTCGAGACCGCGGCCTGTGAATACGCCGAGGTGACCGTGAACGCCCAGCGATTGAACGTCTGCGTTGTGTGCGGCGCGATTAAAGACATTGTCTCGGAGAAGGGTAAATCGGTGGGAAACGATTTCTCGCCCCTTCAAGGTGCGACGGCCGAACAGGTGGGAGACAGCATATTGCCTCGCGGGAAGCTGGTCGTGTATGGTCAGGAGATGCCGTTTGACGGCGTGTTGTACGCTCTGACCATCTCGTTTGAACACGCCGGGCGGAGCATGGCTTTTTCCGGCCCCGTGCGCGTTTCGCTGCCGCTGCAAAGCGACGTCGCGTTCAAGCTATACCATATGGACGGCGAAATGCTGACGGACCTCCAGTTTACCTACGAAAACGGCATCCTGAACTTCGAAATCGATCAGGCCGGGCTGTTCCTGCTTATCACCGACGAAATGCCATAATGCCCCCTAACAAATTGCCTGAAGTCTCAGATAAACAGCCTGCCCCTCTCCGGGCAGGCTGTCATTTCATATCGCCTATGAAGTTGTAAATCACCCGGATCCTTGCGCGCTTCGTTCGACTCATGAATGTTATCGCGTTCGTTCACGGCCTGACGCTCCCCCGCTGAATTCGATAGCTGTTCTTTATCCAATATTACTGCAATACTAGCCGACTGTAGGAACCGCTTCATATGCTGCTCTAAGATTTGCAGATTCGGGAACGATGACGAGAAGCCCTGACACTATCCAAAAATATGCAATGATAAGTAGCCTAAATCCATGAAAGAACGGATTTTGGGCTTCCTTCGTTCCCTCTGCACCAAAACATCTATCCTTCTCACTCATGAGCTTGTGACATCTATCCTGCTCTGTACCAAACGTCTGACATCCATCCTGCTCTGTACGCATCAGAAATTTCTTCTATCGATGTGTTCCCTATTTGCAATGATGAAGGAAGAGGTTTCCAGCCCCAAAAACAGAAAAAGCCTGAATTACAGGCTTTTCAGAGGAAGCAATGTCATTCCCTTGACATCAACGCCACGCACTCGACGTGCGCAGTCCAGGGGAACATGTCCACGGGTTGGACTTTTTGGAGGGTATACCCTCCTTCACGCAGGATTTTCAAATCCCGGGCGAGGGTGCCGGGGTCGCAGGAAACGTAGACGACGCGGGGCGGGGCGGCTTCGACCAGCGCCTTGGTGAGCGCCCTGTCGAGGCCCTTGCGGGGCGGATCGACGACGACCACATCAGGCTTCAGGCCCTTTCGGAGCATCTCTGGCAGCGCCGTTTCCACCCGGCCTGGGAAGAACTCCGCCTTATCGGAAAGCCCCGCGCGCTTCGCGTTCTCGCGGGCGTCCCGGACGGCCTCCTGCGCCACCTCGATGCCCACCACGCGCGCGGCGTGCCGGGCCATGTACAGCGCGATGGAGCCCGCGCCGCAGTACGCGTCAACCACCAGCTCGCTGCCGCTTAAGGCCGCGAAATCCAGCGCGGTGCGGTACAGCGCCTCGACCTGCGTTGGGTTCACTTGAAAGAAAGTCTGCGGGGCCAGCGTGAAGCCGATGCCGCCCAATTCGTCCTTGAGCGCCAGGTTGCCGGAGATCAGGCGGCACTCGCCGTCCAGCGCGTGGGCGTGGCCGGGCCTCAGCCTGCAGCCGTAGACCGATTTGACCTCCGGCAGCGAGCCGGAAACCGCCTTAGCTGCCTCCGAGGCGTCCCAGCCGCCCTCATAGGAGAGGATCGCCATGACATCCCCCGCGCGGCTCACGCGGGTGACCAGGTATTTGAGCGGCGTCGCCGGATGATCCTTAAGCCAGGCGCGCAGCGCGACCATCGCCCGGACGCTGCCTTCCTTCTGAAGCAGGCAGTCCCCCACCGGCAGGATGCCTCGGTTGTCCGCGCGGCGAAGGCCGATCTTGTCCCCGATAATGGCGTACTCCGCCTTGTTCCGGCATCGCTCCGGCTGCGCCATGCCCAGCGTATCCATGACTACCGGCTCCGGAAAGCCGCCAAGGCGCTGCAGCGCGTCGATCACCCGCTGTTTTTTGAGCGCCAGCGAGTGCGCATAGCTCATGTGCCGCGCCTGGCAGCCGCCGCACTCTGCGGCGTAGCCGCAGTCGCCCGCGCGCCTTTTCGGGCTGGGCGACAAAACGCGGAGCAGGCGCGCAACCATAAAGCGCTCCTGCTCCCGCGCGATTTCAATTTCCACCGTCTCGCCCGGCAGCGCGCCCGGCACGAACACCGCGCGGCCGTCCAGCCGCCCGACGCCCTGCAGTTCCGACGCGGCCCCGGTAATGGTCAGCGTATGCATCAGCCGGACACCGTGCTGATCAGGTTGTACAGCTCCACGTTGTACGCGCCGCCGCGGTTCCTGGCCTCGGTGATGGGCACTTCGATCAAACGGTTTTCGCGCATGCCGATGGCGACGCCGAACTTGTCGTCCCGGAGAAGTTCCACCGCGCGGTGGCCCATCCGGGTGGCGAGGATTCGGTCGGTCCCGGAGGGGCTGCCGCCGCGCTGGATGTAGCCCAAGACCGTTGCGCGGGTGTCGTGATTGGCAAGCACCTCGACGATGCGGGCCAGCTGCATGCTGTCCATCTGGTTCCCCCGGATGTCCGAGAGCTTTTCATTGGTCTCGCAGAGGGTTTTCACGTCGCTGGTCATGGACGAGAACGCGCCCTCGGCTACGATGATGATCATGGAGCTCTTGCCCTTCAAAACGCCCCACTTGATCCGCTCGGCCACTTCCTCGATGGACCACTTGACCTCCGGGATCAGCGCCATCTCCGCGCCGCAAGCCACCGCCGTGTGCACCGCGATGTCGCCGCAGTTGCGGCCCATGACGGTGACGAGGCTGGCGCGCTCGTGGGAGTCGCTGGTCTCGCGGATGCGGTTGAGGCACTCGCAGCCGATGTCGAGCGCGGTGTCAAAGCCGATCGTCGTGTCGGTGTAGCAGAGGTCGTTGTCGATGGTGCCGGGGATGCCGACGACCGGAAACCCGAGCCTGTCCAGGTCCGTGCCGCCGCGGAACGTGCCGTCCCCGCCGATCAGGACCATCCCCTCGACGCCCAGCATCTTGAGGTTCGACACCACGCGCTTCTGCGCCTCCATCTCCCGGAACTCGGCGCAGCGGGCGGTCATCAAAAACGTGCCGCCGTGGTGGATTTTGCCGGACACGCTGTGGGCGGTCAGCATGGTAAAGTCATCCGACGAGTCCTTGGAACGCATCAACATGCCGTTGTAGCCGCGGCGGAAGCCGATCACGCTCATATCGTTGGCCATCGCAGAGCGGACTACCGCGCGGATCGCGGCATTCATGCCGGGCGCGTCGCCGCCGGATGTCATCACGCCGATCCTCTTCATAAGGAATATCCCTCCGTTTTCATTATACAAATGCGAAATATTGTTTCGTCCAAAGCGGCGAACATTTTGTTCCTGGCTAGGAGCCGTAGCGCGGGCGTAGCAGCGCTATTTAGCGGAGAAGCGACACCGCCAGGGACGAAAGATCCGCCACGACGACGAAAGAATGTTGCGGATTGGTATGACCGTTTGGTTTACAGACCGTTTTCCTGCAATACCTCGCGCGCTTCCTTGGCTTCGGCCTTGATGGCCATCAGCTCGTAGCAGTGCTCGCCCGCCAGCGTCTTTGCAACCGGGCGGACGCGCACCATGAAGCCTTCGCGGGTCAGAAGCGCCTGGGCGTCCGCGGCACGATGCTCGCTGTGGGCCATGTGGATCACCACCCACACCCCTTCGGGATTCCTCACCCAGGCACCTCCTTTGCTTGCGTTTCCCAATTTCAAAGAGTATTATATCCTCAAGCGCGGCTTTGCGCAAGGGTTCGCCGGTTCGCGCGCCGAAAAATGCCGCATTGTGGGGGGATAATGATATGGAAACAGCCATGCCGGCTGAAATGGCCGCCGAGGATGGGATGCCGGTGCTCTTTGAGGAGGCCTACAGCCTGCCGGAGGGCTTCACATACCTGGACGAGGCGGTGCCCGGCGTGTACTGGGACGCGAAGTATGCGTCTACGGACAACTTCACCGGCGCGGTCGTGGACGGCTACGCGGGGAACCGCATCGCTGTCTCGAAGCGGATGGCGGCGGCGCTTAACAAGGCCCGGGACCTGGCGGCGGAGAAGGGGCTGAAACTCCTCATCTGGGACGCGGCCCGGCCCCAGCGGGCGGTGGACCGGTTCGTCGAGTGGTCAAAAGAGCCGGAGGACGGCAAGACCCAAGACGCGCATTACCCGAACCTAAAAAAGACACAGCTGTTTCGCGAGGGCTACATCGCGAGGCGCTCGGGCCACACCCGGGGCGCGGCGGTGGACCTGACCCTGATGGACGAAAGCGGCACTCCCCTCAACATGGGCGGCGTGTTCGATCTGATGGACGAAAAATCCCACCACGGCGCGAAGGGGCTGACCCGGACTCAGGAGAGGAACCGGAACACGCTGAAGAAGCTGATGGCTCTTGCGGGCCTGAAATCCTACGAGAGCGAATGGTGGCACTATTCGCTCGCTGACGAGCCATTTCCCGGGAAATGCTTCGACTTTGCGATCGGCGGCGCACCCGCCCGGTACCCGATGCCCATGCCGCCGGGACCGGACCGAACGGCGGATGAGCCGCAATAGCGCCAAAAGAAGTCCGGCCGCGTGGAAACGCGGCCGGAGTTTAACAGTTGTAAAACCCAGGCGCTGCCCTCATCGTTTCCGGCGACCTGCGCGCCGGAAACGGTTTTCCGTAACCAGTGCGCACACTGGTGGAGGAAACAATACCTTCAGTCAGGGAGCCGCCCGGAAATTCCTCAGAATTTCAGGCTCACGCAGTCTTCCTCTTTCGCGATGAAAAGCCGCCCTGAGGATTTTCATCGCCCTGAGAACTAGTCCCGCCTGCGGCCCACGCCCGCCAGCAGCAGAAGGCGGATCAGCTGCAGGATCGCGCCGATGGCAGCGGCCACGTAGGTCATCGCGGCGGCGCGCAGCACCTTGTTCGCGCCCACCATCTCGTCCGCGTCCAGGTATCCGCCGGAGGACAAGGTGGCCAGCGCGCGGCTCGAGGCGTTGAACTCCACCGGCAGCGTGATCAGCGAGAACAATACCGCCAGCGCGAACAGGATGATGCCCGCAAGCAATAGCGGCTCCCAACTGAAGATCAGGCCCGCGAGGAAGATCGGCCAGCTCAGGTTGGAGCCGAAGCCCACCACAGGCACGATCGCTGTGCGCAGCGTAAGCGGCGCGTATTGTTCCTGATGCTGCAGCGCGTGCCCGGTCTCGTGGGCGGCGACGCCAAGCGCGGCGATCGAGGTGGAATCGTACACGCCTTCGGAAAGCCGAAGCACCCGCTGCGATGGATCGTAATGGTCGGACAGCTTGCCGTTCACCCGCTCGATGGGGATGTCGTTCAGGCCGCGGCTGTCCAGCATACGGCGCGCCAGCATCGCGCCGGTGAGGCCGATGCGGGCGGGCACCCGCTGAAATTTTGCGAAAGTACCACTGACCCCCGCCTGCGCAATCAGCGCCAGGATCAGGCCGGGGAGCACGATCAGAAACGTCCAGTCATAGAAGAACATGGCTCATAGCCCTCCCTTCCATTTGTATCATAACACATTTTGGGCCGTTAAATCCGGGTTTCATCGGAAATGCACACAATCTTCAGAAGGCCGCCTATTTTACCGCTGATCTGCGCGTCTTCCTTTAATCATTCCCGGCGACCTGCGCGTCGGGAACGTATCTGTTTCCATAACCAGTGCGCACACTGGTGGCGGAAACAATTCCACAAGTCAGGGAGCCGCCCGGTAATTCCAGAGATGTTTGGCTCCCGCAGCTTTTCTTCCTTCGCGCCCAAAATCCGCTCGGCGGATTTTGGACGCCTTAGTCCATGGTCAATCGGTCCAGCCGCCACACCCCCTGCGGCCCGCCCAGCGGCGACGCATGGTAGAAGACCGGGCGAACGGTCGCGAGCCACTCGCCCGTCATCTCCAGAAGCCCCACCGCAGGCCGCCCGTCCGCCAGCGGGTATTTGAGCGGCAGCGCCCCGCCGGAGTCCGCCGCCTGCTCCAGCGCGCCGGAGGCCGCGCCGGGCGCAAGGTAGGCGCGGGCCTCGTCCATCAGCCCCAGCCGCGCCGCCTGCAGCGCCGCCAGCGCCGCGCCTTCGGGCGTCACGGGCCATTCGGGCGCGCCATTGGTCCAGAAATACTCCACCGACATCGGTACGAACTGCCCGTCGGACAGCGTCCAGTGGGTCAGCCTCGCGTGGCCCACCACGTCGTCCATGTCCTCCAGAGCCTTGGCCTCGCCGACGGGCGTGACGGATGCCTCCCTGCCCGACGCGCTGATGAGCGGATTCTCTATGTCGTCGCCCAGCGCGATCAGGTACGCGCCGGTGTTGCATGCGCCGGTCAGGCACAGTGCGCCGGGCAGCCGCACGACCTCTGGCACGGCGGCGCCTTCCGGCAGCGCGTAGGAGTGCCGCGTTCCGCCCTTCGAGGCCGTGAGCCGCCCACCCTCCATCGAGATCAGAAGGCCGTTCTCGTCGTACACCGTCCTGCCCTGGACGACGCGCGGCTCAGGCGTTAAAAGCACCTCCAACGCGCCGCCGGGCCACGCTGCCACCTCGACCCCCGAAGCATCCGAGAGCGATATGGGCCGCCCGCCGGAGAGCGTCAGACGCCTGGTCATCGGAAGATACCCGCTCACCAGCGGCCTGTGTTCGATCAGAAGCGGCCCCCGAGGCGCGACCGGCAGCGCGGTCTCCGCCTCCGCCGCCAGCTCGCCGGCGTATCGCCCGTTCAGGTACAGCGCGCCCGGCACATCGGACGTAAAGACCATCAGCGGCTGCAAGTCACCCACCCCTTTCAGATCATCCTATGCGATGCGGGCGTTGAAAATCTGCTTCGCATCTTTTCAACGCGAGGGAAAGGGGTCTGCGTGAGCCTAAAATCCTGCGGGATTTTCGGGCGGCTCACTGACTTTTGGTATTATTTCCGCCACCAGTGTGCGCACTGGTTATGGAAACCGATTCCCGGCGCGCGGGTCGCCGGGAACGATTTGGACGTACGACCGGGGGCAGTTTGGAAGAATCGACGCTTGGCTTGCAGGGAACGATTGGAAGGCCGGGGCCGTCTACCGCTGTAGGTCGTCAACTTGCAAACTCCGGGCGATTGCGCTATGATAGGCGCGGGTGATGGATTTGGAAACACTGTAC
The DNA here is from genome assembly GCA_023416655.1 of Bacillota bacterium. Taxonomy (GTDB): domain Bacteria; phylum Bacillota; class Clostridia; order Christensenellales; family Aristaeellaceae; genus JAEZHK01. The sequence continues at coordinate 11,449 of JAEZHK010000059.1, forward strand.
GAAATGTACCGGGAGCGCGCGAAGCTGGTGGAGGCGCAGTTTGCCGCCTGCGAGACGGCGGACGCCGCGGCCGCCTGCGCCTCGGGCTTCCTGGGCGCGATCCGCGAGGCCTACGTCGCCGGATGCGAAGACGTCGGGCTTCGCCGCCGCGCCGTGGACCTCTTGACCGCCTGCCAGTCCGCCGCGGGCCTCCTCGCGGGGTTGACGCAGGCGGAGGTCAGCCTATTATTGCCCAAGCCGTCCCCCGCGCTTCCCCGCGCCCGCCGCGCGCTGGGCGATCTGCGCCGGTATGCGCCCGCCGCGCTTTGCGCGGCGCTCGCCGCCTACCTGCTGCTTCGAAACGAAATCCCCGCCGCGATCCTGGCCTTAATCGCCGCGGTCGCGTGCTTCTTCATGCCCGCCGTCAAAGCGCCCGCCGCGGTCCTGCCGGAGGCCTGCGCCGTACCCAGGCCCGACCCGAAGGAAATGACCCGGCGGATCGAGCGGCTGCTGCGGGACGTGGACGCGCTCTTGTGTACCGGGGAGGCCGCCGAAGCGGAAGCGCCGCTTCTGACGGGGCCTGTGCTCGAATCCATCCAGATGCTCTGCGAGGCCAGCCTGACCGGGGACGGCGCGTACGCGCTCCGGGCCGCGTCCCCGCTGGTCTCGGCGCTGGAGGCCCAGGGCCTTCAGCTGTCGCTGTACAGCCCCGAGCGCGCGGGCTGGTTCGACCTTCTGCCCGGCGCGGGCGAAGGCCGCACGATCCGCCCGGCGCTCGTCAAGAACGGCTATCTGCTTGCCCGCGGTCAAGCTGTGGAGCCGATGAGGTAGACGATGTTCGAAACAAAGGAAATAACCGATCTCTTCGGGTTTGATTTGGGCGACGGCGAGAGCGCCGTCGCGTGGATGCGCGCGGGTTCGCCCGTCGCGCCGCAGATGCTGGAGGTCTACGGGCGCAAGAGCATTCTGACCGCGCTGGGCGAGCACCCAAAGCACGGCGCGCTGATCGGCGAGCAGGCGCTCCTCATAGGCGCCGACCGGCTGAGCGTGCGCTTCAAGGGCAAGTTCCTCACCCACCCCATCGCGTCCATTGAGATCGAGGCCTTCGCCCGGGCGGTGCTCGCGGCCATCCGGCAGTCGGGCAAGGCGGAGGACCCGGAGACTTCTGCGTTCTTCATCGGCTGCCCATCCGGCTGGCGGGAGGGCGAGCGGGCGCGGTATAAAAAGGTCTTCGAGCGGGCGGGCTTCAAAAACGTGGAGATCGTCCCCGAATCGCGGGCGGCGTTCATGTTCGTGCGCGAATCGGGCGAGCTGCGCGCGACCCGGAATACGCTGGACAAGCCCACCCTGATTGTCGACGCGGGCTCCTCCACCACCGACTTTACATTCGTTGAAAAGCTGGAGGCACGGCCGCTGGACTTCGGCGAACCTTTGGGCGGCGGGCTGATCGACCAGATGCTGCTGGAGTACAACCTCCGGCGCAGCCCGGACGAGGCGCGCATCCGGGAGATCTTCCGGCTCTGCCCGCCCTACAAGGCCCGATGCGAGCTCGAGGCCCGGAAGGTCAAGGAGCTTTTCTTCTCGCGTCAGAGCGCCGTCACCACAGAGGCGCGCTTTCCGGTGCCCTGCGAATCCTCCGTCAAGATCTACTACGACGACCCGCCGCTGACGCTGGACCTAGCCGCGAGCGAGCGGGACATGCAGGACGTTTTGAACCACCCGTCGCCCGCGCTGAACGGGCGGACGGTCTTGGAGGCGTTCCGCGCGGGGTTCGCCCGCGCCCATGAGCTTCTCCGGGCCACCCCGCCCGAGGCCATCCTGCTGACCGGCGGCGCTTCGAGGATGGGCTTCACGGCGGAACTGGCGAAGGAATTCTTCCCGGACGCGCTGCTCCTGCGCGGCGCGGAGCCGGAGTTCGCCATCGCGCGCGGGCTTTGCTACGCGCTGGGCATCGACCTGAGGGCGCAGCGCTTCCGGGACGACGTGAAGGCGCTGGTCGGCTCAGGCGAGATCGCGAAGGCCGCATCAGAGATGCTGCCCGGCTTTTACCGGATGGCCGCGCCCGTCATCGTCTCATCGCTGATTGACGAATGCGCGGTGACGGCGCTTCGACGCTGGAAAAAGGGTGATCTCGACACCATCGACCAGCTGGGCGATGAAATCGGGCGGCTGGTGGAGGAGGACCTCTCGACCGGGCAGGCGCGAAAGGCGCTGGAAAGGGCGGCCGCCGACTGGGCGCCGTCGCTTAGGCCCGCTCTCGAGGCGCTGACAGACCCGATCTGCGCCCGCCACGGCCTGCCCGCGGCCACGCTCCGTCTGCCCGCTGCCTTCTACGTAAGCGCGGGCGAGCTGGATCTGAAGACGCAGGGCGGCATGCTGGAACTGGGCTACGCGCAGACGGCGGTGGACCTTATGGTGGCGACCGTCGCCGCGTCGATCCTGGGCGGGGGCGGCGTCGCGCTGCTCATGGCCGGACCGGTGGGCTTTGCGGTCAGCTTCGCGATCGGCTTCGCGGCCAGCCGACTGGGTACGACGCTGGCGCGCGCCCACCTCGGCAAAGCCAATATCCCCCACTTTCTGCGCCTCGCCTACTCCGAGCGCGCCTACAAGATGGGGCTTGAGAACAAGCGGGACCGGCTGACGAGCGGCGTTCTGAACCAGTTGTGGAAGAACCTTCTCGGCTCGGGCGAATCGGCGCAGGCGACGCTGAACACCTTGTCCGGCGCGATCGCCCAGCAGCTGAACGCGCTGGCCGACGAAGCGCGCCTGCTGATCCACTGACGCCGTTCTCCAAGACGAATCCGCGGTACAAGGCTTGAATCCACCTGTCCAGAAGCCGCGTAACCGGCGAGGAGACCAATCACCATTCTTGCGTCCGGTCTGAAAAGGGCCAATGGGCGCGGAAAGAGCAAGCATGTACGACGTAGCCATCCTGGGCCTGGGGCCCGCGGGGGCGACGCTGGCGCGGCTGATCGACCCGGCCCTCAAGGTCATCGCGGTCGACCCGCGCGCGGAAGGAACGGGCCTCGTCAAGCCCTGCGGCGGCCTCTTAGCCCCCGACGCGCAGAAGGCGCTGGCCCGCTTCGCGCTGACGCTGCCCAAGGACGTGCTGGTCGACCCGCAGGTTTTCTCGGTGCGCACGGTGGACCTTCAGACGGGCCTCGCGCGCCACTACCAGCGCTTCTACATCAACCTCGACCGGCTGAAGTTCGACCATTGGCTGCGCTCGCTGATCCCCGAGAGGGTTACACGGCTGGAAGGGGTCGCGGCCCGTGCGATCGAGCGCACCCCGGGCGGCTTCAAAGTGTTGCTCTCGGATGGGCAAACAATCGAATGCCGCCATCTCGTGGGCGCGGACGGCGCGAATTCGCTTGTGCGCCGCTTCCTCTACCCCGGCTACAAACCGCGCGCTTACGTGGCTATCCAGCAGTGGTTTGAGGGCGGCGACGAGCGCCCCTTCTACCTGTGTGTGTTCGACCCCGCGAACACCGACTGCTACTCCTGGGGCCTTTCCAAGGACGGACGGCTGCTCTTCGGCGGCGCGTATCCGCCGCAAGACTGCCGCGCGAGGTTTGAGCGGCAGAAGGAAGCGATGGCGCTGCGGGGCATGAACCTGTCCCAACCGCTCTCTACGGAGAGCTGCATGGTTTTGAGGCCCCGGGGCCTGAAGGACCTCAAGTGTGGGCACGGCGGCGCGTTTCTCGTCGGCGAGGCGGGTGGCTTCATCAGCCCCAGCTCGCTGGAGGGCATCTCCTGGGCGATCGAGACGGCGCGCCTCTTGGCCGAATCACTCTCTACGCCCGACTCAAACCGCGCCTACCTGGCGCGGTCGAGGGCTTTGAGGCTGAAACTGCTGGGCAAGGAACTAAAATCTCCGTTTCTCTACCGCCCGGCGCTCCGCCGCATGGTGATGCGCTCGGGGCTGAAATCCATCACCGTGGACCATCCGCCGCGCGGATGATGCATAATACCAACAGGAGGCATTTATGAGCAGGAACTATCGCGCCCAGCTGACCGGCGTCTTCGGCTGCCCGGTGGACGAAAACCCCACGATCGCGCTGCAGGAGGCCGCGTTCCAGGCGGCGGGGCTGAACTTCCGGTACCTGACGCTGCTGGTGAAGCCCGAGGACCTTGAGGCCGCCTTCCGCGGGATGCGGGCGATGAACTTCCGCGGCATTAACCTGACGGTGCCCCACAAGGTGGCGGCGCTCAAGTACGTGGATGAGCTGAGCCAGGAGGTTCAGTTGATCGGCGCGACCAACACCATCGTGAACGACGCGGGCAGGCTCACCGCCTACAACACCGACGGCAAGGGCTTTGTCATCGGCATCGAGAAGCAGGGCGTGGACCTCGGCGGAAAGCGCGTAACCCTTTTGGGCGCGGGCGGCGCGGCTCGGGCCATCGCCGTGGAGTGCGCGCTGGCGGGCGTCAAGGAGATCACCGTGATCAACCGGGACGAGTCCCGGGGCGAATCGCTGTGCGCGCTCCTGAATGAAAAGACAGGCTGCCGCGCGTCGTTTCAGCGCTGGGAAAGCGCGGCGCGCATTCCCGTCTGCGACATCCTGATCAACGCCACCTCGGTCGGGCTGTACCCCGACCCGAGCTGCCCGGACATCCGCTACGAGGACATCACCCCCGGTATGATTGTGCAGGACGTGATCCCCAACCCCGCCGACACGCTGTTTTTGAAGAAGGCGCGCGAGCGCGGCGCGACCGCGCTGGATGGCCTCGGCATGCTGGTTTACCAGGGCGCGATCGGCTACAAGCTGTGGACGGGCCTGGAAGCGCCGGTGGACGTGATGCGCTCGGCGCTGGAAAAGGAAAACGCGCAGGCGTAGCCTGAGATAGGCAAGAGGCCTCCGGAGGGGCTATGTTCTACGAAAAAGACTGGTTCATGCGGCAAATCAAGGCGCTGGTCCGATCCATCGCGCAGCTTGTCTTCCACCGCGACAACGTCGAGTATAAGGTGGAGGACGAAGCGCACCTCACTTTGACCGACTGCCTCCACCGGGAATTGATGGAACTGCTCGCACAGGGCAAAATCTGCGAAGCGGAGGACAGCCTGTTCGACTCGTTTCAACCGGGAAACGCCGACCACCTCCGGCTTGCGCTGGACTTTTACCAGCGGGTGGACCTGCTCACAGACGCCGAACTGGAAGCGCGCAACTTCTCCAGGGACGAGATCTATGACGGCATCCGGGACATCATGCGCCTGTCGGGCATGGACTTCTATGGCCTGTAGCCCATTGTAAACAACAGCGCCCGGCGCGAAAGCGCCGGGCGTTCGGTATCAGCCGGGTGCCTCAGGCGCTCGCCTGCGCCTGGCCTTCCCCTTTTTTGTCGTGCTTGTTCAGGTACATGAGGCGGTCGACGCGCCGGAGCAGGTCCTCCACCGCGAGGTCCGGCAGCTGCCGGAACATGTCCGCGCCGATGCTGCATTGAAGTGCGTACTCCTTGCCGGAGGCGCGGTTGTACAGATCCAGCGATACGTACAGCCTGTCCGTGACCGTCTTGAGCGCCTCGTGCCCTTCTACGTTGACCAGGATGGCGAACTCGTCGCCGCCCATCCGCGCGACCGCGTCCCCCTTGCGGAGCATGCGCTTCGCCGTCTCCGCGAACGCCCGGATGGCCTCGTCCCCCTCCGGATGCCCGTAGCGGTCGTTGATGGCCTTGAAGTTGTCGATGTCGCAGTAGATGACGCCGAAGGGCCTGCCGCTGCCCGTCTGCAGCAGCTGGCTGACGTAGTGTTCAAACGAGTTCCTTGTCCACACCCCGGTCAGGCTGTCTGTCTGCACCATGCGCTCCTGCAAGAACAGGTACATGATGATCAGCCCGCACGCGCTGCACGGCCACATGAAGAGCGGCCCGTAGATCAGCCCCTGCAAAAGGCCGCCGATCATCGGCAACAGGCAGAACAGTGAGAGGAATAGGAATTCCTGCCTCAGCAGCTTACCGCGGCGGCGCAGAAGCATCCCATACCCAGCCATGAGGTACGAATAGGAGACGAGCAGAGAGGGGATGTAAAGCGGGCCCCGGTGGTACACGCCGGCCGCGTCGATGAAGAAGATCCAGTGGAAGAACGGTGAAAGAAGCGCGGCCAGCGCGTTCACCGCCACCGGGATCAGGTGGATGCGGTTGGCGCGCATGTCCTGAACGCTGGCGCGCTCGGTCAGCGTCTTTGCCAGCAGGAACCAGTAATAGGTCAGAACCGGCGGCAGCGAGAACAGGCAGACATGCATCAGGTTGGAGAGCCCGACCAGCCACGCGGAAGGGTTCCCGCTCATGAAGCAGGTGGCCGCCTCAAACAAGAGCATCGCCAGGATGATCTGGCAGCCCATGAAGAACTTCCGGTTGAACGCGTCGCCGCGGTCCAGCCGGCGGTAGGCGATATAATAGACGATGGCCAGCAGCGCCGCGGTGATGAAGTTGGCGTTGACCCGTAGAAACGTGTTCACCCATCCGCCTCCTTACCGGGCGTTCTTAAGACTTGCTGCGGATAAACATGATTATACTTCGCTTAAAACCGGTAGAAGCATCAGCTATCGGCAGACGGCGCCAAGGAATCTCCAAAGCCGATGAAAAACACGGCGCGCATGGCGTCCCTGCTGAACCGACAAGAGCAGGCGGCGCGGGGCGCGGTCCGGGTTCGGCGTAAACCTTTCCTGCCCTAATATACAACCATACGGCAGGAATTACAAGACTTTATGCAAAAAAGCCAAAAACAAGGCGAATGTACCGCCTCTGGCGGCAGGCGGACGCGGATGCGGGTTGACAGATGGAAAATTTTTGATATAGTGGTGTCAGGCCGGGCATGTCCCGCGCCTATGAAGGAAAGGGTGATGGCATGAAGCGCTCCGCGCTTTCGCTCATCGGCTCCCTGGTGGGCGTTGTCTATTTGGCGTACCTGTGCTTCGAGCTTAAGTTTGCACAGAACCCTCGCACGTATTCGATTGAAGCGGCGGGCTTCACCATGCAAGTGGTGGCCTATCTGCCCTGTGCGATCCTGGCCGGGGCGGCGGTGGTGCTGGGCTTGATCGGCTTTGCCGCAAAGAAACGCGGCCCCATGCTGGCCGCGGCCATCCTGTACCTGATCTCTCTGCCGCTCGTCACCGGAATGTACGCCGTCCCGCTGGCGCTTTCGCTGATCCTGCTGGCCGACTTTTTCGCTTCCCTCGTCCGAAACCGAAAGGACAGGGCTTCAAAAGCGCCGGTCAGTCCCGCGCCGGAAGCGAAAGAAAGCTCTCCCGGCTGGGCGGACGAAGCGGACGATCCTATCGAGGCCGAACCCGCCTTTGACGACGACGCGATGGATGCGGGCGACGTTCCGGACGACGACCTGAACGACGACCTCGGTGAACCGGCGGACGACACCGGCGACGATCTGAGGCTTGAAACGATTCTCGAGGACGTGACGGACGACGCGGACGATGAAAACCGCCCCCGCGCGGACGGCATGGCCGTGTTCCTGGGCATCTTCATGGGGCTGGTCGCGCTCGCGCTGATGGGTATGGTCGTCTACGGCGTGATGGGCAAAAAGCTGCCATTCATGCCCTGATCCCAGTCTCCGCCGATCCTCAGCCAATCCCGCACCGCCGATCCATTGAATTGAAGGGGGATTCCCATGAAACTCACGCCCAGAAGAAGGCCCTCCATCAACGGTATCCTGGGCATCACCCAGGCCAAGCGGGCGATCGCCAAGGCCACCGGCATCCCCACGACGGCGCCCGGCCGCAAACGCAAAGCGCTGAACGCGCTGACCGGCGGAGCCTATGGCAAGTTTGAGCGGCTGCGCGCCGACGTGAACCGACCGTTCAAGTTCTTCAAGTGGTTGACGGGGAAATAGGGTCGGTGACAAACCGGAGGCAATACAAAGGCAAACCTTGAGGTGTGCCGGGCGTTGCGATGCCGCTTCTCAGTAACAGGATTTCCTATGTAGAAGCTCCCGGCGTGGGAGCTTCTCACTTACTTCTGCTTGTCGCAGCACTGCTTGTCGCAGCAGAGAGACGGCGCGAGCAGCATCGCCGTCCAGATCCGGGCGTGCGCGTACTCGTCGCCCAGGATCGAGGTCAGGAGGTACCGGATCTCATAGGTCGGCGCGCAGGAGGCGAGTTCCGCGTAGCGGCGGATTGCGTCCAACTCGCCCTTGATCGCGGTCTCTACGTCCTCGCAGAAGTTGCCGGTCGCGGGCGGGCAGTCCGGCGGGCAGGAAATCGGCGGCGGGCAGATCCCAAGCAGCGACGCCTGCAACCTCGCGTGGCCATATTCGTCGCCGACGATGCTGATAATGAGTTCCTTGAGGATTTCCGAAGGGGCTTCGCTTGCGATCTGAGCGTAAAAACCGGCGTCGCAAATTTCGTCCAGCACGGAATCTTGCAGCTGTTCCTTAAAGTCCTTGCACTGGCAGCATGGTTTCATCGCGATTCTCCTTTTCTTGCGCCTCCCGCTTCGCTATGTTGGGGCCGCGGTCTGACGGCTGCCGCGATGCGGGACGGGAGCGGCGCGGTCATGACACTTGCTGTCCGCTCCAACACAGAGTATGCGATCTTCCATTTTTCGTCCATTCCCGCGAGATAAGCCCTGAAGATGCCGGCGGTCTATCCATGATGCAGAACAAAAAAGCTTCCTGATGCTTTGTCAGGAAGCCCAGTATCCCGGTATGGAAGCGCGACCGGCAATATCCCGTCATGGCGCGCAGCTTTTAGCAACCTTGCGTGTCGGGCGTTTGTTTCATCCTCCCCTGTATTCGTTCCAGTCGCTTCGGATGTCCTCCAAAAGCGCTTTCATCTCCTCAACCAGCATTCCAGCGAAGGTCACCGTTCCCTCGTGGCCGAAATACATCATTGACTCGAAATCCGTTGTAATACCAATTCCAAACATAAATGCGTCGTCGCGCCGGATCTTTTCGCGCAGTGCGGTGTCGCTCTCCGCGTTGGCGTAGCGCTGCTACGCCTCGCTCCGGCTCCTAGCCCTGCATCGAAATGTTCGCCGCTTTGGACGCATTAATGTTCTGTATTGGTATAAACAGCGCGGACTCCGTGCACAGATACTTCAACTCGTCCGGCTCAAAAATCGTACACCAGAAAGCATTTTCGCCCTCCCGAATTGGGGAACAGCATGTACATCGTTTTGCCTTCCGAATTCCTGAACCACAGCTCCCGAAGTTCAAACCAATACGCTTCAAGGCAATCCTCCATGACGTAGAACTTGGGGATTCGCGCGATCCTTCGGTCAAAGTGTTCATCCCGCAGGTTTTCCCCGTCAGCGCCCTTTCCAGTTTCCGCCCCATACCATGTTTTGGCTTTATTCCATAGCGTTTAAGTTAAATGTGGGCGCCCGCACTGGGACTGTCCCCGTACAACAGGAGAACCGGCGCCTATAAACGCTGGTTCAGCGCAATGTGTCGCCACTCCCCGCAGGCTTGCGACAATTCACTCGGTGGAGCGGGACGCCTGACAAAGCCGATTCAGGCGTGCTGGTTCTCCCGCTGCATCATGTCGATGAACAGGCTGCAGATGGATGGGTCGAACTGACCGCCCGAGCAGGCCGAGATCTCCCGGAGCGCCTTTTCCCGGGAAATCGCCTTGTGGTACACCCGGTCGGTCGTCATGGCGTCGAAGCTGTCCACGACGCTCAGGATACGGGCCAGGATCGGGATCGACGTGTCCTTCAAGCCCTGCGGATAGCCCCGGCCGTCCCAGCGCTCGTGGTGGCACAGGATCCCCTCCGCCACGGTGATCAGCTCGGGGGACGCCTGGGCGATTCGGAAGCCGATCTCGGGATGCTTGCGCATCTCGATCCACTCCTCTTCGGTGAGCGGGCCGGGCTTGTCCAGGATGTGTTCGGGAATGCCGATCTTGCCCAGGTCGTGCAGAGAGCACAAAAGCTCCAGTTCCGAGATCTGGCCCTCGTCCAGGTGCATGAGCCGCCCCAGCCTGCACGCCATGGCCGAAAGCCTGTCCGCGTGCTCGCGGGTTTCGCGGCTCTTTTCGTACATGGTCATCCGGATGGAGGAGATCAGCGAGCTGTGCATGCTCTTGCGCTCCAGCAGTTTGCGCTTGTACATTGCGTCCTCGGCCTGCTTGAACACCATGTCGAAGCGCTGCGCCTCGTTCCATCGCGTCGCGAAGCCCATGGAGAGGCTGGGCTTCAAGACGTTGCCATCGTCGAGGCGAATGACCTCCTGCTCGCAGCTCTGGCTGATTTTCTCGCAGATCGCCTTGGCGTCGTCCGGGCCGGAGCCGGGCATGAGCAGGCAGAACTCGTCGCCTCCGATCCGGGCCGCGATGTCCTTCGGGTCGGTGCAGCGCCGCACGATGCTGGCAATGGTGTAGAGGAGCTTGTCCCCCTGCGCGTGGCCGAACACGTCGTTGGTCAGCTTCAGGCCGTTGATGTCGCCCATGACCACCGTGACGGGGAACAGCTTCGCGGCTTCCAGGCGCGCGCACTCCGCCTCGAAAAACGCGCGGTTGTAAAGCCCTGTCAGCACGTCGTGGTAGCTCAGGTAGCGGATGTGGTTCTCCCGGCGCTTCCGCTCGGTGATGTCCCGTATGAACGCGCAGGTGGAATCCGAGCTGGGGATGTAGCTGAGGGAGACTTCGGCGTCGAAAACGGTCCCATCCTTGCGCTTAAGTTGGGTTTCAAACCGCTCCGCGCCAGAGGCGAGCACACTTTGGCGCCGGATTTTCACCGCATCGGGATCGAGCTGCGCCTCCAGTTCGCTGACCGGCATGCCAATCAGCTCCTCCCGGGTGTATCCGACCATAGCGCACATGGCGTCGTTGACCAGGGTGACGCGGATGTTCTTGTCGCACAGCCAGAAACCGTCCAGCGTCGTGGAGAGCGCCTTGCCGTATTCCTCCTGGAGCCGCCGCCGGTCCGTGATGTCCTGCAACACGCCGATGACCTTCAGGGGCTTGCCTTCCCTGTCCCGGTCGACGACCGCGATGGAATGCACGGCGCGATGGGTGCCGTCCTCGCCGCGGGCGATGGTGAACTCCAGGTCGTAAGGCACGTCGTCCTTTAGAAGGCGCGCAAGCGCCTCGTCCATCAAGGGCCGGTATTCCGGCAGCACCGCGCGCTGCGGAACTGTCAGCGGCAGCATGTTGTGCTCATTCTTCGGGAGGCCATAGATGCGGAACGCCTCGTCCGACGCCCACATCTGCCTGTTTTTCAAGTCGATCTCCCAATTGCCGGTGTGCGCGAGTTGCTGCGCTCGCGTAAGCCGCCGCTCGCTCTGGGCCAGGGCCGCCTGCGCCTGTACGCGGGCGGTGATGTCCTGGATGGACGAGAGGATGTAGAGTGGCTCGTCATTGCGGCCAAGCATCACCGTCGAGGAGATGGAGAGCCACACCGTCGCGCCGTCCTTGCGGATGAAGCGGCGGACCGCCTCCGACGTCTTGGCGCGCCTGTGGACGATGTTCTCCATGGTTTCACGCAAGAGCGTCGCGTCGTCCGGATGCACGATTTCGCTGACTTTCAAAGCCAGCAGCTCCTCCGCGGAGTACTGCAGGATATCGCACAGCGACCGGTTCACGCGCAGGAAGCGGCTGTCCAGTCCCACGTGCGACATGCCGACGACGGCCCGCTCGAACGCGGAGCGGTACAGTTCCTCGCTCTCGCGGATGCGGTCGCCAACCTCGAGCTCATCGGTGACGTCCTGAATCACGCCGATCACCCGCTGGATCACGCCGTTCTCATTGCGCTCGATCCTGGCGTTGGTCTTCACATACCGCAAAATCCCGTCGTTCTTCCTGTACACCCGGTACTGCTGTGAATAGCTGTCGCCGTTCTCCATCGCCCGGTCGCGGGTCAAGGAAGCGCTTTGAACGTCGTCGGGGTGCACCAGCGTATACCAGAAGCCGGCGTCGGGCTCAAAATCCTGCGCAACGCCCATGATCTGCTTGTACACGCCAGACCAGTTGACGGTATTGTTTCTGGCGTCGTACTCCCAGGTGCCAAGCCTTGCCATCTGCACCGCCGCGTTGCTGCGCGCCTCGGAAAGCCGTAGCCGCTGCTGAAGTACGTAGCGATCGGTGACGTCGCTGAAAATCAGCACAACGCCCACCATGTCCCCCTGGGGATTGCGGATCGGCGCGGCGCTGTCGCTGATGTGGCGATGTACCTCATCCCTGCTGACCAGAACCGTATGGTTTGCCAGGTTGACTTTGCGGCCGGAGGTCAGAACCTTTGCGACGATGTCCTCGCCGGGCTCAAGCGTAATGCTGTTGTAGATGCGGAACACGTCGGAAAAGGGCTTCCCAACGGCATCTTCCAGCGACCAGCCGGTCAGCTCCTCGGCGGAAGGGTTCAAAAAAGTGACGCGCGCCTTTTCGTCGGTTGCGATGACGCCGTCGCCCATGCTGGCAAGGGTGATGCGCAGGCTCTGCTCGCGCTCCTCCATCAGATCCAGCTGCCTTTGCAGCGCGGAGGAGGAGGCGTTCGAGGCCGGCGCGGGCGCAGAAGCACTTCCCATGCGGCGAAACCGGCGCCCAGACCTGATCACTGCCTGTAACTGTTTGCTCATGGGAATCCTTTCATCGACAAATAAATTATGTCCAGTATACAATAAATGCCAAGTACAGCACAACCGCCCGCCCTATCGCGTACCGTGAAAAACCGAGAATACGTCAAATTTTGCAAGAAGTCAACACGTTGAATCATGTTGTGGTCGTGTAAACAAAGAACCGGCGTCCCAAACGCCGGTTCTGAAGGGTTTCTGGAAATGAACAGAAGACACCCGGCGCGCATTGGAACGGTTCCCTCCACCGTCCGGGATTGACCCGGGCGCGCCAGGAAGACGGGCCGGATCATTTCCTTTCGAGCTTTTTGAAGCTGACCTCGTAGGCGCCCATTGCCGCCAGCGCCACCACAAACGCGTTGATCGCGATCAGCGGCACGTCGATCCAGCGGAGATCCTCAACCATTCCCCGCGCGAGCGTCATCAGTCCGAAGGCGATGATCAGCACGATGAAGCGCGTCGGGATCTTCCACACCTTGTCCAGCGGGAACTTGAGATACTGCACGATCAGAAGCGTCGCGGCGATCGCGCCCGGAACCGTGGCCAGCTGCTCCCATGTGTAGGGCGCCTGTTCGGCCGCCTCCTGCGGCGGGACGATCGCCTCTCCTTCGCCACCCTCGCCTGTCGTCTCGGCCCCGGCCTCCGCGAACACCACGGCGATCAGGAAAAGCGTCAGTAGAAAAGCCAACAGGTAGTAAACCCCCCCGTGCCCGCGCATCCTCATCCCTCCTCAATGGATGGATACGCCGCCGGCCCCTTTTCTACCACTTGATTTACGCGCCCGGTGCTGCCGGATTCCAAGCCGTCCGGTCGCCGGCCGTCAATGGAAATCATTACCCGCGTCCCGTATACCGGTCAATCTACCTTAGAGAAAAATAGCGATTCTTGTTGATTTTTGTAACCCGCGAATGGTAAACTGTGGTATGCTAAAAAAATGCGCCTTCCGGGTTTTGACATAAGAGAGTGAGGATGTGAACCGGATGGATATCCTCTTTGCAAAGGACCTTTTCACAAACATGGCCATGCTGCTGTCCGCCAGCATCCTCTCGAACTATATTTACGCCTTGTCTTTGAAAAACCCGCGGTCCAAGGATCTCCTCATCGGGCTGACCAACGGAATGATCGGCATCTTGCTGCTTGTCAACACGGTCCGCCTGAACAGCTGGATTGTCTTTGATACGCGCTCCATTCTGATCTCTCTGACGGCGCTCTTCTTCGGCCCGGTCCCCGCGCTCATCGCCGCGCCCATCATCATTGCCTACCGCGTCTACATGGGCGGCGCGGGCGCATTGCCCGGCGTATTGGTCACCATCGCGACGATGTGCGTAGGCCTCCTGTGGCGCAGGCGCAGGCGAGCGCCCGGCGGGTACGGCGCTTCGGAGCTATACCTTCTCGGTTTGGCCGCGAGCATTGTCATGCTCCTTTGCATGTTCTCCCTTCCCCTTTACAGGGCGCTGGAGGTGCTGCGATCGATCGCTCTGCCGGTACTGGTCCTCTTTCCGCTGGGGACGGTGCTCATGGGTCTGGTGATCGGAACGAGGCTCAGGCAAATCGAGGCGGAGAACGCGATTCGGGCGCAGGAAGCGCAGCTTCGGATCATGTATGAGCAGGCGCCCATCGGCGTGGCGATGCTTGATGGGCGGAACGTGCTCCGGGCCAACCAAAGGTACACCACGATCACGGGCGACGCCCAGGGCGGCGAGGCGAAGTTTACCTGCGATTTGGTCAGGGTGCAGCTGGATTCGGCGGCGGAGAAAGCGGAAATGGACGCTTTCCAAATGGGCGCCGCGGATCAATACATAGCGGAAAAACGCCTCTTGATGCCCGACGGCAGCGTGCTGTGGGCGGATCTGACCATTCGTCAGCTCGATCCGCCCGGGTCCGGAACGCGCCGGACGATGTGCCTGATTCAAGACGTGACGGAGCGGCGGCTCCGGGACGAAGCGCTTCTGAACGCCATGACGCGGGACAACCTGACCGGGGCTTTCAACCGGTCCTACATGGACCTGGAAAGGCAGAACCTGGAATCCGAGGAGAACCTGCCGGTGTCGCTCATCCTGTGCGACGTGGACGGGCTCAAGCTCATCAACGATGTCTATGGCTACGAGGAGGGCGACGCGCTGCTGCGCGACGTGGCCAAAGTGCTCATGGAGGCCGCCTGGACACGGGACCTGGTCGTGCGGTATGGCGGAGACGAATTCCTGCTGCTGCTGCCCAAGACCAGCCTCGACGATGCGAGCGGGATATGCGAACGGATTCAGCGCAACTTTCAATCCCGCGCGGGAAACGCGCAGACAAGCCCCAGGTACTCAAGCATCTCCATCGGGTATGCGACCAAAACCAGCGCGAATCAACCGCTGTCCGATGTGATCCGGTCTGCCGAAGAATCCCTGTCCATGCGCAAGCTGCTGGTAAAAAAGAGCATGCACAACGCGATCCTTACCTCCATCAAGGCGACCCTGTACGAAAAGAGCAACGAGACGGAAGAGCACTGCGAGCGGATGGCGCGGTGGGCGCGGGCGCTCGGCGAAGCGATGGGGCTGTCCGGGGAACCCTTGGACCGGCTGGAGCTTGGCGCGTACCTGCACGACATCGGCAAGGTCCGTATCGACAGCAGCATCCTGAAGAAACCCGGAAAGCTCTCGGCGTCCGAGTGGGAGGAGATCAAAAAGCACCCGGAGGCCGGGTACCGGATCGCGTGCTCCGTACCGGAACTTCAGAACGTCGCGGACCTGATCCTCTGCCACCACGAAAAATGGGACGGAAGCGGTTACCCGCGGTCCCTCGCCGGGAAGACGATCCCGCTGCTCGCCCGCATCATCGCACTGGTGGACGCGTACGACGCCATGACGACCGACCGCAGCTACCAGCGGGCGCTGACAAAAGAAGAGGCGATCCAGGAGATCCGCCGCTGCGCCGGAAGCCATTTCGACCAGAGCGTCGCGGAGACGTTCATCGAAAGGGTTCTGTAGACAACAGAGGGATAAAACTTTACAGCGGAGGAGATTGCATTGGGCATACGGCACTTGATCCGGCTGACGGTGGTCGCCCTGATTCTGGCCATGACGCTGACAAGCCTCACGGCCTATGGCGGACGTGCCGGTCAATCCGGCGGCGCCAAGGCATCCCGCGAAAATACGTTTCAAATCCATTTCCTGAACCAGGGCCGCGTCGACGCCATTCTAATCGTTTCAAACGGCGAAGCGATGTTTATCGACTCCGGATTTCGCCACGACGGCTTAGAATGCATCAACTACATGCAGCGCATGGGCATCACCAGACTCCGCTACTATGTTGGTACGCACGCCCACAAAAATCATATCGGCGGCGCAGCGCCCATCATCTACAGCATGCGACCGGATCGGGTGTTCATCCCCCATACCGGCGTTGAAACGGCGATCATCGATTATGCGGTTGAAGGTTTGGAGCGTGAAGCGGTGGCAAGCGTCGCGTACACCGTGCTGAGTCCCGGCGATTCGTTCCGATGGAACGATCTCACCATCACCTGTCTCGGTCCGCTTGCCGTGAGGGATTGCCCGAAAGGCGCGACAATGGAAAACTACAATTCCCTGATCCTGAGGATCGACCGCGGGGACCGCCAGATGGTTTTGCTCACGGGCGACACCAGCTCGAGAGTCCTCAATCGGATCGAAAAGTTGCGTCCCGGCTCGACCCGCGCGGAGATCCTCAAGAACCCCCATCATAACGGTGCGCAATCGGAAGCGACCCTTCGAAAAATCTCCCCGAGGATCGTCGCCGTCTGCAACAGCAGCCTGCCGTCGCGCACGTACAAAACGCGGATTCTCAAGATCGGCGCGGTGTTCTACACCGCCAGCCGCAACGGCGACGGCAACTTTGTGCTGGAAGATTCAGGCGGGGAATGGGACATGTATAAAACATAGAAATCATTCCATCTCATGCGAACCTGACCTGGTACGCACCCATCGCCGCCACGAGCGCGTTGACGCCACCAACGGCATGTCGGGCCATTTGCCCCCGGATCATCGACTGTGCGATGGCCAGGGGCCGAAGGCGATCACGAGCACCATGTCCCTCGGGTTCTTCCACAGTCCAGCGGCATCTTCAGATATTGGACGATGAGTGGCGTCGCCGCGATCGCACCCGGCAGCAGGAAGTGTGGTGTGGGGGGGGCATTGGAAATGCCGTTGGCTCAGTCTCTCAGCTTAACCACCGTGTGTTCGAGTTGGTACCATCGCTGTTCCTTGTGCTGCAAATCGTACTTTTTGCTCGTTTCAAAAACAGCTGCCTCTTCGCCATCCGCCGTAACGCGATAGGCTGCCGAAAGCGTCATGCCTTCCATGGCGTTGTTCGCGGTATTGCTGGGGTACTCTGTTCCGAAAAATGTCACTCGATAATGCGGCATCTGTTCCTCCTACTCGTGGTCCGATACATCAGTATACCACACTTCTGTTTTTGCTGCACTGCACAAGATCGGCGCGGTGTTCTACACCGCCAGCCGCAATAGCGAAGGCAGCTTTGTGCTGGAAGACTCGGGCGGGAATGGGTTATGTACAAAACAGAGATGGCCATCAATGGCTCTCCCGTTAAGAGAAAACCCGCGGGATGCCCGGCTACAAAAAACATCCTTGAAATCGCGCGGATTTCAAGGATGTTTCACCATTACCTGTCAATCCCGGCCACGCATTCCTCCTAATGAAGCATATCCGGGATGCGGTCGAGGATCAGGTGTGCGATCATCTGTTGACCCGCGGCATTGGGATGCGGATCCAAGTTGACCGCAAATGGAGTCAGCTCCACATTGAGCGTTCCGGGCGTCACAGCGAAAGGCACAGCAAGGTCGACAAAGATGATTTTGGAGCCCCTCTTTGTCCTGGCCACGGCGCTGTACACCTGATTGAGCCCACCGATCATTTGATCGGACAACGCGCCCAAATCGAATACCGCGGCCGTGCCGGGGACGGGTATCACAATCCCATGATAGGGGCTGTAGGCAGTGGTCACGGCAATGCGCGCTTTGGGATTCAGCGCGGTGATGCGGGAGACAATGTACGGGAAATTCTTCCGGAACGTCTTGATGCCTTTTTTAAGACGAACAGCAGCACCGGGACGATTCAACGCCTCGATCGCTTTCGCGAGCTTGGTGGGATCGGACATGATCGCATTCCAATTGGTCGTGCCCGTGGCTTTGCGTATGATGTCCAAGAAAATACCAAGCACATCGTTTGAACCGATGGTGAGCGTGATCAGGTTCGCGCGTCTTATGGAGTTCATGACATAATGATTGCGCATCACGTGAATCAACCCGTAGCTGGTCAGCCCATCTCGTGAGAAATTGAGCATCAGCGGCGCGTTCAGCCTGGCATTTATAAGGCTTGGGTAACTCTGCCCGGGTAAAACGCTTGTGCCGATCGAGATAGAGTCGCCCAATGCGACATAACAGAGCGGCTTCGGCTTCGGCGCCGCAGACACCTCGGCGGGAATCAAACCGATCGTCAGGATCAACACAAGGAGAACCGATAAGATACGCCTTGTAGTCATTTGAGTTACCCCCTTCACAGTCAATAATTACAAATAATTATATACATTTTCCCAAATAATTATCAACCTTGATCGGACAGATTTTTTATAGATTGGGGGCGGGTTAGGCAAAAATCAAGCTCCAAAGACAAAGAAAAGCCCGCCAGCCTCACGGCCAGCGGGGGTCTTCAAGCGCTGCTTACTTACGGCTTGTTCGCTTCCCGGTACGCCGCATCGTCCTTGATCTCTTTCCGCATGGCTTCCAAGGCATGCACACGGCGTTCGTTTTTGTCCTCCATTGCCTCTTTTGTTTTGGGGTCACGCGTTTCGGCTATGAGTTCTTCGGCCATCTCCATATTGTGTAGCGTCCTGTCAATATTTTGCTGGATGCGTTCAACACTGTTCTTCCGGTCGTCCGGCTTGGGCGTCAAAAACTATCCCCCCTTCCTACGCATGTTATGGTCATTCTAGTTTGGCATTCCAGCACGATATTATGTGTAGGAATGCGGGCATAAAAAGCCCCGCCAGCCTCTCGGCCAGCGGAGAGTCATATCACTCAGCGATTTTTTGTCATTGCCCTTGTCGCCCCCGTCCTTCAGTTATCCCAGCAAGTCAACCAGCTTCTTCGGAATCGGCAGCCCAATGGCAGCTGCGTTTTCCAGCACGCTGATGCCCTCGTTCGCCGTACAGAATGCAACCGCAGCCATGCGGTAGATTGCATCCATTCCCAGCGCCTGATCGATCGCCGCGACAATGTCAACGATATCACGGAATAGCGGTTCTGTCAGAAATGGAGGAACCGCCGATATTTCCGCCTAAACTAAATAAGCCTGTCTTTACGTTGGCTCGCCATCATGAAACGCCATGCCGCTCTCGCGTTTGTCAACCAAGCGATTAGGGCGTCATTTTTGGTGTTTCTGAGTATTCTCGGTATAAAGAATTTTGCGACCGTTTCAGGCTTGTCTGCCAATATGTTGAACATCCTTTTAAATTTATCATCCGAGATGACTTCAGAGGTTTCTCCATCCGGTGTTTTTGTGATGAAATCTGTTAGCATCATTCCTGGCGACAATCGTCCCGCAATTACGCCGGTACCCTCCAGTTCCCTGGCAAGCCCTTTCATGAAGTACCGTAGTGCGCGCTTGGTGGTCCCATAAAGGATTGTTTTGGGCAGAATCATATCGTTGGAGCCCAGGCCCTCCATACTGTAAATCGCACCATCTCCCTGTTTGATCATCCCCGCTGCCGCAATCTGTGAGCCGTAGATCATTCCGATAATATTCGTCTTCATAACGTTTTCAGTATAAGTCTCACCAGTTTCCCACGAGAACATGTGCGGCGCGTTTTGCCCCGCGTTATTGATCCAAATATCAATTGTTTTCCATCGGACAAGCGATCTGTCCCAGAGGTTTTGCAAACTTGCTTTTTCCTGGACGTTGCATGGGACATAGATGTATTTTCCCTCAAAGGGCAATAGTTCGGCACGAGCTGCTTCGGGCAGCGCCTCGCCCCTGCCGGACAATGTAACATTGCATCCGGCTCGAAGAAACTCCGTTGCCATGGAAAAGCCAATGCCCCGTGTGCTGCCCGTTATCACTACATTTTTCATAAAACCCTCCTGAATATTGTACCCGCATCGCCCGAATGCAGGCTTATAATGACTTCATCACGCTTACGCACTATGCTCCAAACCGACCTCCACCAGGCCTGGATTTTATTCTTTGAATACCTGCGATGCCTCGGCCTTGACGGCCACTCTGTTTGCGTAGAACGCCAGCATCAGCAGTGCAAGCAAAGATGCGATGGCGGAGGTTAAGTAAACCTTACTGAACCCGCCGTTTAAAGTGTTCTGGAATGCACCTTCCAGTTCCAGCGCTTTGGCATCAATCGCAGCCAGGTAGTTTTGCTCCGCCTGGGCAAATGCCCCGGGGACGGCGTCCTTCAAAACGCCCATCTTTGTTTGCAGATCCTGCATCTGCGTAACGGCTGCGTTCATCCCATCCATGGCGGTCTTCATGCCCGCCCGGCTCTCCTCCGCGTCCGCGACCTTGGTTGTGAGCGTGGCGATGCCATCGTTCAGTTCGTCGATCTTGGCATTCAGCTCCTGGGTGGAATGAATCTTCGCCAGTTCGTCCAGCGCTTCCTTCGGTATCATGGACTTAACAAAGGCAGGGATCAAATCCGCAAGGCTCTGTCCTTGAGGAATCTCCGGGTTGCCCATGGTTTTCAGCATGTCTGAGACAGTGTTCAACTGCTTCAGGCCCTCATTCTGGCCTGCGATGGCGGCATTCATGCCTTCAATACCCTGCCCGATTCCATCATACCCTTTCTGCATCTGGGGGATGGCATCTTTCAATTCCACGACGCCCTGCCCGATGCCATCGACGCCCTTGCCGATGCCGACCTGAATCTTCGCGATCACATCCGGCGTCATCAGGTCAAACATCCGGGAAGCCAATGTCTTGGCGTTTTGCGTGATGGTGGTCACGTCGCTGTTCTTCATCAAATTCACCAGGTCCGAAGGCATGGTAGAGCTGGGATTTTCACCCATGCTGATGTCCATGGTGGTCATGGCGGCAAGGTCGGGCATTTCCATCCCCTGGAGTTTCCCCTGCATGTTGGGGTCCGCCTTCAGCTGGTTGAACGTGTCGCTGATCTCCTGGGCATAGGGAAGCTCGGGCAGGCTGACATCCTTGGGCAAGAGTTTCATCACATCGGTTTGCAGCGCGGCCCCCGCATGGGCCAGGAAGCCCACCATGATGGCCGGGGCAACGGCCGTACCGATGGAGCGCACCAGGGACAGCGTGGCCAATGCGGAGTTGGACTCTTTTTCCTCTGTGTTGGCCAGCATCATGTAATTGAGCGGCGTCCCGATTGTAAAGCCCATGCCGGTGCCGATGAGCGCAAGGCTTATCAGCACCGTGAGGAGGCTGGGATGCGCGGTGGTCACCAGGACCAGGAACAGCGCCCCGATGATGGACATCAGGAAGCCAAAGCCCAGCACAACCTTCGCGCCGAACTTGTCAATCAGCTTTCCGGAGATCGGCGCGCCAATGCCCGAGAACAGGCCCAGGATGATGACCAGGTACCCGCCGGAGCCGGTGGCGATCTTCAGCGCGTTCTCGGAGAACTGCGGAATAAAGATCACGCCCATCAGCACAAAGCCGCTGACGAATGAGATGAGCAGCGTGAGAACGATGTTGCGGTTTGTAAAGTAGCCCAGATTCATGACCGGGTCCTGAGCACGCCTTTCCACCACTATGAACACAGGAATCAGCGCGGCAAATACCGCCAGAAACGGATAGACGCCGGTAGTGCCGATGGTTCCGCCTATGTTGAAAAAGTCCAGATTCTTTAGCCCGTACAGAAGAGAGAGGATCATGACCACCAGCGTCAAAATGCCCAGGCCGTCGATTTTCCCCGTCCTGCCCGGCTTGTTGTTGCGAAGGGTGAAGATCCCCGCGGCGACGATGAACAGCGTGATGGGGATGTTGACGTAGAAAATGAACTGCCAGTTGTTCTGCCCGAAGATGCTGATGATGACGCTGCCGACAGACGCGCCGAAGATGTTTGCGATTCCGTACACGCCGCCCACCAATCCAAGGGCCATGCCCCGCTTTTCAGGCGGGAACGCGGTGCCGAACTCCGCCGTAGCAATGGGCAGGATGCCGCCGCCGCCGATGGCCTGCACCGCCCGGGCGACAAGCAGCAGGGAGAAGCTGTTCAAATCCTGGGAAAGCCCGCAGAACAGCGAGCCCACACCGAACAGGAGGATGCTGACGAGGTACACATATTTGCGTCCGAATTTATCGGCCAGCTTGCCCATCACCGGGATGGACGCCGCATATGCCAGGGTGTAGATGGTAATCATCCAGATCCCGGTGGCGGCATCCACCCCCAGCTGGTTCTGGATCAGCGTTCTGGCCGGGGTCACGATACCGGTGTCGAGGGCACCCATAAAGATGCCCGCCAAATAAAGAAACATCACCAGCGCAAAATTTTGTTTTTTGGTATCCGTTCCCATAACTCATTCTCCTTTGATCGCATGCTTCGCGTTGTCCGCCATGCGTTTGATGGCTCCGCTCACGATATTCAGATCCTCGATTTCCTTGAGAAGAAGTTGGTTCCACGCCCGCAAACAACCAATCAGATTGGGCTTGAACGCATCCGCCTTTTCCGTCGCCGAAAATAGAAAGGAGCGGCTGTCCCTGGGGTTTTCACACCGAACGACGAAACCTTTGCCTTCCAGCGACTGCATGGTTCTGGTCATGGCCGCCTTATCGTACTGCAGGTCGGATATTATCTGCTCCTGGGATTTCTGCAGCTTATGTCCATGAATGTCCTGGAATACGTCCTCCCCCAAGCTGCCTCCCCGTTCGTACAACGCCAGAAGCACCATGGCTTCCGTAGTGTTCAATCCATAGGGACGAAGCGCATTTTTGAAGTAGATGCGAAAATACTTGTCTATGACAAAGATATCCCGGCCCAGGGCCCTGCAGTTATCCATCGTGTCCCTCCGAATATCCCATCCACCGCTTTCCGGTTGCTCCATTCGGACGCGGGGATAAGTAGTTGACAGATCAATCATATGCGCATCTGCTTGATCTGTCAACTATATGGACGGAGGGAAAGGGGTTAAATCAAGCGAAAAGAAAAAAAGGAAATTTGCAGGGATGGTGAACCAACACCAGTGGTAATTTCGGGCAGAATGTCTGGCACCCACCCGTGTGAAACATGGAATCGTGCAGAAGCGCGCAGGCATCAGACGTGCCCAAACGCGTGATAAGGGCTTTGGGTGGATCGACCGTCTCCAAAGCCCACAAAACCTTATACTGCATGGCTTTTTGGCAAAAAGAAAGGACGCCAACCTCGTATCAAGATTGTCGTCCTATTGTGGTGGAGGTGAGGGGAATCGAACCCCTGTCCGAAAACCCGAGAACCCAAGCGTCTCCGAGCGCAGTCTGCGTTTTAACGTTCCCTCTGCCGCACGCCCACAGACGGGCTTACGGTTTTAGTAGCTTCATAAAGTCCCACCTACTGCAAAGCTTAGTTAGGCTGGTTCCCCGCCTTTAATGACGCCGGGTGGCTGCGCCGCGGGAGGCTCAGGTCCGACGAGCGGCCTTAAGCGGCCGCTAGAACGAAATTATCGTTTTTCGCAGTTATTGTTTTTCCCGTTGTTAGGCGGTTCAGGGCCGCCGCTCGCTTCTCAAATCCCCATGATCCCCGTCGAAACCAGTACACCCCCATAAATCAGTCAATCCCGGTCATCACGCCCGCTGAAATGGCGCTCCATCTCCCGCTCGGCGTCCTTCTTGGCGGCGTCGTCCCGCTTGTCGTAGAGCTTCTTGCCCTTGCACAGCGCCAGTTCCAGCTTCATCTTCCCGTTCTTCAAGTAGATGGACAGCGGGATGAGCGCCAACCCCTTCTGCATGACGGCCTGTTCGAGCTTGCGAATCTCGGCCTTGTGCATCAAAAGGCGCTTGGGCCTGAGCGGGTTCTCGTTGTAGTAGGAGCCCTTCTCGTAGGGACTGACGTGCATGTTCTCCACGAACAGCTCGCCGCTGCGCACCTGCGCGAAGGAGTCCTTCAGGTTGCAGCGCCCCAGGCGGATGGACTTGACCTCGTTGCCTCGAAGCTCCAGCCCGGTTTCCCAGACTTCCTCGACGAAGTAATCATGGCGCGCCTTGCGGTTCTGCGCGATTGTCTTGGTGCCTTCCTGGCGCGGCATGACCATCCCTCCGACCTTCGGGTGTCCTGTGATTATACCATGCCGCGGTCCCTTTGTCAAAAGGAGATTCATCCAGCGCATGGAAGCCGCTTCCAGAATCCATGATAAAACAGCTAGAAAGAAATTCGATTCAAATCGCGCCCGTCCTTCGGGGAATCGCCAACGAGGCCCACCAGCAGGTACTTTTTCGCCATCGGATCGTACTTGATCTCGGGCAGCAGGCTGAACCCCTCGATCTCGCCGGTGGAGTGCACATGCATGCGCGGGCCGGTGCAGTAGTGGACTTTCTCACCGAAAGTAATGTGTGTCTCGTCCTTGAAGGACACGGGCACGTCGTCCGCGATGCGCTTTTTGACATAAGCCTCGATGCCTGGGATATCGAGTTCCGGCATCTCGTCAAATTCCAGCAGGAACCCATGCCGCACGTCGCCGTGCTGGTAGCGGTTTCTGTATTGGTCCCAGAGCTTTCGCTCGCAGAGGTCCTCGGCGGTGTGGGCCATCTTGCGGTACTTGATGGACTTGAACACGATGTCCGCCACGTCCTGCGGCTCCGGGCCGAAGATGTTGGGCCGGGTGACCAGGATTTCCTCGCCGATGCCGATGAGGAGCTCCGCATTGATGCCCAGCGCCGGGTACAGCATCTCAAAGTGCTCCACGATCACGCGGCGGCC
>JAEZHK010000080.1 GCA_023416655.1 Bacillota bacterium
TTCCCATACCGAACACAGAAGTTAAGCCTCCACACGCTGATGGTACTTGGCTGGAGACGGCCCGGGAGAGTAGGTCGCTGCCGGATTCCACTAGGATGTTGGAGAAGTTATACCTTCTCCAACATCCTTTTTTGCATAGGCTCACGGAATTGTGCCATGTCGCTCCGGAGCCGGGAGGTACTGTCAAGAATCTGCATCTTTCGCCTTTTCAGGATTGATTGTCGCCCGAAATGGTTATTAAAAGGGAAGCAACATCACAAATGATACGTTGGGGGATTTTTTATGTCTTGGACACAGAGCTTGTCGGTTGGCGTGCCAATAATCGACGAACAGCACAAGATGTTGTTTGATAAGGCGGACAAGCTTTTCGAGGCCGGGAAGAACCACCAGGCGAAGGAGTACATCGGCGAACTACTCAGCTTTTTGGAGGATTACACCAAAAGGCACTTCGCGGATGAAGAAAGGTACATGATCAGCCTCAAGTATCCCGGCCTGAACCAGCAGAAAGCCGCCCACGCCGAGTTCATCCGCCAGCTTGCCAAGCTGCGCAGCGAATACGCCGCCTCTGGCGGGAACCTTCTGGTCATCCTGAACGCCAACCAGCTGGTGCTCCAGTGGCTGACCCAGCATATCTCAAACATGGACAGGAAGATTGGCCAGTTTGCCAAAGGCTGAAGACGCTGCCTGATCTTGTGCCCCCGGTTTACGCGCCGCAGTCGCGAAGCCGGGGGCTATTACTGTTCACGGTTACACACAAACAATGGATGTCTCCGTTCACTTGTTCGCTTGCCCCCCCTGTGTTATAATGGCATCAGCTTGTTGGGAAGAAATGGCATTTCGGGCGCAGCATACGCTTTGATGCGATACGTTGCATTCGGGAAGGAGAACGCATCGATGGTTTGTACTTGCGAAAAGCCTGTATGAAGAGGATCGTGGGATTCTTTCGAAGCCTTACGGCCATTCAGAAGGGCTACTTTTCGGAATTCAACCGCGAGATCGCCGTGAGGAACCTGCAGCTGATGCGCACGGCGGGTTACGCGGGAATCATAATGTACGTTATGTACTTCGCGATCACGCAGTTGTTCTTCATAGAAAAAGCGATTTCCCCGCTGTACGGCCTGATTGTGCCGGTGCTGGCTTCCTTTTCGCTGTACGCAACGCGTGCGCTTGCTCAGGGAAAGATGAATACTTCGCAGGCCCAGAGGGCGACCCTGCTGCACTATTTCACCCTGATGCTCTACATCATGATCATGAGCGTGTTCCCGCACCCGGAGATGCCTTCCGCGTATTACCCGCTCTTTCTCGTGATGGCGCCAGTGCTCTTCATACTGCCAGCCTACCAGCATCTGATCATGACCCTTTCGAGCCTGGCGCTGTTTTTCCCGCTGGTGCTCACCTTCAAATCCCCCGGATGCTGGTCCCACGAGCTTTTTGAAGCGACGACGGCCTCCGTTTTCTCCGTCATTGTGATCGTGTTCATGACGCAGTTCCGTTTGCAGAGCGAGAGCCTGAAGAACAAATACTATCTTCTGAGCAGGCGGGACGCGCTCACGGAAACGGCCAATAAAGCCGCGGGGGAGTCGGCGGCCCGGGACTACATCGCAGGGATGCGGGCGGAGGAACGCGGCGCGATGCTGCTAATGGACATCGACAATTTCAAGAGTTTCAACGACGGCTTCGGACACCTGGAAGGCGACCGGCTTCTAAAAATGGTGGGCTCGGCGCTGGTCGCGGCCTGCCGCAAGGACGACATTGTGTACCGCTTCGGCGGGGACGAGTTTGCGGTGCTACTCAAGGACATTCAGGCGGACGATGTGGCGATTCAAAAGGCGCGCAGCATCATGGACGCCATCGCGAAAAATGGCGATGGCTGCAAGTATACGCCGACGTGCAGCATCGGCATCTGCCTCTTCAATCGCGATTCGGCCGGCGGCGAGGAACTGATCCGGAGGGCGGATGCCGCGCTCTACCACGCAAAGCGGGACGGGAAAAACAGGTTCGTCGTCTGGTCCAGCGAAATGAATGTTCCGAAAGCCTTCGCCGCCCGATAGTATTCGTTAGTTACAGCCCTTTGACAAGCCCCAGGATCGCCCGCCCATGCTCGGTGATCCTCACTTTTTCGGTCCTGTCATACCCACACCCGACCCAGAATTGAAGGCCAGAGCTGTTCATCGCGTAGACGCCCAGCCCGATCCGTTCAAAGCCGCTCCGGGCGGCTTCCTGTGCAACGGCGCCCATGACGGCGCGCCCGATGCCCATGCGGTGGCAGTCCCTGTGGAGGAACAGTGATCCGACCCACAGCGTATTTGGCTCGGGATATCCGCTGTAGGTGACCAGGTAACCGGCGGGCGAACCGCCGGAAGCCAGGATCATTTTTGAGTTGAAGAACTCCTGGCTTCCTCCGGGTGGCAGGTCGGCCTTTTCGAGAATTGCCTTGACGTCCGCTTCCGAAAACGCCTCCAGCGTGATGTCTTCGTAGTCCTTCAGCGACTCGTGGATGGCGAACAGGGAAGGGGCGTCATCCGGACGCAGGTCGCGAAGCCGCGCAATGCCGCAGTCGATATCACCGTGCAGGAAATCAGGCTTGATCATGGCGCTCCTTCAGCCGGTAGGCGCTGCCGTCGGCGTTCCTTTCCATAAACCCGTATTCGATCAGGTAGCGCCGGAGGGTTGCGTGGTCATCAAAGACAGGCTTGAGCAGCGCAATGACCTGCCTTTCGGTATAGCTTTTGCCGTGCTCGAACAGCGTGGTAATGCGCCTCAGGGTGACGATTTTCTTCTTCTCCCGCGCAGAAAAGACCTTCAACTTCATCGGTTCGAGCGACTCAAAACAGGTTTTGAGGATTTTCTCCTCTTCCTCTCGGGTGACGACGTAGCGTTCGTCCACCATTTTTGCCCCCTCGTGCACCTCGACCAGTTCGCGCCCCTTGCCCTTTGCCTTTGACGCCGCGTCCACCAGCTCGTAGAGCGCCAGGTAGAGCTTCGCCTGTTTGGCGCGTTCGCGCAGCGTAAAGCGCGTATGCCGTACGGTCGCGGACTTGACCCCGGTCTCCCGGGCGATTTCGCCATCACTGAAACCGTTGAGCAGCCTGCGGAAGAGCTCTTTCTGGTTGTCGGTCAGTCCCGTCAGGGACTTGTCCTCGTCCAGCAGCACCGCCGCCACGCCGCCATGCTCGCTTTGTACGTGCAGTTCCGCCGCGTGCACGGCATCGAAGAACCGGCCGCCCATCGGAAAAACCTCGCCGTGCCCAAAGGCCTTGCCGCAGATCAGGCAGATGTGGCGGTGATTTTCTTCGTCCGGCGCGCAGCCCCTCTTCAAATCGGACAGATCGTAACCGAACCAACCGTTTATCATGATAATACACCATCCGATATTATGTTTACTATTACGGTAAACATAATAACATGCAAGATTCGGTCTGTCAATGATTGCCGGTGTGATTGTGCCGCTACGAAGCGTAGGAAGCATACTGATACGCCGTCCCTTGCCGAAGCGAAGGACGGCGTATGGCGTTCATTTCTTTTTCTTTGCCTTGGCCCATTTGCTGCTGTACTTGGGCTTGGGCGGCGTTGTTCGGGCGGGCGCGGCGGATGGGCTTGGCTTACCTTTCGTGCCGCTCCGGGCGGGCGATGCCGTACCCTGCCGTGGATGCCCCGCCCCGGCGCTCCGGGATATCCGCTTGTCCCGGTCGTCCGCCTGACCATCCCCGCGCGCTCCTTCGGGCCGTTGGAACGAACTGCGCTCCATGGGGCGCACCAGGCAGTCCCTGCCGTAGCCGATCAGGTCCTCCCGGCCGCACTCGGTGAGCGCCTCCAGCACAAGATGGCGGTTCTGCGGCTTCTTGTACTGCAGGAGCGCACGCTGCATGGCCTTTTCATGGAATGTACGCGGCACGAACACGGGTTTCATGGAACGGGGGTCGAGACCCGTATAGAACATGCAGGTGCTCAGCGTGCCTGGGGTGGGATAGAAATCCTGCACCTGCTCCGGTTGGTGGCCCGTGTCCCGGAGGTAGAGCGCCAGCTCCACCGCGGCGTTCAGGTCGCTGCCGGGGTGGCTGCTCATCAGGTAGGGTACGAGGTACTGCTCCATCCCGAGATCGCGGTTGAGGGCCTCGTACTTCTGCACGAACGCGTCGTAAACCTCCCGGCCGGGCTTGCCCATCAGGGCCAGCACACGGGGGGAGATGTGCTCCGGGGCCACCTTCAACTGGCCGCTGACGTGGTGCTGGCACAGTTCGCGGAGGAAGGCTCTGTCCTTGTCCAGCAGCATGTAATCGTAGCGCAGCCCGGAGCGGATGAACACCTTCTTGACGCCGCGCAGCGCCCGGATCCTTCGTAGGATGGACAGGAGTTCGCTGTGGTCGGGCGTCAGGCGGGCGCAGGGCTTGGGGTACAGGCATTGCCTGTCCTTGCAGGCCCCCTGGGTGCATTGCTTCGCACAGGCCGGGCGGCGGAAGTTGGCGGTAGGGCCTCCGACATCGTGGATGTAGCCCTTGAAGCCGGGGAGTTTGGTCAGCATTTCCGCCTCGGCGACGATGGAATCCGGGCTTCGGGACTGCACGATGCGTCCCTGATGAAACGTGAGCGCGCAAAAGCTGCACCCGCCGAAACAGCCGCGGGTGGCGGAGATGGAAAACTCCACCTCCTGCAGGGCGGGCACACCGCCCAGCGCGTCGTAGTCCGGGTGCCAGCGGCGGGTGTATGGCAGGGCGTACACCCTGTCCAGATCCTCCCGGCTCAGCGGGAAGCACGGCGGCGTCTGGATCAGCCAGCGCCGCTCGTCCTGCTGCTGGCAGAGCGCCACCCCGCGGTACGGGTCCTGCTCGTCGTACTGCGCCATGAAGGCGCGGGCATAGGCGGCCCTGTCCTCCGAGACCACGCGATGGGAGGGGACCTCCGCCACGCCCTCGGGTTTTTCCTTCTGCAGGTAGCAGATGCCGCGGACGCCGGGAAGCGCCTCCTGCGGCGCGCCGTCCTCAAGCCACCGGGCGCATTCCAGAATGGAGGTTTCGCCCATGCCGTATAAAAGCAGCGTCGCGCCGCTGTCCACCAGCATGGAGCGGCGCACCTTGTCGTCCCAATAGTCGTAGTGGGAGAAGCGGCGCAGCGAGGCTTCCGGCCCGCCGATCAGGATGGGCACGTCGGAATACGCCTGCCGGATGCGGTTGCAGTAGACGATGGTCGCCCGGTCCGGGCGCATCCCCGCCTTGCCGCCGGGCGCGTACACGTCCTCACTCCGGGACTTTTTCGCAGCGGTGTAGTGGTTGACCATGCTGTCGATGACGCCTGCGGACACCAGAAAGCCGAGCCTGGGTTTCCCAAAGCGGCGGAAGGCGGACGCATCCTGATGGGGCGGCAGGCAGAGCATGGCAACCTTGTATCCAGCACTTTCCAGTACCCGCCCGATGATGGCATGGCCAAAGGAGGGATGATCCACATAGGCATCCCCGCATACATATACGAAATCCGGCGCGTCCCAACCCCGGCGGCGCATGTCCTCCGGGGTCACCGGTAAAAAGTCATCCCGCGTCATGGTTTCCTTTCCGAATCACTGATCCGAGGGTTTTGTGCGCCTTGCGCCCTCGGCCCATTATAGGGGAAGCGGGGGCTTGTGTCAAGGAAGGTGAGATGAGTGGACGCCCCTCGGTGCTGAGTTGGGCGTCTATTTGCGCCAGAAGGTCGCGCAGTCCACTTTGTCCAGGATGTTGAACGTGATGATCCTTTCCAATAGATGATAGTCGAACGGGCGGTCCCACGGGAACCGAATTATTTCCTTTGTATGCTCGTATCCGGCTTCGACGATTTCCCCGGAAAAGCGCAGGATGCCCGCCTTTTCGGGGGCAACGGCCAGATGGTGCTTGGACACGCTGAAGCCGATGATGAAGGTGCCGTGGTCGGTAAACATCGGCTGGTTCCACGCGATCCTGTGCGCAAGGTTCGGGAATTTTTCCGTCACCCAATTCAGGACCTCCCGGGTCCTGTCCCGGTTTTCCGCGTTCTCGATCTGCGAGATGTATTCTTCAAAAACTTCCATGATATCCCTCCGGCGCTAAGCCTATAGAGTATGTATAAACGGATCGCCCCGCTTCAAACGGCCGTTTCGCCGCGCAGCCGTCGGTCTCCGGAAATTTCATGTTGGCATGGCTGCGCAGGTGAAAATTTCTTTTCCATAGCGTCCGCCGGGCCGTCCGTGTTCATACACATTCAATCAAAACCGTGTATAATGCGGGGGGAGGGGGAGCGGTATGAGCGCGTATTTCATCGCCAACATCGCCATCCACGACGAGGAGGAGTACCAGAAGTACCTCGAGCGCGTGGATGAGGTGTTCCCAAAGTTCAACGGGAAGTACCTCGCGGTAGACAAAAGCCCCGAGGTCCTGGAGGGCGCGTGGAATTATTCCCGCGTCGTGCTGATCGAGTTCCCCGACCGGGAATCGCTGAAGGCGTGGTATTATTCCACCGAGTATCAGGAGATCGTCCGACACCGGCTGAACGCCGCCGCCTGCGACACGATCATCGCCGGGCCGGGCGAATAAGCCGGATTCAGGCCACGGCGGATTCCAAAACCGGAGCATGGGGGAAATGCAGCGATGACAACCGTTCAAACCCGCAAGCACAGGTGGCCCAAAGCGCTCGCGTTCATTGCGGGCGTACTGATTACGCTTATCGTCTTGGGCCTAGCGGCGATCCCGTTTCTTCAGATGCGCAGTCTTGTAGACTTGCACGTGAATTTCAACAAGGTCTACAGCGCGTCGGATTATGGCCTGACGGCTGAACCCCTGACGCTGACCACCGGGGACGGCCTGAAGCTGGCCGCCTGGCGGGTGGACGCGGAGAACCCGCGCGCGGCGGTGGTCTTTTTGTCGGGCATCCACAGCCCGTCGGTCACGGCGTTCTTCGGCCATGCCGCCATGCTGAGGAAGGAAGGCTTCTCGTCGGTGCTGGTCGAGATGCGCGCCCACGGGGAGAGCGAAGGCGACCTCATCTGCCTGGGCACGAAGGAAGTCCTGGACGTTCAGGCCGCCATGCAATATATCAAGGAACTGGACCCGGACCTTCCGGTCGTCGTCTATGGGCTTTCGATGGGTGCGGGCACCGCCGTGAACGCCATCGGCGAGACGCCCGAGATCGACGCGCTCATCACGCTCAGCGCGTTTTCCACCTGGCCGGACGTCTTCGCGTACAACATGGAGTTGATGGGCATCCCCAAGCTTGTCTGCGAGATGGAAAAGCCGTATGTCTGGCTGTACATGCTCGTCAAATACGGCCCTGACGGGCTGTGGATAAACCCGCTAAACGAGATCAAGAAGCTGGATGGCCGCCCGGCGCTTCTCATGCACTCGAAGGGCGACACGCAGGTACCCTACGCCAGCTTTGAAATGCTGAAGGCCGCACGCCCGGAGGCCGAGACATACGTCGTGGAGGGGGATTACCACTTCATCTGCGACGACCATTTCCTGCATCCCGAGGAGGACAAGGCCTATTCCGAAGCCGTTCTGGGCTTCCTGGACGCACACTTCTGATCAAGGGGGGGCGGGGTTGATGCCCCGCCTTTCATTATGCCGCTGATTCCTGTTTACATTTCAAGCGGGGCTTGCTAGACTGAATGCATATCATATCGCCGCGCTGCATCTGACCGCATTCCCCCCTGTTTCCTCGCCCGCGCGCTGCCGGACGGGGTAATGGTCGTGAGCATCGAACGCGTCATCCCGAAGGCTGATCGGATGGAAGGTATTCTGACAGCCCCGCCGCGCAGGTCAAACCGCCAAACGGCGGACAGGAATAACGAAAACCGACGCAAAACACAGCGTTTTCGGCGGAATACCCTCCACAATTAACCAAAGCTGAACCTCCGAGCTATTGACCGCACAGTACTATGCGATGTATAGTATTATGCGTAAGGAGGTGTTGCGAGTGGACACGCAGTTGAAGCGCGGTATCCTGGAAATCTGCGCACTGAAAGTGCTGGAAAAAGGCGATTCCTACGGCTACCAAATCATCAAGGACGCGAGCCCGGCGGTGGAGATTTCCGAATCGACGCTCTATCCGATCTTAAAGCGCCTGGAAGGGGACGGATTCGTCGGGGTGTACTCGGTGGAGCACAGCGGCCGCCTCAGAAGGTACTACTCGATCACGCCGAAAGGGCGGGCGCGGATTCAGGAGTTTCTGAACGAGTGGTCCGAAATCGACAAAATCTATCGATTCATAAAGGAGGGGTACAGGGGATGAACAGGCAGGAATTCCTCGCGGAACTGAAGGGCCGCCTCCACGCGCTGGACG
This sequence comes from Bacillota bacterium, assembly GCA_023416655.1. Classification (GTDB taxonomy): domain Bacteria; phylum Bacillota; class Clostridia; order Christensenellales; family Aristaeellaceae; genus JAEZHK01. Next base: position 8,284 of record JAEZHK010000080.1, read on the forward strand.
AGGTGGAGATCAAAAAGACGCTGGCGTACTACAGCGAAATCATCGACGACCGGGTTGAGGAGGGCATGACGGAGGAACAGGCGATCGAGGGCATGGAGTCGATCGGCGCCATCGCCGAGCAGGCGCTCCAGGACGCGCCGCTTGCCAAGCTCATCCGCGCGAAGAAGCCCCGGCACCTCTCCGCCGGTACGATCGTCCTCTTGGTACTCGGATCGCCCGTGTGGCTGCCGCTCCTCATCGCCGCCTTTGCCATCGTGCTGTCGATGTTCGTGGTGATCTGGTCCCTGATCGTGTCGCTCTGGGCCGTGGTGATCTCCTTCGTCGCAGCCGGGCTCGTCAGCATCTTTACCGGGCCCTTTGTCGGCGGGATGCCCACCATGCTCTTCTACGTCGGCGGAGGCTTGACCCTGATCGGCATCTCGCTGCTGCTCTACCAACCCGCGATCCAGGCTGTAAGGCTGACCTTCCGCGCAATGGCCGCAACCGCCCGAGGCATAAAATCCATATTGATCAGAAAAGAGGCTGCCTAAAATGAAAAGAAATCTCACGGTCCTCGGCGCCATCCTGCTGGTGGCCGGCATCCTGCTCGGAACGATCGGCTTCGCTTCCGTGGGCTTCAACCCGGATAAGCTGCAAAGAAACGTAAATTTTGAACAGAAGCAGTACGTCGTCGAGTCGGACAAGGTGAAGGCGATCAAGGTCGCCGACGTCAACAACACCATCGAAGTGACCCGTTCCGCGGACCGGAACATCACCATCACTTACTACGAAAGCGACAAGGACCGCTACGAAATCGGCGTTGGCGCGGACGGCAAACTATCCATGCGGTACTACGACAACCGCAGGTGGTATGAGTACATCGGCATCAACTGGGGCCTGAAGGACACCCACGTCACCGTCGCGCTGCCCGCGGACTACCGGAGCGATCTTGAACTCACGACGGTCAACGGCACCGTGAACGTGGAGGACCAGATGGCGGGCAAGCTGCGCGCCGCCACCACCAACGGAAACATCCGCCTGAGCAAGGTGGACGCCACCGGCGAAGCCAACGCCACCACCGTCAACGGCACGGTGACGCTGAGCGGCCTGAAGGCGGATTCCCTTGTCGCCCGGGGCATGAACGGCCGCGTCCAGGTGGACGGCGTCTCGGTCAACACCTCGATTGAAATGTCCACGACCAACGGCTCCATCTCCGGCATGATCTCGGGCAGCGCGCAGGATTACACCGTGAGCGCCGGCACCGTCAACGGCTCCAGCAACCTCTCCAACTCCGCCGGCGGCGCGAAGACGCTCTCCGCGCATACGACGAACGGCTCCATCGACATCCGGTTCGAATCCTGAGGCAGCCAAAAGCAAAAAGGAAAACCCCAAATAAATGGATTGAGTCAGGCCCGCCGAACCCGGCGGGCCTGACTTTTGCGAAGCTACGCATGGGTTTAGCCGCTTTCCGCTTGTTTCCTTTACTTCGGGCGTTTATACTGGATGATGTTTGGGCATTTTCGCGCCGGGCGGCGCGGCGTACGGAAGGGAACGATCCGTTTGGCGTACCTCGAGGACCTGAACCTGAAGCTGCAGACGCTGACGATCTTCCGGATGCTCCTCCGGGATGAGGTGCTCGGCTTGCTGTCCGCGCTTCTCACGCTCTCCGGCAAGGGCATGGCCGAGAGGCTGGCGGCCTACGCGGACTTCGCTTCGGGCCTCTTTCAGGAGGGGGAGAACCTCACCGACTGCGTCTGGGATAAAGTTGTGTCCGACGAGAACCTCTGTGTGCTGCGGCGCGCCCGCGGAGAAGCGTTCGGCCCGGAGCTTTCAGAATGCCTTGAAAATGAGCTGAAGGTTCTGCAGGAGGTTTCGCAGCTTTCCGCACGGACGGTCAAGGACGCGATTGGCTATGATGGGTACCTGCCGGAGTGGAAAACCCGCCCGGCGGATTTTGCGGCGGACTACGAACGCTTCCTCCGCAGCATCGGCGCTTCGGGCTATGGGGTGTTCTTGAAGCATCACATGTTCTCGGTCGCGGATGGCTGGGTCGCGCCGGTCTATTGCCCCGATCCGGTGCGGCTTTCCGATTTGAAGGGCTACGGGCGGGAGCGGAAGGCCGTCGCTCAAAACACCCGGGCGCTGCTGGAAGGGAAGCCCGCGGCCAACGCGCTTTTGTATGGGGACGCGGGAACGGGCAAATCCTCCACCATCAAGGCGTTGGTGAACGAGTACGCCGGAGAGGGCTTGAGGCTGATCGAGTTCAGGAAGAACCAGCTCGGCGAGATTCCGGCCGTCGCGGAGCGCCTGAGGGGAAACCCGCTGAAGTTCATCCTGTTCATCGACGACCTGTCCTTCGCCGAGGACAGTGGCGAGGTCGGCGCGCTGAAGGCGATCCTGGAGGGCACGGCCTCCGCGCGGACGAAAAACGTGGTCATCTACGCCACCAGCAATCGGCGGCACATCGTCAGCGAGCGGTTCTCCGACCGGGGCGACGACGAAATCCACCGGAACGAGACCATTCAGGGGCAGATTTCGCTTTCGCAGCGGTTCGGACTGGCGGTAAGTTTCTTCAAGCCCGACCGGGCGCAGTACCTGATGATCGTCCGGGAGCTGGCGCTTCAGTACGGCGTGGACGACCTCGAGGAGCTCGATCTTCTGGCGGAGCGGTACGCCATCGAGCGCGGCGGGCGGTCGCCGCGGGTCGCCCGGCAGTTCGTGGAATCGCTGATGCGAACTTAAGGCGCGGGCGGGAATTCTAACCGCCAAACTACATATAAATATTGAATACCTTCTATAAGGAAAAGGAGTACACATGATCAGCGCACAGGGGATTTCCCTTCAATACGGCGGCCGGGAGCTGTTCAAGGATGTCAACGTGTCGTTCACCGCGGGCAACTGCTACGGCTTGATCGGCGCGAACGGCACCGGCAAGTCGACGTTTCTAAAAATCCTTTCCGGGGAGATCGAACCCACGAAGGGCGATATCACGATCAAGCCCGGCGAGCGCCTGGCGGTTTTGAGGCAGGACCACTTCGCCTTTGACGGGCACACGGCGCTCGACACGGTGCTGATGGGCCACAAGCGCCTCTATCAGGTGATGATGGAGAAGGAGAAGCTCTACCAGAAGGCCGACTTCTCGGACGCCGACGGCGTGAAGCTGGCGGAGCTTGAGGGCGAGTTCGCGGAACTGGACGGCTGGAACGCCGAGCCCAACGCGGAGACCCTGCTCAACGGCCTCAGCGTCACCGGCGAATACCACCGGATGAACATGAGTGAACTGGACGGCCCGCGGAAGGTCAAGGTGCTGCTGGCGCAGGCGCTCTTCGCGTCGCCGGACATCCTCCTTATGGACGAGCCGACCAACAACCTCGACCTCCACGCCATCAAGTGGCTGGAGGAGTTCCTGCTCGATTTCCCGAACACGGTCATCGTGGTGTCCCACGACCGCCACTTTTTGAACCACGTCTGCACCCACATCGTGGACATCGACTTCGGCAAGATCCAGATGTACGTGGGTAACTACGACTTCTGGTACCAGTACACCCAGCTGGCCGCGCGGCAGGCCCGCGACCAGCGCAAGCGCAACGAGGAAAAGGCGAAGGAACTGGAGGAGTTCATCCGGCGGTTCAGTGCCAACGCGTCGAAATCCCGACAGGCGACCTCCCGGAAAAAGCTGCTGGACAACCTCACGATGGAGAACTTCGTGGCGTCCTCCCGCCGCTACCCGTTCATCCACTTCGAGCAGTCCCGGCAGGTGGGGAACGACGTTTTGTCTGTAAACGGCATCACGAAGACCATCGGTGGGCGCAAGGTGCTGGACAAGGTCAGCTTCATCGTGCGTCCGGGCGACAAGATCGCCTTCGCCGGGAAGGACGAGCTGGCCAAGACCACGCTCTTTCAGATCCTTATGGGGGAGGTCGAGCCGGACGAGGGCGGCTTCACCTGGGGCGTCACCACGTCGCAGGCGTATTTCCCCAATGACAACGCGGCGTACTTCGACGGCGTAAACCTGACGCTGATCGACTGGCTGAGGCAGTTCTCCGAGGAAAAGCATGAGGTCACCATCCGCGGGTGGCTGGGGCGCATGCTGTTCTCCGGCGAGGAGGCGCTCAAAGAGGCGCGGGTGCTCTCTGGCGGCGAGCGGGTGCGCTGCATCCTGGCCAAGATGATGGTCTCCGGCGCGAATGTGCTGATCATGGACGAGCCGACCAACCACCTGGACCTCGAGGCCATCACCGCGCTCAACGAGGGGATGGTGGACTTCAAGGGCACGATGCTGTTTACCTCGAGAGACCATCAGGTGATGCAGACGGTGGCCAACCGCGTGATCGAGATCCTGCCGGGCGCGCTCGTCGACCGGCGCGAGAGCTACGACGAATACCTGGAGTATCTGGAGCGCGCCCAGTAAGGCTGGGTGAATAGCTGCGCGGGACCGGACGGCCTACTCACTCGTAATACCAGGCGTCCCGGCCGCGCTCGTCCGGTTGGACGTAATCATCCCGGCCCTCGGATGATTTTTGACGGACGTATTCCACGAGGTCCGCGAGGCGGCGCAGGTCCGGCACCCGCTCGTCGTCGATGGTGATTTTGTACCGGCGCTCGCAGGCGATGAGCAGCTTTGAAAGGCTGACCGCGTCCACCGAGCGCCACAGCTTTGTCCCGGGCGCGATCTGCGCCTCTTCCTGCCCCAGGATCTCCGCCAGCATGCGTCGGATTTCGCCGTACATCATGCGCGCCCGCCCCCTTCCGATTGCTTTTCGATGCGGTATAGGCTTAGCCGGTGCAGCGCGCGGGTGCACGCCACGTAGAGAAGCCTCTTGTCTTCGCCTTCGTCGTATTGATCCACGTCCAGCACCAGCACCGCGTCAAATTCCAAGCCCTTGGAGAGCTGCAGCGGGATCACAAACGCGCCGACGGTTTCACCCCCGGCTTCGCTGTCGATCAGCCCGAAGTCCAGAGCTTTTTTCAGGCGCGCGTGCCATTTTCGCGCGTCCCGATTGGTCTTCGCGATCAGCGCGATGGAGTTCATGCCCATGTCCCGGAGGCTTTGGACATCCTCCGTGATCATGCGGTCGAGTTCCTTCAGGTTATCTGCCACGCGCTCGACGGGCGCTTCGCCGCTGCGGTTGAAGCTCTGGATGCCGGTGGCGTCGTCCAGGAACCGGAGACTGTAGTTAAGGATTTCGCGGGTGCAGCGGAAGCTCTTGTCAAGTTCCACCATCAGCGCGCTGCGGCGGTTCAGGACTTTCGCGATCCGATCGTACAGGGTTCTGTGCGCCTTGCGGTCCAGCGCCTGGTTCACGTCCCCCAGCACCGTGAAGCGCGCCCATGGGAACAGCCGGTTCAAGACGGCGTACTGCGCCGGGTCGTAGTCCTGCGCTTCGTCCACCACCACTTGACGGATGCGCTGGGTGCGGCCCGCGCCTTCCATGCAAAGCGAGAGGTACGCGATCGCGGTCGCGTCCTCGAAGGGCAGCTTCGAGCCGGAAAGCGCTTCGTTCGTGCGTTTCAGGATTTCCCGCAGGTTTCCGGGCAGTTCCAGCCCCTTTGAAAGCCGCCGGAAGGACGCCTCGTTCGAGATCAGCCGCCGGTAGAGCGAGAGGGGATCAAGCCGCGTGAACGAGCGGATGTGCCGCCGAAGCGCCCAGCACTCCAGGATCGAGTAGGCCCGCGCGCATTCCTCGATCTCCGTCGCGTGCTGGGGGCTACGGCGCGCGCAGGCGACGAGCCGCTGCATGCGCGACGGTTTCCGCTGGTGGATTCCGTCCCAGAGCGACATCTCCATCCGCCGAAGCCGGACGCCGAGCGGCACTGCGCCATCTTCCTTGATCGCGCGCTGCTTCAGCCGATGCCGGGTGGCGATGGTGCGCCCGCCGTAGCTCACGTCCTGAAAGTCGATCCAGCGGTGGGGGAGTTCCCGGAGAAAGCGGTTCAGCACCGTCAGGAACGCTTCGGAGGACTTGAAGGCCATCGATGCCCGCGTCAGCGCGCGCGCTTCGGGTTCCGCGAGACAGAGGCGCTCGAACCGCTCGCCTCGCGCCTCGATCTTCGCGCCGCCGAGTGTCTTGGACAATAGCTGTTCCAGCGTTACCGTCTCGACGCTGCGCTCGCCCAGTTCGGGCAGCACCCCGTGGATGTAGCGCTCAAACAGCGCGTTCGGCGAGAGGATCAGGATGTCGCTGGCCGCTAGCGGCGAGGACAGACCCTCGTACATCAGGTAGGCGATCCGGTGCAGCGCGATGGAGGACTTGCCGCTGCCCGCCGCGCCCTGCACCATCATCAGTTCGTGCTCCGTATCTCGGATGGCGAGGTCCTGATCGCGCTGGATGGTCTCGACAATGGCCTTCATTCGGGGCGAGGCGTTCTGCGAGAGCATGGCGCGAAGGAAGCCGTCCTGCACCTCCACATCCGCGTCGAAAAAGTATTCCAGTGCGCCGCGCCGGATCTCGAACTGGCGCTTCAATGTCATGTCGCAATCGATGCGCCCGCCCGGCGCGTCGTAGTGCGCAGTTCCCCGGCCAAAGCGGTAGAAAACGCTGGCGACCGGCGAGCGCCAGTCGTGGACGTAAAGCTCGTGGGTCGCATCGTCCTTCAGCGTGGCGCGACCGATGTAGACCGCTTCGGCATCGCTCTCGCCATCATAGCTCAGGTCGATCCGTGCGAAATAGGGCGCCTCCAGCATGTTCCGAAGCGAGCGGATCTTTTCGAGCCGCATTTCCTGCGTGATTTCGCCCACGGCGAGCGGCTGCGCGAACTGGTTGAGGTTGGCGAGCGCCTCAAAATCGTCCGAGGCCCACAGGTTCCCGAACTTGTGCTCCGTCTGCTCGCGCATTTCCCTTCGGGCCTCGTTCATCGCCGCGCCGTGGCGCGCTTCGCTTTGTTCGACGTCCCAAAGCTGTCCTCGCGCGATGCCAAGCACCCGCGCAAGGTGCCTCCGCTCCAGTTCCAGCGCCACATCATGGCCTTTCAAGAATCATCGCCCCTTTCACGAAAGCGTAGGCACAGGGTACCACAACGCCGGCCAAAAGAACAGTCTTGTAGTTTTTCACGGAATCCAGTATAATAATAGTGGAAAAAGGGCGCTCGCCATGCGGAGGGCGCTCTTTGCGCATTGACACAGGGCTTTCGTTCGGGGATAATGGATGCGCCGGGAGGGATGATCATGGCGGAGGACACGCTGGGACAGGTGGCGAGGGTGGCGCGGCTGGCCGCCCAGCTCATGCTGGGCAACGGCGGCGAGACCTACCGCGCCGAGGAAACCGCGCGGCACATCTGCCGGGCGTTCGGGTATGAATCGGAAGCGATCGCCTTTCCGACCGGCATCATGCTGTCCGTCGCCGGGGAAAAATCGCTGATCGGTCGGGTACCGCGGCGGCAGGTGGATTTTTCAAAGATCGACCGCGTCAACGCCATCTCCCGGGAACTGGCCTCCGGCGCGCGGGGGCTGGACGAGGCCGAAGCCGAGCTGACCGCGCTGGCCGCAAAGCCGCCGATGCACTGGTTTGGGCAGAGCCTGATCGCCGCGGGTTCGTCTTCAATGTTCGCGCTGACCTTCGGCGGCACGCCGTTTGACCTGGTCGCGGCGGGCGCGAGCGCGTTTCTGGCGCAGACGGTGGCGGGCCAGCTGCGGGATGAGGCGGGGCTGCCGCTGATCAGCCTCATGGGTGGGTTGCTGACGGCGCTGATGGCGCTGATCATGACGACCGTGTTCCACCTGGGCGACGTCAACCGCATCACCATCTCGGGGCTGATGCCGCTGCTTCCGGGTCTGGCGTTTACCAATGCCATCCGCGACGCCATGAGGGGCGATTTGGTGTCCGGCATGGCCCGCGCCGGGGAAGCGCTGATCCGCGCGGTGGTGCTGGCCGCGGGCGCGGGCCTTTCAATTTCCGCTTGGATGCTGCTAAAGGGCGGCGCATAACGTTGGGCGCCCAAAATCCGCCGGGCGGCTTTTGGGCGCGAAGGAAGAGGACTGCGGGAGCCATGAAATTCTGAGGAATTTCCGGGCGGCTCCCTGACTTGTGGTATTGTTTCGTCTACCAGTGTGTGCACTGGTAGGCGAAACACGTTCCCGGCGCACGGGTCGCCGGGAACGATGAGAGCAATGACCGGGTTTGTGGCAGTGTTGAATCTGCTCCGGTGGGCTGGCCGGGGGATGGGAGGCGGCGGGATGGATCTGGCGCTGAACCTGATCGGGTGCTTTCTGGCGGCGGCGCTCTTCGCGCTGCTGTTCCGCACACCCCTTCGGCTGATTATCCCGGCGTCACTTGCGGCGGTGGCGGGCTACGCGCTTGGCCTCTGGTCCGGCGCGAAGATCGGAGCCGAGTGGGCGGGGGTCTTCTTCGGCTCCCTACTGGCGGCGCTGATGGGCGAGTGGATGGCTCGGAGGCTTCGCGCGCCGGCGACCATCTTTCTGACCGTCTCGGTGATCCCGATGGTGCCGGGCGCGGGCCTCTACAACACCATGCTGGCGCTGGTGCAGAACCGCTATGCCGACGCCGCCGAGGCAGGCTCCAACACCATGCTCTCCGCAGGCGCGATTGCGCTGGGGATTTCGATCGCCGCGTCCGTCGCCTACGCGCTCCGGCGCGGGCGCGGAAACCCTTCGTCCGGCCCGGCGGATTCCCCAAAATCCTGATTGCTCATCGTAAAAGTGCAAATTGTCCGGCGGCGCGGCCCTTCGCTCCGCCGGACGTTTTTATCCATGGCGGCGCGGGTATATTACTCGTGGAAACCAAGCGGTTTCCATGGAAAAAGGGGGGGAATGCGCATGAAGAAACTGGCGCTGGTTTTGATGGCCATGCTGCTTTTACTCACCGGATGCATGCGGCCGGTGGTTTCCGAAGAGGGGAAGCCGGACGGCGTTTCCGCGGCCACCCAGAAGCGCTACCGGGAGGGCGAGGTCACGGAGTACAAGGGCGCGCGGCTCGATCCCGCCATCGGACCGAGGGATAACTCCATCAAGGGCGTACAGCACGTGGACATCAATACCTACACGCTCGCCATTGACGGCCTGGTGGAAACGAACCAGACGCTTACCTACGACCAGGTGAAGGCGCTGGAAGCCTATGAGCGGCTGATCACCCTGCACTGCGTGGAGGGCTGGGATGCCACGGTGCTCTGGAAGGGCGTATTGCTGAACGACCTTTTGAACAAGGCGGGCGTGAAACCCGAGGCGGTTACGGTGATCTTCACCGCGGTGGACGGCTACACCACGTCGCTGCCGCTTGCGACCATTCGGGACAAGCAGCTGATCCTGGCATATCAGGCCAACGGGCTCAACCTGCCGCCGGAGATGGGCTACCCCTTCATCGTGGTCGCGGAAGATAAGCTCGGCTACAAATGGGCGCGCTGGGTGAACCGCATCACGCTGTCGGACGACCCCAACTACCTGGGCTACTGGGAGCAGCGCGGGTACAGCAATTCCGCCGACGCCGGTAGCTGAAGCGATTCGGTAAGTCAGTACGGTTAAATACTCTGCAAGCGGGTTCGAGCGGGCGCTCGAACCCGCTTGCCATCATTTGGGTGTTCCAGTATAATGAAATGCATACATCCGGTAAGGAGGATGGCGATGATTCCACTGGCCGATGTTGCCCGCTGGCTGCCCCGGCTTGACGGGTGCGCGAGAGAATTCCTTGGCGAGGATGAACTGAAACAGTATGACGCGATCCCTGCGGAGGAGCGGGCGGCGCAGCTTCGCGCGCTCCTGACCGCGCCCATCGCGCGGTTTACCGCCGTTAACGAGGCGTACTTTCGGGCGCGCTGGGGCGAGGCGCTTAAGAGGCTTCAACCGGAAGGAACATTCACGCTGATCGAGGTGGCCTCCGGTGACGCGGACATGATCCCGCAGTGCATGGCCCGGCTGCGCCCCGGCAGCCGGTACATCGCGGCCAACATGAACGAAAGGCTGAACGAAAGCCTTCTCGCAAAAACGCGCGGCCTGCCGCTCGAATTCGAGCTGGTTAAGGACGACGCGGCCAACATCCGCTCGCACGTCGGGGACGGTCTGGCGGACGTCATCGCCTTCCAGCACGCCGTCAACGACGTGCTGCAGGCCATCCTGTGCGCGCGGGAAGGCGTGGACACCGTTTACTCGGACTGGATGGAGACGCTGCGCGCGATGATCGATATGCTGAAACGCGAGGTCGCCGCGGGCACGCTCGAGGCCAGTGTGCGCGAGCCGTTTCTTCAACTGATTCGTTCACTGCTGCCGACCTTGCGCGAAGGCGGCCATGTCGCCATCAACCACTACATGTTCCAGCTGGACCTGGACTGGGGCTACCCGCCGCGGCTGTTTGAGGACATGCTAGACATGGTGCGCCCCTGGCTGAATGCGCTTCCGGGCTGCCGGGAGGTAACGCTCGACGGCTTCGACTCGAAGTGGTGGATCTTCCTGCGCAAGGAATGATCCGCAGCGCCCTGCCGAAGCGCAATTTACGAATGATCCCCCGCGCACTTTATGGCGAGGTGAACGGTATGAAACATTGGATCGAAAAGATGATGGACGGCGAGCGAAGGGTATCGAGGGTCATCATGGCCCTCGCGGGCGGGATGTTCGCGCTCTTCGCGCTTCTGATGTGCTATACCGCGCTTCTGCCCATCCTGTCCGGCGTGTACACGCTGGACTCGGCGGATAAAGCGGAGCGCTTCAGCCGGAGCGACTTCATGGACGGCGTACTGCCCTACACTTCCTCGCTGGACATGATGGTGAGCTTCGTTATTTCGACCGAAACCATTACGACGGTACAGGAATCGCTGACCTCGCAGATCCTGAGGGTTATTTCCGGCCCTTCCCGGACGGACAGAACCTTCAACGTCTACCGGCTGGCGGGGAGCGGTTTTTCAGTGATCTACCTGACGGAGGGCGTGCTGGACGACACGGGTGTCGTGCATGTGCAGACCGCTTACCGGGAACTGAACGCCCAGATCCTCCGGGAGACCGCGCCCAACGGATCAAACATCTACGTTCTGTACGACGCGGCCTCGCCGGTGCCGTTTTATTCGTTGACAGGCCTTTTCATCCTGCTGGCCGTGGCGCTGTTCTGGCTGAACGGGTCGAGCCTTCTTCGTAAGCGCACGAACCTTGGCCGCCGGATCGCGAAGGAAGGGGATTTTCGCGAACTCTGCCGCAAAATCAACCTTCAGGCGGAGCGTCCGCTGTATGACGCTTCCGGCGTGACGGTTCTCTGCGACTGGGTGCTGATCAAAGACTATGCCGCGTATGTGAAAGGCCCGGTATGGACGACCATCGTACCGGCTTCCGACGTGGTGGGGGTGGAAGTTGCGCCGGAGGTCGATGAGGACGGAGATCACGCCTGCAGCATTGCCGTCAAGGGCTGGACCCATCCCTTTGTGCTCGGTCTGGACGAGCGGCAGGCTGCCCTTCTTAAGGCGGCGGTCGGCGAAATGAACGGGCGCGACAGGATGTGAAGCACGTCTGTACTTTGATGCGCCAGCGCGTGGCGATGGGACGCGACTTCCGACGAATGCGCCGCCAACTATTCCATCAAATTACCGGTGATGGTATACTTTCCAGGGAAAGGGGGTAGCGCCATGCGGATGCTTTTCAAGCAGCGGTTTTTCTCGTGGCTGGACAGCTACGACATCTATGACGAGCAGGGGGAGACCCTGTACACAGTGCAGGGCGTGCTCGCCTGGGGGCACTGCCTGAAGGTTTTTGACCGGGACGGAAACGAAATGGGTATGGTCAAGGAGAAGGTGCTCTCCTTCCTGCCCCGGTTCGAGGTGCATCTGGGCGACAGTTACGCGGGCGTGATCCGAAAGGAGTTCACGTTTTTAAAGCCGCGGTTTGAAATCGAGCTGAACGGCTGGCGCGTGGAAGGCGACTGGCTGGAGTGGAATTACGAGATTCTGGACGGGGACCGGCTGGTCGCAAGCGTTGGCAAAGAGCTTTGGCGCTGGACGGACACCTACCAGATCGAGGTTGAGCGGGACGAGGACGCGCTGATGGCGCTGATGGCCGTGCTGGCCATCGACGCGGCCAATTGCAGCCACGGATAGGGTTCCTCCGACTGCAGGTGATTGGAAATCCGCAGGACGTTTGGAGGGCCGAAGTCCTCCAAGGTTCAATCATTCCGGCCTCGTTCCCTTCGCTTTCGCATGAGTTCTTAACTCATGCGAAATCCTTGAGAAACGCCTGCTGGCCATAGGCGGTGGCCTTGGCGATGAAGCGGGCGATCTCCTCCGGGCTTAACGCCATGTCCTCCCGGATCCAGCCCTCGATGACCGCCACGCTGCCGCTGGCGGTGTAGCTGTAGAGCATTTCCATCAGACCGCCCTCCTCCGTCATGCCCGCCGCCCGCCACGCGGCGACACACTTGTCGCGGGCGATGTTGACGATGCGCCGGAGGAATTCCTTGTCCCCCCGCTCCGAAAACAGTACCTTGCACAGGTCGCCGTTTTTCCGGATCGCCTCGAGGATTTCCGTCAGCATCGAAAGCACATTGCCGTCCGACGGGGAGTCCGTCAGCGAGCGGTTGATCTCAGTGTACAATTCGTCCTCGATGCTGGAGAGCAGCGCTTCGGGGCTTAAGTAGTGGGCGTAGAAAGTATTGCGGTTGATGTCCGCATGGCGGCAGAGCTCCGTGGGCGTGATCTTGCCGATGGGCTTTCCGCGCATCAGTTCCAGCAGGCTCTCGCGGAGGACCATCTTCGTGTACAGAATCCTGCGGTCCGTCTTTGCCTTCCGGTAATCCATGCCTGGCTCCTTCCGGTTCGCCCGCTCCGCATTTTCCGTATCCGGTAGGCGCGGGATGACGAACAGATTGTACGTCTCCGATCAGAATGTAGTATACTTGCGCCTGGCGCGGATGTCAAGCTTGCCCAGACAGGACGCGCGATTGGAATACGCCGCGCCCGGAAATTTCCGGGCGCGGCTGAACTGTGTGCTGTTTTCCTTCGGGCCGTCTGCTACCCGATGCGCACTCTGACGCGGTGGGTTTCGCCTTCGCCCGAGGGGAGGGGCAGGAGATTCCCCGCCAGCGGAGCGCCATCCAGCGCCACGCTGAACGGCTTCTTCTCGCCGCCGGATGCGTTCTCGATCTCGATGATGTAGGTCGCGCCGCGGAACCTCCGGGTGATGGTGAGCTCCGGGAGACCTACGGGCAGGCAGGGGTCGATCAGAAGGCCGTCGTACTGGGGCTTGACGCCCAGGATCGCCTGAGAAACGCTGTAGAAGCTCCAGGCGGCGGTGCCTGTCAGCCAGCTGTTCTTGGCCTCGCCGTGGCGCGGCGCATAGGGGCCTGCGATCGTCTGCGGATAGACGTAGGGTTCCACACGGTGTAGCGTCTGGTCCTCGGTATAGCTGGGGCAGGTGCGCCGATAGGTATCAAACGCCCGGTCGCCGTGGCCCAGCACGGTTTCGGCGATGGTGATCCAGGGGTTGTTGTGGCAGAAGACGCTGCCGTTTTCCTTGTACCCCGGCGGGTAGGAGCTGATCTCGCCCAGTTCCTCGTGGTAGCGGGTGTAGGGCGGCGTGTGGAGCACGATGCCGTGAGGCCCCAGGAGCCTCTCCCGCACCGAGTCCAGCGCCTTCTGCGCCAGGCCTTCCGCTACGCCGATGCCCGCCATCACGCAGAAGCCTTGCGGCTCGATGAAGATCTGGCCCTCCTCGCAATCGCGGCTTCCCACCTTGCCGCCCAGCGCGTCGTAGGCGCGCAGGAACCATTCCCCGTCCCAGCCGTGCTTGAGTACCGCTTCGGTCATGCGCTCCTTTTCATGGAGTGCGAAGACCGCCTCGTCCTCAAACCCCGCATGTCGGCTCAGCGCCGCGTAGTCGTCCGCAACCGCCACATACATGCCCGCGATGAACACCGATTCCGCGATGCCGCTGTCGAAGTTCTGGGCGGTCTGGAAGCTCTCGCCGGGGGTCTTCGAGAAGCAGTTGAGGTTCAGGCAGTCGTTCCAGTCCGCGCGGCCAATCAGCGGCAGGCCGTGTGGCCCCAGGTGGTTTGCGGTATAATGGAAGGAGCGGCGCAGGTGCTCCGAGAGCGGCGCCACGTCGTTCGGGTTGGAGTCGAAGGACACCGGCTCGTCCAGAATCGAGAAATCGCCGGTCTCCTTGATGTAGGCCGCCGTGCCGAAGATCAGCCACAGAGGATCGTCGTTGAAGCCGCTGCCCACGTCCAGATTGCCGCGCTTGGTCAGCGGCTGGTACTGGTGGTAGGCGCTGCCGTCCGGGAACTGGGTGGCCGCGATGTCCAGAATGCGCTCCCGGGCGCGGCCGGGGATCAGGTGCACGAAGCCCAAGAGGTCCTGCGTGGAATCGCGGAAGCCCATGCCACGGCCGATGCCCGACTCGAAATACGAGGCGGAGCGCGACATGTTGAAGGTGACCATGCACTGGTACTGGTTCCAGACGTTGACCATCCGGTCCAGCCGCTCGTCGGTGCTCTTCACCTGGTAATTGGAAAGCAGTTCCGACCAGTATCCCTTGAGCGCGGAGAGCGCGGCGTCAAACTGCTCGTCCGTCCGGAACGCTTCCAAAAGAGCGCGGGCCGGTGCCTTGTTGACCACGCCGGGGGAGGAGAACTTCTCCTCCTGCGGGTTCTCGCAGTAGCCCAGCACGAAGAGCAGGCTCTGCGCCTCGCCGGGCGCAAGGTTCAGCCGCACGTGGTGCGCGCCGATGGGCGCCCAGCCGCTGGCGACGCTGTCCGCCGTGCGGTCTTCCAGCACCGCCCGGGGCGCGTCAAACCCGTTGTAGAGGCCGAAGAAGGCCTCCCGGTCGGTGTCGAAGCCGATGGTTTCTCGGTTGACCGCCCAGACAGCGTAGTGGTTGCGCCGCTCCCGGTACTCGGTCTTGTGGTAGATGGCGCCCGGCTCCACTTCCACCTCGCCGATGTTGAAGTTGCGCTGGAAGTTGGTCATGTCGTCCATCGCATTCCACAGGCAGAACTCAACCACGCCGAAAAGGCTGACCGCCTTGGGCGCGTCGGTGAGGTTTTTGAGCGTCAGCCTCGTCACCTGCGCGGTGTGGCCGCGGGGGACCAGGGAGACCTGCTCCGCGCGAAGCCCGTCTTTTTCGCCGAGGATGGATGTGTAGCCCAGGCCGTGGCGGCACTCGTACCGGTCGAGTTCCGTCTTCATGGGCTTCCAGCCGGGGTTCCAGACGGTTTCGCCGTCCCGGATGTAGAAGTAGGTGCCGCCTGCATCGGCGGGGAGGTTATTGTAGCGGTAGCGGGTCAGGCGCAAAAGGCGCGCGTCCCGATAGAAGCTGTACCCGCCGGAGGTGTTGGACAGGAGCGAAAAGAAGTCCTCGCTGCCCAGGTAGTTGATCCAGGGGTAGGGCGTGTCCGGCCGGGTGATCACGTATTCCAGGTGGGCGTCGTCAAAATGACCGTACATGGCAGATCCTCCTGTGCGGTATAATTACGAAAACGATTTCGGTACAAGGCACATATAGGGGCGGAATTTACATCATCATAGCGCAAAACCATCGGAAATTCAAGCGGTTTTGCCCCCTTGCGCTGAAAAAAATCCTCACCCCGAAGGGAAGAGCCATTTCTTAACGAAAACGTATTCGAATCAACGCGCAAATCGAAAATAATTCCTGCTAACAGGAACGGGCTTCCAGCCGCGTTCCGGCGGACAGCGCCGTTACGTGACAAACATCTTGCATTTTTTTCGGTCATCCCGTATAATTATTGAGCGAAAACGGTTTAGCGCGGCCGATCCATTTGACCGCGGAGGGAGCAGACATGGCTGTGACGATCCGGGAGTTGTCCCAGAAATGCGGCCTTTCCGTATCCACAGTCAGCAAGGCCTTGAACGGCTACAGCGACGTGAGCGAGGAGACGCGGGAGATGGTCCGGTCCGTGGCGCAGGAGATCGGCTACCGGCCGAACTCGCTGGCCCGCGCGCTCAAGACCAACCGAACCTACAATCTGGGCGTTCTGTTTGTGGACGACAACCAGAGCGGCCTGACCCACAACTATTTCGCTTCGGTGCTCGAGAGCTTCAAGGTGGAGGCCGAGCGCCGGGGCTATGACATCACGTTCATCAACCACAACATTGGAAAGAACAATATGACGTACCTCGAGCACTGCCGCTACCGCAACGTGGACGGCGTGTGCCTGGCGTGCGTGGACTTCCAGGCGCAGGAGGTCGTGGAACTGGTATCCAGCGACATCCCCAACGTCACCATCGACCACCTGTTCAACAACCGCACCTGCATCCAGTCGGAAAACCGGCAGGGCATGCAGGAGCTGGTGCGCTACGTCCACGGGATGGGCCACCGAAGCATCGCCTACGTGTACGGCAACAAGTCCGCGGTGACCGAGATCCGCGTCACCAGCTTCCTTCGGACCATGGCCGACCTCGGCCTCCCGGTGCCGGACGGCTTTCTGCAGCAGGCGATGTTCCACGACCCCGCCGTCACCTATCAGGTGGTGAAGCGCCTGCTCGCCGAGCCCAGGCGGCCCAGCTGCATCCTGATGCCCGACGATTACGCCGCGCTTGGCGGCATCGAGGCGGCGGGCGAGCTTGGGCTTCGGATCCCGGAGGACCTGTCCATCGCGGGGTTCGACGGCATCCGCATGATCCAGCGGCTTTCGCCCAGGCTCACCACCATCGCGCAGGACACCGGCCGGATCGGCCAGGAGGCCGCCCGCCAGCTGGTGCACCTGATCGAGAAGCCGCGCACCACCTATCCGGAGATCGTGCCCATCCCCACCCGGTTGATCCCAGGGGAGACGGTGCGAGAATTAGGGCGTTGAAAATCCGCCGGGCGGCTTTTCAACGCGAAGTAGGAGGTTCTGCGGGAGCCTGAAATTCTCTGCAATTTCCGGGCGGCTCCCTGACAAGCGGAATTGTTTCCGTAACCAGTGTTCGCACTGGCTACGGAAACACGTATCCGGCACGCAGGTCGCCGGATACGGTTAGCGGGAACGACTGATTCCAGGCAGTCTGATTGATCCTATGCAAAGTGCGGGAGGCTACATATGGGTTTTTCGAAGGATTTCGTCTGGGGAACGGCCATGTCCGCCTACCAGATCGAGGGTGCGTATAACGAGGACGGCAAGGGCCTGAACGTGTGGGACGCGTTCTGCCGCCGCCCCGGCAAGGTGTTCGGCGGGCACACCGGGGACATCGCCTGCGACCATTACCACCGGTATCCGGACGACCTGAAGCTGATGGCGTCGTATGGCATCCGCAACTACCGCTTCTCGGTCAACTGGAGCCGCGTGCTGCCGGACGGGGCCGGGCGGCTGAGTGAGAAAGGGCTGGCGTTTTACGACCGTCTGATCGACGAGATGCTTGAAAACGGCATCCAGCCCTGGCTGACGCTGTTCCACTGGGAATACCCGCTGGCGCTGCAGACCCGGGGCGCGTGGGAGAACCCGGACAGCCCGCGCTGGTTTAGCGATTATGCAACCCTCATCGCCCGGCGCTACGGCGACCGGGTGAAGGAGTTCTTTACTTTGAACGAGCCGCAGTGCTTTATTGGCCTGGGCTACGTTCAGGGCGAGCACGCGCCGGGCCTGAAGCTGCCGCTCGATACCACCATCGCCATGAGCCACCGCGTCCTGACCGCGCACGGACTGGCGGTGCAGGCGCTCCGCGCGAACGCGCCCGGGGCCAGGGTCGGCTATGCGCCCTGCGCGTCGCCCGCCTGCCCGGCAACCGAATCGCCGGAGGATGTGGAAGCCGCGCGGCAGACCTACTTCCGTGTGCCGGAAAACCCGGAGCGCTGGTTCTGGAACGTGAGCTGGTGGAGCGATCCGGCAATCCTGGGCGCGTATCCGGAGGACGGGCTGAAGTTGTACGGGCAGCACCTGCCCAAGGGATACGAAAACGACCTGCCCACCATCTGCCAGAAGCTGGACTACTACGCGCAGAACATCTACAATGGTTCCTTCGTCCGGGCGGGCGCGAACGGGCCGGAGCAGGTCCCGTTCCCGGCCGGAACCGCCAAGACCGCCATCGGCTGGCCGGTCACGCCGGATAGCCTGTACTGGGGTCCGAAATTCCTGTGCGAACGCTACGGCTTGCCGCTGATCATCGCCGAGAACGGCATGTCAGGCCTGGACGGAATATCGCTGGACGGACAGGTGCACGACGCGGCGCGGACGGACTTCCTGCACCGCTACCTCCGTGCGCTCCGGCGTGCGGCGGGGGAGGGCGTGCCCGTCGCCGGGTATTTCCACTGGAGCTTTCTGGATAACTTTGAGTGGGCGTTCGGATACAACGACCGATTCGGCCTGGTCCATGTGGATTTCGAGACCCAGGCGCGGCTGCCCAAGGACTCCGCCGCCTGGTACAAGGCCGTCATGGAGACCAACGGGGAAAACCTATAATCATACCATAAAAAAGCGGCGCGCCTCATCGTTCGATGGGGCGCGCTGCGTTATACGCTTGGCGATCCTCGTCGTTCTATCAAATCGTTCCCGGCGACCTGAGCGCTGGGAATCGGTTTCCAGAACCAGTGCGCACACTGGTGCAGGAAACAATTCCTGGGGTCAGTGAGCCGCCCGAAAATCCCGCAGGTGTTTGGCTCACGCAGTCCACCTCCTTCGCGCCCAAAAGCGGCGGATTTTCAACGCTCAGGATTCTGGGTGACCCGGTAGCCGAAGTAGGTGATGACCGCCGCCAGCACGAAGGAGGCCACCTGGGTGTAGAACGGGATCTTCGCGCCGTGGGAATAGACCATGCCGGAGACTAAGGGCCCAAAGATCATGCCCAAAAAGCGCGCCGTGTAGAAGAGGCCGCTGAGGAGGCCGATGTTGCCGTGCCGTCCCTCGGTGGTCAGCGCCTGCTGGATCGGGATGTGCAGCGCGCTGACCAGGAAGAAGAGCACGTTGACCGTGAAGAACAGCTCCATCGACGGCATGACGGTCGCCAGCCACAGCGACGCGGCGCTCAGTAGCAGGATCACCGGAAGCGTTTTGTGGGCGTCGAACTTTTTCATGATCCAGCGGTTGATGAACACATTGGCGGCGAGGCCCAATAACCCCGAAACCGCCTTGACGATGCCGTTGGCCGAGGAGGCGAAGCCCAGTTCGCGCTTCATGTAATAGTTGAGCGCGTTGTCAAAGCCGTAGTTGCCGAAGTTGGAGAGCGCCACGCCCAGAAGGAACAATAGCGCCGGCAGCGTCATCATCCGCATCATCTGGCGCGTCGAAAGCCGCTTCGTGGTGCTGCCCGGCTGAGGCTTGTCACCGGCCATGCGTCGGAGCATCATGTAGACCATGAGCGCCGCGGCCAGCAGCACCGCCGTCTGCGCGTAGAAGACCGGAAGTACGCCCATTAGGCCAATCATGCCGCCCGCGAAGTAGCCCAGCGCCGACGACACGCCCACCATCGCCGCGTAATAGGAGAGGTGCGCGGCCCGCTCCCGGGGATCGGAGAGTTCCACGATCATCGCCATCAGGCAGACCGAGGTGCCGCTGGTGAAGCAGCCCGCGATCAGCCGCGCGGCCAGCATTTGGGGGAACGTCCTCGAGAGGCCGAAAGCCAGCTGCGCCAGCGCGTACCCTGCGAGGCTGACGAGCATCACCGTAGAGCGGCTCTTTTTGTCGCTCATCCGCCCCCAGAACGCGCTGAATAGAAAGCTGCCCAGCGACATCGTGGCGAACAGCACGCCGAAAGTGTAATCGGGCAGGCCGTTTTCAAGGATCAGGGTCGGCGTGACCGGGTGGATGAAGTTCGCGCCGAAATTGTACAGAAAGGCGATCAGTTGAAGCCTGAGGAAGGGCTTGAGTTTCAACGCCGTCATCTCCAGTAATACGATAATTCATTATTCGCCTGGTGTCATGTCTTTGTCAAGCGGGCTTTGGTGATTTTCCTGAGGAATCCACCCATATCTTCTCCCCGACATTTTTGGTGCAATGCCGCCAAAAAAAAGAAGCCCTTCGCGTAATGCGCGGGCCTTGTAAGAATCATCGGCTATGAAAGCACGGGGCATGGTCAATCGACGATGAAAAGCCTCGCGCCCTTCTCCGTAGAGGATCGATGCGGGTTTGCGTCCTCGGCGACCTGGTAGCTGATCCCGGGGGTCAGCGTGAATTTTCTTCCGTCGGACAGCTCCGTGACCAGTTCACCCTCCAGTACGAGCAGCACATGGCCGTGGTTGCACCAGTGATCCGCCAGATACCCGGGCGTATAGTCGACCATGCGAACCCGGATATTGCCCATTTCGAAGGTTCGCCAGTGCGCCTCTCCGGTCACGCCGGGGTGGATGTTCGATGGCGCTCCAATCGACGGTGCAGAATGGGACATCCTGAATTTTCATTCAGGTTCCTCCTCGGCAAAACGGCCCCCGGGCGAACCCGGGAACCGTTCGGATTTGGTATCAGTCTTCTTCTTCCTCTTCGGGGAGGTCGGCGTCGTGGAAGACGTTCTGGACGTCGTCGTAGTCCTCCAGCGCGTCGATGAGCTTGTTGATCTTGATGACCAGTTCCGGGTCGGTGATGGACACGGTGGTTGCGGGTACCAGTTCGCGCTCCGCGGACAGGAAGGTGCAGCCCGCGGCCTCCAGCTTGTCTCGGACTTCGGAGAAGTCGTTGGGGTCGGTGTAGATGACCGCCATGCCGTCGCCCGCCTCCACGTCGGCCGCGCCCGCGTCCAGCGCCAGCACCATCAGCTCGTCCTCGTCGAGGTTCTTATTGTTGTCAATCTCGATGACGCCCTTGCGCTCGAACTTCCAGCCCACGCAGCCGTTCGCGCCCAGCGCGCCGCCGTGCTTGTCGAACAGGTGCCGCACTTCCGACGCGGTGCGGTTCAAGTTGTCGGTGACGCACTCCACGATGAAGGCCACGCCGCCGGAGCCGTACCCTTCGTAAGTGATCTCCTTGTAGGACGCGCCCTCGCCCTCGCCCGCGGCCTTCTTGATGGAGCGCATGATGTTGTCGCCCGGCATGTTGACGGCCTTGGCTTTGGCGATGACGTCGCGCAGCTTGCCATTGTTATTGGGATCGGCGCTTCCACCCTCGCGGACGGCGATTGCGATCTCACGGCCGATCTTGGTGAATATCTTGCCGCGCTGCGCGTCGGTCTTTCCCTTCTTGTGCTTGATGGTCGACCACTTATTGTGTCCAGACATGCGTTCGCCCCCTGAAATTGTATGCGCGAATATTGTATCATTCCCAAGGCTTCCTGTCAAAGCCCGAACGCGGTCTGAAGTGGAATTCTACTTTAAAGTTGCCTTGTATTTTTCATACGCGACGTTCACAAGCGCCTTGTCCTGGCTGTAGGTGATCAGTTCCAGGGCTTTTTGGATTGGGTGATAGTCGCCGTCGGTGAATCCAAGTTCAAAGGCGATGCGATAATCGGCGGATGGCGCCTGCATGACGTACCAGGTGATCTTGTTGCACACCGGCTGGCGTCGGGTCATGGAATAGAATTCGTAACTGGTCTCGCCCGCGGCGGAGATGATGCTCGCCTTGATGCCCGCTTCCTTCTGAACGCGCTCCAGCGCGACGTCGTTTGGCAGCTGCTTCTCGCGGATGACGCCCTTGGGGAGAACCCATTCGCCCTTCTCGTTCTTCAGAAGGAAAACCGAGTCTCCGTTAAACACCACGCCGCCCGCGCACTTGCGAAAGATCATCGGCATTACCACCTTTCTTCTTGCCGCTTCCCTCTGATGGAATTTTAACATATTGTGCCCGGAAATGCAAGTTTTTTGCCAGCGCGCAAAAAAGCGAACCGCCGGCGCCTGTCGAAAGCGCCGGCGGCGTTCCTGAAGCGCTGATGTGCGCCTGACCGGGTTTTGACCGTAGGATTTGGGAGGATCACAGGATCGTTTCATCAAAGCCCGATCTTCCCGATGGCCGTGGCGGTGACCGTGCTCTCGATGAACACGCCAATGCCGTAGCCGGTTGCGGATACCAGCGGCTTTTCCTCAAAGCGGACCACCAGCTCGCCCGACGCCCCGCGGCGCAAGGCCTCCGCCCTCGCCTCGCGCTCCGCGAATTCCCGGGCGATGCGCGTCGCGTCCTCGAGGAATTCCGCCGTCTCGAAGGCATCGGCCCCGAACACCTGGAAACCTTCCGCGGATGGCCGGATGGTGGCGGCGCACACAGCTGCAACGTTCCCCGCCACAGCGCCCAGGGCGTTTGCGACGCCCGCGAGTTCCGGGACGACGCAGCCCGCGCCCAGCGCGCGGGCCACGTCCGGAAGGAAAAGGTGGATGGGCGCGCCGACGCCCACCAGGGTTGAGGTGGTGGCCACCTGAAAGCGGGTGCCGGTTTCCGCTTGGCGGGACATCTCCCACGCGCGGTTCAGGAAGGCGACAAGATCGCCCCCAATGCCGGTTTTATGGAAGGCGGGCATGTCCTCCCGGATCAGCATTCCGGCGACGGCGAGGTACAGCTTGCGCTTGATCTCGCCGTACACCCAGTCGCACAACTTTTCCACGCTAAGCCCAGCGCAGGCCGCGACGAACTGCGCGCCCAGGGAAGCCGCTACCCGGTCGAAGGCGGCGAAGTCCCCCTTCAGGTGCATGATGTCGGTGGGGGTCAGCCCCGCGCGGATGACCACGCCCTCCCGCTCCAGCCGCTCTGCATTGAGGCCGTACATGTCCCGGCCGCCGGCGAGCGCCGCGTCCTCAAAGATCAGCGGGCCATCCTGAAGCGCCGCGCAGAACCGCTTCTCCTCTTCGGTATAGCTGGGGCTTCCGCTGATGTCCCGCACCAGCGTGAAGAATTCGTGCTGCGGCAGCGAGTGCTTTTCCCGCTGCTGCAAAAGCCTACCCAGCGCGGGCACGACTTTTGG
>JAEZHK010000099.1 GCA_023416655.1 Bacillota bacterium
GGATCGGCTCGGGCGTCATTTCCGGCGTAGGCGCAGGTGTGGGCAGCTTGGGCGGGCCCGGCTGGATGACTTCCGGCGTAACCTCGGGTTCCGGCGTCGGCTCCGGCGTGGGTTCAAGCGTTGGTTCAGGGGTAAGCTCCGGTGTTGGTTCCGGCGTTGGCTCCGGTGTGGGTTCGGGCGTAGGTTCCGGCGTCGGTTCGGGCGTAGGTTCCGGGGTCGGCTCCGGCGTGGGTTCCGGGGGCATCTCGGCTCCGGAAATCGGCAGAAGCCAAATGTCCTCACCGTCGCCTGTCCGGATGGCCGCTTCGTTCTCCTTCGCGCCGGACAGGTATTGCGCCGCCTGATCGCCGTCCAGCGTCAAAAGCGCCTCGGGGGGCACATAGCCTCTGAACGGCTGTCCATTCAAATTGAAGAGCACCGCCGCCATGCCGGTCGATGCATCGATTTCGATCAGGTAGACGAAGTCTCCCTTCAAGAGAACCGAGGAGGGCTGGGTGAGCTCAGCGTCCGCGTAGATGCCCGCATCCAGCGTCGCCTGCGCATAGCCTCCGGCATTCTGCTGGGGCTGTTCCTCCTGGGAAATCTCCTGGCTTGCGTCCGCCTCCTGCCCGGATTCGGCAAAGACCGGCGCAACCGGCACGCCCACCGCGAGCAGCGCCGCGAGCCAGACGGCCGCGATTCTCAGGATAATCCGCTTGGCCTCCATGGAAACACCTCCAGCAATTTGCGGTGCGCGGCCCGGGCCTTCCGGCGTTGGGGTCGGGACGGCTTTTTGCCTGCGCTTTCCTTTTGACGCACGTTCCCGGGATTTGGTTTCTTTACTTGAACCGCGGCAGAGAACTGCCCGCGCGCTCCCACGCTTCGATCATCCGGTCGCACCACTCGTCAAACTCCGGGTCCAATGTCTGGCACTCCGGGTGGCTTTCGACAAAGCGGACGGTCTCCCGCACGCCCTGGTCAAAGCGTGTGGTCGCGGCGAAGCCGGGCACGGCGCGCTTGATCTTCGCGTTGTCGAAAACCACGCTGTTTGCCTTGTCGCCGGTCAGCCCGCCCACCCAGTCCGGGTTCATGGAACCCAGCACGTCCGACGGGATGTGCACGAGCTTCGCCTCCACGCCCAGCGCGGACGCGATGATCTCATGCGCCTGGTTCCAGGAAAGCGACTCGTCGGAGGTGATGTGGTAGGTCTCGCCGATGGCGTGGATGTTGCCCATGAGGCCCAGGAACGCCCTGGCAAAATCGGCGCTCGACGTAAGCGTCCAAAGCGACGTGCCGTCGCCGGGCACGATGACCTTCTTGCCTTTCTTCATGCGGTCCAGCACCTGATAGGAGCCTTTCCCGCCGTGCAGCGCCACCGGCACCGAGCGCTCGCCGTAGGTATGGCTGGGGCGCACGATGGTGACCGGGAAGCCCTCCCGCCGGTAGAGGCCCGTCAGAAGGTCCTCGCAGGCGATCTTATCGCGGGAATACTGCCAGAAGGGGTTGTGGACGGGGGTGCTCTCTGTGATGAAGGGGCTGGCGAGCGGCTTCTGGTAGGCCGAAGCAGAGCTGATGAAGATGTATTGCTTGGTGAGGCCGGAGAAGAGCCGGAAATCCCGCTCCACCTGATCGGGCGTGAAGGCGATGAAGTCGGCCACAACGTCAAAGCGCATGCCGCCAACCTTGTCCTTGACATCCGCTTCGTCCCGGACATCGGCCTGGATCTGTCGCGCGCCTTCGGGCAGCTGGCGATTTCCGCGGTTGAGCAGGTACAGTTCCCAGCCGCGCTCAAGCGCGAGGGACGAGATTGCGCTGCTGATGGTGCCGGTTCCGCCGATAAACAGGGCCTTCATGATGGTTTCCTCCCGGTGTCTGTTTTTCACAATATATCACCGGCCCGGACGCGTGTCAACCGCCAGTAAAAACGTGCGCGGCGCCCGCATGATACGGACGCCGCGCACTCAGACTGCTGACAAACCTCGTCGTACCTTCTTCTAATCGTTCCCGGCGACACTGCGCCGGGAATCGGTTTCCGTAACCAGTGCGCACACTGGTGCAGGATACAATTCACAAGTCAGTGAGCGGGGCCGGAAATCCGCAGGTATTTGGCTCACGCAGGCTTCTTCCTTTGCCCCTCGGGGTTTTTTAGCGCCCTGAGCCCCCGCCGTAGCGGGCGCTTCGTTTGGGGGCCTTACCCGCGCTGCGCGGTCCGGGCCAGGAATTTTTCGCGGTTTACGATTGCGCGGGCGTGCTCGCCCTCCCCGATCTCTCCGGCTTCGTCATACGCCGCGACTTTGAAGACCAGCTTCCTTCCGTCGACCAGGGTCAGTTCGCTCTCCGCGCGCACGGCTCGCCCCAGGGCGGTGGCGGCGCTGTGGCGGATATTGAGCGAGATGCCCACGGTGGTCTCCCCCTCGTTCAGGTAAGACGAGACCGAGCGGCTGGCGGCCGCCTCCATCAGCGCCACCATGGCGGGCGTGGCGAACACGGGGCAATCTCCGCTGCCAAGTTTTTCCGCGGTGTTTTCGTTCGTTACCAGCGCCTCCGCGCTGCCTTTGATGCCTGGAACGAGCATGGAATCCTTCCCCCTTTTTTAACGAGCGTCTTGACGCGCGCCCGTCCATATGATACACTTTTTACAAGTGAATAGCCAGCGCAAACGCACGAAAGTGCCGGCGGGAGACCGCCGAGGGAACACGGATGAAAATTCCGGGCTATCCCAGTAACCGTGAAGCGGACGAACGGACAAAAAGTCACTGCCCAGAGGGCGGGAAGACGTCCAAGTAGGATGATGCCAAGCCGGGAGACCTGATGCGCCTCGTATGCTCCTGGGGTTGGGTTGTTTTGCATCCCTCCGGCGCATGGAGGGATTTTTTGATCCCCCCGTTGTTCACATTCGATTTGGGAGGGATCCTCATGCTCAGAAGAACGCTGTCCCTGATGGTCGTCCTGTGCCTTGTCCTGTCGCTCGCCGCCTCCGCCGAAATTCAGTCCACCGACATGTTGGGCCGCGCCTACAGCCTTGCCGCGCCCGCTTCCCGCGTGGTGGCGCTCTCCGCCGCCGAATGCGAGATCCTGTACGCGCTCGGCGCGGGAGAAACGCTGGTCGGCCGCGGCGAATACTGCGACTACCCGGCGGAAGCGCTGTCCCTTCCGATCCTGGGCTCCGGCGGCAACACCAACATCGAGGAAATCCTGGCGCTGCAGCCCGATCTGGTGCTGATGAACACCATGGCGCAGCCGATTGAACAGGTGGAGGCCATCGAGAAGGCGGGCGCGCCGGTGTTCGTCACCCAGGCCACCGACATTGAAGGCGTGTATAGTGCCATCGCGGGCATCGGTCAGACGGTCGGCAAGGACCCGGAGGCGCAAGCGCTGGTCGATTCCATGAAGGCCACCTTCGACGCGCTCAAGGCCAAGGTTCCTTCAGGCGACGCGCCCAAGACGGTCTACTTTGAGGTCTCCCCGCTGCAGTACGGGCTGTGGACCGGCGGCAAAAACACCTTCATGAACGAGCTGGCCGAGTTGCTGGGCCTCAAGAACATCTTTGACGACGTGGACGGTTGGGCGGAGGTCTCGCAGGAGCAGGTCATCGCGCGCAATCCCGACCTCATCGTCACCGTCACCATGTACTTCGGCGAAGGCCCGAAGCCCGAAGAGGAGATCGCCGCCCGCGCCGGCTGGGCGGACATCGCCGCCGTGAAAAACGGCAAGATTCTCGTCGCCGACAACAACGCCATCACCCGTCCCGGCCCAAGGCTCGCCGAGGCGGCCCAATCCCTCTACGACTTCGCGTATGGCGGTTAAGAAGCCCCGGACGGGGTTCTCCCCGCTCCAGTACGCCCTGATGACGGCGGCGGCGCTCGTGACGCTTTTGACCTGCATATGCGCGGGCAGCGTCCGCGTGCCGCCGCTCGAGGCGCTCGCCGCGATCTTTGGACGCTTGGAAGGCGGCATGAACGCCTCGATCATTTTGAACGTCCGGGTCCCCCGGGTGCTTGCGGTGATGCTCTCGGGCGCGATGCTCTCGCTGTCCGGCGGCGCGATGCAGGGGCTTCTCAGAAACCCGCTGGCGGACGGCTCTACCTTCGGCGTGTCCGGCGGCGCTTCGCTGGGCGCGACGCTCGCCATCGCGCTGGGGCTGACGATCCCCGGCGTCACCGGCGGCGCCACCTCCATCATGGCGGTGGTGTTCGCGTTCCTTTCGCTGGCCCTGATCATGGGCCTCGCGGGGCGGCTGGACGGTACGCTGTCCACCAACACGATCATCCTGGTGGGCGTGATCTTCACCATGTTCGCAAACGCCATCACCAGCCTCATCATCACCTTCGCGGGCGAGAAGGTGCGCACCATCATGTTCTGGACGATGGGTTCCCTCTCCGGCAGCTCCTACCGGGACGTGCTCTGGCTGGGCGTTTCCCTGATCCTCTTCGGCGCGGCGATCCTGCGCTTTTCCAGTGAACTCAACGCCTTCGCGCTGGGCGAGGAAAACGCCCGAAGCGTGGGCGTGGACGTGCGGCGCGTCAAGCGCTGGGTGCTGATCGCGGTATCCGCGCTGATCGGCGTCAGTGTCTCGGTTGGCGGCACGATCGGCTTCGTGGGCCTGGTGGTGCCCCACATGACCCGGATGGTGGTCGGGCCGGACCACCGAAAACTCCTGCCCGCTTCGACGTTCGCGGGCGGCATCTTTCTGATGCTGGCGGACCTAATGAGCCGCGTCGTACTCAAGCCGCTGGAACTGCCCATCGGCGTGATCACGTCGTTCATAGGTTCCATCGTGTTCGTCTACATTTTCTTCAAGACCGGAAGGGTACGATAAATGCTGCTGGATGTAAAGGACCTCTCGGTCCGGTACGGCAAGCTGACGGTGGTGGAAAGTGCGTCCTTCTCGCTTCAGGAAGGGCGCTGGCTGATGATCGTCGGGCCCAACGGCGCGGGCAAGTCGACGCTCCTCGGCGCCGTCGCGCAGATCATCCCCCACGAAGGCCATGTCCTGATGGACGGCGCGGAGCTTGGAAAAGTCAAACCCGCTCTTCTGGCCCGGAAGCTGGGGCTTCTGTCGCAGTCTCATTCGGTGGGCTACGCGTTCACCGTGGATCAGATCGTCCGGCTGGGCCGCTACGCCTACCGCGGCGGGATGTTCAAGGAGCCCGGCGCGGACAACGAGGCGCAGGTGGAAAGAGCACTGGAGGCGACCGGCATGACGGCCTTCCGGGACCATTCTGTCTTGACGCTGTCGGGCGGTGAGCTGCAGCGGGCGTTTCTGGCGCAACTCTTGGCGCAGGACCCGCAGGTGCTCCTCTTGGACGAGCCGACCAACCACCTGGACCTGAGCTTCCAGAAGGAAGTCTTTCACCTGATCGGCGGTTGGATTCGCGATACCGGCCGTTCGGTGGTCTCGGTGGTGCACGATCTGAGCCTCGCCCGCGCCTACGGCGACGAGGCGCTGCTCATGCGGGAAGGCGGGATCATCGCCCGGGGCGACGTGCAAACCGCGCTCTCCGACGAAAACCTTTCGAGCGCCTACGGCATGGACGTGCGCGGCTGGATGCGCGGACTGTACGAGCAATGGGCCTGACAATCCAACAAACGAAAGGCGGCTGCCCATCGGGCTGGCCGCCTTTTTGTATCCTCGTCAATCCCCGTCCTCGGGCTGATCCCGTCGGGTGTGGCCGAGGATCGCGTCCGGCGCGCCCATCGAGATGCTGTCCGATCCGAAGCGGCTGCGGATTTTGTAGACCGCGTCCTCCAGCTTTTCCAGCTTCTCCCTTCGTTTCGCGCCCTCGTCCTCAAACAATGAAAGCTGCGAAGCGTCCTGTTCCTCCGGGATCAGGTGGCTCGCGGTCAGCGTCAGCGCGCGGACCGGCGCGCCCGCGCGCCAGTTGGCCCGGATCAGCTTCATCGCCTGCTCGATCAGCTCCGCCTGCAGCCGCGTGGGCGTCTTCAGCGACGTCTGCCGGGAGATGGTCTTCATGGCGGGATCCTTCATCTGCACCGCGAGCGTCTGGCACCTCACGCCGTGCTCGCGCATGCGGGTGGACACTTCGTCCGCCAGCATCGTGATGCCCGCACGCAGTTCCTCCATCGTCAAGAGGTCCCGCGGGAAGGTCATGCCGTTGCCGATGGACTTGACTTCCTCATAGTGTTCCGAAGACCGAACTGGGTCCTCATCGACGCCGTTGGCGTAGTTCCACAGAAGCTCGCCACCCTTGCCCAGCAGCTTCGCAAGGTCATCCCTCCGGGCGCGCGCCACGTCGCCGATGGTCTTCATGCCGTGCTTCTCGAGGATCTGCACCGTGCTCCGGCCCGCGAACATCAGGTCTCCCGCCGGAAGCGGCCAGATGCGGTCCCGGAAGTTCTCGCGGGTGAGCACGGTGGTCGCGTCCGGCTTTTTGAGGTCTGAGCCCATCTTGGCCAGGATCTTGCAGAAGCTGACGCCCACCGAAATCGTGACGCCGATCTCCTCCCGCACCCGCGCGCGCAGCTCGTCCGCGAGGCGCGGGCCGGTGGTCCTGAGAAGAGAAAGAGAGCCGGTCACATCCAGCCAGCTCTCGTCGATGCCGAAGGGCTCCACCTGATCGGTGTACCTTAGGTACACCTGGTTTACGAGCCTTGAAACCTCCTGATACCTGCGGTGCCTCGGCGGCACCAGCACCAGCCCCGGGCATTTGCGCTTCGCGGCGTAGACCGTTTCGGCGGTCTTGATGCCGTAGCCCTTGGCCAGCTCGTTCTTGGCCAGAATGATGCCGGCGCGGTTTTTCGGGTCGCCCGCGACCGCCATGGGCACGTCTTTCAGCTCCGGCCGGTCGATGCACTCCACCGAAGCGAAGAACCCGTTGCAGTCGCAGTGCAGGATGACCCTGTCCATTTTACGCTCCGATCACCGCGTGGATCAAAGGCGGCTTCACCGCGGGCGCGTCGCCGATTTCCATCACGCCTTCCAGAAGCTCCGTCGCCCTCGCCATGTCGGACCGGTCCGAAAACCGCACCTCCATGAGCGGCTGCCCGGCCTCGACCCTGTCGCCCAGGCGCGCCTTCATCAGGATGCCCACGGACGGGTCGATGTCGTCCTCTTTGCGCTCGCGGCCCGCGCCCAGCGCACGGGCGGCGTTGCCAATCCGCTCGGCGTAGATTTTTTGAATGTACCCGGCCCGCCCTGCCGTAACGAGCGAAGACTTCGGCGCGCGCGGCAGCAGTTCCGGCTTGTACGCGACCTCGGGGTTCCCGCCCTGGGCCTCGATCATCTCCGCGAGCTTTTTCAGGCCCCTGCCGCTGTTCAGCGCCTCCAGAAGCATCTCCGTTCCCCGCTCCACGTTCTCCACGAGGCCCGCGCCAAGCAGCATGTGCGTGCCAAGCTTCAGGGACACGTTCAGAAGATCGCCCTTCACGCGCCCGGCGAGCACATCGATGGCTTCCTCCACCTCGAGGGCGTTGCCCACGTTGAGGCCCAGCGGCTGGTCCATGTCGGTGACCAGCGCCGAGAAGCGCCGCCCGGTCATATTGCCGATTGAAACCATCTTGGTGGCCAGCTCAATGGAGCCGGAGAGTGTGGGCATGATCGCGCCGCTGCCGGTCTTTACGTCCAGCACCACCGCGTCGCAGCCGGCGGCGATCTTCTTGGACAGGATGGAGGACACGATCAGCGGCATCGAATCTACTGTGCCGGTCACGTCCCTGAGCGCGTACAGGAGCTTATCCGCCGGGGCCAGCGACTTCGTCTGCCCGATCACCGCGCAGCCGATTTCGTTGACCTGCCGCGTAAACGCTTCGGCGGAGAGGTCCACCCGGACGCCCGGGATGGATTCCAGCTTGTCGAGCGTTCCACCGGTATGCCCCAGCCCGCGCCCGCTCATCTTGGCGACCTTCGCGCCGCAGGCGGCGACGAGCGGCGCCAGAATCAGCGTCGTCGTGTCGCCGACGCCGCCGGTTGAATGCTTGTCCACCTTGGGGCCGCGGATGGCGGAAAGGTCCAGAATCTCACCGGAGCGCGCCATTTCCATGGTCAGGTCGCGGGTTTCCCGGTCGGTCATGCCGCGGATGGCGATGGCCATCAGCATGGCCGAGAGCTGGTAATCCCGGAAGGAGCCGTCGGTGGAACCGGTGACTAAGGCGTTGATCTCTTCCTTCGTCAGCTCCTGCCCGGCGCGTTTTTTAAGGATGATGTCCACGGGGTTCAACATGCGGGGACCTCCGATACAGTTTCAGTCAGCGGACGCTGGGGCAGCAGGACAGGCCGATCAGGTGTACGCCCGCGGAGATCACGTACACGCCCATGAGCGCGCCGATCGTGAGCGCACTCACCACCGGGTGCACGTACGCCAGAACGCCCAGGATGACCAGCAGAAGGCCCAGGAACAGAAGCCACAGCCAGCCGAGGCTCGGCCTCTCCCAGGGGAGCACCCGCGCGGCGCGCGCCAGCTTGACCGCCGTCGCCATGCAAGCGATGCCCGCCGCCAGCATCCAAAGCCCCGCGATGAACACGACCGCGAGGGTGGCAATCCACTGAACGATTCCGTTCGTCATGAGCAGCGCGCCAAGGATCACCGACAGGATCGCGCCGGAGACTCCCCAGCCGTCGCCCAGGTTCCGGAAGCGGTAGTGGCTGACCAGCGAGCCTACGCCGTGGATCAGGATGAAAAGGCCCATCAGCAAAGCAAGGCCCCGCGCCATCGAGTCGGGGCTGATGATGGACATCATGCCGCCCACGACGAGCAGAATGCCCAGAATGATGGAAATCACGCGCACGTTTGTTCCCTCCCCTGATGTCCCGGATGCAATCTTTCACAGGGAAATTGTACCGCATTTTCCGCCCGGTGTAAAGCGCGGTTTAAGATTAAGCCCGTGGCGCGATTGCACCACGGGCCTGAATGACCAGATTTTCATCGCTTACAGAATAAACTTATGCAAATCTTTCTCGCTGTAGTCGCTCCCGAGCCGCACCTTTGCGTACGCCGCGTCGACGGTGACGTCCACCTCCGGCGCGTCGCCGCCGCCCGCGTTGAAGGCCACGTCGCTCAGGATTCCCTCCAGCACCGTGTGCAGCCTTCTGGCGCCGATGTTTTCGCTGTTCTCGTTGGCCTGCCACGCGAACTCCGCGATGGCCTCGATGGCGCTGTCGTCAAATTGCAGCGACACCCCGTCCACCTTCAAAAGCGCCTGGTACTGCCGGATCAGCGCGTTCTCCGGCTGGGTCAGGATGCGCTTCAAGTCCTCCCGGGTCAGCGGTTTCAGCGACACGCGCACCGGGAAGCGCCCCTGAAGCTCGGGGATCAGGTCGGTGACCTTGGCCACGTGGAACGCGCCCGCCGCGATGAAGAGGATGTGGTCGGTCTTGACCGGGCCGTACTTGGTGGGCACGGTGGAACCCTCGACGATGGGCAGGATGTCCCGCTGCACGCCCTCGCGCGACACGTCCGGGCCGTTCCCGGCGTTCTTGCCCGCCACCTTGTCGATCTCGTCCAGGAACACGATGCCGTCCTGCTCGGCCTTCATAATGGCCTGGGAATACACCGCGTCCATGTCGACCATGCTCTGCTCCTCCTCGGCCACGAGGATTCGCCGGGCTTCGCTGACCTCCACCTTGCGGTGCTTGGTGCGCTTGGGCAGGATCGAGCCCAGCATGTCGTTGACATTGACGTCGGTGCCGGGGATCTCGCTCTTGGGCAGGCTCTCGGCCACCTCGACCTCTACCATCGTGCGCTCCAGCTCGCCGTTTGCCAGCGCCTTTCGCACGTCCTCGCGCCGCGCGCTGACGCGCGCGCGCTCCTCGGGCGGCAGTTCCGGCTCCTTGGGCTTGTTGCCCAGCAGCATGTCGATGGGGTTGACCTTTTTGGCGGGGCGAACGATCAGGTCCACCAGCCGCTCCTCGGCGGAGCGGGCCGCCTTCTCCTTGACGGCCTCCACGTGCTGGGACTGCACCAGCCGGATGGACGCCTCCACGAGGTCCCGGATGATGGAATCCACGTCTCGGCCCACATAGCCGACTTCGGTGAACTTGGTGGCCTCGACCTTGACAAAAGGCGCGTCCACCAGCTTTGCCAGCCTTCGCGCGATCTCGGTCTTGCCCACGCCGGTGGGGCCGACCATCAGGATGTTCTTGGGCGTCACCTCGTCGCGGATGTCGTCGGGCAGTTGCGCCCTCCGGTAACGGTTTCGAAGCGCCACGGCCACGGCGCGCTTGGCCTCGTCCTGGCCGATGATGTAGCGGTCCAGCTCGCGCACGATTTCGCGCGGGGTCAGGGTGTGCGTAATTTTCTCCATCAGACAATCTCCGTGACGATGTGGTCGTTGGTGTAGACGCAGATCGACGCCGCGATCTTCAGCGCCTTTTCGGAAATCTCGGCGGCGGAAAGCTCGGTGTTCTCCTTCAGCGCGCGGGCCGCGGCCAGCGCGAAGTTGCCGCCGGAGCCGATGGCGAGCACGCCGTCGTCCGGTTCGATCACCTCGCCCGTGCCGGAGATGAGCATGAGGTTGTGCTCGTCCGCGCACAAAAGCATGGCTTCAAGCTTTCGCATCACCTTGTCCTGCCGCCACTCCTGCGCCAGCTCCACCGCGGCGCGCAGCAGGTTCCCGGCGTACTGGGTCAGCTTCTCTTCAAACTTTTCGCTCAGCGCGAAGGCGTCCGCCACCGACCCGGCAAAGCCGATGACGACCTTGCCGCCCGCGATGCGGCGCACTTTTTTCGCGTTCATCTTCATGATGGCGTGTTCGCCGACGGTCACCTGGCCGTCGCCGGAGATGGCGGTCTGCCCGTTTCGGCGCACGCCGCAGATTGTGGTTCCCCGAATCATCAAATGTCCTCCATCAGTCGGTCAATCATCGTCAGCGACCGCCGGGCATACGCCTCGTAGCGGTTTTTCTTGCCGCGGATTCTTTCACTCAGCGGCGTCAGGATGCCGAAGTTTGCGTTCATCGGCTGAAAGTTCTTGGTCTCCGTGCGCACGTGCTTCTCCAGCGCGCCAAGGATGGTCTCGCCGCCGAAGTCGAGCTCCGGAAGACCCCGCATCGCCCGGCCCAGGTTCAGTCCCCCGATGAGGCCCGAAGCCGCAGACTCCACATACCCCTCCACGCCGGCCAGCTGCCCCGCGAAGCGCGTGAGCGGGCGGCCCCGAAGCGCAAAGTTATGGCCCAGGATGTCGGGGCTGTTCAGGTAGGTGTTGCGGTGCATCACGCCGTAGCGGACGAATTCGGCGTTTTCAAGCCCCGGGATCATCGAGAACACCCGCTTCTGCTCGCCCCACTTGAGCCGGGTCTGGAAGCCCACGAGGTTGAAAAGCGTGCCCGCCTCGTTCTCCTGCCTCAGTTGCACCACCGCGTAGGGCGTCTTTCCCGTGCGCGGATCGGTGAGACCCACCGGCCGCATGGGGCCGAAGGCCAGCGTGTCGTAGCCGCGGGAGGCCAGGATCTCCACCGCGAGGCAGCCTTCAAACACCAGGTTCTTCTCGAAATCGTGCAGCGGCGCAAGTTCCGCCGTAACGAGGGCTTCGTGGAAAGCGTCATATTGCGCCCGGTCCATGGGGCTATTCAGGTAGTCGTCCCCAGCGCCGTTGCGGGACTGGCGGAAGAGGACTTCCATGTCCAGCGATTCGGCGGTGACGATGGGCGCCGCGGCGTCAAAGAAGTGCAGTGCGGTCAGGCCGGGCAGCGCATTCAGCGCGTCCAGAAGCCCCGGATCGGTGAGCGGCCCCGTGGCGATGACCGCCGGTTCGTCCGGCAGGAACACCGCCGTTCGGCGCTCCACCCGGATCAGCGGCTGCGTTTCGACCGCCTCCGTGACCAGATGCGAAAACCTGTCCCGGTCCACCGCCAGCGCGGTACCCGCCGGGACGCGCGATGCGCGGGCCGCGTCCAGGATCAGCGAACCGAACCTTTGCATCTCCGCCTTCAGAAGCCCGGAGGCGTTCGTCAGGTGCTCGGCCTTCAGGGAATTCGAGCACACAAGTTCCGCGAAGTCCGCTTTCTTATGGGCCGGGGAGTATTTCTCCGGCTTCATTTCGATCAGGCGGACCGGGATCCCCTGCTTCGCCAGCTGCCAGGCCGCCTCGCAGCCCGCAAGGCCTGCGCCGACGACAGTGACCTCATTCATCATTATCCTCGGCCTCGCCGTCCGGGGACTGCGCAACCACGCGGGCGCGGCATTTCTCATTGACGCAAACGTGGTAGACCTCGCCCTTGCGGCCGCGCTTCAGCACCATGCGCCCGCCGCAGGCCGGGCACTTGTCCGTGACCGGCAAGTCCCAGGACACGAAGTCGCAGGCGGGGTATTTCTCGCAGCCGTAGAACTTGCGGCCCTTCTTGCTGATGCGCTCGAGCAGCCGCGCGCCGCAGGTCGGGCAGGGCACGCCGATGTCGGTCAGAAGCGCCATCGTATGGCGGCAGTTCGGGAAGTTGGGGCAGGCCAGGAATTTGCCGAACCGGCCCACCTTGTACACCATCATCGCGCCGCACTTCTCGCAGGGGATGTCCGAAACCTGGTCCTCGACGGACACCTTTTCGATGGTGGCCTCCGCCGCCTCCAGCGCCTTTTCGAACGGGCCGTAGAATTCGGCCACCAGGGCGTGCCAGTCGGCGCTGCCAGCTTCGACCTCGTCCAGGTCCTCCTCCATATCGGCGGTGAACTGCACGTTCACGATGTCGGGGAAGTTCTTCTGCATCAGTTCGTTGACCACCTGGCCCAGCTCCGTGGGCACCAGGCGCTTGTTCTCGCGGGCGATGTAGCCGCGCGCCATGATGGTGGTGATGGTCGGCGAATAGGTGGAGGGGCGGCCGATGCCCTTTTCCTCCAGCGCGCGGACCAGCGACGCCTCGGTGTAGCGGGGCGGCGGCTGGGTGAAGCGCTGCTCGCTGGTGACGTCGAGCAGCTTTGCCTTTGCGCCCTCCTCGAGGGCGGGCATGGAGCGCTCGTCCTCCTCGTCCTGCGCGTCGTCCAGCACTTCCTCGTAGACGGCGGTGAACCCGGCGAAGCGCTTCTTCTGGCCGCTGAAGCGCAGGCGCAGGCCATCCCCCGAGACATCCGCGGACAGCGTCTCGTAGACGGCCGGGGTCATCTGGCTGGCCAGGAAGCGGGTGAAGATGAGCTTGTAGAGCCGGAGCTGGTCGCGCGTCAGCGAAGCCTTGATCGCGTCCGGCCGGTACGTCATGTCGGTTGGGCGGATGGCTTCGTGCGCGTCCTGGGCGGACTTGCGGCTCTTGTACTGGTTGGGCTCCTCGGGCAGGTACTCGGGCGCGTAGGACGCCCGGATGGTCTCGCGCACCGCCTCGATGGCCTCGTCGGAGATGCGGGTGGAGTCGGTACGGATGTAGGTGACCAGGCCCTGCGTGCCTTCGCCCTCGAGGTCTACGCCCTCGTAGAGCTGCTGGGCGATCTGCATGGTTTTCTGGGTGGTGAAGCCCAGCTTGCGGCTGGCCTCCTGCTGCAGGTTGGAGGTGGTGAACGGCGGGGCCGGGTACTTGCGGCGCTCGCCGCGCTTGACCTCGCCGATGGCGAAGTCGGCCTTCTTCATCCGCTCGATCAGCGCCTCCGCTTGCTGCTGGCTTCTGACGTCGGTCTTCTGGTCGCCCTCGCCGAAGAAACGGGCCTGGAAGCGTACGCCGTCGGTCTCAAACTGGCCGCACAGGTTCCAGAATTCCTCGGGCACGAAGGACTCGATCTCCCGCTCGCGGTCGCAGATGATGCCGGTGGCCACCGACTGTACGCGCCCGGCTGAAAGCCCTTTGCGCA
This sequence comes from Bacillota bacterium, assembly GCA_023416655.1. Taxonomy (GTDB): domain Bacteria; phylum Bacillota; class Clostridia; order Christensenellales; family Aristaeellaceae; genus JAEZHK01. Next base: position 13,700 of record JAEZHK010000099.1, read on the forward strand.
CCTTTGCCCAGAGCAGCGGGCTGATCTTGTAGCCCACCAGCCGGTCCAGCACGCGCCGCGCCTGCTGGGCGTTGACCAGGTTCATATCGATGGCCCTGGGTTTTTTGATGGCGGACTTGACCTCTTTGCCGGTGATCTCGTGGAACTCCACGCGGCAGACGTCGCCCTCGGGGATGTTCAGCACCTTGGAGAGGTGCCAGGAGATGGCTTCGCCCTCGCGGTCAGGGTCAGTCGCCAGGATGATCTTGGCGGCGCCCTTCGCTTCTTTGCGGATCCGGTCCAGGATTTCTCCTCGGCCCCGGATGGTGATGTACCGAGGCTCGAAGTCTTTTTCTATGTCCACGCCGATCTGCGACTTGGGCAGATCGCGCACATGCCCTTGCGAAGCCTCCACCTTGTACCCTCGGCCCAGGAATTTTCCGATGGTTCGGGCCTTGGCGGGGGATTCCACGATGACCAGTTTGTGCACCATTGATTGACCTCCATAACGCGTTTGCGGGTGATTTCAGGATTCCGCCCGGTAGATTCGCCCGGGCGCTTGTTTTATTATTCCTCTCAACTCCAGCATTGTCAAGAGAGAATTTAGTTTCGCGCTGTGAAATCCGGTGCGCGCGGCCAGCTCGTCGAAGGACATTTCCTCAATTCGGAGCGGTTCGACAAGGGCCGCCTCGTCCGCGTCGAGCGCGATTTCGCGCTTTGAAGGGCCGCCTGCGGCGGGCCTTTCGGCCCAGCGGAAGTGCTCCAGGATCTCCCAAGGCCCCAGCGCGGGCGCCGCGCCCTCCGCGATCAGCCGGTTGGGTTCGGCGGAGAGCGGCGAATAGATCGACCCCGGCACCGCGAACACGTCGCGCCCCTGCTCCAGCGCGAAGTCCACCGTCAGCATCGCGCCCGAGCCTTTTGCCGCCTCGACGAGGAGCAACCCGTCCGACATCGCGCTGATGATGCGGTTGCGCGCCGGGAAGTGCTGGGCCAGCGGGCGCGTCCCCGGCACGTACTCGGAGACGATGGAGCCGCCGGTCTCCAGAATCTTCTCCGCCATCGGGCCGTTCTCCGGCGGGTAGACCACGTCCGCGCCGCAGCCAAGCACCGCGATCGTCCGCCCTGCGCTCTCCAGCGCGCCCTGATGCGCGGCGGTGTCGATGCCTCGCGCCATGCCGGACACGATGGTTACGCCCTCCCGCGCCAGCGCCGAAGCGATCTCGGTGGCTGCGCGTTTCCCGTCCCGGCTGCATTGCCGGGAACCCACGACGGCCAGCGCGCGTTCCGCGTTCAGATCGGAAACGCCGCGCACGTAGAGCGTGGGCGGCGGGTCGAAGACTGTGGTCAGGCGCGAGGGATACCCATTGGATAGCCGGGTGACCGCACTGATCCCCTTTTTCTCAAGCTCCAGAAAGAGCCTGTAGAGGTACCGCTCCGTCCGGGCGTTTCGAAGGTTTGTCAGCGCCTTCTCGCCCAGGAACGCCATCTCCGGCCCCACGTTGTCCCACACGCTGCGCGCGTCCTCGTAGAGGCTCATGAGCTGGTAGAACCGCTTGACGCCGATGCCCTCGACGCTTGAGAGCCAGATCCAGTATTGCTCCATCGCGGCGTATTCCACGGTACTCCCCCTCGCTCTGCCGCCATATGCACCGCGCCGTTTCCATCAGGCTTCTACCGTTCCCGGCGACCTGCGCGCCGGGAACGCGTTTCCGTAACCAGTGCGAACACTGATGGAGGAAACATTTCCTTCAGTCAGTGAGCCGCTCGGAAATCCCGCAGGATTTCAGGCTCACGCAGATTTCTTCCTTCGCGCCCAAAAGCCGCCCGGCGGATTTTGGGCGCGCTTTACCCCCAATATTTACGATCCAATGCCCGGTATTGAACCGCTTCCGCGATGTGTGCCTGTTCGATTTCGCCGCCGCCGCTCAGGTCCGCGATGGTGCGCGCCACCTTGACCACGCGGGTGTAGGCGCGGTTGGAGAAGCCCATCGCCTCGCTGGCGTCGCGCAGCAGCCGCTTCGCCTCACCCGTCATCGGGCAGTTGGGGCCGAGGGTTCGGGCGTCGAGCCGCGCGTTGCAGGCGATCCCTTGGCCTTCATACCGTCCGCGCTGCACGCTTCGGGCCGCCTCCACGCGGGCGCGGACGGCGGCGCTCTCTTCCTCGGCGCCCTGTGAGGCCAGCTCGTCCGCCGGGATGGACTCCACCTCGATGTGCAAATCGATCCGGTCCAGCAGGGGGCCGGAAATCTTGTTCAGGTACTGCCGGATCTGGTGCGGCGTGCAGCGGCACTGCGCGGTGCGGGAGCCGTAGTTTCCGCAGGGGCAGGGGTTCATCGAGCAGACCAGCATGAACTGCGCCGGGTAGGTCGCCTGCGCGCTGACTCGGGTGATGGTCACCACCCCGTCCTCCATTGGCTGGCGCAGGACTTCGAGCACGTCCCGCCTGTACTCCGGCAGCTCGTCCAAGAACAGGACGCCGTGGTGCGCGCGGGAAATCTCGCCGGGCAGCGCGCTCGCACCGCCGCCGACGATGGCCGCGGGCGACGCGGTGTGATGCGGCGAGCGGAACGGCCGCTCTGTTAATAGGCCGCTCTCCGGCGGGAAGCCCGCCGCCGAGTGGATGCGGGTCGCCTCCAGCGCCTCGGCAAAGCTCATGTCCGGCAGGATGGTGGGCACGGCGCGGGCCAGCAGCGTCTTGCCGGAGCCGGGTGTGCCAATCAATAAGGCGTTGTGCCCGCCCGCCGCCGCGATCTCAAGCGCCCGCTTGGCGAACTTCTGGCCTTTCACGTAGCGGAAGTCGCTGCCGGAGGAACGAGCGCCCAGGAGCTTGCCGTACTCCACCGGCTCCACCGGCGTTACCTTCAGCGCGCCACGCAGGAACGCGACCAGGTCCTTCAGCGAAGAAAACGGGTAGATGCCGATGCCCGCCACGCAGGCCACTTCGCGCGCGTTGCCCTCCGGCAGCGCGATGCGGCTGACGCCGCCCTCCCGCGCGGAGATGGTCATCGGAAGCGCGCCCCGGACCGGGCGGATCGAGCCGTCCAGCGAAAGCTCGCCCAGCACCGCGATGTCGCGCAAAGCCTCGGGCATGATCAACCCCATCGAGGCGATGACGCCCACCGCGATCGCAAGATCGAACGCGGGCCCCTCCTTCTTCATGTCGGCGGGGGCGAGGTTCACGATCAGGCGATCGTCCGGAAAGCCAAACCCGCTGTTCTTCATCGCGGCGCGCACCCGCTCGCGGGACTCCCTGACGGCGGCGTCGGGCAGGCCCACCAGTTCGAACACCGGAAGGCCGCCGGACAGGTTGACCTCCACCGTCACCGGGAATCCGTCAATGCCCGAAAGGCCGTAGCTGAGCACGTTCGCGAGCATGTCGCGCCCCCCTGTTTCCTTAGTAGTCAGGACCAACGCATGAACTACGCTTTTATGAACCCCGGGAGGGTTGGAGGGCCACAGCCCTCCATGTTAATCGAGTCGGCGGCCTGTACGGCGGCGCGGGCGGCATTTCGCTTGCGAAATGCTCACCCGACCCGGCGCCGCCCGAAAAATTCCGTAGAATTTTTAGGCGCCGTCCCCCGTTCCAATCGCAAACGCAGGAAAAATGTGTCCGACCATTTTTCATGCGCTTGCCTGCCTCAGTAGTAGAACCAGTGGAACCAGTCGGTCAGGACTGCCAGCGCCCTCGGGAAGGGCGTACCGCTCATCAAGGGGTAAAACAGGGCGAACAGCACCAGCGCGACCGCGCCGTAGATCCACACCGCCCGGATGTAGATTTCGTGCCGGGTCCGCCTGAGCCATTCAAAGAAGATCGCTGTCGCCAGGATGATGAAGGGCACGCTGGCGAAGTAGTGGTAGATGAAAGTGGAGCGCTGGATCAGCATCCAGGGCATGTACTGGGACAGGAAACCCACCACCACGAAGATGTAGCGCTTGTCGCCCGCGGATTTCCAGAAGAGGCGCACGATCACGAAGATGAGCGCGATCAGGCCGCCCCACCAGACGGCGGGGTTCCCCATCGCGTAGATCGACGACACCCAGCCGCCGGACATGAAGTCCGCGCCCGAGAAGTACCACATGGGCTTCCAGATCACCGGCCACTGGTAGAAGGGCGAGCGGAAGAAGTGGGTATCGCTCGTCAGCCCGGCGTGGTAGCTGAACATCGACTTCTGCATCTGCCATACGCCGTTCAGGGTAAAATTGCCGTCCGGCGTCAGCTGCCAATAGTAGCTGAAGTAATAGATCAACAGCGGGATTACCACGAAGAAGACGGCGCACCACAGGACGGTCACCCAGAGGTTGCGCCAGAACTTGGCCGCCGCCCGCTGCGCGATGCGCTTCTGCTCGCCTTCGAGGAGCCTGACCGCAGCCTTCGCGAAGCGGTACTCCCGCGCGCGCAGGAAGACGCTGTAGAAGAAGAGGAAAGCAAGGCCTGCCGCCGCGTAGAGACCGATCCACTTCGAGGCGATGGCTAAGCCCATGAAAAGACCGCTAAAGCCCAGCGGCACGATGGTGCGCCTCAGGCGCGTGTGGTTGAAGCTCATCATCACGTAGCGCAGCATGAACAGGTACATCACCATGATGAAGAACACCGCGAACACATCGATGGTGGCGATGCGCGACTGCGTGAAGTGCATGCAGTCCACCGCCATCAGAAACGCCGCCAGGAACGCGGGGCTGGAGCGCCTCAAAAGCTGCTTCGCGAGGAGGTACATCGCCGGGATCATCAGGATGCCGAACAGCGCGCCCATGAAGCGCCAGCCGAACGGCGTCATGCCGAAGAGGTTGATGCCCACCATGATCAGCACCTTGCCCAGCGGCGGGTGCGTGTACTCGTAGGTGTGCAGGCCCTCTTTATTTTCAAAGGCGGTGCGGGCGTGGTAGATTTCGTCGAAGTAGGTTCCATTGAAATACGACGGATAGGGCGGCACGGTGTCCTGCTCGTCGATCAGGCGTGTCGGCTCGCCGACCGCGCCGACGCCGGCCCCGCTGGCGTAGACGGAGGAAATCGGGTACGGCACGCCGTCCGCGTCGAGGAAGGCCACCTCGTTCAGGATCAGCCCCGCGCTCTCGGCGGTGACGCGCACAAACCGCGCGGTCTGCGTCGGGTGATCGTCCTCGAGCGCGTCAAACCCGCCCTCTTCGTTCTGTTCGCTGGGCACGTACCACAGCCAGCGGAAGATTTCACCCTGGTTGTACTTCGCCCAGTGCGGCTCCGACCAGACCTCGCCGTCCTCGGACAGCTGCACGGTGAAGGCCGTGTCGCAGATGCCGCCGTAATACGTCATGTGGAATTGCCGGAGGGAGCCGAGGTCGAAGGTAATCTGCTCGTTTTCGGCGGAGGATTTCCACTGGGTCTGGGGCGCGAGCGTGGAGCCGAGGTTGGTCAGCGCCACCACCGAGTAGACCAAAGTCAGGCCCAGCATCAGAAGCCAGTCCCGCTTCTTCATGCCCAGCCGCCAGTCCTTGGGGCGCAGGAGGCCGTCGGCCACGGGGTTGATCATCGGGTCCAGCAGGAGCTTCCGCCCGTCCTCCGAAAGGTAGGTGCGGATGGGGCTGAGCACGCGGTTTTTGAAGGAGATGTCAAAGGCGGTCCACGCGGTCAGCGCCGCCGCCATGAGATTCAGGGCCGAGACGGTGACGTTGGTGACCTGCTCGCCCTCGATCAGGTGCTGGGACTGCAACACCAGTCCGGTGTTCATGAACTGGCTGGCCGAGATCATGAGGATCGAGAACAGCAGGCGAATGTCCTGGTCCACCGCGTAGCTGAGGATCAGGAGCAGGATCGCCGGGAACAGGTAGCGCTCGTGCATCATCGGCGCGAACGCGAACAGAAGCGTCAGGAACGTACCGCAGGCGAGCATCAGCCGGTCGCGGCGCTTGCCGACGGCGTACAGGAAGATCGCGTAGCCGTAGGACAGGTACATCATCAAGTTCGCGAAGACGCCCCAAAGCCCGGTGCTCTCCAGCGCCGCCCAGTTCATGTTCAAAATCACATACAGGTTTGCGGCGTTGACGGTGATGTTGGGGTAAGTGTTCATCGTGCCGGTGAACAGCGTCGTGAACCAGGCCAGCGGCTTCAAAAAGCCGGGTGAGCCCGCGGCGATGGAGGATTTTGCGATCAGGTCCTCCGGCAGCGCCACGAGGAAAGGCAGCGCGATCAAGAGCACGATGACGAGCATCAGCCCCAGCGCGCTGGCAACCCGGATTAGCGTCTTCGCCTTTTCCCGGCTTCGCCAGATCTCCACCACCAGCGCGGCGAGGCCGAGCGGCGCGAACACCAGCGCGAAGGGCTTGATCATGATCGCAAGCCCGTACAGCGACAGCGACAGCGCGTACCGGCCTTTGACCATGTTGAGAAGCGACAACGCGAGGAGCAGCGCCAGGATGGAGTCGATCTGCCCCCAGGCGGCGCTGTTGATGATGGTCGCGGGCAGGAGTGCGTACATCACGCCCATCAGGACCGCGATCCGGTCGCCGAGGATTTTCCTGCCCTCGCGGTAGATCAGGTAGGCCGCCGCCAGGTCGCACAGAATCGCGGGCAGCTTCAGGATCAGCCAGAAGAGGCGGCTGTCGTAGCCCAGCTGGAAGAGGCTGCGAAGCCCCGCGATCGCCCACAGCACGTACATGTACCCGGGCGGGTAATCGCAGAACACGTCCGCGGAATAGAACCCGGACGGCCCGGTGGCCGCCATCCTCGCGCCCCAGGCCGCGAAGTCGCCCATATCGACGCCATAGCCGTACACCGTGACCGCGATCAGCGCGCGCACCACAAGCCCCGCGGCCAGCGCCAGCCACAAAACGCGCTTCAGCGCCGCGGCGGAGAACCGTTCCAGCGCGCCCTTCGAGGCCATCACCGCGCCCAATACCATCAGAAGGATGGAAAGCGCCTCGATGGTGATCAGAAGGGGCGTGTACGGGCCGCGCTCGGGCGTTTCGCCGCCGGAGAAGTCCACGTTCTCATCGTCGCTCTTGGATGTAATCTCCGTAAAGTCAAAAACGGTGGCGTCCGCGGGCACCGAGTCGACCTTCTCCATGGTGAAGTCGTCAAACCACGCGGTGCCAACGTTGGTGGAGCCGTAGCCGCCCAGGCGCGCCATCAAGGTCAGGCTGGTCTGATCCTCCCCGGCGGCGCCGTAGAGCTCCACCGGCACCCAGGCCCCCATCGTGTCGTACACCAGCTCCGAGGATGAGAACGTGTCCCGGACGGAAATGCCCGCGCCGTCCTCATCGGGTCCGACGCCCTCCGCGCGGACGTAGCACGAAATGCGGTAGGTAGCGCCCGGTTCGACCGCTACGGTCTGGACGAAGCGCGCGTCGTTTGCCGAAGTGTTTTCAACCTTTGCAGAGAAACCGCCCTGATAGGCGTCACTGTCCAATGAGAGCGCGCTCACGCCCTCTTCGAACGCCCACATATCGCGCTGCCAGCCCGCTGGCATGCCGCCGCTGGCTTCCTCGAAACCGGGGTTTTGGATCAGGTTTTCAGCCAGCGCGGCCTGGGGCAAAAGCACCAGGATCAGCGCCAAAAGCCAAAGCATCCTCTTCATGCAGTCTTGCCGCTCCGTTTAAACATCAATAACCGAAGTATTTCCACGCCCGGCCGGGAAAATCCTGCCAACGGCCCGGACTTCCCCGCTTTCCGCGCGTAAAAATGCTTCAAGGCCCGCTTTGCAAGGCCAGCAGTGCCGTTCACCTTTGTTGGACGTATGGAAACGCGCTTTTGATGTGCCGGACGCCGTCCGGACCAATTTCAATCACGTCGAAGCGGATGCGCTCGTCGAGGAGTCTGTGCTCCTTCAGATAGTACAGCGCCGCGCCGGAGATGCGCGCCTGCTTGGTCCGCCCGACCGCCTCGCCGGGCGTGCCGTTGGTGAAGGACGAGCGCTGCTTGACCTCGATGAACGCCACGTAGCCGTCCATCATGGCGACCAGGTCCACCTCGCCCGGGCCGCGCCGGTAGTTGCGGGCCAGGATAACCGCGCCCTGCCGCTTGAGGTAGTCCGCCGCCGCGTTTTCCCACGGCGCGCCGGGGTTCGCGCTCACATGCCCTCCCCCAGGAGCTTCCCGATGAAGCTCCGCCTGTGCTCCGGACAGGGGCCTATTTCCCTAAGCGCTCGGATATGCTCCGGCGTGCCGTAGCCCTTGTGACGGAGGAAGCCGTAGCCGGGGTAGCGTTCGTCCATCTCGTCCATCAGATGGTCGCGGTATACCTTGGCGACGATGGACGCCGCCGCGATCATGTACGAGAGCGCGTCGCCGTGCACGATCGCGCGCGCCTCGGCCGGAAGCCGGAGGCCCTCCATCGCGTCGATCAGGAACACGCCGGCGGGCGCGTCAAAGGCGCACGCCTCCATCGCGCGGCGGGTGGCGTTTAAGATGTTGATCTCGTCGATCTCCGCGGACTCCACCCGCGCAATCCGCACGAACGTGGCGCGGTGAAGGATTTCCGCTGAAAGTGCCTCGCGCTTTGCGGGCGTGAGCTTTTTCGAGTCGTCCACGCCTTCGATCAGCTTGTCGGGCGGCAGGATGACACACGCTGTGACCACCGGCCCCGCGAGCGGGCCCCTGCCCACCTCATCGATCCCGGCGACAGCGACGCCCTTCGCCCAGTATTCCCTTTCAATCTCCGTCATGCGGATCAGCTTCTCCGCCGGTTTCTCCCTCGCCATGACCGTCCTCCGGGTTCGCTTCTTCCCCGTCCGCGCGCGGCGCGCCGGGTTTTTCCGTTTGTAATTCGCCGGTTCCGACCGCTTGTTCGGGCTTCTGCGGCTTTTCCAGCGTAATCCGCCCCGCCTTGCCCGCGCGGAACTCGTCCAGCACGACCGCCGCGCCACGGGTTTCATCCGGCCGGCCGCCCGACATCAGCCAGCCCCGGCCCGTGCAGGCCGCGTGCAAAAGCTCCTCCGGGTTCATGTCGCGCGCGCCCTCCGGCAGCTTGAAGCGCGCCGAGGCGGCGGCGGGATCGATGGTCAGAAGCAGCTGCAGGAGGTTCCCCGCGAGCTTTTCCGAGTCCATGATCTGGTCAGCGATCGAGCCGAGGTAGGCCAGGATTTTCGCACCCCGCTGGTCAGAAAGCCTGGGCCACAGCATGCCGGGGGTATCCAGAAGCTCCAGATACAACCCCACCTTGACCCAGGTATTGGAGCGGGTGACGCCCGGCCGGTCGGCGGTCTTGGCCACGGCCGAACCCCGAAGTCGGTTGATGAAGGTGGATTTGCCGACGTTCGGGATGCCCACCACCATCAGCCGCACCGTCTTCATGACGCCGCGCGCCTTCATCCGGTCGACGCCGGGCTTGACGGCCTGCTCGATTTTCGCGAGGATTTCCCGGGTGCCGCCGCCGGTCGCGTTGAGCGCAACGGCGGTGATGCCCCGGGCTTTGAAATGGTTCAGCCAAAGCTTCGTCTCCCGCTCGCTGGCGAGGTCCGCCTTGTTCAAAACCAATATGTGGGCCTTGCCCCGGCTCATGGCCTCGAGGTCCGGGTTGCGGGTGGACAGCGGCGCGCGGGCGTCGCAGAGTTCAATGACGGCGTCCACCTGCTTGAGTTGCCCGCCCAGAAGCCTCTTGGCCTTGGCCATATGCCCCGGGTACCAGTTGATCTCCGGCATGTCTCCTCCATGAATCAATGCATCGTTCAGCGTGTTGGGACTCCGTGCAAGGCTCTCATCGTTCCCGGTGACCCGTGCGCCGGGAATCGGTTTCCATAATCAGTGCGCACACTGGTGGCGGAAACAATTCCTTCCGTCAGGGAGCCGCCCGGAAATTCCTCGGAATTTCATGGCTCCCGCAGTCCTCTTCCTATGCGCCCAAAAGCCGCCCGGCGGATTTTGGGCGCCCTAAAAGAAAAAGCCGCGCTTTAGTGCGGCTTTGTTCTTTGGTGTTACCGGATTTCCTTGACCTTGGCGGCCTTGCCGCTGAGATCGCGCAGGTAGTACAGCTTGGCGCGGCGCACCTTGCCGCGGCGAATGACCTGGATCGAATCGACGCGGGGCGAGTGCAGCGGGAACGTACGCTCCACGCCGACGCCGTAGGACGAGCGGCGGACCGTGAACGTCTCGCGCACAGAGCCGTTGCGGCGGGCGATGACGACGCCCTCGAACGCCTGAAGGCGCTCACGAGAACCTTCAACGACCTTCACCTGCACACGCACGGTGTCGCCGATGGAGAACTCTGGGATATCGGAACGCAGCTGGGCGCTCTCGATGGAACGGATGATTTCATTCATGAATGGGATCCTCCTTCCCTCAAGGACGTTCATACCCGGCGTCATGCGCGGCAGCGGACCGTCCGAACTCACAAACTTTATATTACCACAGACGGGATGGGGGTACAAGCGGAATTTCTGTAAAAAATTACGAAAGGCTGTCGAGGAACGCGCGGTCGCGCTTATCGAGCATCTGGCCCTTCAGAAGATCCGGCCTTCGCTCGCGCGTCAGCCTGAGCGACTCGTTCCTTCGCCAGCGGTTGATCTCCGCGTGGTTGCCATTCACCAGCACATCCGGCACGGTCACTCCCCGGTATTCCCGGGGGCGGGTGTACTGCGGGTACTCCAAAAGGCCGGAGGAGAAGCTCTCGTCCACGGAAGATTCGGCCCTGCCCAGCACGCCCGGGATCAGCCTGGAAACCGCGTCGATCACCACCAGCGCGCCCAGCTCGCCGCCCGTAAGCACGTAGTCGCCGATGGACAGCTCCTCGTCGATGGCCAAGTCCAGCGCCCGCTGATCCACGCCCTCGTAATGGCCGCAGAGCAGCAGCAGTTCCTCATCCTTCGCCAGCTCCTCCACGATCCCCTGCGTCAGCGTCCGCCCGCGCGGGGAGAGGTAGATGCGCCGGCCCTTCACGGGGTTATGCTCGATGGCGTCCACGATGGGCTGTGCCAGCATCACCATGCCCGCGCCCCCGCCGAAGGGCTCGTCGTCGGTGTTCTTGTGCTTGCGCTGGGAGTAGGGCCGGATGTCGATCAGCTCGACCTTGAGAATGCCCTGCGCGATGGCGCGGCCCAGGATGCTGGCTTCCAGCATGGGCCTGAGCATCTCCGGGAAGATGGTCAGGACTTTGAAGGTCATTCGTCGAACACCGCCACTTCGTTCATGCGCGCGGCCGACAGGAGCATCGTCTTCTTGCGTACGTCGACCTCCAGGAACACGCTCTTCAGCGCGGGCACCAGCACCTCGCCCAGAGGGCCCTGGAACACGTACACGTCGCCCGCGCCGGGCTGCAATACGTCCTTCAGCGTTCCGATCAGGCGGCCCGTGTCGTCGTGGGCTACGCAGCCTACAAGATCGCAGATGAACTCCGCGTCCTCCGGCAGCTTCGTGGCCGACGCGCGGTCGACGTACAGAAGCTGCCCTCGCAGCTTCTCGGCCTCGGTGCGGTCGGTATGCCCGCGCACCGTCAGGTATACGTAGCCGGGGTCGACGCGGCTGACCTTGATCTTTACCGGCACGTACGCGCCCGCGTCCTTGAAGAACACGCGGGTGAGGCCTTCAAAGCGCGACGCATCGCAGGTGATCGGGCGGACTTTGACCTCGCCCTTGACTCCCTGTGGCTTCAGGATTTCGCCGATGACCAGGTATTCGTCCAGCATTACAGAATCTCGACGAATGTCGGCTTTTCGTCTTTGACGGTGGCGGCCTTGACCAGCGTGCGGATGGACTTCGCGATCCGCCCCTGCTTGCCGATGACCTTGCCCATGTCGTCCGGTGCGACGCGCAGCTCGATGACGACGGCATCGTCGGTCTCCGTGCGGGTCACCGTGACCTGTTCGGGGTGCTCGACCAGCGCCATGGCGACGAATTTCACCAGTTCCAGCATCTTCTTACCCTCCGGTGTACTTTACAGTACGCCGCCCTTCTTGAGCAGGCCGCGCGTGGTGTCGGTGGGCTGGGCGCCGTTGCCGAGCCAGTACTTGGCGCGATCCTGATCGATCTTGATCTCAGCGGGTTCGGACAGCGGGTTGTAGTAGCCGATCTCCTCGATGAAGCGGCCGTCGCGGGCAGAGCGGCTGTCGGTGACGACGATGCGGTAGAAGGGCTGCTTCTTCATGCCCATCCTCTTGAGGCGAATCTTAACCATAATGTTTCTCTCCTGTTCTTCCTTATAATCTATAGCTTGACGCAAAAATGCGGGGCTATCCTGGGGTGGCTTTCACGATCGCGCTCAAAAACCTGCTGGTTTTCAATGCTCTATTTCAGCCCGAATGGCATCTTTCCGCGGCCGAACTTGCCGCCCATCATCTGCTTCATGAGGTCGCGGGACTGTTCGAACCGCTTGAGCAGCAGGTTCACTTCCTGCACGGTGGTGCCCGCGCCCGCGGCGACGCGCCGCTTGCGGGAGGCGTTCAGGATGTCCGGGTTCCTGCGCTCCATGCGGGTCATCGAGCAGATGATGGCGGTGGTGCGCTTCTGCTCCTTCTGCACCTGCTCTTCGTCGATCTGGACGCCGTTCAGCTTTGAGCCCATGCCCGGGATCATCTTGAGGATGTCCGTAATGGAGCCCATCTTCTTCATCTGCCCGAGCTGCTCCAGGTAGTCCTCCAGCGTGAAGGACTGGGTCTTGATCTTGCGGCCGAGGTCCATCGCGTTTTTTTCGTCGAAGGACTCCTGCGCCTTTTCGATCAGGCTCAGCACGTCGCCCATGCCGAGGATGCGGGAGGCCATGCGGTCGGGGTGGAAGGGTTCGATATCGGTCAGCTTTTCGCCGGTGCCGCTGAACTTGATGGGCTTGCCCGTGACCGCCTTGACCGAGATCGCCGCGCCGCCGCGGGTATCGCCGTCGAGCTTTGTCAGGATGACGCCGTCCACGCCCAGTTCTTTATTGAAGGTTTCGGCCACGTTGACCGCGTCCTGGCCGGTCATGGAGTCGACCACCAGCAGGATCTCCTGGGGTTTGATCGCGCCGCGCACGTCGCGCAGCTCCTGCATCAGCCTTTCGTCGATGTGCAGGCGGCCCGCGGTGTCGATGATCACCGGGTCGCGCCCGTAGTAGCGGGCATGTTCGACGGCTTCCTTTGCGATCTTGACCGGGTCGCCCTGGCCCTTTTCGAATACGTCGACGCCCGCGGCGGCGCCGACCACCTGCAACTGCTTGATGGCCGCCGGGCGGTACACGTCACAGGCGGCGAGCAGCGGCTTCTTGCCCTGCTTTTTGAGCATCAGCGCGAGCTTGCCGGCCATCGTGGTCTTGCCCGCGCCCTGCAGGCCGCACAGCATGTAGACCGTGGGCGGGTTCGAGGCGTAGGTCAGCTTGGCGTTCGCGCCACCCATCAGACCCGTGAGCTCCTCGTTGACGAGCTTGATGACCATCTGGGCCGGGGTGAGGCTGGAAAGGATCTCCTGGCCCACCGCGCGCTCGGTCACGCGCTTGATAAAATCCTTGACGACCACGAAGTTGACGTCGGCCTCGAGGAGCGCCATGCGCACCTCGCGCATCGCCTCGCGGACGTCGGCTTCGGAGAGTTTGCCCTTGCCGCTCAGCTTTTTGAACGCGGCTTGC
>JAEZHK010000110.1 GCA_023416655.1 Bacillota bacterium
TGCCGCCGATGACGACCATCGCGATGGCGTTGGTTTCGTAGCCGTCGCCGTTGGAGGTGACGCCCGAGGTGACGCGCGCGGTGGTGATGATGCCCGCCAGCGCCGCCAGGAGGCCGGAGATCACGTAAACCGAGCAGGTGATCTTCCGGGTGTCGATACCGGAGGCGTGCGCCGCGTTCAGGTTGCCGCCGACCGCGAACACGTAGCGGCCATAGCGGGTCTTGTAGAGAAGGATGAAGCAGATGAGCAGCACCCCGCCCATGATGATGATCGGGATGGGAAGCCAGCCGCCCAGCTCGCCGCCGCCGATCTCTTTAAAGGTGGGATTGAGGCTTGGGATGGGTTTGGCGTTTGTCAGAAGGAAGGTCATGCCCTTTGCGATGGACATCGCGCCCAGCGTGCCGACGAAGGCCGGCACCTTCAGGTAGGAGATGCTGACGCCGTTGAAGAGGCCGATCACAAGCCCCATCCCCAGGCCCACCAGCACGCCCACGTACCAGGGGTACCCCATGCTGTTCTGCGCGAAGTACGCGGAGAACATGCCCGCGCAGCCCATGATCGCGCCCACCGACAGGTCGATGCCGCCGGTCAGGATCACGAACGTCATGCCGATCGCCAGAAGGCCGTTGATGGAGGCGATGCGAAGGATGTTGCGGATGTTCGTGCCGCTGATAAAGTTGGATTTCAGGACGCTCATCAGCGCAATCAGAAGCACCAGGGCAGCAAGCGAGCCGAACATGGAGATGAACTGCTTTCTGGTCATTCCGGCGTCGCGGGTCAACGTCTGCGCGTGCCTGTCAATCATTTTCCTCTCTCCTAACCGCTCAATGAAAGTTTACCGTCAGCCGGATTACATATAAAGGAACTGGCGCTGCACGATGCCTTCCTGGGAGAAGTCGCTTCGGTTCATCTCGCCGCTCATGCGGTGGTTACTGAGCACCACGATCCGGTCGCTCATCCCCATGGCCTCCGGCATTTCGGAGGAGACCATGATGACCGCGTTGCCCTTGGCGACGTAGTCGCACATGATCCGGTAGATCTCCGCCTTCGCGCCCACGTCGATGCCGCGGGTCGGCTCGTCGAAGATGATGATCCGGGGCGAGGCGATCATCCACTTGGCCAGCACGACCTTCTGCTGGTTGCCGCCGGAGAGGGACTTGACCAGCTGCCGGGGAGAGCTCAGCTTGATGCTCAGCGCTTTGACGCGCTCGTCCACAACCTTGTCCTCCTGCCTTCGGTTGAGGAGGCCCCTCCGCGCGAAGTTGCGCAGCGTCGGCAGGGTGACGTTGTGGCGGACGCTCATCGGCATCACAAGGCCCTCGCCCTTGCGGTCCTCGGTCACGTAGGCGATGCCGGCCTGGATCGCGTCCCTCGGGCGCTTGAAGCTGACTTCCCGACCCTCGAGCAGGATCTTTCCGGAATCGGGCCGGGTCAGCCCGAACAGCGAATGCATGAGTTCCGTGCGGCCGGAGCCCACGAGGCCGACAAAGCCCAGAATCTCGCCCCGGCGCAGCGTAAAGCTGATGTCCTCGTACTGCCCGGCGCGCGAGAGGTTTTTGACCTCCAGGATCGTGTCGGAGATGGGCGCGCAGGTCTTCGGGAACTGCTCCTTGATCTCGCGGCCGACCATGCTGCGGATGATGGTCTCATTGTCCACGTCGGCGGCCGGCCAGGTGCTGACGTTGGTGCCGTCGCGCAGGACCGAGATCTTGTCGGAGATCCTAAGGATCTCATCGAGCTTGTGGGAGATGTAGATGATGCCGGTGCCGTGGGCCTTCAGGTCTTCGATCATCTTGAACAGGCTGTCCACCTCGCGGTCGGTGATGGCGGAGGTGGGCTCGTCCATGATGACGATCTTGGCGTTCTGGGAGATGGCCTTGGCGATCTCGACCATCTGCTGGTCGGCCACGCGAAGGTTCTTCATCTTCGTCTTGGGGCTGATCGGGATCTTCAGCTTGGCCAAAAGCTCCTCGGTCTGCCGGTAGAGCTTCTTGTAGTCGAGAAAGCCCATCCGGTCGGGTTCGCGTCCCAGAAAGATGTTCTCCGCCACGCTCATCTCAAGCACCGGGGAGAGCTCCTGGTGGATCATCGAAATGCCCAGCTCCCGCGCCTTCGATGGGGATTCGATGGTGACGGGGCTGCCGTCGATCAGGATCTCGCCCGCCTCGCAGTGGTGAATGCCCGCGATTACCTTGACCAGGGTGGACTTGCCCGCGCCGTTTTCGCCCATCAGCGCGTGCACGGAGCCCTTGTTGAGCGTGAAATCCACGCCGTGAAGGACCTCCACCCCGTAGTAGCTCTTCCGGATCCCCTTCATTTCAAGCAGGCTCATGTTTGCCCTCCATCGCTCATATCAAAGAAATCAGGGAATCAGCGGACAAAATGGTTGAGGGACGCCGCGTAGCCCGGATGATCCAGCAGGCGGCAAAGCTCTTCGTCCGTCTTCATGAGGGTCAGGGTCGCGCCCATCATGTCCAGCGACGTGAAGTAGTTGCCGACATACGCGCGGTGCAGCGCGATGCCCTCTTCCCCCAGCACGTCGTAGACCCTGCTGAAGAGGATGTGCAGCTCGCTGAGCATGGTATTGCCGAGGCCGGACATCATCAGCGCCACGCGGTCGCCGCGCCGAAGCGGCATGTCCCGGAGAAGCTCGGAGAGCATGATCTCCGCGGTGGCGTCGGCCGTCTTCAGCTTGCAGGTATCGCTGCCCGGCAGGCCGTGATGGCCCACGCCGATTTCCATGGTGCCCTTTTCGATCAGGTAATTCGGGCGGCCGACCTCCGGAATGATGCAGCTGGCGAGGCCTACGCCGATGGACCGGGTGTTTTCAAGCGCCCTCCGGGAGACGGCGGCGACCGCCTCCTGATCGTACCCGAGTGCCGCGGCCGCGCCGCCGATCTTCCAGAGGAACACCTCGCCGGTGGTCCCCCTGCGGGTAGAGGGGTCGTTGGTCGCGATGTCGTCGTTGGAAATGATGCTGACCACGCGGATGCCCTCGGCGGCGACGATCTCCACGGCCTTTTCGGCGTTGATGATGTCCTTTGGGTAATTGCCGTAGAGGCATACCACGCCCTTGCCCGCGTCCGCGGCCCGGAAGGCGGCGCAGAACGATTCCACCGAAGGCGGGGTGAAGGTGTTGCCGATGGCGACGGCGTCCAGCATGTTTTTGCCGATGTATCCCATGAAGGCGGGCTCATGCCCCCATCCGCCGCCGCTGACCACGCCGACCTTGCCCGCCACCGGCGCATTTACATATTTGAGCGTGCGGGGGCAGTCCGTATGCGCCACGATGTCCGGATAGCATTTGACAAAACCGATGATCGACTCATCCACCATGTTGTTCTGGTCGTTAACGAATTTCTGCATATACCCTCCGAACCTTGCTGGCTTACTGGTCGGCCCCGGTGATCGCCTTTAAGTACCGGATGTAGACGTCGATCTCCCTGTCGCTGTAGCGCTTGTTCTTTTTGCTGACCAGCACGAAAGGTCTCATGCGCTGATAGGTCTCCACATAATTGCGCCTGCCGAGGAATTCCGCGCTTCCCTCCGCCGCGGCGCTGATGTGGTTGAAAAACGCGCCGACGGCAAGGTCCTCCGGGGTAATCAGGTCGCCCAGCCGGATTTCGGAGAGGGTGAGCTCGTCCATGCCCAAATCCCGTTCCTTCTCGGCGACAAGCTCCGTGAGCGCGACGTAGATTTTGATGAAGGTGGTGATTCTCAGATCGTTGCTCCGGTTGTATTTCTGGTTGAATCCGGCGGGGTCCCACCCGACGTGCTTGCTGATCTCCGCGTTGCTGATCCCGTACCTTCCCGACAGGATATTGATATGACTGTATACTGAATCCACCAAGAAATCCTTGGTGATCTTTTTGAGCGCCAGTTCTTCAAACTCAGTCAAAAGATCCTCCTGCTGCGTGCGCGAAGCCTTTGCCGCGCCTGAAGCGTGTCCTGCGACCATTCGCTAACGTCACTGTCAAAATTTTAGCACATTGAACTATACAACCGCAATAACTTAAAATGGGTGAATATGAGCTTATTCGCTAAGTCTATTGCTGCGGTTAACAATTACCAGCCCGGGCAGATTCCAACCGTGGTTAGAAAGTGGTTCCGGTTCAGGCATTTGCAGGAAAAGATGTCAGCGGATGACGGGCGGATGCCGTACGGGTCCCTCGTGTGATGGGTGGATGCATCTTCGGGAATTGAGGGGGCGTGGCCAAAGATCGGCGCGCATGGAAAAGCGGTTCGCCATGGCAAATCTTTCGGTCAATCCTCGGAATCCTTTGCGGTTAGCTTCATGGTTTTCCTGTATTGGCTGGGCGGCGTGCTGTACTGATCCTGGAACACCGCGTTCAGCCGCCCCGCCGAGAAAAAGCCCGAGGAGAGCGCCACCTTCTCCAGGGAGAGGTCCGTCGCCAGGAGGAGCTTCGCGGCGCGCTCGGCGCGCAGGATGTTCAGGTATTCCTTCGGGGACATCCCCGCCGCGCGCTGGAAGACGCGGAAGAGCTGCGAACGGCTCAGGCCCACGAACGCGGCCACGTCGGTGATGCGGACGTCGCGGTGATAGTTGCCCTCGAGGTACCACACGGCCTTCTTAAAATAGCGGGTCTCCGGCTGCTCGTTCGCGCTGGACCGGCCCTGCCCGATTTCCGAGAGCAGCTGGTACAGGCTCCCCAGCATCGCCATGTCCCCCAGGCGCATGTCTGAGGCGGCGCGCAGCATGCGCCGGATGCGCTCGTAGGGGTCGATCTCGGCGTCCAGCTCAAAAACCGGGTTGCTCCGCGTCAGGCCGATCATCTCGGTCAGGATCGCCGCGGTGCGCCCCTCGTAGCCCACCCAGGCGTACACCCAGGGGTCGAAGTCGTCGGCCCGGTATGTGGTGACCTGTCCGGGGAAGATGATGAAGCCGTGCTTCGCGCCCACGGGGTGCGCGCGGCCGTCGGCGTAGAATACGCCCTTTCCGGACGCAATGTAGTGAATCAGGAAGTGATCGCGCACCGCCGGGCCGTACTGGTGCCCCCGCGCGCACGCCTCGCTGCCGCATTGACGCACGAACACGTCCTTGTCGGCGGAATCATCGCTCCAATAGATCTCCATAGCTTTTCTCCATGCAACATTTTGAATCTATTTTGCAACAAAATGATCTATTCGTCAAGAAATATGGCTGTTATAATCAATGTAAATTCTGGTTTTTGTCAACAGCACAAGCGCATAAAATCCTCGCGATTGTTCCGTCGTGTTTTGTATATACCCCCTGGTCCCGCGCCGGTGGGAACGACCATGATGATTAACAAAGCCCCGGCGAAATCCGTTTTCAAACCGCTGTCGGCCTGCCGTCCATGCACTTGGTCAATGCCCGACCTCTTCGCGTAAGACCGGACCCGTCGCCAGATTTTTATAAAAATGAAAATAATGGATTGACATAATCTGGCAGAGGGTTATCATAAATATATTGAACCGGTTCAAATTGTTCAAAAGGTAGAAATATGAAAAGAACAACGATACGTGATGTGGCGGAAGCGGCCAAGGTATCCGTCGGCACGGTTTCCATGGTGCTCAACGACTCCGACAAGGTCAACGAGTTTACGCGCCAGCACGTGCTGCGCACCATCGACGCGCTGGGCTACCGGCGAAATCCCCACGCGCGGTCGCTCAGCCAGAACAAGTCATACAACATTGGCTTTGTTGTCACCGACCTGACCAACCCGTTTTTCGGGAGCATGGTCGGCTACATGCAGAACGAGATCAACGACCGCGACAACAGCCTGGTACTCGGCATGACGCAAAACCTGATCCCGCTGGAGAAGCGCGCGATTGAGCGGCTGATCCGCGTCGACGTGGACGGGCTGATCCTCGTCCCCGCGCACACCCGGGACCATGACACCTCGCACATCCGCGCGCTGATCCATCAGGGGCTGCCGCTGGTGTTCATCTCCTCCCACTACGCGGGTCTTGAACACGGCTGCGTCATGACGGACCTCGCCCAGGGCGCATACCTCTTGGCGCGGCACCTCTTGGACAAGGGACGAAGGCGGATTGCTTTCGCGGGCGGATACCGCGGGCTTATCCTGACGGAACAGCGCATCGAAGGTTACCGGCGCGCCCATGTTGAAGCGGGTGTTCCGGTGGACGAGCGGATGATCATCGAGGCCGAACCGGTGTTTGAGGGCGGCCGCGAAGCGGCGGCGAAGCTCTTCGAGGGGGATGTGAAGCCGGACGCGGTGATCTCCGTCAACGACCTGGTGTGCATGGGCGTGCTCTCGTATCTGCGGGAGACGGGCGTGCGCGTGCCGGAGGACGTGGCCCTGGCGGGGTATGACGACCTGGTCTTCTCCTCCATGCTGGAAACCCCGCTGACCACGGTGCGCCAGCCGCTGAGGGCGATGTGCGCGAGGGCCGCGGACATGCTGTTTCGGCAGATCGCGGGCGAGGAGCCGGAAGCGCGCCCGGTGCTGCTCCCGCCCGAACTGGTGGTGCGCGCCTCCACCTGACCTCAGGGCAACGGCATGAACTAAAGTTCCTGCCGTTGCGAAGGGAACGGGGCCGGATTTCTGAATTTCCTGTGGGAAATTCCGGGCGCAATCCGGGCGGCAGGTTTTGATTCCCCGACACGGCGTAACATTCCAAACCATTGGAATGTTGCGGTCGCGAAGCGACTTGGTTTCCCAAAGGGAAACCAACCTTGGGGGGCAAGCGCGCCCTTTGGGGGAATCCATAAGTGCCGACAAGTCGGCGCTTATGATGGAACCTTGGAGGGTTCCGACCCTCCAAGCCTCCCGGAGTTCATACATGCAATTCGTGCGATGGCCGCACACCTGACCTAATGTCCAATCACCTTAAAACACTGGAGGTATCGCGGTGAGCTTCAATCTGAGCGCGTATCTGAAAGCCCGGGATGAGATGCGCGCGATCCTGTCCGATAAGATGATCCCCTTCTGGCTCGACCGATCGGTGGACGATGTGTACGGCGGCTACCTGACCTCCTTCGACGAGCGCGGCCTCACTGACGGCGACGACCGCAAGTACGTCGTCACCCAGAGCCGGATGCTGTGGGGCTTCTCCGCCCTCGTGGACTTCGCGCGGCCTGAGGACCGCTCGAGGATGGAAGCCGCGGCGCGGCAGGGCGCGAGGTTCTTCATCGACCGCTTCTGGGATAAAGAGTTCGGCGGGTTCTACTGGCAGCTGAACCGCGACGGAACGGTGCGGGACCCGGCCAAGCTGGTGTACGGCGAGAGCTTCGCCATCTACGCGGTGTCCGAATACGCGAGGGTTTACGGGGACGCGGAGGCGCTGGAATACGCCACGCGCGCGTTTGAACTGTTGCAGGTGTACGCGGCCGATACCCAAAATGGCGGCTACCTGGAAAACCTGGAGCGGGATTATTCGCCTTCGCCGGGCGGCGCTTTCGCGGGCGACCGCAAGTCGCTGGACATCCACATGCACCTGATGGAGGCCTTCACCACGCTCTATCTTGCAGGGCGCAAGGAGATCACCGCGCGAAAACTGCGCGAGGTGACCGGACTGATCCACGAAAAGATGATGGACCGCGAGCGGGGCTTCGGCTTCAACCAGTTTGACCTGAAGTTTCACAAGCTGCCCGCCATCGACATCGCGCGCACCTGGAACGCGGAGCGCGCCAAGGGTGAGACCATTGAAACGCCCACCGACACCACCTCCTACGGCCACAACGCCGAGCTGAGCTGGCTGATGGACCTGGCGCTGGACGCGCTGGGAGCGGACAAGTCGCCCTATGAACCGGCGATGAAGAAACTGCTCGATCATACGCTGAGTTGCGGCTTCGACTGGGAATACGGCGGCGTGTACCGAGACGGCGTGGCCGACGGCCCGGCGCTCGTGACCGACAAGGAATGGTGGCAGAACTTCGAATCGATGGTGGGCTTTGCCAACGGGCTTGTCCGCTACGGCGACGGACGCTGTGGCGAGGCGCTTTTGAAAACCTGGGAATTTATCAAAAACCACTTCCTCGACCCGGAGCTGGGCGAAAGCCACCAGCTGCTCCGCCGCGACGGCAGCGTGCTGGTCGGGAACCTGGGCAATCCGTGGAAGGGCATCTACCATACGGGCCGCGCGCTGTCCGAATGCGTCAAGCGTCTTGACACGCTGATACAGGAGAAAGACCAATGAGCAAACTGACCGGCTTCATCATCACCGCCGGACACCTGGACATCGAGTGGTACCAGCCGCTTCGGAGCTACCGCTTCTGGACGGTGGAAGCGCTCGAGGACCTTAAGAAGGCCGCCGCGCGCGACGATTTCACGTGCTATGTGCTGGACGGGCAGGTGTTCCCGCTCAAGGAGTACCTGGACGTAGTGCCGGAGGGCGAGGCCGAAATGCGCGCACTGATCGCTTCCGGGAAGCTCAAAATCGGCCCGTTCTACACCCAGTTTGACGAATGGCTGCCCAGCGCCGAGAACATGATCCGCAACTGCCTATACGGGCTTGAGGAATCCCGCAAGTTCGGCGGGACCATGCGCGCCGGCTACCTGCCGGACAACTTCGGCCATCCGCCGCAGATGCCGCAGATCCTGAACGGTTTCGGCATCGACAGCCTGCTCTTCATGCGCGGCATGCCGGAGGTGGCGGGCGGCCACCCGGACGAGTTTTTGTACGAGGGCCTCGACGGCTCCCGCGTGCTGGCGAGCCACTTCCGCGAGAGCTACTCGGGCGCGTTCGACATCTTCAAAAAGCCCATCGACCCGATCCAGCCGCGCGAGGTCCCGTACTACCCGGATTACCTTTCCTTCGAGTACCACAAGGCGCTGGCCGTGCACGACGACCCGACCCGCATCGCGAAAAACTTGATCGAAAACGTGCTCCGGATCAAGGAGCGCTACCCCAGCGGCGTCATCCCGCTGATCGCGGGCTACGACCACCTGCCGCCGCAGATCAACGTGGGCGATTCTGTCCGCGAGGCCAACCGGCTGCAGGACGAGATCGAGTTCGTGATGGGCGACGTGGAAGGGTACGTGCGGCTGGTGCAGGAAACCTTACGCGAGCCCAAAGTGTACTCCATGGAGCTGATCGGCTCGAAGTACCAGTACGTGCTGCTCGGGGCGCTGTCCACGAGGGGCTACCTGAAGCGGCAGAACTTCGTGTGCGAGGCATTGCTCGAGCGCTACGCGGAGCCGCTGGCGGCGATGGCACGGCGATATGGATACCAAAATCGTCCGGCGCTCTTTGACGAGGCGTGGAAATTCCTGCTGGTCAACAGCGCCCACGACTCGATCCACGGCTCTTCGGTGGACGAAGTCCATGTGGAGATGGAGGCGCGCTTTGCGGGCGCGCGCCAGATCGCGTCGGGCGTCATCCACGAGGCGCTGTCCCATCTGGGTGGCCTGATGAAGCCGGTAAACGGCCGCGGCGCGCTGGTCTACGCGCCGGTGTGCTCCGGGGAGCCGCAGCCCGCGGAAGTCTGGCTCGCGGTGGGGGACGAGCTTGTGGAAATGCGCACCCGGGACGGGCGCTCGCTGCCCACGCAGATCCTGCCGCGAGAAGAGATCGAGCAAAACGGCGTCGGCCTTCCGAGAAACGACGCATTCCCCGCGCCGGTCTACCGGAAATTGCTGTTCCTCGCGCCGCCCTCCGACGGGATCGAGGCCTTCGAGGCCGCCCCGGCGAAACCCGGCCAGCCGGACGGCCAGCTTTCGGGCGGCGACGGCTTCATTGAAAACGAAAGCCTCAAGGTGACGGCGCGCGGCGCGCTGATCGAGCTAATGGACAAGCGCACCGGCCAGCGCTTTTCGGGCCTGAACCTTCTGGAGGAGGACGCGGACGCCGGCGACGCCTGGGACTTCGCGCCGCCCTGGACGCCCGGCGCGCTGATCCGCTCGACCGCCGGGGCCTTCCAAAGCCGCCTGACCGAATTGGGCGACGTGCGCGCGACGCTGCGCATTGAGGGCGAACTGATCGTGCCCGAGCGGCTCGTCGGCGACGAGCGCAGCCGGGAGAGCGCGAAAATGCGCGTCGCGTTCGACGTTTCGCTCTACCGGGGGCTGCCGCGGGCGGATGTCAAAATGACGCTGGTTAACACCGCACGGGACCACCGGATCCGCCTGCGCGTACCGACGGGCGTCCGCGCGGAAACCGTGCTTTCGCAGGGGCATCTGGCCGTTCTGGAACGACCCATCCAGCGGCAGCGGGAGATCGAGCCCTGGCTCCAGCCGCCCACGCAGCTCATGCCCTGCCGCGAATGGATCGCCGCGCGGGGTTGGGACAGCGGTCTGGCGGTGGCGATGAAGGGCCTGTACGACTACGAGGCCTCCGTCGATCCGCTGAGCGGCCAGTGCGACCTCAGCGTGACGCTGCTCCGGGGCTTTCAGATGATGGGCCGCCGCAACACCCGGATGCGCGCGGGCGCGGCTTCCGAGGCGTTCGTGACGCCCGGCGCGCAGTGCCTGGGCGAGCACGTGATCGAGTGGTCGTACCTGCCTTACAAACCCGATCCCGGCGACAAAGCGCCCTTCCTGCCACTGGCGCAGTCCTTCCTGTACCCACCGGTCACCCACGCGCTTCGTTCGTCCGGGACCGCGAACGGGCCGGACGCCATCCCCAGGCCGTTCCGCTGGGATGCGCCCAACGTGCAGTTCTCGGCATTCAAAGATAGCCAGGACGGCAAAGCGACCATCCTCCGGCTCTTTGAGAACCAAGGACGGGAGACAGAGCTTGAAATCGAACTGAACGGCTTTACTTCCGCGAGCCTGACGGACCTCGCCGAACAGGCCCTCGGCCCGCTCCCCATCGTGGATGGCCGGGTGAGCATTCCCCTCGGGCGCTACAAGGCCGTCACGCTCCGGCTCGAATGACCCGCGCCAAATCGCGCATCCAAAGTTTCCCCTGTGGTCGATGACCATTTAATAAAACAAGGAGGAACCACGCCATGAAGAAACTTTTGACCCTCGTGCTCGCCCTCATGCTGCTCGTGTCCGCCATACCCGCCGCGTTCGCCGACGCACCGGTGACGCTCACCTTCGCGTTCTGGGACACCAACCAGGAGCCCGGCATGCGCGCCATCGCCGACGCCTACACCGCGCTGCATCCCAACGTGACCATCGAAACCCAGGTGACGCCTTGGACCGAGTACTGGACGAAGCTCGAAGCCGCTACGATGGGCGGCGAGATGCCCGACGTGATGTGGATGCACGCCAACCAGATCACCAAGTACGTCGAGGCGGGCGCGCTGCTTGACCTCAACGACATGAACTACGACTACACCCCCTATCCGGAGGGCGTCACCAGCCTGTACACCATGAACGACGTCCACTACGCGATCCCGAAGGACTATGACACCATCGCGCTGGCCTACAATAAGGAAATCTTCGACGCCGCCGGCGTGGCCTACCCGGACGACACTTGGGACTGGGCGAAGCTGCGCGAAGTCGCCATCAAGCTGACGGACAAGGAAAAGGGCATCTACGGCTTCGGCGTGCCCAACACAGACCAGTCCGGCTACCACAACTTCATCTACCAGAACGGCGGCTTCGTCATCAAGGACGGCGTGGCGGGCTACGACCAGGCCGCGACCCAGGAAGCGATCCAGTTCTACGCAGACCTGCTGCTCAAGGATGGCGTCTCCCCGACCCCGGAATCCTTCACCGACATGAACGCCGACGATCAGTTCTGCGCGGGCAAGCTGGCGATGCTGTACGTGGGCAGCTGGATGATGAGCTCCTACACCCAGAACGAGCTGATCAACGGCAAGTTTGACCTGGCGGTCCTCCCGCAGGGCAAGGTCCGCGCCTCCATCTACAACGGCCTGGGCTACGCCGGCGCCGCCACCACCAAGAACCCTGCGGTCGTGAAGGACTTCCTGGCCTTCTGCGGCACCGAGGAAGCCAACAAGCTGCAGGCCGAGAAGAAGGCCGCCATCCCCGCCTACAAGGGCACCGAGCACTACTTCACCGACCTCTTCGACTTCAACATCAAGTGCTACCCCGAAATGATCGCCTACGGCGTGCAGTCCCCCTTCTCCGCCCGGAAGTCGCTGTGGTATGACGCCC
>JAEZHK010000114.1 GCA_023416655.1 Bacillota bacterium
CAAACCGGGGGAGCTTTGCGGCGTGCTCGGTCAGCGCCTCCGCGGCCAGCTTAAGGCCGGGGCAGATCGCGCCGCCCAGGAATTCGCCCTTGGCGGACAGCGCGCCGAAGGTGGTGGCGGTGCCAAAGTCAATCGTGACGCAGGGGCCGCCGTAGATCGAGAAGGCAGCGACGGCGTTTGCGATGCGGTCGCCGCCCAATTCGCGCGGGTTGTCGTACTTGATGTTGATGCCGGTCTTGATGCCGGGGCCGACGGTCATCGGATCCATGCCGAAGTAATTGCGGCACATGTGCTCCAACGTGTAGTTGACCGTGGGCACCACCGACGACATGATGATGCCCTCGACCTTTTTCATGCTGACGCCGTTGTGGGCGAAGAGGTTCACCATCAGGATGCCGTACTCGTCGGAGGTCATCTGCCGGTTGGTGGCGACGCGAAAATAGGCGGCCATGTCCTCCCCGTCAAACAGGGCCGCCTTGATGTTGGTATTGCCGACGTCGAGGGTAAGGATCATTGCGACTTTCTCCTATTCGTGCTTTCGTTCAACCTTCCACAGTGCCATCACGATGGGCGTGGTCAGGATGGCGTTGACCACCGCCTCGCTGCCGCCCGCGATCAGGCCGACCCCGGCGATGATCCCGCGCAGCTTGGTGGAATCCAGGCCCACCATCGTGTAAAACAGCAGCATCAGGCCCAGGTAAAAGACCGTGTTGGTCAGCGAACCCACAACCGCCGCTATCGGCAGCGCGGATTTTTTGCGCCTTTCAGGCCCTGCCAGTGAACGGAACGTAAGGTGCGTGACCACCGGGACCAACAGCCTCGGCGCGAAGCACATGACGATGGCCAAACCCGGGTTCGCAGCAGCCAGCGCCGAAGCCAGCGCCGACGGCGCGGTCATGGTCATGCCGAACATGCTCAGCATGCTGATGAGGCCAAAGCAAAAGCCCAGGATCAGGCCGGGAACGATGCCAAGTACAATCGTTCCGATCACGACCGGTATGGCGAGTATGGTGACGTTGACAAACCCCAGCGGGATCAGCCCGAAAGGTGTCGAGCCAAACAGCAGGATCAGGGCGATAAAAAAGGCGGTGAAAGTCAGAAACCGGACATTGTTCTTCATGGGAAAACCCTCCGTTCGAGTTCAATTTGATACCCGACGACCGTGAAAACGGGGAACCTTCAGGTTCGGTTTCCGAATGAGGAATGCCGACCACTTTTATTATACTTCCCAAGCCCCGTTAAAAAAGCTATTTTGGGTAAAATCCACGATGCACGGAATTCTCCCTGCGTTTTCTGCGCGCACAGCCTTTATAAAATACGTAATACGTGGTATAATTTCACTGGCATCGCCGAAATGGAGGAAAAATTATGGCTTGCAATTGCACAAACTGCGGCGGGCGCGTTCAGGGGCTCGCCCACATCGGACTGTTCGTATCGGACCTTCATGTCTCCAAGCCGTTTTACGTGGACACGCTGGGCTTTGAACCCGCGGGGGATTACGAGCTCCCCTCCTGCAAGATCTCGTTCGTCCGCGCGGGCTCCTGCGTGATTGAGCTGATCCAGCGTTTCTCGGGCGAGCCGCGCCAGGCCGGGCTATTCGACCACGTCTGCCTGGAGGTGGACGACATCGAGACGTTCGTCTGCAAGCTGATCGAGAAGAACATCCGCTTTGAAACCGACCACGTCGTCGACATCCCGGAGCTCTCCATCCGAAACATCTTCTTCTCCGGCCCGGACGGCGAGCGGCTGGAGTTCTGCGAGTACAAGAGGTGAAGGAAACGCCAAAGGGCGCTGCCCTTTGGAATCCCGCCAGGGGAATGATTCCCCTGGACCCCTCACAAAAGAAAAACAATATTTCAGACATAAGAAATGCCCGCAATCGCGGGCATTTCTGCATGAAGGCTATAACGCAGGATTACATGTCGTAAACGGGTTTTAACGCGTGGTACAGCGCGGAGTACTTTCCGAACGCGTCCTGATAGGCCGCGCGGGTCTCCGGGTTGGGCAGCGTTTCGGTCTCGACGCGCAGCACCTGGATCGCCTCGTCTAGGCTCCCCCACACGCCCGCACCGACGCCCGCGACCATCATCGCGCCGTACGCGCCGCCCTCGCTGGCCGCGCTCATCGTGTACACCGGCAGCTCGAAGATGTCCGCCATCATCTGACGCCACAGCGGGGAGGCCGAGCCGCCGCCCGACGCGTACACCTTCTCGGTCTTCGTAATCCCTGCGATCAGGTCGATTACCTGCTTGAGCGAGAAGCTGACGCCCTCCATGACCGAGCGGGTGATGTCGCCGCGGCTTGTGGCCAGCGACAGCCCGTAGAACACGCCGCGCGCGTTGGGATCGGAATACGGGCAGCGCTCGCCCGCGAGGTACGGCAGGAACACCACGCCGTTGGAGCCGGGGCGCGAGTCCGCGATGGCGGCGTCCTCCATGTAGGCGTAGGTATGGCGGCCAAGTTCCTTGGCGGTGCGCACGGCGTCCTCGCCCAGCGCGTCCCGGTACCAGCGCAGCGATCCGCCCGCGGCCAGCGTGCAGCCCAGCGCGTGCCACAGGTGCGACGCGTTGTTGCAGAACATCTGCAGCTTGCCCTCGGGGTTGTCGTTGTAGCCGGTGAGGCCCATCGCCACGTTGCCTGCGGTGCCCACGACCACGCCCAGGATGCCGGGCTTCACAAGCCCCGCGCCGGTGGTCTGGATGACCGCGTCGCCGCCGCCCGCGAACACCGGAATGCCCTCGGGCAGGCCGGTCTCCTCCGAAGCCTTGCGCGTCACCGCGCCCGCGCGGTCGGTGGATTCAAGAGCCGTCGGGAAGATGGTCTTGTCCAGGCCGCACTTGGCGATTAGCTCGTCCGA
>JAEZHK010000118.1 GCA_023416655.1 Bacillota bacterium
AGCTATTGAACATCTTCACGGGCATGGGCTTCGAGGTGGTGGAAGGGCCGGAGGTGGAGTACGACCACTACAACTTCGAGCTTCTGAACCTGCCCAAGAACCATCCGTCCAGGGACGCGCAGGACACGTTCTACATCGACGACGAAATCGTGCTGCGCACCCACACGTCGCCGGTGCAGGCCCGGGTGATGACCACCCGCAAGCCGCCCATCCGCGTCGTCTGCCCCGGCCGCGTGTACCGCGTGGACGAGTGCGACGCCACCCATTCCCCGGTGTTCCACCAGCTGGAGGGCCTGGTGGTGGGCGAGGGCATCTCGATGGGCGACCTGAAGGGCACGCTGGACCTGTTCGCCCGGAAGCTCTACGGCGAGGGCATCAAAACCCGCTTCCGCCCCTCGTTCTTCCCGTTCACGGAGCCTTCCGCCGAGTTCGACGTCAGCTGCGCGTCCTGCGGCGGTGCGGGTTGCCGCATCTGCAAGGGCAGCGGCTGGATCGAGGTGCTGGGCTGCGGCATGGTGAACCCGAAGGTGCTGGACATGTGCGGCATCGACTCGAAGTTGTACACGGGCTTCGCCTTCGGCATGGGCATCGAGCGGCTGACCATCCTCAAGTACAACGTGCCCGACATGCGCTACCTCTATGAAAACGACCTGCGCTTCCTGGCGCAGTTCCGGTAAGGGGGAATCCAAATGAAAGTACCGATGAACTGGCTGCGCGAGTACGTGGACGTGAAACCCGACGTCCGGGAGTACGCCAAGCGCATGGTGATGACCGGCACGGGCGTCGAGGGGATCACAAGCACCGCGGAGTTCGAGGGCGTGGTGGTGGGCAGGGTGCTGACCTGCGAAGACCATCCGAACTCCGACCACCTGCACGTGTGCACGGTGGACGTGGGAAGGGAAGCGCCACTTCAGATCGTCTGCGGCGCGCCCAACGTGCGCGCTGGCCAGCTGGTGCCGGTGGCTGTGGAAGGCGCGCGCCTGCCCGGCGGCACGATCAAGAGGGGCAAGCTCCGGGGCGTGGAATCCTGCGGCATGATCTGCTCCGGGCCGGAACTGAACGTCCCGCCAGGGCTGTACCCCAACGTGGGCGACGAGGGCATCCTGGTGATCCAGGAAGAAGTATCGCCCGGCGTATGCGTGAAGAACGTGCTGGGCGTGGGCGACGACGTGGTGGATTTTGAGATCCTGGCCAACCGCCCGGACTGCCTGAGCGTCTGGGGCATCGCGCGGGAGAGCAGCGCGGTGCTGGGCGAATACTGCGTGATGCCGGAGATCGAGGTTGTCGAAAAAGGCGAGCCCATCGAAACCTACGCAACCGTCGAGGTGCAGGACGCGGAGCTTTGCCCGCGCTACGCGGCGCGCGTGGTGGCAAACGTGAAGATCGGCCCGTCGCCCCTCTGGATGCGCGCCTACCTGCACGCCGCGGGCATCCGGCCCATCAACAACATCGTGGACATCACCAACTTCGTGATGCTGGAGACCGGCCACCCGATGCACGCCTTCGACCTTGCCAAGGTGCGGGAGGGCAAAATCATCGTGCGGCGCGCAAAGGAAGGCGAAGCGCTGACCACGCTGGACGGGAAGAAGCACGAGCTGAGAAAGAATATGCTGGTCATCGCGGACGCGGAAAACGCCACTGGCCTCGCGGGCATCATGGGCGGCGAAGAGTCCGAAATCGGCGAAGGAACTGATAGTGTGCTCTTTGAGTGCGCCGCCTTCGACCGCACCGGCATCCGGCTCACCAGCCGGGCGCTGGGCATCCGCACCGAATCCTCCGCCCGCTTTGAAAAGGGCGTGTGCGTGGAGACCACCATGGAGGCGCTGGAGCGCGCCTGCATGCTGGTCAACATGCTGGAGTGCGGCGATGTAGCGCCGGGCGCCATCGACCTGTATCCGTCTCCCGCACCCGAGCGCGAGATCACAGCGAGCGCCAGCCGGATGGCGAAGCTCATGGGCGTCGATGTGCCGCCTGAGAAGATGGAGGACATCCTGAACAGCCTGAACATCGATGCCACCCTGGCAGGCGACGAGTTCACCTGCGTGCCGCCCGCCTGGCGAAGCGACATCGAGACCGAGGCGGACCTTGCGGAGGAAGTGCTCAGGCTCTACGGTTACGATTTTATCCCGTCCACCCTCCCGAAGGGAGCAACCATGCTGGGCGAGCGCTCAAAAGCGCAGCTCTTCCGCGACCGGACAAAGGAAACACTGGTGGGCATGGGCTTCTACGAGGCGCTGAACTACTCGTTTGTCGCGCCCAAGTGGCTTTGCTCCATGAACTTTGAGGAGGGCGACTGGCGGCTCGACCCGCTGCCGGTGAGAAATCCTTTGGGCGAGGACACCTCCGTGATGCGCACGACGCTCGCGCCGTCGATGCTGACCGCGCTGGCGACCAACTTCAGCCGCGGCAACGCCGAGTGCAGGCTGTTCGAACTTTCGAACGCCTTCAGAAAGACCGAAGCCCACGCGCTGCCGGAGGAAATTCCGACGCTGATGCTGGGTATGTACGGCGAAGGCGCGGACTTCTATCAGCTCCGTGACGCGGTGGTTTGCCTTCTGCAGCGCTTTGGCATTGCCGTCGCGGTGGAGCCGGGCGGGGCAAGCTGGCTGCATCCGGGCCGCAGGGCGCAGATCGTGTCCGGCAAGGCCGTGCTGGGCCAGATGGGCGAAGCGCACCCGGACGTGGCGGCACGATTCGACCTGGAGGGGCGGCGCGTGTACCTGGCCGAGTTGCCGCTGAACCGGCTGATGGAGGCCGCGGTACCGATCCCCGAAGTGAAGCCGCTGCCGCGCTTCCCGGCGGTCAGCCGCGACATCGCGCTGGTGATGGACGAGGGCGTTGGCATCGGCAGCGTCGTCGAAACCATCCGCCGCGCGGCCGGAAAGACGCTGGAGGACGTGAAGCTGTTTGACCTGTTCCGCGGCGCGCAGGTTGGCCCCGGCAAGAAGAGCGCGGCGTTCGCGCTCACCTTCCGAGCCCCCGACCGCACGCTGACCGACGCGGAAGTGAGCGCCAGCTTTGACAAGATCGTCAAAGCCTGTGAAACCGCCCACGGCGCGAAGTTGAGGGCGTAGGGGAGAGGCGAGGGGAGGCGAAGGGGATCGTCGGGGCTTACGCCCCTGCACCCCGCCAGGGCAGTGCCCTGGACCCCACAAAGGATAAGCAAAAGACCGGCGTAAGTGCATCGACTTGCGCCGGTCTTTCATTCGCTGAGGAAGTTAAGGCTGGATTCGCTTCAGCACCATCGCCGTGCGGCAGGGGGAGTAGACCTTGAAAGCCAGCCCGCGCGCCTTGGTTAACTCGGTCTGGTAGAGGGTTTCCTCCGAGATGCGGCCCAGACCGCCGAAGGCCTCGTCGTCGGTGGAGAACCCCACCTGATATTGGCCCGCACCCGCCTGATTCACCGGCAGCAGGAAGGCATCCTGGGATTTCGTCGGATGGAAGTTGAAGAGGTACACCAGATCGCCTTTCGAAAACGCCAGAAGCTTGTCCTTCTGATCGATCCAGAGATTCACGAGGTCGCGCTTGACCATCACCCGGTACTTTCGCGCGAACTTGAGCATGGCACGGTCAAAGTCGCGTAGCCACTGATACTTTAGGAAGCCATTGTCGGCCAGCGACCACTGGCGGCGGGCGTACTTGCA
>JAEZHK010000049.1 GCA_023416655.1 Bacillota bacterium
TGACCGGCGGCGTCAAGCTGGGCGACACGGTGCTGGTCATCGGCGCGGGCTGCATCGGTTTGGTGTCGCTGCTCGCCGCCAAGGCCTGCGGCGCCGCCAAGGTGATCGTGGCGGACGTGCTGCCCAACCGGCTCAAGGTGGCCGAGGAGCTGGGCGGCATCGCGGTCAACTCCAGGGAAACGGACCTTGTGGCCGAGGTCATGAAGCTGACGGACGGCAAGGGCGCGCAGGTGGTGCTGGACTGCGCCGGATTCAGTAAAACTGTTGCCGACTCGATCCGCGCCGCGGCCATCGCGGGCAAGATCGTGGTGGTGGGCCTGGGCGAAACCGACCTGAACAACGTGCCCTTCGGCCTCGTCAGCGTGCACGAGCTGACGATCACCTCCATCTTCCGCTACCGCAACATCTACCCCATCGCGATCAACGCCGTCGCCGCCGGTTCGATCGACATCTCCGGCATCATCTCCGACCGCTTCACCTTCGACCAGACGCCGGAGGCTTACAAGATCGTGTCTGAGCGCGCCAGCGAGGTCGTCAAGGGCGTCATCGTATTCGAGTGATTATATCGCGCGGAGGATGCCGGGCGGCATCCTCCGCGTGCTCATGATCCCCGGGTACTTCCCGGATGATAGCGGCCCTGCGGCGCTCCTCGCCTGGGGCCGTGCAAGGTTTAGGGAAACAAAGGTGAAGGCGGGTGCGTCAGTGGACAGGCAGAGCGTCAGCAACATCGCGGTCAAGCGGCTCAACATGCGGGCGGTATTTTTGCACCTCATGGAGCGCGGACCCGCCTCGGTGCGCGACATTTCCGTGGCGCTTGGCCTGAGCATGCCCACCGTCATCCAGAACCTGAACGAACTGAGCGAGCGACGCCTCGCGCTCGTCGAGGGCATGCAGGAGTCCACCGGCGGACGCAAGGCCCGAGCCTACGGCGTCAATGAGCGCGCCTGCTTTGCCGCGGGGCTCGATGTGACGCGCGCGGACGTCAGCCTTTCGGTCCTTGGCCTTCGCGGGCAGGCGGTCCTGAACGTCAAAAGCAAACTCCCCTTCGGCGACCGGCCGGAGTACTATGAAAAGCTGGGCCGGTTCCTGGGCGACCAGTTGGAGAAGGCGGACATAAGGCCGGAGGAACTGGTGGGCGTGGGCATCTCGCTCCCCGCCATCATCGCGGGAGACGGCCAGTCCACCACCAACGCCGACCCCTTGGGCAAGCGCATCGTGCAGCTGGAGAACTTCAAGCGGTGCATCCCGTGGCCCTGCCGCCTTTTGAACGACGCCAACGCGGGCGGCTACGCCGAATTCTGGGCGGGGAACCCCATCGCCCGCGAGCAGGAGCACCGAAACCTCGTCTACCTCTCGGTCAGCAACACTGTGGGCGGATCGGTCTTGATTGACGGGCGCATGTTCGGGGGCGACGAGCAGCACTCCGCCGAGTTCGGCCATATGACGCTGGTGCCGGGCGGCAAGTTCTGCTACTGCGGGCAGAAGGGCTGCGCCTACTGCTACGTGAACACCCGCATCCTTTCCGACGCGGGCGGCACGCTGGAGGGTTTCTTCCGGCTTTTGAAAAAGGGCGAGGCGAACGCGCGGGCGGTGTGGGACGAGTATCTGGGGAACCTCGCGCTCCTCATCAACAACATTCGCTGCGCCTACGACTGCGAGGTGGTGGTGGGCGGCTACCTGGGCCGCTTCCTGCCGCCGTATCTGGAGGAGCTGCGCGCCCGCGCGGCGGTGCGCAACATCTTCGAGCGGTCGGGGCAGTACGTGCGCGCCTGGGCTGAGAAGGGCGCGGATGCCGCGACGGGCGCGGCGCTGACCTGCCTGCACAGCTTTATCGAGGAAATATAATGCCAATTCCGAGCATAAATGCGTCGTCGCGCCGGGTCTTTTCGCGCAGCACTGTGTCGCTCTCCGCTGAACGTAGCGCTGCTACGCCTCGCTCCGGCTCCTTGTTTTGCATCGAAAATCCCTCGCCGCTTTGGACGCATTTCTACCCTGCATTGGCATTTGCGCGTACCGGATTGTAAAAAAGGTCCGATAAAGCCGGAGAATATATTTTGCGACATACGGCCATTGTATTCCAGATTCAAACAGGAGAACAACATGCAGCCGATCATGGCCACCGCCGATCACCTGGAAACCGTCGTGGGTCTCGTGCGGGGAACCATCCGCGCGGTCTACCCCGCGTATTACCCTTCCGGCGCGGTGGATTTTTTTCTCGCCTACCACTCCGACGACAGACTGACGCAGCGCTCGGTCGATCTGTTCAGCCCGTAAGAATGAACAACCATATTCTAGCCCCGCGACCCCAGGATGGACAATAACCGCGCCTCCTCGAACGGGTAGGTGCGAAGCGGCCGGTTGTCGCTGTCGATCGTATGACACGTGATCAATATGCTGCCGACGTCCTGCGGATCGGGCACCTCGACCACCAGAAGGGAGTGGGTGAACCGGTTTTCGACGAAGGCCAGCTGGATCACGTCGCCGGGCCGCGCCTCCTCGAGCGGGGCACGCATTGCGTAGGGTCCCAGACCGCGGTTTTCAATCAAGAAGCGGTGCAGGAAAAATACGCTGGTCCAGGCAGGGCTGCGCTTCTGCATCGAATAATAATACCAGCCCGTGTGCGGCGTCGGGTTCATCTGGCCGCTGCCTGCGTACAGGCACTGGGAGATGAAGTTGGTGCAGTCGCCGCCGATTTCATCGAACGTTCCATAGCGCGGGTTGCGCAAAAACGCCCACCTGTGGGCATAGGCGACGGCCTTTTCCCGGTTATACGGCAAGCGCATCACTCCTCCGCTGCCCATTGTATGAAAACGCTTCGCGCTCCGTACCATGCGTTGAAAATACACTTCGCGTCTTTTCAACGCAAGAGAATAGCCTGCACGCGCCTAAAATTCTCTGGAATTTCCGGGCGGCGCGCTGACTTGTGGAAATGTTTCCTCTACCAGTGTGCGCACTGATTACGGAAACTGCATGCCCGACGACAAGTCGCCGGGCATGATATGAAAGTACGACGGGGTGGTCAATTGAACAGCCCCGCGGGTTCAGGCGGGGCCGTGGGGGATCGGGTTACGCGAAGTAGTCGACCGCGCCGCGGAACATGGTGTTTTCCTTGTCGCCGGGCACGTTCCGGTAGAGCCAGGGGCCGCTGCGCTCGAAATGGGCCATGCGGCCGAACACCCTGCCGTCCGGGGAGGTGATGCCCTCCACAGCGGACTCGGAACCGTTGGGGTTGACGGTGATGTCCATGGAGGGCGCGCATTGCTTGTCGCAGTACTGCGTCGCGATCTGCCCGTTCTCCGCGAGCGAGCGCAGGAGTTCCGGCTCGATGATGAAGCGCCCTTCGCCGTGGGACACGGGGGCCATGCGCACCGCGCCGACCGGCTCATGCATCAGCCAGGGCGACTTGTTGGAGGCCACCCGGACCCGGACAAGCCGCGACTGGTGCCGCCCGATGGTGTTGTACGTCAGCGTCGGGTCCAGGTGCCCGGCGTCTCGGATCTCGCCGAAGGGCACGAGGCCGAGTTTTACGAGCGCCTGAAAGCCGTTGCACACGCCGCCCACCAGGCCGTCCCGCGCGCTTAAGAGTTCCATCAGCCGCTCCCGGATGCGGGGGTTTCGGAAAAACGCGGTGATGAACTTGCCGGAGCCGTCCGGTTCGTCGCCGCCGGAGAAGCCGCCGGGGATGAACACGATCTGGCTTTCGTCGATCCCGGAGGCGAACGCTTCCGCGGATTCCGCCACCGCCTCCGCCGAAAGGTTCCGCACAACAAAAACCTTCGCTTCCGCCCCCGCCGCCCCGAACGCTCGGGCGGAGTCGTACTCGCAATTGGTGCCGGGGAACACCGGGATCAGCACCCGGGGCTTGGCTACTTTGACGCGGGGCGTGGCCCGCTTTACGGCTTCATGGGAAAACGCTTCGACTGCTTCGCCGCCAGCGCGTCCGGAGGGGAACACCCCTTCCAGCTTCCCGTCGTACCGGGCTTCGAGCGCTTCCAGCGAGATGCCATCCAGCGTGTATGCGGCAATGGTTTCTCCGAGCCCCTCGCCGATTTCCGGCGCGCCGTCTGCAAGCTCCACCACGAACGCGCCGCAGGGCGCGTCGAACACGCGATTCTTATCGAACCCCACCGCGAATTGGAAGCCGATTCCGTTGCCCAGGCACATCTTGAACGCCGCCGCGGCGGTGCCGCCGAAGCCGGGGACCATCGCGGAAG
Source organism: Bacillota bacterium (assembly GCA_023416655.1). Classification (GTDB taxonomy): domain Bacteria; phylum Bacillota; class Clostridia; order Christensenellales; family Aristaeellaceae; genus JAEZHK01. The sequence goes on from JAEZHK010000049.1 coordinate 4,215, forward strand.
CGATTTCGCCCGACTTGATCATGGCGTGCACCTGGTTGAAAACCGCCTTCTGCGACGCCGGGTCGGGCAGCCCGTTCTCCCGGCATTCGGGCGCGATCAGCCGGACACGCGCGCCCGCGCGCTTGAATTCCGGCGAGATGACGTTTTTCGCGCTGGCGAGGCCCACCGCGAAGGAGATCAGCGTCGGCGGCACGTCCAACTGCTCAAAAGAACCGCTCATCGAGTCCTTGCCGCCCACCGCCGCCACATGAAGGTCCAACTGCGCGTTGAGCGCACCCAGCAGCGCCGCGAGCGGCTTGCCCCAACGGCGTTCATCACCGGTCATCCGCTCAAAGTACTCCTGGAAGGTCAGATGCGCGCTCTCATGGGATGCGCCGGTGGCGACCAGCCGCGCCAGCGACTCCACCACCGCCCGGTACGCGCCGCGATAGGGGCTCTTTTCCATTTCATAGGGGTTCCCGCCCCAGGCCATCACCGAACAGGTTTGTGTCGTGCCGTTCAAAACCGGGATCAGCGCCGCCATCGCCTGCGCGGGGGTGCGCTGCCGGACGCCGCCGAAGGGCATCAGCACCGTGCCCGCGCCGATGGAGGCGTCAAACCGCTCGGCGAGGCCGCGCTTGGAGCAGACGTTGAGGCTTGCGACCGTTTCATATAGCGTTGCTTTGAAGTCCTCCGCGGGTTTCGCATCCTCCGGCTCCGGCGCGGACACCCGCGCGGAGGCCGACCGGGACGCGCCGTTGGAGTTTAAAAATTCTCTGGAAAGATCCACGATGGTCTCGCCGTTCCAGGCCATGACCATGCGCTTTTCCTTCGTCACCCGGGCTACGGCGGTCGCCTCCAGATTCTCCGAGGCCGCCAGCGCCATGAATTCGTCCACGTCCTCCGGCGCGAGCACCACCGCCATGCGCTCCTGCGATTCGGAGATGGCGAGCTCCGTGCCGTCGAGGCCCTCGTACTTCTTGGGCACGGCGTCGAGGTCGATTGTGAGGCCGTCCGCCAGCTCGCCGATGGCCACCGACACGCCGCCCGCGCCGAAGTCGTTGCATCGCTTGATGAGCCGGGAAGCACGCGAATCCCGGAAGAGCCGCTGGAGCTTGCGCTCCTCGGGCGCGTTGCCCTTCTGCACTTCCGCGCCACATTCTTCAAGGGAGGACGCGTCGTGTGCCTTGGAGGAGCCGGTGGCCCCGCCGCAACCGTCCCGCCCGGTGCGCCCGCCGAGGAGCACAACGACGTCGCCCGGCGCGGGCGTCTCCCGCCGCACGTGGTCCGCCGGGGCCGCGCCCACCACCGCGCCGATCTCCATGCGCTTGGCGGCGTAGCCGGGGTGGTACAGCTCATCCACGAGGCCCGTGGCGAGGCCGATCTGGTTGCCGTAGGAGGAATACCCCGCCGCTGCGGTGGTGGTCAGCTTCTTCTGCGGCAGCTTGCCCGGCAGCGTGTCCTCGATGGGGGCGGTGGGATCCGCCGCGCCGGTCACTCGCATCGCCTGGTACACGTAGCCCCGGCCGGACAGAGGGTCCCGGATCGCGCCGCCGATGCAGGTGGCCGCGCCGCCGAAGGGCTCGATCTCGGTGGGGTGGTTATGGGTCTCGTTTTTGAAGAGGAGCAGCCACGGTTCCGGCTTCCCGTCCACGTCGACGGTGATCTTGACCGTGCAGGCGTTGATCTCTTCGGATTCGTCGAGGTCCGTGAGGATGCCCCTGGCCTTCAGCGCCCTCGCGCCGATGGTGGCGATATCCATGAGGGTGACGGGCTTATCCGAGCGCCCCAGTTCCTCCCGCGCGGAGAGGTAGCGCTGGTACGCCGCTTCCGCGTCCGGGTCGTCAAAGGAGACGTCCGTCAGGTGGGTCAGGAAGGTCGTGTGGCGGCAGTGGTCGGACCAGTAGGTGTCGATCACGCGAAGCTCGGTCAGCGTCGGGTCGCGGTCTTCGCTTAGAAAGTATTCCTGGCAGAACCGAAGGTCCGCCGCGTCCATCGCCAGCAAAAGCCTAGAGCGCAGCGCGGCGCGGCCCGCCTCGTCAAGTTCTCGGAAGCCTTCGAGCACCGGAACGCGCTCCGGCGCTTCAACCGGCAGGACAAGCGTCTTCACCGGTTCAAGCGACGCTTCGCGGCTCTCCACCGGGTTGATTACGTATTTTTTGATTTTCTGTACTGCCTCGTCCGAAAGGCCGCCCGAAAGCAGGTACACCCGCGCGGTGCGCACCAGCGGCTTCTCGCGCCGGGAGGCAAGCTGCACACACTGGGCGGCGGAGTCAGCCCGCTGGTCGAACTGGCCCGGCAGGTACTCCACCGCGAAGGCCACGCTGCCACCTTTGGGAAGATCAAAATACACCTCGTCCAGCTGCGGCTCGGAAAAGATCGATTGAACGCTCTCATCAAAGAGCGCCCGATCGACGCCCTCCACGTCGTATCGGTTCAAAAGGCGCAGGGTTTCAAGCCCCTCGATTTTCAAAAAGTCGGTCAGGTCCCGCTTCAGAGCTTGCGCCTCCACGTCGAACCCCGGACGCTTTTCCACGTATACGCGGTGGACCATGCTATTTGCCCCCTTTTGTAAGCGCGGTCTGGCCGATGTCCCGGCGGAAGAACGCGCCTTCAAACCGAACTGTCTCCGCCGCCTTTGTGGCCCGCTTCACCGCCGTTTTCAGGTCGTCCGCCACGGCGGTGACGCCCAGCACTCGCCCACCGTTTGTTACCAGCGCGCCATGAATTATCGCCGTGCCGCTGTGGAATACGCAAGCCAGCTTGTCCGCGCCGTTCAGATCGATGGGCAAGTTCTTCGGGTACGGCCCCGGATATCCGCCGGAGGCCACGACCACCACGCAGCTTGCGCCGTCCTTGAAGCGCACGTTCGCTTCGGAAAGGCGCTCCTCCTCCACGGCGATCAGGATGTCGAGGAGGTCGCTTTCGAGGAGGGACAGTACCGCCTGCGCCTCGGGGTCGCCGAAGCGGGCGTTGTATTCAATCACCTTCGGGCCGTCCTCGGTCAGCATCAGCCCGAAGTACAGACAGCCTTTGAATGGGCGGCCTTCCTGGTTCATCGCGGCGACGGTGGGCAGGAAGATGGTCTCCAGTGCGGCCTTCGCGATCTCCGGCGTATAGAACGGGCTGGGCGCGATCACGCCCATGCCGCCGGTGTTGGGGCCCTGGTCGCCGTCGAAGGCGCGCTTGTGGTCCATCGACGAGATCATGGGGCGAAGGGTACGCCCGTCGGTGAACGCCAGCACCGTGACCTCCGGGCCTTCAAGGAATTCTTCGATCACGATGCGCTTGCCGCTGTCGCCGAACGTGCCTTCGGCCATCATGGAATGGACGGCGGCGCGCGCTTCCTCGAAATTCTGCGCGATCACCACGCCCTTGCCCAGCGCCAGCCCGTCCGTCTTGACTACCTGCGGGAAGCTGCAGTTTGAAAGAAACTCAAGCGCCGCCGCCTCGCCGTCAAAGCTCTGGTAGGCGGCGGTGGGGATGCCGTACTTCCTCATCAGGTCCTTGGAGAAGATTTTGCTGCTCTCGATCATGGCAGCTCGCCTCGTCGGCCCAAAGCACGGGATGCCCGCCTCTTGCAGGCGGTCCACCGCGCCCAGCGCCAGCGGGTCGTCCGGCGCGACCACCGCGAAACCGATCCGGTTGCCCACGGCGAACCGCACGATGCCTTCGATGTCTGTGGTGGCGATGGGGTGGCATTCCGCAACTTCGGCGATGCCCGCGTTGCCCGGCAGCGCGTAGAGCTTTTCCACCTTTTTGTTTTCGGCGATTTTGACGGCCAGCGCGTGTTCGCGCCCGCCCCCGCCGACGATCATGACGTTCATGGCGCTCTCCTTCGGTCGTTGACAAACTCCATCATTCGTTCCCGGCGACCTGTGCGCCGGGAACGCAGTTTCTGGAACCAGTGCGTGCTCTGGTGGAGGAAACATTTCCTTCAGTCAGCGCGCCGCCCGGAAATTCCAGAGATGTTGGCGCACGCAGGCTTCTTCCCATGCGATGAAAAGCCGCCTAGCGGATTTTCATCGCCCTCAGTGGTGGAACAGGCGAAGGCCGGTAAATGCCATCGCGATGCCATAGCGGTCGCAGGTTTCGATCACGTGGTCGTCCCGGATGGAGCCGCCCGGCTGCGCGATGTAGGTAACGCCGCTTCGGTGCGCGCGTTCCACGTTGTCGCCGAAGGGGAAGAACGCGTCGCTTGCGAGCGACACGCCTTTGAAACCGGAGAGCCATTCGCGCCGCTCGTCCGGGCCGATCGGCTCGGGCTTTTCGGTGAAGAAGTCTTGCCAGGAATCAAACACCTCCGGCAGATTCAAAAGGAACCCGTCCACGCAGTTGTCCTTTTCCGGTCGTCCGAGGCCGTCCCTGAACGGAAGGTTCAGCGCCTTCGGGTGCAGCCGGAGGTGGAACTGGTCTGCCTTGTCGCCAGCGAGCCGCGTGCAGTGGATGCGGGACTGCTGCCCCGCACCCACGCCGATGGTCTGGCCGTTTTCCGCGTAGACCACGGAGTTCGACTGGGTGTACTTGAGCGCGATCATGGCCACCACCAGGTCCCGCGCCGCGCTCTCGGGGATGTCCTTCGCCTTCGTGACCACGTTCTGAAGCAGCGTTCCGTCGATCTTCACATCATTTCGGCCCTGCTCGAAGCTGACCCCGAACACCGTGCGGATGTCGGCGGCGGGCGGCTGGAAGGAGGGATCGATTTCGATGATGTTGTACGCGCCCTTGCGCTTCTTTGAGAGGATCTCAAGCGCCTCCGGGACGTAGCCCGGCGCGATGACGCCGTCGGACACTTCGCGGGCGATCAGTTTCGCGGTCGGCACGTCGCAAACGTCCGAAAGCGAGATGAAGTCGCCGAAGGACGACATGCGGTCCGCGCCCCGCGCGCGGGCGTAGGCGGCGGCGAGGGGAGAGAGGGGTTCCTCCACCGGCAGGAAGAAGCTTTTGTAGAGTTCCGGCGTCAGTGGCACGCCCACCGCCGCCCCCGCGGGGCTGACGTGTTTGAAGGACGCGGCGGCGGGAAGCCCGGTGGCCTCCCGGAGGTCCCGGACCAACTGCCAGCCGTTCAGCGCGTCCAGAAAGTTGATGTAGCCGGGCCGCCCGGAGAGCACCTTCACCGGGAGTTCCCCGCTTGGCACGGAGATGCTGGCGGGCTTCTGATTGGGGTTCAGGCCGTATTTCAGCTCAATCGACTGCGCCATGCTCACGCCTCCAGGAAATTGATGATGTGGTCCTCAAACGCCAGGGTCTTCGGGTCAATCGCGCGCACGAACAGCGCGACTTTGTTGTCCGGGTCCAGCGCGCCCCACAGCGCTTTTGCGAACGCCGCGGGTTCTAGATCGACCGTCACCGCGACCGGCTCGCCCTCGAAGGGCTTGAGCGGGCTGACGGCGGGCTGGTAGGTGTGAATCAGGTGCATGAGCCCGGGTTTGGGCGCTTCGTAGCGGAAGAAGAACCGCTCGCAGCCTGCGCCGCGCTTTAGGATGCTGAGCTGGTAGGAGAAGCCGCCGTCCCCGAATGACACAAGACCGCTGATGCGGGGCGTGTAGTTGGGCGCGTCCGGCTCGTACTCACGGCTTTGGAGCGCCGCTTCAAAGGATTCGCCGCGCTTCAGAAAGTCAAATATCGTGTCGGTCTGGTCGCCGTTGGTGACGATGATTTGGTTTTCCAGCACGCGGACGGGGGAATAGATGATCAAGGACGGGTCCTCGACCTTCGCGGGGTCGAACGCCTGCGCCCGCAGGCCGACGCCTTCCGGCTTCAGAACGCGGTTTTTGCTGTTGGCGCTGCGGCCCATCAGAAAGTAGGCGATCAGCGCGCGGCCGTCGGGCGCCGCGCCCAGCAGGATGCCTCGGCCGGGGTAGGATCTGAGGGCCGGCAGGTCGATCAAATTCATACGCTCTTCTCCTTTACGATCACTGCGCACAAGTCTTCGACCGCGCGGGGCAAAAGCACCCACTCGGCCTCGACCATCACGCGCCGCTGGAGGATTTCCGGGGTGTCGCCGGGCAGCACGTCCACCGCCTTCTGGGCGAGGATCTTGCCGCCGTCCGGGATTTCGTCGACCAGGTGCACCGTCGCGCCGGTGACCTTGACGCCGCGCCTGAGCGCCTCCTCGTGGGGCTTCAGGCCATAATAGCCCTTGCCGGAGAACGCGGGGATCAGCGACGGATGCACGTTCACGATGCGGTTCTCGAACCGCTTCACCAGATCCGCGCCCAAAATGGTCAGGTATCCGGCCAAGACGACGAGGTCGATTCCGCGGGATTCCAGCGCCTCCAGGAGCGCCTGTTCCCCGTCCGCCCGCGTGATGGTCAGCGCCTCGATCCCGGCGCATTGGGCGCGCGTGAGCGCGTAGGCGTCCGCGCGGCTGGAGACCACGAGTACGATCTCGCCGCTATGCAGGATGCCGGAAGCTACCGCGTCGAGGAGCGCCTGCAGGTTGGTGCCGCCGCCCGACACCAATACCGCCACCCGCGCCCTCATTGGATGGCCACGCCCGCTTCGCCGGATGCGACTTCGCCCAGCGCGAAGGCGGCCTCGCCCATGCCCCGGAGGGTTTCGAGCGCGAGGGAAGCGTCCTCCTTCGCGACGGTCACGACCATGCCCACGCCCATGTTGTAGGTGTTGAACATGTCGTGCTCCGGGATGTTCCCGGCTTTCTGAATGACGGAAAAGATGGGCTGCGGGCGGACGGCGGTCTTTTCGATTACCGCCGTACATCCGGGCGGCAGCGCGCGGGGGATGTTTTCGTAGAACCCGCCGCCGGTGATGTGGGAGACGGACTTGACGGTGAGTTTTTCCAAGAGCGCCAGCAGCTGCTTCACATAGATGCGGGTGGGGGTCAAAAGCGCCTCGCCCAGTGTCATGCCCAGCTCGTCATAATACCGGTTCACGCCCTTTGATTCGATGGAAAGCGCCTTCCGAACCAGCGAAAAGCCGTTGGAGTGGACGCCGGAGGAAGGGAGGGCGATGAGAACGTCGCCCGGCACGATGGCGGACTTCTTGAAGATCTTCGCCTTGTCCACCACGCCCACGGAGAAGCCCGCCAGGTCGTATTCATCCTCCGGGTAGAAGCCGGGCATTTCGGCGGTCTCGCCGCCCACCAGCGCGCAGCCCGCCTGCACACAGCCCTCGGCGACACCGGCAACGATCGCCGCGATCCGCTCCGGCACGTTCTTCCCGCAGGCGATGTAGTCCAGGAACAAAAGGGGCTTCGCGCCGCAGCAGACCACGTCGTTGACGCACATGGCCACGCAGTCGATGCCGACGGTGTCGTGCTTGTCCATCAAAAACGCGATCTTGAGCTTGGTGCCCACGCCGTCGGTGCCGCTGACCAGCACCGGGTGGGTGATTCCGGTCAAATCCAGTTCAAAAAGCCCGCCGAAGTCGCCGATGCCGCTGAGGCAGCCGGGGATCACGGTCCGAGCGATGCTGGACTTCATCAGTTCCACCGCGCGGTACCCCGCGGTGATGTCCACGCCCGCCTCTTTGTAGCTCTCGCTGTGGCTCTTCATAGCGCGTCCTCCGGAAGCTTCGATTCAAACCGGGATTTTGACGACTTCTCCGGCGGCTTGCAGGGGTAATTGCCGGTGAAGCAGGCGGTGCAGAAGCCCTGCGTGTTGTCGGCCAGCATCTTCACGCTGTTGATGGACAGGTAGCCCAGCGAGTCCGCGCCGATGATCCTCGAGATCTCGCCCACCGGATACTGACAGGCGATCAGCTTTTCGCGGGAATCGATGTCGGTGCCGAAGTAGCAGGGGTGCATGAAAGGCGGCGCGGAGACACGCATGTGGATTTCCTTCGCGCCCGCGTCCCGAAGGAGGTTCACGATGCGGGCGCTTGTGGTGCCGCGGACGATGGAATCGTCGATCAGCACGACGCGCTTGCCCGCCACCGTCGCGGCCACGGGGTTGAGTTTAATGCGCACCTTGCTCTCCCGGTCGGCCTGGGAGGGCTGGATGAACGTGCGAGCGATGTACTTGTTTTTGATGAAGCCGATGCCGTAGGGGATGCCCGACTGGCGCGCGTAGCCGACGGCGGCGTCAATGCCGCTGTCGGGCACGCCCACCACCACGTCGGCCTGCACCGGGTGCTCGAGCGCCAGGAACGCCCCCGCGCGAAGGCGTGCCGTGTGCACGCTCGATTGGTCGATCACCGAATCGGGCCGCGCGAAGTAGATGTACTCAAAGACGCAGGTGGTCTTGGGGGCGCTGCCCATATGGGCGGTCAGGCTGTGCATGCCGGACTTGTCCACCACGACGATTTCGCCGGGCGCGACGTCCCGCACAAAATGGGCGCCGATGGCGTCGAGCGCGCAGGACTCCGACGCGAAGACGGTGCTCTCGCCCAGCTTCCCGATGCACAGGGGCCTAAAGCCGTGGGGGTCCCGCACCGCCATCAGCTTGGTGGGCGACATGACCACCAGCGAATACGCGCCCTCGAAGCGCTTCATCGCGGCGGATATGGCCTCCTCGATGGACGGGGCGCTGAGCCGTTCCTGGGTAATCACGTAGGAGATGACTTCGGTGTCGGAACTGGTGTGGAAGATGGCGCCGCGCATCTCCAGCTCTTCCCGGAGTTCCGCGGCGTTTGAGAGCGCGCCGTTGTGGGCCAGCGCCATCTGCCCCTTCACGTGGTTGACCACGAGGGGCTGCGCGTTTTTGCGGGTCTCCCCGCCCATTGTGGCGTAGCGCACGTGTCCCACCACCATCGTGCCCATGCCCATGTCCCTGAGCGCGGTCTCGGTCATGACCTCGCTGACCAGCCCGGCGTCCTTGTGGCAGGTGATCACGCCCCGGTCGTTCAGCGCGATGCCGCAGCTCTCTTGACCCCGGTGCTGCAGCGCGAAGAGCGCGTAGTAGGACGCGCCCACCACGTCGCGGCCGTCCGGGCTGTGCATGCCGAACACGCCGCACTCGTCGTGAATTTTGGCCATATCATTCACCCAGCAGGCGCTTCAGGATCTCCCGGTAAGCGTCCTCGACGCCGCCCAGATCGCGGCGGAAGCGGTCCTTGTCCAGTTTTTCCTGCGTGCGGCTGTCCCAGAAGCGGCAGGTGTCCGGCGAGATCTCGTCCGCCAGCACGATGGTGCCATCGCTTGTCTTGCCGAACTCCAGCTTGAAGTCGATCAGCTCGATGTTGAGGTCTTTGAGGTACTCCGCCAGGATTTTGTCGATCTTCAGCGCGTAGTCGCTGATGGTCTTCAGTTCCTCCTCCGTGGCCAGGCCCAGCGCGAAAATGTGGTACTCGTTGACCAGCGGATCGCCCAGCTCGTCGTCCTTGTAGCAGAACTCCAGCACCGTGCGGGAGAGCTTCACGCCCTCGTTAAGGCCCAGGCGCTTGGAAAGCGAGCCCGCCGCGATGTTGCGCACGATGACCTCCAGCGGGATGATCTTGACCTTTTTGACCAGCGTCTCCCGATCATTCAGTTCTTCCACCAGATGGGTGGGCACGCCCTTCCCCTCGAGCAGCCGCATCAGGTGGTTGGAGACGCGGTTGTTGACCGCGCCCTTGCCCTCAATGGTGCCCTTTTTCAGGCCGTTGAACGCGGTGGCGTCGTCCTTGTAGGACACGATGCAAAGATTCGCTTCGCTGGTGGCGTAGACCTTCTTGGCCTTCCCCTCGTAGAGCTGCTCCATCTTTTCAACCATTTTGATCTCCTCCGCCGAACTGCTTTTGAATGGCACTGTCTTTCTCCATGACCTTCCGGGCCATTGCCGCCCGCTCCGTCTCGAGCTTGTCCGCTATTTTCTCGTCCGAAACCGCGAGGATTTCCGCCGCGAGCAGCGCCGCGTTGCCCGCGCCGTCGACCGCGACCGTCGCCACCGGAATGCCCGGCGGCATCTGCACCGTGGAAAGCAGCGCGTCGAGCCCGCTGAGCGACGCATTGATCGGCACCCCGATCACCGGCAGCGTGGTGTTGGCCGCGAATGCGCCCGCCAGGTGCGCCGCCTTGCCCGCCGCGCAGATGATCGCGCCAAAACCGTTCGCCCGCGCCTGGCAGGCATATTGCTGCGCAAGCGCGGGCGTTCTGTGCGCCGAAAGGACGCGGACTTCGTAGGGGATCTGCAGGCGGTCGAGCGCGTCCACCGCGCCCTTCATGACAGCGAGGTCGCTGTCGCTGCCCATGACGATGGCTACCTTCTTCATTGCCGGCACCTCAAAACACGAACATTGGGTTCTGAACAAATGCTATTATACCATGAAACACGAACAATGGCATAATTATGCCTGTTAAACGTATGTAACGAATGGGAAAGCGGCAGCGGGCGGTTTATCGGAATCGTTGATTCGCGCAAGGCGACGAATACGTCCCATCCAGCCCTCGGCATAGGATGTCCCGATTTGCCGGATGAGCAATCGTAATAGCGGAAGTTTTCTCCGGGAATGCGATGCGCTGGGCCGTCGCCGTATCAAAACTGAACAAAAATCGGCCTTCCACGCTTGAGAAGGCCGATTTCTGTTGGTCGGTCTATGATTTTTGTCGCGTCGGTCTTCGTGGCGGAGGCGCGACTTTCCGCCTCAGGCCGCGGGTTTCGTTGTGCGCGCAGGACGGGACACACCGCTGATACCCGGGATGGCGGCCTTCGGCTCCGCACCGAAGTCCTTTGAGTAGGCATAGCCGCCGCAATAGGCGTCCGCATCCGTCAGCCAAACCTTGGAACCGTCGATCTTGCCCAGTTTGAACGTCGCCAAACCGATGCGGTAGGGTGGGATTTTTGCCTTCAAGGTCGGCTTGTAGCTGCCGATGTAATCGTAGTCTTCATAATCCGTCTCGGAGCTATCAAACGTGAAATACATGCTCTGCTTGCTCAAGCGGCGGATGGTGAAGCTGTTCATGTTCAGGATGTACATGTCCACGTACAGGTATCCGCTTTTGACATAGACGTACTTGGCCGATGTATAATAGTAATCCTCGTCGTACTCATATTCGTAGTCGTCTCCGAAGCATTCATCCACAGACCAATAGGTGGCGTTGGTGCCCACCTCGACCGGAAGGGATACCTTGTACCCGCCGTACTTGGATGTGCCGGTGACCATGGTGGTGCCCTGCTTTTTGCAGGTGATGATGCCCTTGGAGTCCACGGCGGCAACGCCGGTATTGGCGCTCTTCCAGACGATGGTGGGGTTGGCGTCGTCCGGCGCGATATTGCCAATCGTCGGATACATCCTGTGCCCCGTCACTTCATAGAAGCACGCTTCCTCATCGCCATCTTCCTCATAGTAACAGTCGTAGCCTTGCCAGTCAGCCATCGACACAGTAAAGCCGGTCATGGGGACGTGCTGAACCGTCACGGTGCATTTCGCCCATTTCTTGTTGGCCGTCTTGACCGTGATGACCGCCTTGCCGGGATTGACGCCGGTCACCACGCCGCCCACCACGGTTGCGACGCTCTTCTTGTCGGAAGACCAGGTGTACGTGGTCGTCGCGTCAACGGGGGTAAGCACCGGGGTCAGCGTGATCATCCGGCCCTTCATGGCCACCGCGGTCTTGGGCAGGGAAACCCTGGTCGGGTTGACGGGGACGGGCGCCGCGGCGACCGGCAACGCGGTCAGGATCAAGCAGAGAACCAGCCAGAGCATTGAGAGGCGTTTGAGCACGGGAAAACCTCCTTCTAAAGTGACACTTACCATAAAAATACCACATTATTATCATAATTGCAACGCAAATGTGAAGCGGTCCTGTTCGTTGAGTTTTCGCGGATGGATGGCTGTCCCGCGCCGAAAGGCGACAAAAAATCCGCCGGAAGGCCTCCGGCGGAAAGAGAGGTTATTGCATTTTTTCCTGCTTGACCTTTTTATCGACGACGTGGCGGGAGGCCAGCTGTGAAAGCACGTCCTTGGGTGTGATGCCCATTTGGACCATGAGCACCATGAGGTGGTAGGTCAAATCGCTGATCTCAAAGACGGTCTCCTCTCGGTCGCCGCCCTTTCCCGCGATCAGCACCTCCGCGCACTCCTCGCCGACCTTCTTTAAAATCTTGTCCAGTCCCTTGTCGAACAGGTAGCTGGTGTAGGAGCCGGGCTGGGGGTGCTCTTTACGGCCCTCGATCAGCTGAAACAGCGCGCCCAGCGAAAACGGCGGCTCCACTTCGTGCACGGTTTCGAAAAAGCAGGAGTCCGCGCCGGTGTGGCAGGCTGGGCCGTCCCGATCGACCTCCACCACCAGCGCGTCGCCGTCGCAGTCGGCGCGAATGGAGGCGATGCGCTGCACGTTGCCGCTGGTCTCGCCCTTGCGCCAGAGCGCCTGGCGGGAGCGGCTGAAAAAGCAGGTGCGGCCCTCGCGGATGGAAATTTCGAGGCTCTCCCGGTTCATGTAGGCGAGGGTCAGAACTTCCTTGGACCATCGGTCTGTCACGATGGCCGGGATCAGGCCGTCGTCACCAAATTTCAGGTTTTCAAACATATTGAAGCCTCCTCGCTGGGATTCCGCTCTCCGCCATGGCGTTTTTGAGGTCCTCGATGGCGACTTCCTTCCGGTGGAAGATCGACGCGGCCAGCCCCGCGTCCACGCGCGGGCAGGACGTGAACAGGTCGATGAAGTGCCCGATGCTCCCCGCGCCGCCGGAGGCGATGATCGGGATCGACGTGGCCGACGCGATGGCGTTCAGCATCTCTTTGTCGAAGCCGCCTTTCACGCCGTCCGCGTCGATGGAGTTGACCACCAGTTCGCCCGCGCCCCGCGCCTGGCCCTCCCGCGCCCAGTGAAGCGCGTCGATGCCGGTATCCTCCCGCCCGCCCTTGGCGAACACGCGGAAGGCCCCGTCCACCCTTTTCACGTCCATCGAGAGCACCACGCACTGGTCGCCGTAGCGCTTCGCCGCGCGGCCGATGAGGGAGGGGTCCCGGATCGCGCCGGAGTTGACCGACACCTTGTCCGCGCCCGCCTTCAAAACCCGGTCGAAGTCGTCCAGATCATTGATGCCGCCACCCACCGTGAGCGGGATGAACACCTCCGCCGCGGTGCGCAAAAGGATGTCCGAAAACAGCTTGCGCCCCTCGTAGGAGGCGGTGATGTCATAGAACACCAGTTCATCCGCGCCGCTTTCGTTGTAAAAGGCAGCCATCTCCACCGGATCGGCCACATCCCGGACGGCCTCGAAGTTGGTGCCCTTGACCACCCGCCCGTCGCGGACGTCCAGGCATGGGATGACGCGCTTGGTGATCATGCGCTCTCCTCCTTGACCAGTTCCAGCGCTCTTCCGAGGCTGAGCTTGCCCGCGTAGAGCGCCTTGCCGACGATCGCGCCGTACAGCTTAAGTTCCTTAAGCGCAATCAGTTCCCGCTCGTAGGTGATGCCGCCGGAGGCGACAATCTGAAGCCCCTCGATCCGCGCCGCGTCCCAGAACGCGGGCAGGTTGGTGCCGCTAAGCAGGCCGTCGGTCCCAATGTCGGTGTAGATCGCGGTGTCCACGCCGCGCCCCGGAAGGCTTTTCAAAAAGTCCGGCGCGGGAATGCCCGTCAGCGTCCGCCAGCCGTGGATGGCCACAAAGCCGCCCTTTGCGTCGACACCCGCCGCGATTTTGCCGGGGTGCTTTGCCGCGAGGGATTCCATTAACTCCGGCTTCTCCACCGCCATCGTGCCCAGGATCACTCGGGAAACGCCGGAATCCAGATATCTCTCGACGCTCGCCTCGTCCCGCGCGCCGCCGCCCACCTCGATGAACATCCCCGTCTCCCGGGCGATGGCGAATATCACGGGCAGGTTGACCTGCGTTCCGTCCTTCGCGCCGTCGAGGTCCACGAGATGCAGATGGGTCGCGCCCGCCGTCCGAAAGGATTTGGCGGTCTCCACGGGGTTCTCGCCGTAGACGGTCATGCGGTCGTAGTCGCCCTCGACCAGCCGCACCACGCGGCCGCCGCGAAGGTCAATGGCCGGAAAGAGAATCATGCCGGTACCTCCCCGAACGCCTTCAGGATCGAAAGCCCCACGCGCCCGCTCTTCTCCGGGTGGAATTGGGTGCCGTACACGTTCGCCTTTTGCACGACGCCGGTGACCGGGATGCCGTATTCGCTGGTGGCGATGGTCTCGTCTTCGCATTTTTTGGCGTAGAAGGAGTGCACGTAGTACACGCAGTCGCCCTCGCGCACGTACTTGAGTATCGGGCATTCTCGCCGGATGTTCAGCGCGTTCCAGCCGATGTGCGGCACCTTGAGGCCTGGGGGCAGGTCGTCGATCATGGCGCACACTTCGCCACTTAAAAGCCCCAGCCCGTCGTGTTCGCCGTACTCATAGCCCTTTTCAAATAGTAGCTGCATGCCAAGGCAGATGCCGAGCAGCGGCACGTCTGCTGCCGCTCTTTCTTTGACCACAGGCACGAGGCCGGTGGCGATGAGCTTCTCCATCGCGTCGCCGAACGCGCCCACGCCCGGCAGGATGATTTTGTCCGCCGCGCGCAGTTCAGCCTCGTCCCGCGTCACCTGGTTTTCAAGCCCCAGCGAGGAGAGGGACCGGCTCAGCGAGTAGAGGTTGCCCACGCCGTAGTCGATGATCGCGATCATACCAGCACGCCTTTCGTGGACGCCACGCTCTTTCCGTCGGGACCGATTGCCACCGCCTGCCGCATCGCGCGGCCGAAGCCCTTGAACGCCGCCTCCAGGATGTGGTGGCTGTTGAGGCCAGAGAACTGGCGAAGGTGCAGCGTGAGTTTCAGTTCCCGCGCCACCGCCAGGAAGAACTCCCGGCCCAGTTCGGTATCGAACGTGCCGATCTTCTGGGAGGGCAGGGTCAGGTCGTACTCCAGGTGCGAGCGCCCGCTGATGTCGAGGGCGCAGAGCACCAGCGCCTCGTCCATCGGCAGAAAGAAGCTGCCGTAGCGCGCGATGCCCGCCCGGTCGCCCAGCGCGTCCGAGAACGCGCGGCCCAGCGCGATGCCGACGTCCTCCACCGTGTGGTGGTCGTCCACTTTCGTGTCGCCCGCGCAGCTTACCGTCAGGTCAAACCCGCCGTGGAACGCGAAGAGCGTGAGCATATGGTCGAGAAACCCGCAGCCGGTATCGACCGTGGACGCGCCCATGCCGTCCAGGTTCAGCTTCAGCTGGATGTCGGTTTCGGCGGTCTTCCGGGTTACGCTGGCTTCTCTCATTTTTCTCCCTCCAGGATGGCTTTAGTGGCGACGACGAGCGTTTGCATGTCCTCTGGCGAGCCGACGGAGATGCGAAGAAGATCGCGGATGCGGGGGATTTCAAAGCGGCGGACCAGGATGCCCTTCTCTCGGAGCGCCTTCTGCATCGCCTCGCCGGAGATCACCGGCGGGCGGGCGAACAGGAAGTTGGCGGCGGAGGGGAGGACGGTAAAGCCGAGCGTTTCAAGCGCGGCACGGGCCCATTCCCGCGTTTCCATGACCGCCTTCCGGGTTCTATCAAAGTAGTCTCGGTCGCGCATGGCTGCCGCGCCCAGAAGCTGCGCGGGCGTGCCCACGTTGTAGGGGTTGAAGGAGCACTTGATGCGGCCCATGTCCGCGATCAGGTGTGGCTGCGCTATGGCGAACCCTAACCGCGCGCCGGCGAGCGAGCGTGACTTGGAGAACGTCTGCACCACGACCAGGTTGTCGTACTTTTCCACCAGCGGGATGGCCGTCTCCCCGCCGAAGTCCACGTAGGCCTCGTCGATCAGCACCACGCTGTCGGGGTTCGCTTGAATCAGCCCTTCGATCGCCGAAAGCGGCTGCGCGATGCCGGTGGGCGCGTTGGGGTTTGCGATCACGATCAGCCCGCCGCCCCGGTATTCGGAAAGGTCGATGGTGAAGTCCTCCTTCACCGGGATGACCTTTGAGGGCAGGCCGTAAAGCCCGCACCAGACGGGATAGAAGCCGTAGGTGATGTCCGGGAAGGAGACGCCCGCCTCGCCGAAGGCCTGGAACGCGAAGGCCAGAATCTCGTCGGAGCCGTTGCTGTAGAGAATCCAACTCGGATAGATGCCGTAGAACGCTCCGGTGGCCTCGCAGAGGTCGCGGGCGGGGATGTCGCTGTAGAGCCGGAAGCGCTCGATGGCCTCCGGGGTCAGCGCGCGCAGCGCTTCGGGCGACGGGGGATAGGGGCTTTCGTTGGTGTTGAGCTTGATGAGTTTCACCCTCGGCTGCTCGCCCGGTGTATAGGCGTTCAGCGCCCGGTGTTTGGGGCTTAAAAAGCGGCTCATGGTTCCTCCTTGTGCTCTGACACAGCCAATCCTTCGTTTTGGCGCGGATCTTTTTCCGCCCTGCTGTGTCACTCTCCGCTTGAAATAGCGCTGCTATTCCTGCGCTCCGGCTCCTTGCCGGACAAAAAAATCTCGCGCGCGAAATCCGAAGTCTAGACTGTGCCAGAACACTCAAAGCGCACCGCGATGGAGCGCGCGTGGGCGTACAGCCCTTCGGCCTCCGCCATGCGGATCACGGCGTCCTTGGCGTTTGACAGCGCCGCGCGGTCGTACTGCATGAACTGGGTCTTTTTCACGAAGTCGTCCACCGACAGCGGGGACGAGAAGCGGGCCGCGCCGCCGGTGGGTAGCGTATGGTTCGGCCCGGCCCAGTAGTCGCCCAATGCCTCCGGCGCGTGACGGCCCAGGAACACGCTGCCCGCGTTTTGCACCGCGCCCAGAAGCGGGAACGGGTCGTCCACGCAGAGCTCCAGGTGCTCCGGCGCGATGACGTTGGAAAGCGCCACCGCTTCCTCAAGGCTTTCGACCAGCACGAGGCGGCCATTGTCGTCAATGGATTTCCGCGCGATCTCCGCGCGGGGCATCTTCGCGAGTTCCGCTTCGAGCCGGTCCCGCACGAGGAACGCCAGCCGCTCGCAGGGGGTGATCAGGATGGCCGCGGCCAGCACGTCGTGCTCGGCCTGCGCCAGCATGTCGCAGGCGATGAATTTGGCGTCCTTCGGGTCATCCGCGATCACCAGCACCTCGCTGGGGCCCGCGATCATGTCGATGTCCACGAGGCCGTACACCCGCCGCTTGGCCGCCGCCACGTAGGCGTTGCCGGGGCCGACGATCTTGTCCACCTTCGGGACCGACTCCGTGCCGTAGGCCAGCGCCGCCACTGCCTGCGCGCCGCCGCACTTGAAGACGCGGCTGACGCCCGCGATGCGCGCGGCGGTCAGGATGGCGGGCGCGATTTTGCCGTCCTTTCCAGGCGGTGAGACCATGACGCGCTCGTTAACGCCTGCGAGCAGCGGCGGGATCGCGTTCATGAGCACGCTGGAGGGGTAGCTGGCCGTGCCGCCCGGCACGTACAGCCCCACGCGCTCGAGGGGCCTTATCATCTGCCCCAGCACCACGCCGGGTTTATCCGCCAGCGTGAAGCCGGCGCGCAGCTGGTTTTTATGGAACGCGCAGATGTTCTCCGCGGCCTCGGCCAGGAGCGCCTTGAATTGCGGATCGGTGCTGGCTTCGGCCTCGTCAAATTCCGCTTCCGTGACTTCCAGCGAGGACAGTTTTGCGCCGTCGAAGCGCTCGGTCAATTCCAGCACGGCCCGGTCGCCCTCGACCTTCACCCGCTCGATGATCTCCGCCGCGGCTCGATCTGCCTTTTCGCCGAGCGCCTGCTGGCGGGTGCGCAGCGCCTCGGGGCTAACGTCCGAAGCGCGCAGGATTTCGATCATGTGACCACCTCCCGGAGCTTTAAGGTCATTTCGCGGATCAGCTCCTCCTTGAACATATAGCTGGAGCGGTTGGCGATGAGCCGCGCGGTCACCGGATGCACCGTTTCGAGGACGGAGAGGTCGTTTTCCTGAAGCGTCTTGCCGGACTCCACCACGTCCAGGATCACGTCCGAAAGCCCCAGGATGGGCGCCAGCTCGATGGAGCCGTTGAGCTTGATGATCTCGATCTCCCGGTTGACCGATGCGTAGTGGTCCCGCGCCACGCGGGGGTACTTGGTGGCGACGCGGAGGGCCCTGTCCCGGTTTTCGATGTAGCCGTTTTTGGCCGCCACGCACAGGCGGCACTTGCCGATCTTGAGGTCCATGAGTTCGTAAACGTCCGGCTGCGCCTCGAGCAGCACGTCTTTCCCCGCCACACCCACGTCCGCCGCTCCGTGCTCCACGTAGATGGGCACGTCGCTGGGCTTGACCAGGAGATAGCGCACGCCGCGCTCCGGGTTTTCAAATACCAGCTTCCGATTGTCCTCGTAGATGGCGGCGCATTCGTAGCCGATGCCGGAGAACAGCCGGTACACCTGATCGCCCAGCCGGCCCTTGGGCAGCGCAATCGTCAGCATGACACCGCCTCCGTCATCGTGATCGCCCGCCCGTAGCGCAGCGCGTGGGGTGGCTCGGTCTCCGCCCGGACCGTAAGGCCCCGGCCAATCAGTTCCTCCACCTTCTTCACCACGGCGGCGGGGTCGTCCTTCTCGCTGTAGAGGAGGAGCAGGTCCACGTCCCGGGGCCGTTCGCCCTCGTAGAGGAAGGTCAGTTCATTGAGGTATACCGCGAAGCCCACGGCCTCCACGTCCCGCCCGAATTTTCGAAGCAGGCTGGAGTAGCAACCGCCCGCGAGCACCGCCCGGGGCAGGCCCTCCACGTAGCCGCGGAACACGATGTCCGAATAGTAGTCGAGGTCGTTCATAAGGGAGAAGTCCAGCGTCACGCCGTCCAGGCAATCCGCCGCTTCGAGGGTCGACCGCATGCGCTCGAGCTTGGCAAGCGCTTCGGTCATGCCCGGCGTGATGGCCACCGCGCGGGCGCGTTTGAGCGCGTCCGTGAGCGGCCCGGAAAGCTGGCAGGCCGCGGTCAGAAGGGAGACCGCTGCCGGGGCGACACCCACGGATAGCGCCCGCTCGCCCAGGTCGTCGAGGTTTTTCCTGCGGATCAGGTCCGTCAGCGCGTGGCGGGCGCGTTCGTCCACCGTCAGGCTGTCCAGCAGCGACTGCACGAACCCCGCGTGGGACAATTGCAGCTTGCAGGCGGGGGAGATCTCCCGGAGCGTCCGGATCGCCAGCGCCAGCACCTCGCCCGCGGCGTAGTCGGTCAGCGCGCCGATGTATTCCAGCCCCAGTTGGCTGATCTCCTGGTACGCGCCGCTGTGCCGGTCCTGCCGGTAGACGTTTTCCAGGTAATAGAACTTTTCGCTGGAGGCGCGGGTGGCGTGGGTGTTTTTGGCGATGGAGAGCGTCACGTCCGGCTTCAATGCCAGAAGCCGACCGTCCGCGTCGTTGAACGTGATGATGGACTTCGCGCCCAGGAAATTCTTGTTTTCGAGGTACAATTCGTACTCCTCGAACTTGCCCATGCGGTATTTCTGGTAGCCGTGGCGCTCGTACATGCGGCGCAGCGACAGCGTCACGCGCTCCTCGGGCTTCAAAATGTCCTCGAACGGGTTCACCGGCATCCACTCCCTCGATGAGAAAGTAGCACAGGATTTTCCTGATGTCAAGTTAACGTTATACTATGCTATCAAGGTAAAGCGCGTTCGGAACTAGAAATGAATTCCTTCGCAACCGGCCACGCCGTGCTTTCCGATCGTTCCCGGCGACCTGTGCGCCGGGAATCGGTTTCCGCAACCAGTGCACACACTGGTTGCGGAAACAATACCTTAAGTCAGTGCGTCGCCCGGAAATTCCACAGAATTTCAGGCGCACGAAGTTTTCTTCCTTCGCGTTGAAAAGCCGCCCGGCGAATTTTCAACGCTGAGCTATGCGAGGTGTGCCAGCGCGATCAGCGCCTCGACGCCGTACATCAGCGCGCGCTCGTCGAAGTCGAATTCGGGGGTGTGCAGCGGGATGCCTGTGCCGATGCCGAGTTTGAAGAACACGCCGGGGACCCGCTCCAAATAGTATGAGAAATCCTCGCTGAGCATGGTGGGTTGGGGCAGTTCCCGGTAGTCGAAGCCGCGAATCTGTTTGACCGCGCGCGCGTACACGGCGGGGTCGTTGATCAGCGGAGGATAGCTGGGGGTGTATCGGAGCTCGACGGTCACGCCCCACTTTTCCTCGGCGGCGCGGGCGGCGCTGACGAGGCCGTCCTGCAGCGACGCGAACACCTGATTGTCGAACGCGCGCAGCGTGCCGGTGATCTCCGCGCTCTCCGCGATGATGTTGGGCGCGGTGCCCGCCCGAAATTTGCCGAACTTCAAAAGGCGCGGCACATCCTCCGGGAAGGCCTTTTCCATGGCCTGGGCTTGAAGCAGGAAGTCCGCCCCGGCGGACAGCGCGTCCAATCCTTCGCTGGCGTTGGCCGCGTGCGCGGACCGGCCGCGGACGGTCACATGCACCTCGCAGGACTTGGAGAAGAACGCGCCCGGCCTCGAAGCCAGCGCGCCCACCGGCAGCTCCGGCGCGACGTGCAGGCCGAAGATATGTTTCACATTCCGTTTTTCCAGAACGCCGGTTTCCACGATGCCGCGAGCGCCGCCGCCGCCCTCCTCCGCGGGCTGGAAGATGAGGAGGAGGTTCCGGGGCAAGTCCGAAATGTGCGCCTTCGCGTACCGGGCCAGCGCAAGAAGCATCGCCATGTGGCCGTCGTGGCCGCAGGCGTGCATCCTGCCGGGATGGGTGGACGCGTAACCGCCCGCCATGATCTCCTGAATGGGCAGCGCGTCCATGTCGGAGCGGAAGGCGGCGGTCTCCGGCATTCCGGCGTCGAAGTAGGCCAGAACGCCGGAGGGCGAAAGCGCCTCCGGCTCCGCGCCGATTTCCTTCAGTGCGTTCAAAAGGTATGCCTGCGTCTCGGGCAGATCAAACTGAAGTTCGGGGATTCTGTGCAGCGCGCGGCGGTCTTGCTTGAGATGATCCAGCATGTTTCCTCGCCCCCCCTTGTATGGTCTCCATGATACACTTTTTCATGGGGTGAAAAAAGTGAAGAATTCGGACAATTGGTTGATTTTGGATGGCAAACCTGCTATGATGGCAAAAATTCTCGAAAGGAGTGAAGGCAGATGATTCAGGGAAGCTACGTGGCCATCGTGACGCCCTTTCATGAGGACGGCACGGTCAACTTCGAAAAGCTGAAAGCGCTTTGCGAATGGCACGTCCAGAGCGGCACCGACGGCATTGTCGCACTGGGCACCACTGGCGAATCCAGCACCATGACGCATGAGGAGGACGAAGAAGTCGTCAAGTGCGTTCTCAGCACGGTGGGCGGACGTATCCCGGTCATCGCGGGCGCGGGTTCCAACTGCACCGAAACCGCGCTGATGAAGAGCCGCGCCTACGCCGCCCTTGGGGTGGATGGACTGCTTCTGATCACTCCCTACTACAACAAAGCCAACGAGCGCGGCATGTACCAACACTTCGCCGCCATTGCCGATCAGGTGAACATTCCGATCATCCTCTACAACGTGCCGGGGCGCACCAGCTGCGCGCTCAGCGTGGGCTGCGTGGAGGCGCTGGCGAAGCACAAGAACGTCGCGGCGCTCAAAGAGGCCAGCGGCGACATCTCCTACGTAGCGAAGGTCGCCCGATTCATAACCGACGACTTCCAGCTGCTCTCCGGCAACGACGACATGATCGTGCCGGTGATGAGCCTTGGCGGCAGCGGCGTGATCAGCGTATTCGCCAACCTCTGTCCCTCGGAATGCCGGGACATCGCCCACGCCTGTCTGAAGGGCGAATACAAAAAGGCCGCAGCGCTGCAGCTGAAGTATCTCGAACTGATCAACGCGCTCTTCATCGAGGTCAACCCCATCCCGGTCAAGGAGGCCATGAACATCCGCGGCATGGGCGTGGGCGGCTACCGCCTGCCGCTCAGCGAGATGGACCCGTTGAGCCGCGAGAAGCTCATCCGCGCGATGCGGGTGCTTGACGCATGATCCGCGTGATCTTGATCGGCCACGGCCGGATGGGCCAGATGATCGAGCAGGCAATGGCCCGCGCGGGCGACTTTGAACTGATCGGCGTGGTGGACGTGGGGCTGTTTGAAAAGCCCGAGGATGTGCCGGGCCAGCCGGACGTGCTGGTGGACTTCTCCTATCCCGGCAACCTCGAAAAGGTGCTGGACTTCGCCGCCCAGCGGGGATGCCCGGTAATTCTGGGCACCACGGGCTACTCGGAGGTGCAGATGGCGCTGATTCGCGAGGCCGCGAAGAAGACCGCCGTCGTGCATTCGTCGAACTATTCCACGGGCGTGGCGCTTCTGGTCGAGGCGCTGAAACAGGTCGCGCCCAAGCTGATGGACGCCTTCGACGTGGAGATCGTCGAGACCCACCACAACAAGAAGGCCGATGCCCCCAGCGGCACCGCGAAGCTGCTCGTGGACGCGGTGGACCCGGACCACGCGTACGAGCGCGTGTATGGCCGCGAGGGCCAGGTAGGCGCGCGGGGCCGGGAGATCGGCATCCACGCGGTCCGAGGCGGCACCATGGCGGGCGAACACCGCGTGATCTTTTACGGCGAGGACGAGGTGCTCGAATTCAAGCACAGCGCCACCAGCCGCCAGATCTTCGTCAACGGCGCGGTGCGCGCGGCCAGGTTCGCCGTGGGAAAGCCAGCCGGGCTTTATACGATGCAAAATGTGATGGGCGAGGTGAAAGCATGAACGCAGCGGAAGAGATCATCCGCTTCATCCACGAAGCTCCCAAGAAAACCCCGGTCAGGGTGTACCTGAAGGGCGAACCCTTCGACATGCCCGGCTGCAAGGTGTTTGGCGCGGGCGACCGGATCGTGTTCGGCGAGTGGGCGGACGTTTCAAAGGCGCTGGAGGCCAATCGGGACAAGATTGAGGACATGGTCATCGAGGCCGACCGCCGCAACAGCGCTGTGCCGCTCCTGGACCTTAAAAACATCAACGCCCGCATCGAGCCGGGCGCGATCATCCGCGACCGGGTGACCATCGGCGACCGCGTGGTCATCATGATGGGCGCGGTACTCAACATCGGCGCGGTCATCGGCGCTGAAACCATGATCGACATGAACGTGGTGGTGGGCGGCCGCGCGGAGGTTGGCGCGCGCTGCCACATCGGTGCGGGCACGGTGCTGGCGGGCGTCGTGGAACCGGCCAGCGCCACGCCCGTGGTGGTGGAGGACGACGTTTTGATCGGCGCCAACGCGGTGGTGCTGGAGGGCGTGCGCGTCGGGCGCGGAGCGGTGGTGGCCGCGGGCAGCGTGGTCATCGCGGACGTGCTCGAAAACCAGGTGGTGGCCGGCGTACCCGCCCGCCTCATCAAGATGAAGGACGAAAAAACCAAGGGCAAGACGGGCCTCGTGGACGCGCTGCGGAGCCTGTAACATGGCGTTGAAAACCCTCAAGCGGCTTTTCAACGCGTGAGAGAAGGACTGCGTGAACCTGAAAACCTGCGGGTTTTCCGGGGTTCACTGACATGTGCTATTATTTCAGCTACCAGTATGCGCACTGGTAGCTGAAATGCGTTTCCGGCGCGTAAGAGCCCGGAAACGATTGGAAAGAGCGACCGGGAGTCGCACGTTGATCTTTTTTTTGTTTATTCGAAGAAGACCTCGTGCTCGCTCCAGCTGGAGACGGCGCCCGCGCCCGTCAGGTCGCAGGCGGGGGAGTAGCTGGAAACGGTCACCTTGTACGGACTGTCGCCCTGAACGTACACTGTGCCGTCGGTCCCGATGATGGAGACGGTCTTTCCATCGGCGTCCACGACCGCGCCTTCATTTTCGAGCGTGGTCAGCACGCTGTCGCCGGTCACCACCCAGCGGGAATCCTTACTGACGTAGAGGTTGCAAACCCCGTCTCCGCCGTTGCCCGCGTCGCTCTCGTCGTTCAGCACCGCGCCGGTCAGCGCGCTGCCGGAAGTCAGGTAGAAGTCGAGGTCCGAGATGCTGTCCCAGATCACGTCGCCGTCCATTTGCTGCGCGACGCCGGTGAATTTGCAGTCCGCGCCGTTACTGCCGCTCGCGCCCCAGCCGCGCTGGTTACGGTTGCCGGTGCAGCGCAGGAAGTATTCGCTGTCCTCCGCCGCCTCGATCGTGACGCCCGAGAGCACGAACTCGCTTTGGGTATTGGTGGTGTAGAAAAGGCCGCCGTTTTTGGAGACGAGGGTGCCTCCGGCCATTTCGAACCTGCCTTCGCCCACTTCCGAATCGCCGGACATGCTCTGGTAGAGGATCACCGTCCAGGTGTTGCCGTTATTCACATCGAGGCCCGCCATGTTGCCGGAGAGCGTCGTGCCATAGAGACGAACGTTGTTCTTGCCCTCCATGCACAGCGCCTCGGAGCCTTTTGCGGTCAGCGCCGCGCTGTTGATGGAGATGTCCGCCGTGACGTAGACCGCGGGGGAGCCGACGCCATTTGTGTTGTAGGTGCCGCCGTCCACCACCATCGTGCCGCCGCCCCGGTCGGAGCGGATCGCCGCGGCGGACTGGCCGCTGGTTTTGACGGTGAGGTTCTTCGCGTACAGCGTGCCGCCGCCCGCCACATGGATGCCGCCAGAGGCGTCCTTGACGGTTGCGATCGAGGTGTCGGACACGTAGGCCACGCCGTCCCCGTAGGCGAACACACCTGCGCCGCCAGACGCGTCTGTCGAAATGTTGCTGCCGGTGATCTTTAAAGTGCCGCCGGTGACGAGCGTTGCAGCGCCCACGCCGTAGAAGCTGGCGCTGTCGCCGCCGCTAGAGTCCTCCGACGTGCGGTTGACCGTCGCGCTGTCGATTGACACCGTGCCGCTGGTCACGAGGATGGCGTTTTCATCCGTGCCGGTGGATTCATATGTGCCGCCGGAGAGCGTCTGATCCGCGCTGTATTCGTTGACAGCGGCGTAGCTTTCAGGCTGGCTGCTCCCGCCGCCGGGCATCCCGCCAGGCGCTCCGTCGGGGGCTCCGTTCGGAGGCGTCCCACCGGGGGCCGCGCCGTCGGGCGGGGAAGGCGGTTCGCCGGAGGGGGCGGAAGGCGGACCACCCTGCGAGGATTCCGCCAGCGACCCGACGGAGCAGAGAAGGAGCGTCAGGGCAAGAAAAATCGTCAGCCATCGTTTCATGAAATGCACCTCCCTCAAGTTCAAGGAAGATGGTAACAGAAAGATTGGGCGGGTTCGTGAACGGGCGATGAACCTTTGCGGCAAAAGTATGCCGCCTGCCGGGAGGCAGGCGGCGCGGAAATATGGGATTCTTTCAGGGATCCCGCTTCAGTACATGGTCTTGTCCATGTTCCGGAACTCCTCGAACAGCTCCAGGCACTTGTCACGGTCGCACTGGGAGACCAGCGCGCCGGGATCGCAGATCACCTCGTAGAACCTGTTGTCCCTGAAGCCGATGTCCTCGGTGTCGCCGCGCGTGCAGCCGTAATAGATCCGGTCGATGTTCGCCCACATCGACGCGCAAAGGCACATAGGGCAGGGCTCCGCCGTGGAGTACAGCGTGCAGCCGGATAAGTCGAAGGTGCCCAGCGCGCGGCTGGCGTCCCGGATGGCGGCGATTTCGCCGTGCATGGTGGCGTCCTGATCGCGGATCACGCAGTTGTGGCCCCGGCCGACGATGCGCCCGTCCTTGACAATCACTGCGCCGAACGGCCCACCGTGACCGGCCCGTATGCCCTGGGTTGCTTCCTCGATGGCGTTTTGCATGTAGTCCATGGCGATCCTCCAGCATGAAATCGTGGGCCGTTATTCATTATACAGGGTTTTGCGCGTTTGCACAAGTATTCCGTATGGCGCGCCGGGTTTTGCGCCGTTCCTTAGTATTCGTATGCGCATGCGGAAGTCATCCCTGTTGCGGACGTCCTTCTTTGTGGTATATACGCCATACGCTGCCGCCCGCCGCAAATCTGGTTGCGCGCCGGGCGGCGCTAGGGTATAATCTTGGGAAATGGAGGCGTTGAACGTGGATACGGTCACAACCTATCTGGGGCACAGCGGCTTTCTGGTGGAAACCGGGGATGCGCAGCTGGTGTTCGACTACCTGGGCGAGGGGCTGGACGAGGCGCGCCTCAAAAACGCGTGGGTGTTCATCAGCCACGCGCACGAGGACCACTGCTCAAAGGCGGCGCTGGGGCTGATCGAGCGCGGGCTCGCAAAAGGCGTCGTCTCCTTCGACGTGAAGCGAAAAGGCCCCTGGCAGACCGTGCGGCCGGGAGACCGGATCGACGCGGGCGGGATTGGGGTGACGGCCTTCCGCTCCACCGATCAGGGCGTGAGTTACCTTGTGGATGCGCGGGGCGCGCGCGTCTTCCACGCGGGCGACCTGAACTACTGGCACTGGCGAGAGGAATCCACCGCCGCGGAAGTGGCGGACGCCTTCCGCGACTTCGACCGGGCGCTCTCCGAGATCGAGGGCGAGCGGGTGGATGTGGCGATGTTCCCGGTGGACCCGCGCCTGGGCGAAGGGTATGACGACGGCGCGCTGCTGTTCGCGCGGCGGATAAAACCCTCCGTCTTCATTCCGATGCACTTCTGGGACAGGCCCGAGGCCGCCCGTGCGTTCTCGGAAAAGGCGATGCCCAAGGGCGTCCAGGCCGTGTGCCTGGTTAGCCCGGGCGAGTCCTTCCGCTGGCCCGCCGTCTAGTACCAAAGCGCCGCGCGGCGGCATCAATCCGGCAAAGCCGCCGGCGGAAGGGACATTTTTTACGGATGGAACGTCAAAGAAGATGGGACCTGATCTGGTTTTTCGCGCTACTGGCCGCGGTCGGGCTCGGCAACGGCATGAGCGACGCGGTGTACGCCAACTTTTTCAAGGATGCCTACCATGTGGACGCGGTGCAACGCGCGTTTCTGGAGTTCCCGCGGGAGCTGCCCGGCATGCTGTGCATGATTGTCCTGTCCATGCTGTCGGTTCTGGGCGAGATACGCGTGGCGCTGATCGCGCAGATTCTGGCGGCGCTGGGCCTGACGGCGCTGGGGCTGCTCACGCCGTCGTTCGGGCTGATGTGCGTGTTTCTTTTCATCAACTCGATGGGCATGCACCTGTTCTTCCCGTTGCAGGACTCCATCGGCATGGCGTTGGCCGAGCCGGACCGCGTCGGGCGGCGCATGGGCCAGTACGGCAGCGTCCGCACGGCGGTGGGCTGCTTTGCGGGCATCATCGTGTTCCTGGGTTTCCGATTCGGGTTCTTCTCGTTCGTCACGCCCATCAAATGGACCTTCCTGATCGGCGCCGGGTACTTTGCGGTGGCGACGTTTGCGGCGTACAAACTGATGAAGGTGGCGGGCTACGGCGGGACGCGGAAGCGCGGCTTTCGCCTGACGTTCAGGCGAGAGTACAGGAAGTATTACTTCCTCGCGATGCTCAGCGGCGTGCAGAAGCAGATCGCCTACGTTTTCGGCTCCTGGGCGATCATTGAGCTGCTCGGAAAGACCGCGGACGTGATGAGCGTCCTGGTCATCCTCAGCAACTTCCTGGGGATCTTCTTCCTCCAGCTGATCGGGCGCTGGCTGGACAGGCTGGGCATCAAGGCGATGCTGTACCTGGACGCGCTGACGTTCATCGGCGTGTACGTGATCTATGGCGTGCTCGTCGGCGGCGTCGCGGGCGGGCAGTACATGGCGGGCGGCTGGGCCGGACTTGCGATCATGGCGATGTTCGTGCTGGACAGGCTCTCGATGCAGGTGGGCGTGGTGCGCTCGATGTACCTGCGCGATCTGGTGCGCGAGATCAACGCGCCGGGCGAGGAAGTGGCGGCGGCGCTGTCCACCGGCATTAGCCTCGACCACGTCGTGGCGATCATCGCGGCGCAGCTGAGCGGCCTGGTGTGGAAGTATATAGGGCCGCAGTACGTATTCTTCGCGGCGGCGGTGTTCTCGCTGGGGAACCTCTATGTGGCCATAAAGATGAAACCGATGCGGAAAGTCGGGTGAGCAGCGTGGTCAGGAGAAGGCGGGGCGGAGGGAACCTGATCCTTGTGGCGTTCGGGCTTCTGTGCGCGCTGGCCGGGGCCTTGATCCTGCTGCTTCTCATGCCCGGTGGCGCGCGGCAGGCACCCGCGACGAGCGTCGTGGAGACGCAGCCGGAGCCGACCAAAGCGCCCCCGACGCTCTCCGACCTCGCGGCCAGATGGTCGGGTAGCGTGGCGGAGGTGGAGGTCGAATATCAGTTGGGCGGGCGCGCCCGCACCACCGAGCGGGGCAACGGCTCGGGCGTCTACATCGACACGCGCGGGTTTTTCCTGACCAACTACCATGTGATCGAGGATACGCTGGGCGTCCGCGTGCGCCTTCCGGACGGGCGGAGGCTGAAGGTTTTGGACAGTGCCTACGACCGCACATACGACGTGGCGGTGCTCTACACCGGAACGGTGGACGCGCTGCCCGCCGTGGAGGCCGGGTCTTCCGGGGCGCTCAGGGTGGGCGATCCGGTGTTTGCCATTGGCTACCCCAGGGTGGGCGACGACGTCCTGCCCGGCACGCTGACCACGGGTGTGGTGAGCGGTCTGAACCGAAAGGACGTGACCGCCGGCAATATCTCGCCCGACGTGGGCATGATTCAGATCGACGCGGCGATCAACGCGGGCAACAGCGGCGGCGCGCTGTTCGACATGAGCGGCAAGCTGGTGGGCATTCCGGCGATGAAGATCGCCGCCGGTTACGGCGAGGAGAGCTTCGAGGGGCTGGCCTTCGCCATCCCCGTGGATGTCGCCTGGCCCGTCGCGGTCCGCCTGATGGACGAGATCCTTACGAACAACCAATAGAAAGCGCGCCGGAAATCCCGCTCTGGGTTTCCGGCGCGTCTGCTTTTTTGGGTGCTTCTTCGTGGTTTATCCGCCCAGCTCTATCCCAATGCTCCGGGCAGTGGAGATCAGCGGGTGCCCTTCGGTGACCAGCTTGGTCTTGCCGCCCACCTCCGAGAGCGGGTTGTGGCCCACCCCGCAGCTGCAGTCGACCATCGCCACACTGACGCCGTAGACACCCTCCGCGATCAGCTTCGCGGCATGTACGCCGAACACGGTGGACAGCACGCGGTCGTAGGGGCTGGGGCTGCCGCCCCGCTGGACGTGGCCGGGGATCACCGCCCGCGCCTCGAGCCCGGTACGCTGTTGCACCGTCTCGGCCAGCTTGTGCGCTACGGTTCTGTAGGGGTTGTCGGTGGGCTGGCGATCCTTGCGCTTCTGGGTGGCCTCCTCCTTGCTCAGCGCGCCTTCGGCCACCGCGATGATCGAGAAGCTCTTGCGGCTGGCTTTGCGCGCCTCGACCGCCTTCACGACCCGCTCGATGTCGTAGGGGATCTCCGGGATCAGAATCACGTCCGCGCCGCCCGCGATGCCCGACTGCAGCGTCAGCCAGCCCGCCTTGTTGCCCATCAGTTCCACCACCATCACGCGGCCATGGCTGTCGGCGGTGGTGTGCAGCCGGTCGATCACCTCGGTGGCGATGTCGCAGGCGGTGTTGAAGCCGAAGGTCACGTCGGTGCCCCAGATGTCGTTGTCGATGGTCTTGGGCAGGCCTATGACGTTCAGCCCCTCCTCGGACAGCATCTTCGCGGTCTTGTGGGTGCCGTTGCCGCCCAGCGTGACCAGGCAGTCCAGCTTCATCCACTTGTAGTTGTCCTTCATGGCCTTGACCTTGTCCACGTTGTCGTCGCCGATCACGCGCATCTCGCGGAAAGGCGTGCGGGAGGCGCCCAGAATGGTGCCGCCCCGGGTCAGGATGCCGGAGAAATCCCGCTGGCTCATCTCCTGGAACTCCCCGCGGATCAGTCCGCCGAAGCCGTCCTCGATGCCCACGATCTCCGCGTCAAACAGCTCATACGCCGCCTTGGCGACGCCGCGGATCGCCGCGTTGAGGCCCGGACAGTCGCCCCCGGCGGTCAATAGGCCGATTCTGCGCTTCATAAGGAAAGCTCCTTCGCTTTTTTCTTAATCCTATCATGGCCCGATCCGCTTGTAAACCGCATTTTTGGACGCCACGCGCGACAGTTTGCGCATGAAATTTCTGCTTTGAATGCCCCGCGCCTTGATTCAAATTGGTAATTCCGGTAAAATAGTCTGTAAGAGGTGTGCGTTGTGAATAAGAAAATTCCGAATGCAGTCCCTGTTTACCTGACTCGGAAGACGGAGAAAATCCCGTCCGCAATCCCCATATACCTTGCCGCAGCGGTATGGGTCATATTCGGGCTTTTCGGGCATCTGTACGAGTTTTCCAACATCCTGCTGGCGGCGGGGCTTTCGCTGGTTGTGTACCTGGTGGCCCGCAAGTTCCTGCCCGGCCGCACGGTGGAAGTTGAGGAAGCGCTGTCCACCGGCGACAGGGCCGTCGACCAGCGCCTGGCCGCCAGTTTGGAGGCCCTGAAGCGCCTGCGGGAGGCCGCCGCGAACACCCGGAACCCGGCCGTGCAGAAGGAACTGGGGCGCGTCGACGCGGCCGGCCGCAGGATCCTTGCCGCCGTCGCGGACAAAAACGCCCGCTACGACGAGGTCCGTAAGTTCATGGACTACTACCTGCCCACGACCGACAAGCTCATCGCCCAGTACGGCCAGCTGACCGGGGCGGGCTCCGGCGAGATGGTCCAAAAGGCGCTCACCGGCATCGAGAACAGCCTGGGCATGATCGCACTGGCGTTTGAAAAGCAGCTGGACAAGCTCTACGGCGACGAGGCGCTGGACATCACCACCGACATCAAGGTGCTGGAGACCATGATGGCCGCGGACGGGCTGACCGGCGAGGGAATTTTGAAAACCGTAAGCGCCACGCAAAGCGAAAGCGTCGCATCCGGCGGCGCGGCAGCCCAGGCGATGAAGGCCAAGGATGACGAATAAAAACGAATCAGACGATTGAGGAGGCATTCCCATGAGTGAAACGAATAACGGCTTGAACAACCCGCAGCTTTCCCCCGCGCAGGTGGACGACGTGCTTCAGGAGGCCAGTAAGGCGGTCGCGGAGGCGCAGGCCCCGCAGGCCCCGCAGGCCACGCCGGAGGGCATCAAGCTGACGCTGGGCGCGCAGCCCACGCCGCCGGAGGTCGCCAAGGTCATCGCCGAGCCCGCCAAGGCCGTGCCGGAAGCCAATGAAGTGCGCGAAAAGTTCTCCCCCGAAGAGGAGGCCATGATCCGCGACTTCTCGAAAAAGATCGACGTGACGGACGCCAACCTGGTCTTCGCCTACGGCTCCTCGGCGCAGCAGCAGATCGCCAGCTTCTCCGATAGCGCGCTCAAAAACGTCAAGACCAAGGACCTGGGCGAAGTGGGCGACATGATCGGCGGCCTCGTGACCGAGCTCAAGGGTTTCGCCATCGACGAAAAGGAGACCGGCTTCTTCGGCTTCTTCAAGCGCAACCTCGACAAGCTCACCATGCTCAAGGCCCGCTACGACGCGGCGGAGATCAACGTGGGCAAGATCGTCGCCGGCCTCGAGCAGCACCAGGTGCAGTTGCTCAAGGACATCGCCACCCTCGACCAGCTGTACGTGGAGAACCTGCGCTACTTCAAGGAACTGTCCATGTACATCGCCGCGGGCAGGCTGCGCCTGAAGGAATTCCGGGCGGGCGAGCTCATGGCCGCGCGCCTGAAGGCGCAGACCTCCGGGCTGCAGGAGGACGCGCAGGCCGCCAACGACCTGGCCTCCCAGGCCGACCGCTTCGAAAAGAAGATCTATGACCTGGAGCTGACGAGGAACGTCTCCCTCCAGATGGCGCCGCAGATCCGCATGCTGCAGAACTCGAACCAGCTGATGGCCGAGAAGATCCAGTCCTCGCTGGTCAACACCATCCCGCTTTGGAAGAGCCAGATGGTGCTTGCGCTGGGCCTGCACCACACCCAGGAGGCCATGGAGGCGCAGCGCGCCGTCACGGACCTGACCAACCAGCTCCTGAGGAGCAACGCCGAGCGGCTGCACCAGGCCACCGTCGAGACCGCCAAGGAGTCGGAGCGTGGCATCGTGGACATCGAGACGCTGAAGGAGACCAACCAGAAGCTGATCGACACCATGGACGAGGTGCTGACCATCCAGCAGGAGGGCCGCGAAAAGCGCAGGCAGGCGGAGCTCTCGCTGTACGAGATCGAAAAGCAGCTCAAGGCCAAGCTCCTCGAGGTGCGCGGCTAGTATAGTTAAGACCTAAAAGCGGGGTGAGGATATGCGCCTATCGGAAAACCGCACGTTGGCGTGGATCGTGTTTGCGCTGGCGGTCATCTTCGCGCTGAGCCTGAGCGGCAACGCGCTGGAGAGGAACGCGCTGGAGAAGCGGGACGACGTGCTCGGCGTATTCTATACGGGCGTGAATGCGGACGGGCTTTGCATCGACAGCGATCTCAGGCAGCGCGCGAAGGACGCCTATACCCTCGTCGGCATCGCAAACCGTTACCCGGGAATCGACGCGTCGCTTGTGGAGCGGGCAGCCGCCGCGCAGAAGGCGCTGGACGAGGCCAACGCGCTGCCCCGGATCCAGATCAAGGACCGGAGCGGCGCCAACCGGGAGCTGGACCAGGCCGTTGAAAACCTGTACACCGCGCTCACCAATGAGAAGCTGTCGGACGTGGACCAGCGGGAGGCGCGCTCCAGGTACGACGACTTCAAATCCCATGGCAGCACCATCGGGCGGGACCCCTTCAACGAACTGGCCGCCCAGTACAATGTGGACGCAAAGAAGATGTACTCCGGGTTTCCGGCGGGGCTGATCGGCGGCGTCAAGGGCGGCGCGCCGGAACTGGAGCTGTTCTAAGCGACGGCGGGGCGGAGGGCGTGTAGCGGGTTTTCGCGGGCGACCATCCCACGGGGGCGCATTGACCGGAAGGTGGGCTGACGATGAAGAAATTCTCCGCGCCGCTCCTTGCGGTTCTGTACGCGCTGCTGCTCGCGCTTCCCGCGCTGGCGTCCTCCGTCAAGAGCCCGACCGGCGACTATGTCAGCGATTTCGCGGGGGTCCTGAGCGCCGAGGCGAAGGAGCACATCAACCGGAACGCGAAGGCGCTGGAAGAAGCGACCGGCGCGCAGATCGTATTCGTATTTGTTGAAACCACCAAGCCCGTTGCCTTCGAAGCCTATGTCAATAAGATTTACGGCGCGTGGAACGGCAAAGGCGTCCTGATCGTGCAGTCAATCGATGACAATAGCTCCTGCACCATCGATAGCCTGGGTCTCACATACGACCTGCCCGACGGGGAATTCGACGCGTTGTCGGACGAGTATTTGGAACCGACCCTGGCGATGAAAGACTATTCATCGGCCTATGTTGGGTATTTTGACGCGCTGTCCGAGAAGGTGATGGGCCTCTACGCCGCGAAACAGACCGCTGTCTCAAACGAATCCGCAAGCGGCGTGAAACCGACTGCCGCCGCGAACGAAATCCCCGCCGCGTCCGGCATACAAACCGCACATTCTGTTGCCGCAAGAGCAGCCGCTTCCAAAGCCGCCGCCAAAGCTGTCGCCGCGAACCAGTCCGCAAGCGGCGTGAAGCCGACCGCTGCCTCGAACCAGTCCGCAAGCAGCGCGAAGCCGACCGCCGCCGCGAAATCCGCCCCTGTCTCGGACTTCTTGAAAGCCGCGCGTTCTGCCGCCGCCGCCAAAGAAGCCGCCGCAAAAGCCGCAGCCTCTGCGAATCAGTCCGCAAGTGGCGCAAAGCCGACCGCGGTCGCGAATCAGGCCAATGTTACGGAGCCGACCACGGTCGCCAATCAGTCCGCAAGCGGTATAAAGCCGACCCCGGTCGCGAATCAGGCCAATGGTACGGAGCCGACCCCCGCCGCGAACCAGCCTGGCAAGACGACGAACACGCGAAACGATGTCGTCCAACCCACCGGTAATTACGCCAGCGATTTCGCGGAGGTCCTGAGCGCCGAGGCGAAGGAACACATCAACCATAACGCGAAGGCGCTTGACGAAGCGACCGGCGCGCAGATCGTGTTCGTCACGGTTGAAACCACGAAACCCATGTCCATCGACGACTACGCCTACAAGCTCTTCAACACATGGAAGATCGGCGACGCCGAGAAGAACAATGGCCTCCTGGTGCTGCTCGCAATCGGCGACGACAACTACTTCACCATGGAAGGCACGGGCCTTGAGCGCAACCTGCCGACCGAAGCCTTAAGCGAGCTGTGGAACGAGTACCTGGAGCCGGATTTCGCCAGGAAGGACTATTCCGCGGCCTCGGTCAAGTACTTCGACGCGCTGTACGAGCGGGTCTCGGACATCTATATCTCCGGACATGCTGTCGCCGGGAGAACCCAAGACGCGAGAACATCGGACAATACAGCGGCTGGTCTCGTGATCGTCCTGATCCTTGTTCTGGGCATAGTAATCATCGTTGCGGCCACATGGGAACACGGGGAGTTCTCCGGCAACGGAAGCAATAACAATGACGACTCAGTCGAAAGATATAGAAGCAGCTGGAGCGCCGGTGATTCGGGCGGATCATATTCGCGAAGCGAGAGCAGGTATTCCGCAAGCAGTTCGAATGATTCGAGCAGCCATTCCGGCGGGAGCAGTTCGGGAGGCGGGCGGTCTTCGGGTTCCTCCGGCAGTTCCGGCGGCTTCTCCGGTGGGGGTGGAGAGTCCCGCGGCGCGGGCGGCGGCCGGGGACGGTAGAGACCTTTTCTTGACTACATGATTGGGAGGTGGGCTGACGATGAAAAGACTTTCCGCGCTGATTCTGGCGGTCCTGTGCGCGCTGATTCTGGCGGCGCCTGCGCTGGCCGCGACAGTCGAACAGCCGACCGGCTACTACGCCAGCGACTTTGCGAGCGTGCTGACGGGTGAGGCCAAGAACCACATTGAGGTCAACGCCAAGCGGCTGGAAAACGCCACCGGCGCGCAGATCGTGTTTGTGACGCTGAGGACCACACAGCCCTACACCGCAGAGGACTACGCCTATGCGCTGTTCAACAGTTGGGAGATCGGCGGCGCGCAGAAGAACAACGGCATTCTGGTGCTGCTGGCGGTTTCCGACGAGGATTATTATACGATGGAGGGCACGGGGCTTGAGCGCAATCTCCCTCCTGCCGACCTGAGCGTACTGTGGAACGAGTACCTGGAGCCCGACTTCGCCAAGGACGACTACTCCGCGGGCGCCATCAAGTACTTCGACGCGCTGTTTACGAAGGTCGCGGGCATCTATGGCGCGAACATGGCGCTGGACAACACCTCAAAGGCGTCGTACTACGGCTCCGGCGGCAGCACCGCAAACGCGGGCAATGCCTCAAAACGCCAGAGTCGCGGCACGCAAAGCGGCGATGGAGGAGGACTCTTCGGCTTTAATAACGCGCTGATCGCCATCGTCATCGTCATCGTCGTGCTGTCGATCTTCAGCGGCAGGCGGGGCGGGTGTGGCTGCCTTCCCTTCATGTTGGGCGGCTGGATGGGCGGCCTGTTTGGCGGCGGCAGAAGGCCTCCCGGGCCGCGCTGGCCGGGTGGCTTTGGCGGTGGCGGATTCGGAGGCGGCGGCTTCGGAGGCGGCGGCTTCGGGGGTGGCGGCTTCGGCGGAGGCGGCGGCAGGACGCGCGGCTCTGGCGGCGGTCGAGGCCGGGGCGGCTTCGGTGGGGGAGGCTTTGGTGGTGGCTTCGGTGGCGGTGGCTTCGGTGGCGGAGGCTTCTCCGGGGGCGGAGGCGGTACGCGCGGATCGGGCGGCGGCCGTGGAAACTAACCCTTTTCCATAGAACGGTACGCAGGCGGCTTGCCGCCCGCGTTTTTCCATGCAAATGCCCCGGCTGACGTTTGCCGCTGGGAGAATGCGGAGGACATATCGATGGGCGAAGCGTTCCATTTCGCGACGGCGGAGGACATCCCGGAAATTCTGGCCTTCATCCGGGCGCTGGCGGAGTACGAAAACCTGCTCGACAAGGTCGTGGCGACCGAGGAAGTCCTCAGGGACTGGATCTTCGAAAAGAAGCGCGCCGAGGTTGTATTCATCCGGGACGGCGGGCGCAACGTGGGCTTCGCGCTCTTTTTCCACAACTTCTCGACGTTCCTCGGGAGAGGAGGCATTTACCTGGAGGACCTTTTCGTGCTGCCTGAATGCCGCGGCAGGGGCTACGGCAAGGCCATCCTGAAGGAGCTGGCCAGGATCGCGGTCGAGCGCGGCTGCGGCCGCCTGGAGTGGGCTTGCCTTGATTGGAACGAACCCAGCATCCGCTTTTACCGCTCGCTCGGGGCCGTGCCGCTGGACAACTGGACCATCTTCCGGGTGGACGACGGCGCGCTCAAGGCGTTGGCGGGGTAGGGGTAGCGCCCGGCCGCATGTCCAATGCTGAAGGCCAATACGAGAACCCAAAAGGAGAACGCCGCATACCGGGGATCAAAACAAAAGGCGCGCCTCGTGAACATGCGTTCAACAGGCGCGCCTTCGCGTGGAAACAGAGGTCTCATTCGACGCCCGGAAGCTCCGACGTTGTGGTGTCCCCGCGCTCCAGCGCCTTCCGGCGCAGCGTCGCGTAAAGCTCCGCGAAAGTGGCTTCGATGTAGGGGCCAACGAACAGCATGCCGATGCCCAGCGCCAGGACGCCCAGCAGGCACCAGCCGATGAAGCTGAGGTGGAGGATGAAGATGTCAAACTTGCAGCCGCTGGTCATCTCCCGGCTGAGCGCCAGCGCGCGCCGCCACTCCATGTCCGGATTCTCCGCCATGATGTAGGGCACCATGGCGTACTGGTAGGCCTTGATGATGCCGGGGATGATGAAGAGCAGCGACCACAGGAAGACGAACAGCCCCGACAGAAACACCGTCTTGACCACGTTCAGGTAGCCGGGTCCGAACGGCCGGAAGACCGAAGCGATGGTCGACGGCCTCTTGCGGTGCTCCAGAAAGAAGCGGCACTTGCCGACCGTGAGCGGGATGGCGACGAAGATCCCATACGCGGCGGCCGCGATGCCAAACAGACCCGCGAACGCGGCGAGCATGCCGAAACCGCCCCGCGTGAATGCGTCGATATCCCCCTGTCCGAGCCGGTATTCCATGCGCGGCCCGCGCCCGCTCGCGCCGCCGAACAGGCCCGTCAGAACCCAGATGATGGCAACGACCGCCAGCGCAACCCAGTACCCGTTCTCGCGCAGAGCCTGTTTGGCGCGCGCTTTGAGATCCCCCCTGATCCACATGCTTGCATCCTCCTCAATCTGCGAGTGCATTGCCTGTCCAACCTACGTGAACGCTTGTGGCTCTATGCGTCAGGCTGACCCATCCGGTTGTACGGGCAACCTTTGCGCGTGAATGAGCTATGCGAGGCGGTGATGAAAATGCGCTGGCCGCGGGAGGAATCCGTGTCTATGGGGGAAGGGCGCGGCCAACCCGAAGGCGCCCCGCCCGTTCGTTTATGAAAGCTTGATGGAGCCCATCACCTGTTTTTGCACCGCCTGGAAGTCGTTGTACCGGTCAGCCGGTGCTGAGAAGTGAAACGCAATCAGCCGCTTTTTCGAACTCTTGAACGAGAGGATGATGAAGCCCTTAATCGCGTTGCCGTCCAGGTCCGCCTCGTACACGACCGAGTAGGCGTTGCCGCCGACCAACTTGACCTTCTTGGAGATGGTGCTGTGCCGGAAGTTGGCGTAGCCCCCGGAGATCTTATCGATGAGCTTGTTCAGTTCCTTCTTGATGCCCTCCGGGTCCAGGTTCTTGCTCGTCTTTTTGACGCTGACGGCCACCCTCGCGGCGGCTTCTCCCTCGTTCACCGGCTGGACGTAGCAGATGGTGATGTTGCCGGGCAGGTTGACCCAGTGGGAGGGGTAATCAAACGAGATATCCAGCGACTGGTTGGACACCTTCTGGTACTTGTAGTCCGCGATCTCCACCACCGGAACCGGCGACGGCGACGGCGTGGGCAGGGGCGTGGGCGTCGGTACCGGCGTAACCTCAGGTTGCTCCGTGGCCTCCAGAGTCGCCGCGGGCGCGTCCACCGCCTCGTCGGGCGGAACCAGCAAATCGCAGCCGGCCGCGGACAGCGACAAAAGCGCGATCAATAAGAGCGCCAACACCCGCTTCACGGCCGGACCACCTTTCCTTGGAAAATCCATGAACGTTCTACTTGTTCGCGTCGCGTTCGCGCAGCTCCACCCTGCGGATCTTGCCGGAGATCGTCTTGGGCAGTTCGCTGACGAATTCGATGATGCGCGGGTATTTGTAGGGCGCGGTGGTGCGCTTCACGTGCTCCTGCAGTTCCTTCTTGAGCGCGTCCGAGGGCTCGTAGCCCTTGCGCAGCACGACGGTCGCCTTGATGATCTGGCCGCGGACTTCGTCGGGCACGCCGGTGATCGCAGTCTCGACCACCGCGGAGTGCTCGAGCAGTGCGCTCTCCACTTCAAACGGCCCGATGCGGTAGCCGGAGGACTTGATCACGTCGTCCGCGCGGCCCACGTACCAGTAGTAGCCCCACTCGTCCCGCCACGCCAGGTCCAGCGTATGGTACGCGCCGTCGTGCCACACCGCCTTGGTGCGCTCCGGATCGCGGTGGTAGCCCTGGAACATGCCCACGGGCCTGCCCTTGCGCGTGCGGACGACGATCTCGCCCACCACGCCCGGCTGGCAGGAGTTGCCTTCTTCATCCACCAGGTCCACGTCGAAGAGCGGCGAAGGCTTGCCCATCGAGCCGGGACAGACCTTCATCCACGGGAAGGTGCCGACGGTGACGCAGAGTTCCGTCTGGCCGTAGATCTCGCGCAGCTGGTGCCCGGTCAGCTTCTGCCACTTGTCGAAGAGGTCGGGGTTCAGCGGCTCGCCCGCGGTGGAACAGCGCACGAGCGAGGAGAGGTCATATTGGGCCACGTCTTCCAGCGCCATGAACCGGTAGATGGTCGGCGGCGCGCAGAAGGTGGTCACCTTGTATTTTTCGAGGATCTTCAGCATGTCCGCGGGCACGAACTTGTCAAAGTCATAGCTCATGATGGCGCTGCCCGCCAGCCATTGGCCGTACAGCTTTCCCCACACGCTCTTGGCCCAGCCGGTCTCGGAGACCGTCAGGTGCAGGCCACCCTCAAAGCAGCCCTGCCAGTACACGGCGGTCTGGATGTGGCCCAGCGGGTAGGCGTAGTCGAGGAGCACCATCTTCGGCATGCCGCTGGTGCCGGAGGTGAAGTAGATGAGGAGCGGATCGTCGTTTTCGTTGAGGGGCAGCGGGCGCTCGAACGCATCCGGGTGCTTCGCCATTTCCTCGTCGAAGGAGATCCAGCCCTCGCGCTTGCCGCGGGCGGAGATGCGCAGTTTGACCGTCGGACATTCGGGGAGTGCCTGGTCCATCTGGTCGGCGAACACATTTTCGGTGGTGCCGATGATGGCGGAAATGTCCGCCGCGTTGGCGCGGTAGACGATGTCCTTCTTGGTCAAAAGATGGGTGGCGGGAACGGCCACGGCGCCCAGCTTGTGCAGGGCCATGATCGCTATCCAGAACTCGTAGTGGCGCTTTAGGACCAGCATCACCACGTCGCCCCGCTTGACGCCGAGGGACTCGAGCATGTTGGCGCACCGGCTGGATTCCCGACTGATTTCGCGGAAGGAGAAGGCCCTTTCCTCGCCCTCAGGGTTGCACCACTGAAGCGCCCTCGCGTCCGGCGTTTCTTCCGCCATTCTGTCGAGTACGTCAAAGGCGAAGTTGAAGTGCTCCGGGACGACGAACCTGAAGTTCTTCAGGTAATCCTCATAGGAGCCGAATTCCCACTGCTCCAGGTATTGCTTGTAAAGCGTCATACGGCCATCCTCCCGGATTATTTGATGACGACAGCGATAAACTTCGCGTCGGCGTCCAGAGCGTACATGGCATGGGGGAGCGAG
The DNA here is from genome assembly GCA_023416655.1 of Bacillota bacterium. Lineage (GTDB taxonomy): Bacteria > Bacillota > Clostridia > Christensenellales > Aristaeellaceae > JAEZHK01. The sequence goes on from JAEZHK010000049.1 coordinate 43,681, forward strand.
GCGTCATAGTAGACCGAGTCGCCCGCCTCCAGAAAGACCTTGTTGCCGCCCAGTTCGACCAGCATGCGGCCCGTGAGCAGGTAGTCAAACTCCTGCCCCTCGTGGGCGTGAGCGGTCTTGCCGGAGGTCTGCCCGTCGAACTCGACGGTCACGATGAAAGGCTCCGCCTTCTTGTCGCGGAAGTTGTAGGCCAGGTGCTGATAGTGGTAGGCTTTGCGCCGGTCAAACGCCAGGCCCTGGCCGGAGCGGGTCACAACGTAGCCGCGCAGCTTCGGGCTCTCGCCGGTCAGTAGGTCGCTGATGTCCACGCCCAGCGCCTTGGCGATGTTGAAGAGGTGGCTGAACGAGAAATCCCTGCCGCCCTTCTCGTAGGCGATGTAGTCCTCCAGCGGCACGCCCGACGCCTCGGCGACCTGAAGCTGCGTCAGGCCGCTGATCTCGCGCAGATCGCAAATTCGCACCGCGATCGCCTGAATGTTCTCGGACATTGTCAGCCCTCCCTGATCCATCCATTTTATCAAATCATAACTTCAAGGGGCGCTTGATGTCAAGCAAAAGTATGAAGATTACCCAGTTCTGGCATGTCGCGGCACAATCGAAGCCCGATTTGAAGGCGATTTTCCGGGATTCTCCACAAAGAATATGGCCCAATGGAAGCGAGGATTTTCCTGACTTTCGACGTGATAAAAAGCGCAAGGCGCAGGTTTTTGCACAATAACAGGCAGTTGGCCGTGATCTGTAGGTTTTTATTGACAGGCGCGCGCGCGAGGGATAGTATGGGTTTGGGGAGGGGGACTTGCATGGCGTGCAAATGTAGCGAGTTGGCCCGGTTATGGGTTGAAACCTACGGCGAACAGATTCTGCATCTGCCTCTGGGCAGGCTCGTCGAGATCGCTAACCAATGCATTGAATCGGGCCTCGTGCCGATCACGGATAAGCTGACGCCGGAGGATGGGGCTTGCCTCCTGGTCGAGATTAAAACCGCGCTGGCGGCTTCCGAGCGGGCGCGGGCCGAGGCCGACGCCGCCTTGCCGCCGCTGACCGGGACGCCCAAGCAGGTCCGTTGGGCGGAACAGATCCGCAGTCAGGCGATCCGAAACGCGCGAACATTCCGGCAGCGGGCCAAGCAGCAGCAGGAAGAGCGGGTTGTGGCACGACTGGATGACTACCTTGCGAGCGTCCTTCAGAAAAAGTCCGGCGCGCTGTGGTTCATCAACAACCGCTGGGCGTTTGTGGACTTTCCGGGGATCGTCCGACGGATGCCCGAGATGCTGCCGGAGGAAACGTCCAGCGATGCCGAACAGGAAGCGCGCGCCGAAATGACCCTGTACCCCGCGAGCGGCGCGCGAAACCGGAGGACGGAGATCGCGGTTTCCGGCGACGGACTGCTGTTATTGCATCCGCGCGATTTTGACTTTCTGGGCGTCGTGGGCAAACATCATCTGAAGTGGGATGCGGAAGCGTTGGGATGGCGTGGGAAGTCGACGCTTCCCGGCGAGCCGATCGCCGACCAGGCAGCGGCGCTCACCGCGGACCTCCTGGCGGAAGGGTACGCGGTCATGGTGGCGGACGACCTCACCCGCGGCAAGGCGCAGGAGATCACGCGGGAAAAAGAGAATGGGCTGGCGGACCGGGAGACTTGACGGGGCGTATAGCCCGGCATGCCCGGCTCCGACGATATATTTTTGAAAAATAAGGTGGGGGATGAACATGCGCAAGATCGCGGCGGTGATCCTGCTGGTCCTGATGTTTCCGGCCGGCGCGCTGGCGGACGGGTTTTCGATCCCTGCGTATTCGATGGACGTGGCCATCCGGGAGGATGGCTCCGCGCAGGTGACCGAGAACCTGACGTATGACTTTGACGGCAGCTATAACGGCATCCTGAGTTCCTTCGACGTTGGAGACGTGGAAGGCATGGAGGATCTGAAACTGTACGTGGACGGCGGTACGCTCCTGCGTCAGGTGGACGCGCTGGGCAGCGAACCCTTCACCTACACCGCGGTGAGGGAGGGCGACCTTGTCAATGTCAAGGCATACGCGCCGGGGAATGGCGGGCAGCGCGCCTTCCGGTACGAGTACGTATTCCGGGGTCTGGCGCAACGCTACCGGGATGCCGCGCGGCTCAATTACAAGCTGATCGGCGTGAAAAACCAGGCTACGCTCGAAAACGCGATCCTCCGCGTGAGCTTCCCCGCCGCGCCGGAGCACTGGTTCGCGCACGGCGCGATGGGCGCGGAGGACCTGTCCGTCGATCCTGACGGCGTGCTGACGGCGGGTCCGAAGGACGTCCGGCCGGGAGAGTACGTGGAGATCGACGCGCTGTTCCCCGCGGCTTCCATGTCCCTCGCGCCGCTGATTGACGAGCCCATCGTCCAGTCCGCTCTGGACACGGAGGCGAGGTTGGCCGAGGAGAAGGCCGCGGCGGAAGCCGCCGCCGCTGAAACCCGAAACCGGATGCGCTACGGGGTGATCGGGCTTCTGGCCGTGTTCTTCATTGGCGCGGCGCTCATGCTCCGGCAGAAGCTGGCCCGGTTCGGCGTCAAAAAGGACATCGGGCCTTCCGACGACATGGAGGCGCTTTCCGGGCTGGACGCCGCCGTCGCGGAACTTCTGGGCAGGGGAAAGGTGAGCGAGAGCGGCTTTTCCGCGACGCTGCTGGAGCTGGTGCAGAAGGGCGCGCTGTCGATGGCCGCCGAGGTCCATCCGCTGACCGGCGAGAAGGAGACGAAGTTCACGGTGAAAAGCCGCGGGGTAAGTTTGACGCCGCAGCAGGCAGCCCTGTTTGACTGGCTGTTCCAGGGGCGCGAATTCCTTTGGATCGAGGACCTGAACGCGGGCAAGGACGCGAAGCTTGCGCAGTCCTTCACATCGGGCTACAGCAGCTGGCAGCAGTCCGTCTCCCATCAGGCGGTCGATGAGGGGCTGTACTTCGGCAACAGCGTCAAAATGGGCTGTGGCGTGGCGATGCTCGCCGCGGGCGGCATACTGCTCAGCGTGGCGCTGTTCTTCCTGGGCCAGAACTGGGTGGCGCTGGCGGGGCTTATCCTGACGGTCGTCATGGTGTTCGGCTTTTCCAGGGTTCGCAACATCACTGATTCAGGCGAGAAGCGTTGCGCCGCGGTGCGCGGCTTCTGCGAAAAGTACGGCGAGAATCTCAAGAGCCTGCCGCCGGAGGCGCTGGGACACCTGTCCGTGTTGGTGGCGCTGGGCTATGTGGAGCCGCTGGCCCGGTACTTCGACGAGCGAGCGAACCAGCCCGACTATGGCTACGGCGGCTGGCTGCCGGTTTGGTGGTATGTCGGGTGGTACCATGACATGGGCCGGGTCGACCGCTCGTTCCACGACGTCCGGCAGCACAACGCGGGCGTCGCCGCCAGCGGCGGTTCGTCCGGCGGCGGTTTCTCCGGCTCGTCGGGCGGAGGCGGCGGCGGCGGGGGACACGGGGCCTGGTAAAGGGCAGCGGAAATCTGCCATGCAGCTTTCCGCTGCAATGGAAACGGCGCATGCCCTGCAAGCATGAAGCTTGCGGGCGGGCCTACGCGCAATGCGGAATGGGCAACCTGCGGCCGCGCACTTCCCTCCGGTTGCCTTGAATGAATCGGGGGCCGCGGCCCCCGAGCCCCAGGAAAAGGTTTCGATGAATGAATCGGGCCGCCGGTGAAAGCCGGCGGCCCGAGGCGCGTTATAAGGGTGGGGTCAGCGCTTGACAGTATCGCCGTGCAGCGCGATCTGCTCGTTCAGAAGGTCGATGTTGCCGCAGCCCAGCGTGATCACAAGGTCGCCCGGCTGCCAGTGGGCGCGGAGGTACGCCTCCGTGTCGTCAAAGGTGGGCGTCACGGTGGCGTTTACGCCGCGCGCGCGCATCGGCGGCAGCAGCATTTCGCTCTTGATGTCGCCCGGGTCTGACTCCCGCGCCGCCATGATGTCGGTGATGAGAACGAGGTCCGCGTCGTCGAATGTCTCCACGAAGCCGTCGAAGAGCTTCTTCGTGCGGGAGTATGTGTGCGGCTGCCACACCGCCCACAGCCGCTTGTGGGGCTGGAGCTTGGCGATGCGCAGCGCGTTTTTGATCTCGGTGGGGTTGTGGCCATAGTCCTGGTAGACCTTGACGCCGTCGGTGACGCTGGTGAGCTCGAACCGCCGGTGCGCGCCGGTGAAGCGGGAGAGCGTCCGGGCCACGCTGCCCATCGGAAGGCCGCAGATTTCGGCCACTGCGATGACCGCCAGCGCGTTCAAAAGGTTGTGCTCTCCCGCCACCGTCATGGCGACTTCGCAGAGCGGCCGCCCTTCGAGCGTCGCCACAAAGCTGGCGCGGCCCTCCGGGTCATAGGTGAGCTTTTCGGGTTTCAGGTCGTTTTCCGGCCCCATGCCATAGGTGAGGGCCTTGCGCCCCGAGGCGCGCAGCACACGCACGACGCGGAAGTCGTCGCCGCAGCCCACGCACCAGCCGTCTTCCGGCGTCCTCTTGGCAAATTCCAAAAACGCGCGCTCGATGTCATCGATGTCCTTGTAGAAGTCCAGGTGGTCTTCGTCGATGTTGAGGATCACCGCCACCGTCGGCAGAAACTTCAGAAAGCTGGCGTTGAACTCGCAGGCCTCGACCACGAAGTAATCCTTCTCACCAAGGAGCGTCGATCCGCCCAGCGCGTCCAGCTCGCCGCCGATGTGCACGGTGGGGTGGACCAGCGACTCCACCATCGCCTGGGACAGCATGGCGGTGGTCGTGGTCTTGCCGTGGGTACCGCTGATGGCGACGGCGGTTTTGTAGCCCTCCATCAGCTGCCCGATCAGTTCGCTGCGCTCGATCTGCGGGATGTTCAGGCGCTCCGCTTCCATCCGCTCCGGGTTTTCCGGCGCGATGGCGGCGGTGTAGACGATGAGGTCCGCGCCCTGCACGTTTTCCGGCCTGTGGCCAATGGCGACCGGGATGCCCTTTTCATTCAGCGCATCGGTCTTGTGGGAGCGCTCGCGGTCCGAGCCGGTCACCTGGTAGCCGAGTTTCACCATCAGCGGCGCGAGCCCCGACATGGAGCTTCCGCCGATGCCGATAAAGTGCACGCGCCCGCCCTGGAACGCCTGGATGTGCGCGGTCATGTCATTCGTCCTCCCGAAATCGATCATCTGATTTTTCATTATACGACGGTTGGCCCTCGCCATCAACCGCGGATTCCGCAATCGTCCGGGTCGCGCGTTAAATTTAAGTTGGATTCTCGAAAATGTGTTCGCGCTTCTTTCGGAATTCCCCAAGTTCCGGTATAATCCTATGGTATGTCCAGATTCTCCCGGAGGTATTTTGATGGACCGGATCAAGCGCAGCGAGCGGCTCGGCGCGATGGCCGCGGCGCTGATGGCATGCCCCAACAGGATTCATACGCTCGGCACGTTCTGCGAACTGTTCGGCGCCGCGAAGTCGACGGTCAGCGAGGACATCGAGCTTTTGCGCGCGTCTTTTGAAGCCTTCGGCCAGGGCGAGCTGACCACGGTCGCGGGCGCGGCGGGCGGGGTTCGCTACCGCGCCACCGTAAGCCCGGAGCGCACGCGCGCGTTTTTACGCCAGCTTGCAGGCCGGTTGAGCGACGCGGGGCGTCTATTGCCGGGCGGCTTCCTCTACACCTCCGACGTAAGCTCCGAGCCGGAGACCGCCGAGATGCTGGGCCGGATCCTTGCGATGCAGTACTACGACCGCTCGCCCGACTTCGTTTTGACGATGGAGACCAAGGGCATCCCGATCGCGATGATGACGGCCCGCGCGTTGGGCGTGCCGCTGGTCATCGCGCGGCGCGATTCCCGAGCTTACGAGGGCTCCGCCGTCAAGATCAATTACATCGCGGGCGCGGGCGGCGAACGCATCGAAACCATGGCGCTGGCTCGGCGCGCCGTGACAGGCGGGCAGCGGGCGCTGATCATCGACGACTTCATGAAGGGCGGCGGTACGCTGCGCGGCATGGTGGACATGATGGCCGAGTTCCAGGCCGAGGTGGTGGGCGTGGGCGTCATGATCTCCACCGCCCAGCCCGAGAAAAAGCGGGTGGCGGGCGCGAAGTCGCTGATGGTTCTGACCGAGGTGGACGCGCAGCAGGGCCGGGTCACGGTGGAACCCGCGGAGCAGTTCCGGTAATCAGGTTGCGTGACCGGCGGCGACCAAATTCCGGTGCGGGGTTTGTGTGTGGGATGCCGCGCCAAGAGGGATGAATATGGTGACAAAGGTGCTCGGGTTCGCGCTGGACTGTCACGACGCGGATGCACTGGCGGACTTCTACGAGCGGATGCTTGGCTGGAAGAAGACGCTCTCCGGCAACGGGTGGGCGGGGATCCATGCGCCGCAGGGGTTCGTCCTGGCATTCCAAACGGTGGAGGAGTACGTGCCGCCCGTGTGGCCGTGGAAGGAAGGCGCGCAGCAACAGATGGCGCACATCGACTTCCGGGTGGACCACCTTGAATCCGCCGTCGCGCATGCGCTCTCCTGCGGGGCGACGAAGGCGCCGGAGCAGTTCTTCGAGACATCGACCGTGCTGTTCGACCCGGAAGGCCATCCCTTCTGCCTGTCTACGGCGACCGATTGACGAAGGCAGCCGATCGTAGGTCTTGACAATAGCGTGCCACGCCGGTACAATAAACAGGATGATCAGCCCGCAAGGGCAGGTCTCCTACATAGGAAAAGATCAGGCAGCGGGGGGACGCGGGTTTCCTCGCCGCCATGCTATTTTGGCGGGGTGGATGGATGTACGTCGTGGTGGGGCTGGGAAACCCCGGAAAGAAATACGCGCGCACGCGCCACAACGCGGGCTTTGACGCGGTGGAGCTTCTGGCGTCGCGGTTTAATATCCGCCTGACGAAAATCAAGTGCAAGGCGCTCGTCGGCGAGGGTATGATCGGAAGCGAGCGGGTGGCGCTGGTCCAGCCGCAGACCTTCATGAACTTAAGTGGCGAGAGCGTCAGCCAGCTGGTCAACTGGTACAAAATCGACCTCAGTCATCTGATCGTGGTCTACGACGACTGCGACCTGCCCGCGGGCAAGCTGCGCGTGCGCGAAAAGGGCTCGGCGGGCACCCACAACGGCATGCGCTCGATCCTGTATCAGCTGGGCAGCGAGGACTTCCCGCGGGTGCGCGTCGGCATCGGCCGCCCTCCGGAGGGCTGGGACCTGGCGGACTTCGTACTCGCCCCCTACCAGACGGCGGAGGAGCGCAAAGCCGCCTTTGACGCACTGGTCAAGGCGGGCGAGGCGGTGGAGAAGATTATCCTGGAAGGCATGCCGAAGGCGTCGGAATTTGCGAACGCCTGGTCGAAGGAGGAACATGGCTGAGGGCCAAGACCTGATTTTTCGCCCGCTGAATGAACTGCCGGCGTTTTCGCAGCTTTTGGACGCGGTGGATTCGCCGGGCGCGGCTGCGGTCAGCGGCGTGGACGACAGCCAGCGGCTGCACCTCGCGGCGGCGCTCGCGGTCAAGACCGGGCGACCGCTCCTCTTCGTCACATCCAGCGGGCCGGGCGCGCAGCGCGCGGCGGAGGATTTGAACCATCTTCTGGGCGGGGGCGCGGTGGCGTTCCCGGCGCGGGAGGTGTCCTTTTTGCGCGCCGCGGCGGCCAGCCGCGACCTCGCGATGCGGCGTCTAGAAGCGCTGGGCTTGGCCGCGACCGGGCAGCTCAAGGCGGTGGTTGCGCCGGTGGACGCGCTCCTCGACCGGCTGATGCCCCGCGCGCGCTTTCTGAAGGATGTTTTCACCATCCGCGAAGGCATGCGCCTCGACCCGGGCGAGATGATCGCTCGGCTCACGGAGGCGGGCTACGAGCGCGTGGACGTGACCGAGGCCCGCGGCCAGTGCGCGCTTCGCGGCGGCATTCTGGACGTGTACCCCGTCGGCCAGCCGAATGCATTGCGCCTGGAGTTCTTCGACGACGAGGTGGACTCCCTCCGAGATTTTGACGTGATGACCCAGCGCTCCATCGCCCGGCGCAAGGAGGCCGCCATCTACCCGGCGGGGGAGATCCTTTTGAACGCGCAGGAGGCCCAGGCGGCCGCCGAGCGGCTGGAGGCGGCGCTGAACGCCGCCCGGGGAAACGCGCAGCCGGTGGACAGGCAGCGGGAGATCGAGAAGGAATTCGACCTCATGCCCTTCGAGCAGTTCTTTGAGCTTCTCGGGGAGGGGGATTCGGAGGCGCTGCCCTCCATGTTCGATCTGAAGCCCGAGAGCGCGCTCGTAAAACCCAAGGCCGAGGAGCCGCCCGCAAGGCGGGACGGCCCGGCGCGCACCGCGCTGGCCCGGAACTTCGCGCACCGGCTGGACGCGCTGAAAAGCGGCCACGCAACCGACGCGATGCAGTCCATCTTCCAGCTGATCTACCCCGAATCCAAGACGCTTCTGGACTATCTGGAAAACCCCATCGTGGTGACGGACCAGCCGGAGCGGCTGCGCGAGCGGTGCGACAACCGACTGCTCGAGTTCCAGGAACAGTTCAAGACGGCGCTGTCCCGCGACGAGGCCATGCCCGCGCAGGCGGAGCTTCTCTTCACCTACGATCAGGTGCTGCCCGTGATGGACAAACGCACGGTGGTCACGCTGACCCCGTTCACGCGTCAAACGGGCGATTTCAAGCCCAAGGCGCTCATCAAGGTGAACGGCCTCGGCGCCAGCGCCTATCAGGGCAACATGCGGGAGCTCGCGAGGGACCTTCAGAAGTGGCGCAAGGACGGCTGGCGCGTGGCGCTGATGGCCGGTGGCGTCGCCCGAGGCCAGCGGCTGAACCGAACCCTCTTCGACTTCGATTGCGACGCGCCATTCCTCGAGAACCCGCCGGAGGCGCTGACCCCCGGCGAGGCGCTGATCCTGCCCTTCTCGCTGTCCCGGGGCTTCCTCTACCCGGACATCAAGCTGGCGGTGGTCGCCGAGGGCGACATCTTCGGCATTTCCAAGCAGCGCAGGGAGCAGAAGACCCGAAGCGGCGACAAGATGAGCGCCTTCACCGACCTACAGGTGGGCGACTACGTGGTGCACGAAAACCACGGCATCGGCCGCTACATGGGCACGGTGCGCCTGGCCTCGGAGGGCACGCTGCGGGACTTCCTGCACATCCAGTACATGGGTTCGGACAAGCTGTACGTGCCCACGGACCAGATGGACCGCGTGCAGAAGTACATCGGCCAGGAGGGGGAGAGCCCGCGCCTCAACCGCCTGTCGGGTGGCGAATGGCAGCGGCAGAAGGCCAAGGTGCGCTCTTCGATCCACGAGATCGCGGGCGAACTGGTCAAGCTGTACGCGGCGCGCACCGCCGCCACCGGCTACTCGTTCTGCGCCGACACCCCCTGGCAGCGACAGTTCGAGGACGCTTTCGAGTACGAGGAGACCCCGGACCAGCTGCAGGCCATCGAAGAGATTAAAAAGGACATGGAGAAGCCGCAGGTCATGGACCGGCTGCTCTGCGGCGACGTGGGCTACGGCAAGACCGAGGTGGCGATCCGCGCCATCTTCAAGTGCGTGCTGGACGGCAAGCAGGCGGCGCTGCTGGCGCCGACCACCATCCTGGTGCAGCAGCACTTCGCGACCATGACCAACCGCTTCCACGGCTTCCCGGTGAAGCTCGCGACGCTGAGCCGCTTCTCCACCGCCGCCGAGCAGAAAAAGACCATCGACCTCCTCGCCGCGGGCGAACTGGACGTGGTCATCGGCACCCATCGCCTCTTGGGCAAGGATGTGTCCTTCAAAAACCTTGGGCTTCTCGTGGTGGACGAGGAGCAGCGCTTCGGCGTCAAGCACAAGGAATCCATCAAGCAGATGAAAAAGAACGTGGACGTGCTGACCTTGTCGGCCACGCCCATTCCGAGGACCCTGCACATGTCGATGGTGGGCATCCGGGACATGTCGCTCCTTCAGACCCCGCCGGACGAGCGCTACCCGGTGCAGACCTACGTGGTGGAATACTCCGACGCGCTGGTGCGCGATGCGATCCTGCGGGAGATCTCCCGTGGCGGTCAGGTGTACGTGCTGCACAACCGTGTGCAGACCATCGAAGCCATGTACGCCCGCCTCAAAAAGCTGGTGCCCGAGGCCAGGATCGCCGTCGGCCACGGCCAGATGCGAGAGCAGGCGCTGGAAGACGTGATGCTGGACTTCTATGAGGGCAAGTATGACGTGCTGCTGTGCACCACGATCATCGAGGCGGGCCTCGACGTGCCCCGGGCGAACACGCTGATCGTCTGCGACGCGGACCGCTTCGGCCTGTCGCAGCTCTACCAGCTGCGCGGGCGCGTCGGGCGGTCAAACAAGCTGGCCTACGCGTTTCTGACCGTCAGCCCCAACAAGGTGCTCACCGAGAGTGCCGACAAGCGCCTCGCCGCCATCCGGGAGTTCACCGAGTTCGGCTCGGGCTTCCGCGTCGCGATGCGCGACCTCGAGATCCGCGGCACGGGGAACCTGCTAGGTGCGGAACAGTCGGGCCATATGTCGACGGTGGGCTACGACCTGTACGTGAAGATGATCGAGGAGGCCGTGCGCGAACTGCGCGGTGACCAGAGCTTGGGCGACATCCAGACCAAGGTCGAACTGAAGGTGGACGCCTACCTGCCCGGCGAATACGTGGCCAGCGATGTGACCCGCGTGGAGGTCTACAAGAAGATCGCCTCCATCGGGAGCAAGGCGGCCCGGGAGGACCTCCTGGAGGAGTTGATCGACCGCTTCGGGGACCCGGCGCGGCCGGTGATGAACCTGATCGAGATCGCGCACCTGAAAAACCTGTGCCAGAGGCTGGGCATCGACCTTGTGACCGCGCGCGGAGGCGGCATCGTGATGCGCTTCTCCCCGGCTGCGGACGTGGACGTGATGAAGCTGATCGAGGCGCTCAGGCCCTATGAAAAGCAGGTCCGATTGCAGGCGGGCAAGGAATCCGCGCTCATCTATCAGGACGGAAGGAAGCCCGTCGAAGACCAGCTGCCCGGCGCGGTGCAGATGATGGAGAAGGTGGCCGGGAGCCTTGCGCCTTCCGCCGAGTTGCCAAAGAATGAGGTTGTACACACATGATCGTAAAAGGCAGCGGAAGATTGAACGACCTGATGGCGCGGCAGGGTTTTCAGACCGAAGCGCCCTGCGGCGGCAAGGGCATCTGCGGCAAGTGCCGCATCCGGGTATCCGGCGACCTGAGCGAGCCGAACGCGAACGAGCGGGACCTTCTGACGCCCGCGGAGCTGGCGCAAGGATGGCGGCTCGCGTGCATGTGCCGTGTGGACGGCGAAGCCGTGGTGGAGCTGAATCGGGGCCAAAACGCGCGCATCCTGACCGAGGGCGGTGTGGAAACCGTCGAGGGCGCGGTGGGCGTGCAGGCGGCGGTCGACCTGGGCACCACCACCATCGCAGCGTACCTCTTGCGAGACGGGCGCGTCGTCGACTGCGAGGCCGCAATGAACCCGCAGCGCTCGGTGGGCGCGGACGTGATCAGCCGCGTGGACTACGTGGTCAATCACGACGACGGTCTGGCATTTTTGGCAGGACTCGCGCGCCACAAGGTGGACGAGCTGATTTCGAAAATGTCCGCGCGTCAGCACGTCACGCCGGAGGAGATCGAAAGGGTCGCGCTGGTGGGCAACCCCATCATGACCCACATTTTCGCGATGATCGATCCGCGCGCCATCGCGGTCGCGCCCTATACGCCAGCCTACCTGGAGGCGTTCTTCGCCCGCGGGATGTTTGAAAGCGCGCCGTCTTCCGAGCAGTTGGTCGGCGGCTGCGTGGCGGGCTACGTGGGCTCGGACACCATCGCGGCCGCGATGGCGGCGGGCATGGACCGGTCGGACGAGGTGTCGCTGCTTTTAGACATCGGCACCAACGGTGAAATCGCGCTGGGCGGGCGCGGGCGGATGCTGTGCTGCGCGGCGGCGGCGGGCCCCGCTTTCGAGGGCGCGCAGATCAAGCACGGCTCCGGCGCGGTGGATGGGGCCATCGATCGGGTGTGGGTGGAGGACGGAGCCTTGCGTTGCCACGTCATCGGCGAAGGCGCGGCCCGCAGCATCTGCGGCAGCGGCCTTGTGGACGCGGTGGCGGCGCTCCTTGAGCTGGAGTTGATCGACGAAACCGGCCGCATGGACGGCGCGGAGGTGGCGCTTGCGGAGGGCGTGGTGCTCACCCAGCGCGACGTGCGGGAGGTGCAGCTGGCCAAGGGCGCGATCGCCGCGGGCATCGACATCCTGATCAAAGAGATGGGCGTTAAGGAGAAGGACATCGCCCACCTATACCTGGCGGGCGGCTTCGGCAACTACATCGACAAAAAAAGCGCCTGCGCCATCGGCCTTCTGCCGCCGGGCCTTCTGGACCGCGTGACGCCCATCGGCAACGCCGCGGGTGCGGGGGCCAGGCTCATGCTGGCGGGGCCGGAGCGCGCCGAGGCGCTCAGGCGCCACATGGAGTACCTGGAACTCTCCGGGCGCAAGGACTTCCAGGAGCTGTTTAGCGAAAAAATGCTCTTTTAGGGCAAATGAAATCTGCAACAGACTTCTGGCCCACAGGTTAACGTCGACACAGTGGCCCTGCAAACCGTACGGTTTGCAGGGCCTTTTCGCGGTCGAAACAAAATTCTTTACGCGTCTTCCACATTATGGTACAATGCCCTCCGGACGAACCGCAACGGGGGAGGCAGACCGGATGCCAGCGAACGCGTAATTTTGAATTGAATCGGCGGCGCATCGCAAGCCATGTGATGCGCTGGTTTCAGTACAAAATTACGCAGAGCGATGTGACAAGCGGGTAATAACCCCGAAGATCAAAAGCTATGCCGTCGGCATGGCTTTTTTGCGTGTTCGTCCTTGCCATTTCGATCGGAAAGAACGGTTATGCAATACAGGTATGCCATTTCCATTGTGTCCGCCCCTTGTGTCGTCCGGCACTGCGCCTGGTGCGGCGTGAAGAAGCCGTTTGTGCCCTCGGAGAAGATCCGGATCAACGCCCAGAAGAAGCTGCTCGATGTGTGGTTGATCCACCGCTGCCGGGACTGCGGCCAGACCTGGAACATGGAGGTGTTCGCCCGGATTTCCCCCAGACAGCTGGATCGGGACACCTACGAAAGACTGCTTGCGAACGACCCGGGACTCATTTTGTCGCTGGCCTTCGACGCGCAGCTGCACGCGCAAAAGAACGCGCCGCTTTGTCAGGATACGCTGGAATACGCGATCCTCGGGGATCGGCTGCCGCTGGAGGATCTTGCGGAACCCGCCGAACTTCTACTCGAATGCCCGGTGCCGCTGGGGGTGAGGCTCTCCAGGCAGCTCCGCGAGATCCTGGGGCTTTCGGCCAGGGAATTTGAGGCGATGGCGTCGTCCGGGAGGATCTCGTCGCCCGCCGCGCAAGACCTTCTGAAGGCGCGGATGGAGAAAAGCTGTACGGTGCGCGTCGTCCCGTGACGGCGCATGTTCGGACAAAGCGAAGGGCCGCGCGAACGCGCGGCCCTGGCCCTTCTATGCGGATGACTAATTATCGCTGACGCTGCCCTGTTTCCGGAACAGCGCGCCGCCGAAGTTGAACAGCAGCATGCCCACCAGAATGATGCTGCCGCCCAGTACCGTGCCCCGGTCCGGCACCTCGTTCATCATCAAAAAGCCTAGCATCGTGGCCAGCAGCGGCGTCACGAACATGTAGTTGCTGACCGAGGACGCCTTTTCCGCCCGGGCAAATGCGTTGGCCCACGCGACATAGGCGACGGCGCTGGAGAACACGCCCAGCGCCGCGACGCCCAAAAGCTGCAGCGGCGTCGCGGTCAGCGCCTCGCCATACGCCTGCGGCGCGAAAATGGCCAGCATCGCCGTGCCCGCGAGCACACTGTAAGCGGACGCCTGAAGCCCCGAATAGGTCCGGGTCAGCCGCCGCTGCAAAAGGTTGAACGCGCTGAGCAGCACGACCGCGCCCAGAAGGTAGAGTAGCCCCGCGTTCACCGAAAACACGCCGTCCGTCAGCGTCAGCAGCGCCACGCCCCCAAACTCCACCGCCATCGCCGCCCACTGGTAGGGCCTCAGCCGCTCGCCGTGAATGAAGCGCGCCATCAGCGCGGTCAAAACCGGCACCGTGGCGAGCACGACGCTGCCGGTGGCGGCGGTGACCGTCTCGCAGCCCTTGTTGAACGCCAGCATGTACAGGAAGAAGCCGATCGCGCCGCCCAGCGCGAACCACTTCCAGTCCGCCTTCGCGGGCAGCGGGGTCTTTTTGAGGACCAGCACCGCAATCAGCGCCGCCGAGGCCGCGAGATACCTCAGAAACCCCAGCGGGAACGCCGTGAAGTGCTGAAGGGACAGCCGCGTCAGCACATAGGCTAGCGACCAGAACAGGATTGTCGCCATCGCCCACGGGTGATGGCTGTCCTTGAACCGCATGTTGAACATCCGCTTTCAGACCCGGCAAGCGGGCAGAATTTCCACCCATTATACCGGTTCTTCCAGCGGATATCAAGGAGTTTTCTGCGTAACAAAGGCGACGGCATGAATCAGCGATTCATGCCGTCGCGAAGGGAACAGGCGCGGATTTCCGGTTCCGGTGTTGACTTGGCTTCAGCGCGCAGACAGCCTGAGAAGCGCATCATCCAGCGATCCCGCGAAGCACACGGTCTTGCCGTCGTTGGACTCGCGGATGAAATCCCGGAGGCTGCGGCTTTGGACGTTTGAGAAATCCCCGATGATCGCGAAGCGCATGCGGTAGTTCGAGAACTTTTGCAGCATCTCGCCCGCGATCCGGGTCTTGAGGTCGAAAAATTCCTCGCCCAGGCTCTCGGCGTAGGCGGCCATCGCGCCCGCGCCCAGGTAGCCCGCGGTGGCCATCGCGTCCAGAAGCTCCATCGGGTTCGTGACGCGCGCCCAGCGGTCGATGAGCGCGACGCTTTGGCCATCCCGCCCGATCAGGGTCAGCTCCTGCGGCGTCAGAAGAAAGGGCAGCGCGATCTCCGCGATGTTCATGACGACGTGGCCCTGCCCTTCAAGCAGGCGCGTTTCGGCATGGGGGAGAAGCCTGCCAATGCGCCGCGCCGCCGCGCGTGCGTCCATCGTGGCGTCATGCTCCGCAAACGCGAAGAACGCGGGCATCGAAAGCGCCCTCAGCGCCTCGTCCGGGAACACCGGCAGCGCTTCCGTCATCGGGATAAAATGCTCGCCGATCAGCCGGAGGAACTCCGCCACCGGCGGAGGCAGCGCCTCGTCCGCGGTGATCGCGCCGCTGATCTCCTTGCGGCCTTCCGCACCCTCCACTTTGGTCTTCAGCGATTCAGCCCCGAACAGCGCGCTGGGCGGCACCACGCCGGCGGGGACGACGGAAACGAGCTTCGCGAGGCGCTCCGGGCGGCTGACCGCGTACTTCAGCGCCATCCAGCCGCCGAAGGAGTTGCCGATGAGCGCCGCGCGGGTCACGCCCAGCGCGTCCAGCGCGCTGTCCAGCCAGGAAACGCAAGAATCCGTCTGGAAGTCAAACCGGTTCTCGTCGCTCAAGCCCGGCTCGCCGGGGATGTCCAGCGCCAGCACCCGAAAGC
The DNA here is from genome assembly GCA_023416655.1 of Bacillota bacterium. Lineage (GTDB taxonomy): Bacteria > Bacillota > Clostridia > Christensenellales > Aristaeellaceae > JAEZHK01. The sequence continues at coordinate 59,170 of JAEZHK010000049.1, forward strand.
GCGTCGCCAGCGGGAAAATGTCGCCCAGCCAGAACGCGCTGTTGCCGCAGGAGCCGTGCAAAAGCACGACGGCGGGCGCGCCTTTCGGGCCCGCCTCCAATGCGAACGTCCTTCCCTGCGCCGTGTCGACGTACCGCTTCTCCACCGGAAACTGGGAAAGAATCCCGTTGTACCGGGTGAGGACCGCCTCGCGCCCTTCTGCCGATCTGAAAACGCTCACCAAAATCCCTCCGTTCCTTCGCCCGTCAAAGACGCCACAAACCCCAGCATCGTCTGCGTGAAGCGCAGTTCCCCCCACAGCGCGACGCGTACCATGCGCTCCGGTTCCAGAAACTGCGCCGTTAGCGTCGAATTCCCGTACTCCGGCGGCTTTCCGTTGAGCACCGCCGTCAATGTGTTGACAATGCGGATCGCCTCGTCCCGGCTGTCCACCCGGATGTCCAGCACCGCGGACGCCTTGACGCGACTTTCCGCCGGTTCCGCGGGTGCCTGCGTTCGCTGCCGCTGGGTGAAGGCGGCGAGGTCCCGGGCGCTCACGCGCCAGCGCTTGCCGATCCGGCTTGCGGGGAGCTGCCCTTCCCGGATGTAGCGCTGGATCGTCTTGACGTGCATGCCCAGCTGTTCCGCGACCTGTTCCGCGCTGAAGTACGCGTCGTCCATTGCCGAATGCTCCTTAAAGTTTCTTATATGAGCATAATACGGAATAAAACGGAGCGTGTCAAGCGTGATGTGGCGACGGGTGTAAAAAATTCGCTGCATCGCGGATTTTCCACGGAATCGGCTTGACAACCCGATCATACTGTATATAATGTACATGAACAGTAAGTCCGCCGGGGCGGAAACGGAGGCGATGCGCGCTGAACATTATTCTGTCCAATTCGTCGGACCTGCCGATCTACCAGCAGATTGTGGACCAGATCCGGGACGCCATCCTTCGCGGGGAGCTGACGGAGGGGACGCTGCTGCCGTCCATTCGCGCGTTGGCAAAGGACCTGCGCATCAGCGTCATCACGACCGGGCGCGCGTATGACGAGCTGGAGCGCGAGGGCTATGTCGCCAGCGTCGGGGGCAAAGGCTCCTTCGTCGCGCCCCGGAGCGAAGAGCTTCTGCGCGAGTCCCGGCTGCGCATGGTCGAAGAGAAGCTTTCGGAGGCGGTGCGCTGCGCCGAAACGCTGGGCATCGGCCGGGAAGAGGTTGGGGAACTTCTAAAACTCATCTACGAGGAGGTTGCGAAGTGAACGCGCTGGAAGTCAAAAACCTTCGGAAAAAATACGACAAATTTGAGCTCAAGGGAATAAGCTTCACGCTCGAGGCTGGGCTGATCATGGGCTTCATCGGCCCGAACGGCGCGGGCAAGACCACGACCATCAAGGCCATCCTGAACCAGGTCCATAAAGATTCGGGGGAAATCCTGCTCTGGGGCAAGGACAGCGTGAAGCACGAGATCGAGCTGAAAAACCGCATCGGCGTCGTGCTGGACGAAGGACATTTCTACGGGCACCTGAACCTGAAGCGCATGAAGGAGCTGATCGCGCCGTTCTACAAAACCTGGGACGAGCGCGAGTACCGCCGCCGCGTCGCGGACTTCCAGCTGGACGAGGGCAAAAAAATCTCCGAACTCTCCAAGGGGATGCGGATGAAGTACGCCATCGCGCTGGCGCTCTCCCACGGCGCGGACCTTCTGATCATGGACGAGCCGACCTCCGGCCTCGACCCGATGGTGCGGGAGGAGCTTCTGGAACTCCTCCGCCGCGTGATCCAGGACGAGAACAAGGCGGTCTTTTTCTCCACGCACATCACCTCCGACCTTGACAAGGTAGCCGACCGGATCGCGCTGATCAGTGACGGCAGGCTGCTCTTCGACAGGACAAAAGATGAGCTGATGGACGCGCACGCCTTGGTGAAAGGCCCGCTGTCGCTCCTAAACGGCCAAGCGGAGGCGCTTTTCATCGGCATTCGCAAGAGCGACTACGGCTTCGAGGCGCTGACGGCCGACCGCGCGGCCGCCCGAAAGCTGCTGGGCGAGCAGGCGGTATTCGAGCGGGCGTCGGTCGAGGACCTGATGCTCCACTACGTCAGGAGGGATGGCGACCATGCGCTGGCTCATTAAAAAGGAACTGACCGCCAACGTGCGGTACACGCTGATCGGCTTTGGGATCTTCCTCGCCTACGTCTTCATCTTCTCGGCGAACGGCACCGGCCTTTTCACGCTGTGCCTGACGATCTTCGTCTATTCGATCCTGTCCACAAACCTGGCGCTGGACGAGCGCTACCAGATCGACAGGCTCATGACCACGCTGCCGATCAAAAGGCGCGACATGGTGCTCAGCAAGTACCTGCTGATCGACGTGCTCTTCGCGGTGAGCGCGCTTGTGTACGCGGTGCTGACGGCGGTTTCAGCGCTCATCGGCTTTGACCGCATCCCGCCGATCTCGTTTTTGAGCGCGATGTTCGGGCTCTTCATCGCCAGCGTCTACGGCGGCATCACCATCCCGCTGTGCTACCGGTTCGGCGCGCAGTCGACCCGGTACGTGTCGCTCCTCCTTTTCTTTGTGGTCTTCTCACTGAGCCCGCTGCTCCCGGCCGGAGCCGCTGTCGCGGCGGGGGCGGGGCTATCGGACGGTCTGACGGGCGCTGTGCTGCTCGTCGGCGCGCTCGCCGCACAGGCTGCGTCCTTCCTCGTCTCCAGCGCGCTGTTTTCAAAGAAGGACCTTTGAATGTCCGGGTGCCGCCTGCGCGCGGGTCGAAAGGCCCGCGCGCTTTCCTGTAGAAAGTAGCCGAATCAGTCGGAGTCTAGCATAAATGTGACACAAATCTAACAAAAAACGGTTGTCAATGTGGAGCCGGAATGCTATAATCTTTGAGAACGGGCTCTTTAAGGGCGGTACATTGATGCCGACAAGAAGCTCTCCGGCGGGCGCATGCCCGCGCGGGCCTTGCTTGTCTGCGGCAATTGAGCGCAGGCATTTTTTTATGGGGTGATTGGATGCGCATCAAGGCGACCTTGGCGGACGCGCAGAAAATCGACCGCGCGCTGATGCGGCTGGCGCACCAGATTCTGGACCGCAACGGCGGATCGGACATCTGCCTCGTGGGCATCAAGACCCGGGGCGTGCCGCTGTCCGAGCGGCTGGCCGTAAACCTCCGCTCGCTGACCGGGCGGGAAGTGGACGTGGGCGCGCTGGACATCACGCTCTACCGGGACGATCTATCCGAGATCGCCGAATCCGCGCGCGTCAACGGCACCCACATCGGCTTTCCGGTGGCGAAGCGCCAGGTGGTGCTGGTGGACGACGTGGTCTACACCGGCCGAACCGCCCGCGCCGCCATGGACGCGGTCGTCGCGCTGGGCCGGCCCGCCTCCATCCAACTGGCGGTGCTGGTGGACCGCGGCCATCGGGAACTCCCCATCCGGGCTGACTTTGTGGGGTTCAACGTGCCCACGGAGCAGCATGAACTGGTGCATGTGCGCCTCATGGAGACGGACGGCGGGGACGAAATCCAACTGTTTGAAAAAACCTGAGTACCCTCAAAACGCGCATACCGTGTCAGGACGTGAAGCGCGGGTTTCGCATGCCGATAACGCCCGTCGAGGGCGTTTCGATAGAGGAGGAATACCCCATGGAGACCAAGAATCAGACCATCGGTTTTCTGCCGGACGAGAGACCGCCAATTTGGAAGCTGCTGCTCTACGCCCTTCAGCAGGTCGTCGTCATGTTCCCGGCGACCATCGCCGTCGCGCTTCTGACCGGCTTCCACGTATCCACCACGATCTTCGCCAGCGGTCTTGCCACGGTCTGCTTCATCCTGATCACCGGCCGCCAGATCCCCCTCTATTACGGCTCCAGCTTTTCCTACCTGTCGGCCATCCTCGCGCTGATGGCGCAGCCGGAGATCGCAGCCCTGACGCAGAATGAGCAGATCGCCACGGCGCAGTTCGGCATCGTGATGTCGGGCTTCGTGTCCATCGCCGCCGGCTTTCTCGTAAAGGCCTCCGGCAAGAACGTGATCGAGAAGATCCTGCCCGCCTCCGTCACCGGTTCCATCGCGATGGTGATCGGCCTGACGCTGGCCGGTAACGCCTTGGGCGACGCCGCCAGTTTCGGCGCCAACCCCATCCCCGTCGGCATGGAGATGACTGCCTCCAACCTGGCCTGGGTGGTTTCGCTGGTCACGCTGCTGGCGACCATCCTGTTCTCCCGCTACCTCAAAGGCTTCTGGAGCCAGCTGCCGCTCCTCTTGGGTCCGATCGTCGGCTGCCTTGTGGCTTTCATCGCAGGGCAGGCGTCCGGGCTGGATTTCTTCCGGAATTCCCCGATCAAAGACGCGGCCCTTTTCGCATTGCCCACGTTCACGCTGCCCATACCCTCCTGGGCTGCTGTGGCCGCGCTCATGCCCATCGCCATCGCGACGATCCCCGAGTCCACCGCCCACGTGTTCCAGCTGGATATCTACGTCAACGACCTGGCCCGCAAGAAGGGCACCGGCAAGATCTATAAGATCGCGGACAAGCTGGGCCTGAACCTGATCGGCGACGGCATCGGCGACATCGTGGCCGGCTTCATCGGCGGCCCCGCCGGCACCAACTACGGCGAAAACATCAGCGCCATGGCCATCACCCGCGTGTTCTCCA
>JAEZHK010000054.1 GCA_023416655.1 Bacillota bacterium
CGGCAGGCCTACCGGCCTGCCGCGACAGCCCCAAGTTTATTTTTTCGCCGCTTTCCGCCTGCCGCGGAATACGATGCGCCGCTGCACGCTGTAGTTGAAGAACAAAAGCAGCGCATCCCCCATGATCTTGGCGGGCACCGACGGGATGTGGATGAGGGAGAGCGCCCGGATGATCAGATAGCTCAGGATGATCATCACGATCACCAGCGTGACGTACCGGACGGCGCACCTCGCGCCGCAGGACGCATGGAAGACGAGGTTTTTGTTGATGAAGTAGTTCACCGTCGCGCTGGCCGCGCGGGCCGAAACGACCGCGACCATCAACAGGTCCGGATAGAAGATCTGAAGCACGGTGAAGAGAACGAGGTCAATCAGCGCGGTGATGGCGGAGGAACCCAGGAATGAGAGCAATTGCCTCAGCAGCGTGCCGTAGACGAGCACGCTGTCCCGGAGCACGTGGAAGCTCGAGCCCTTGTTGTCGTCGATGTAGATGGTCTGGATGACCACCTGCTCCACCTGCATGCGCTTCTGGCGCGCGGCCAGCAGCATGTTCATTTCGTATTCATAGCGGTCGCCCTTGAGTTCGGAGAAGGCCTTGAGCGCATGCACCGGCAGCCCGCGAAGGCCCGTCTGCGTGTCGTCGATCCAAAGCCCGCTGACCGCGCCCAGCGTCCAGCAGGTGAGCGTGTTCCCGAACTTGGATCTCAGGGGCATCTGCGTCTTGTCCCGGACGCCCAGGACCAGTGCCTCCGGCTCCTCGGCAAGTTTTTCCGCGATGCGCAATACATCCTCGGGCGCGTGCTGGCCGTCCGCGTCGGCGGTGATCACCGGGCAGGGTGTTTCGTTTAAGATGTGCTGAAGGCCCGTTTTCAGCGCAGCGCCTTTGCCCCGGTTGACGGGGTGCTTCAGAACCACCGCGCCGGCCGCCTCCGCTTTTTCAAACAGCGGGGCATAATTCTCCTCATTCCCATCGTCGATGACGATGAGCCTTGTAAAGCCGGTTTTCTTGAGCGCCTCGATCAGCCCCAGCATCCGCTCGTCCGGCTTGTAGGCGGGAATCAGCACCGCCGCGGTCGTCTCCATCGAATCCTCCGCTCTTTCGACAATCCCCACGTATCATAGCATTCCCGACATTCGTTGTCAAACGCGCAAAGCCCACAAAAGCGTGTGAAATTCCATAAAACCGGAACATTTCACCCGCCCGGCGCATCCAATAGGTACAGCTGGCAAATGCTGGGAGGAATGGATATGAACGTGAAAAAGACAACCCGAACACTCGTCCTCGCGCTCATCCTGATGCTGGCGCTCGCGAGCGCCGCCAACGCCGCGGTGAAGATGGGCGTCATCCGCATGCCCACGCCCAACGGCTCGGTTCACGTGCGCGCTGGGCGCGGCACCTGGTATTCCATCCGCGGGTATGCGTCCCACGGCGACCGCGTGGTCATCCTGTCGGCGGGCAGCAAGTGGGACTACATCCGCGTCGTCAAGACGGGCCTGCAAGGCTACGTCTTCAACAAGTACATCGTGCGCATGGTGGACGTGACGACGCTCGCCAACTGGGGCAACATGGCGCGCATCAAGACCAAGTACGCCACCAGCACCGTCGCGCTGCGCGAAGGCCCAAGTACTTCCTACGACGTGGAGCAGTACCTGACCCCGGCGAACGCGCTGGCGGTGCTGGGCAAGTACGGTTCCTGGTATGAGGTGCAGCTGGTGCCCAGCCTCACGACGGGCTACGTCTACAAGGACTATATCACAAACGGCGCCTACGGCGTCACCACGGCCAGCGTCAACCTTCGCAAGAGCGGCTCGTCGTCCAGCGCTATTTTGAAGACCGTGCCGGTGGGTGCGAACATCGTGATCCTCCATATCGGCTCCAAGTGGAGCAAGCTGATCTATGACGGGAAGACCGGCTACATGTACAACAAGTACATCGCCGTGACCAATATCGCGCCGTAAAAGAGGCGTTGAAAATCCGCAAGCGGCTTTTCAACGGCGATGAAATAAGCCTGCGCGAACCTGAAAATCCGCGGATTTTCCGGGCGGTTTGCTGACTTAAGGTATTTAATCCGCCACCAGTGTGCCTACTGGTGGCGGATTAACGTTCCCGGCGCGGTGTCGCCGGGAACGATGTGAACCCGTGGCATATGCGCCAATAAGCTGAAGCCCCGCAAACCGCGGGGCTTCAGTATTTTCGCTTGACCAGCACCGCCCATCGGACGAGCGCCAGCGCGCAGGCGTACAGGATCAGCGCGCCGCAGCACCACGCCGTGTCGCCCGGAAGAAAGGCGGTCTTGCCCGCGAGCCGGAGCGCCGCGCCCGAGAGCGGCGGGAAAAGCCATCCGACCGCGGCAAACGGCGGCCAGGCGTCCGCGATCCCCTGCTTGACCAGCCCGACGACCGCCAGGAGCAGCGCCGTCAGCGCCGCGAGTTTGCGGTCGAACACAACCCGCGGATGGAAGAACCAGCCCGTAACGCCGCCCGCGAGCGCCGCCGAAACCTGCAGCGCGTAAGCCGACAGCGCGTCCTGAGCCGTCAGCGGCAGCTTGTAAAGCCCTCCGCGCATGAAAAGGTCGACCGCCACCGGATACAATACCGCCGCGCCGCCGAAGATCGCGGCCACGGTGGCGAGGAATAGCGCATCCCCCAGGTGGTGTCGGGCGGCGCTCCCCGCCTTCAGCGACAGAAGCTGCTCCATCACCGGGTCGTCCCCCATGCCGAACCCCACCCAGACCATCAAAAAGAACAATACGGCCGCTGAAAGCATGAAGTCGCTGACCGCCTCCGCAGGCGCGGTGCTGTACAAAACCGCCACAAACAGGACCAGCGCGACCGCCTGCATGGCAAAGCGACTGGTACGCAGGTACAGCGCCAGATGGTAGCGGGAAAGCCTAAACGCCGTCTTCATCGCGCATCTCCCGGAGCGAATAGCTCTTTTCGATCATCTCCACGATCAGCCGGTCGCACATGTCCCTCGGGACGGAGGCGTACAGCCGCCCGCCTCGGTGGGTGAAGCGGACTTCCGGCGGCAAAACCGCTTCCCGGTCCGGCTCAAAGGCGAGCAGCGCGCGCGGCGTATCCTCCCCTACTCTCACGGGTTTCAGCCCGTCAGGGTCCAGCCTGTACGCTCTTTCCGCCAGCCGCTCGGCCAGCAGCGGCTCATGGCAGGATAAAAGCACCGCACTTCCCGCGCGCTTTGCCTCCAGCACCTTTTCGATGAATACCCGCTGGGCGTTCTCATCCTGCCCGGAGAGCGGCTCGTCCAGGATCAGAAGGCCCCGGGGCTTCAAAAGTGCCTGAACCACCGCCACCTTCTGCAGCGTGCCCTTGGAGAGCCTCGCCATGGGCAGATCGATCAGGTCTTCCATGAAGAAGTCGGAGAAGAGCCGCATGCCCTCCCCAATCCCATCCCAGTCCAGCCCCTCGATGGCCCCCATGTGGCGGATAAACTGCCGCGCGGTCAGGTTGAGCCGGGGGAAGTGCTCCGGCACGTAGCCGATGGAGAGCTTCTTCGCGCGGCGCACCTCCCCCTCCGTGGCCGACACAAGCCCCGCCGCGATGCGGAGCACCGTGGTCTTGCCCGCGCCGTTTCGCCCGGTAAGCGCGACACACGCGCCGCGCGGAATGGCAAAATCGACGCCGCGAAACAGCGCGCTCCGGCCAAACGCCTTGCCCACACTTTTAAGTTTCAGTACCGGCGCTTCCATGTTTTCCTCCCGCTGGGATTTCTCATCCATAGCATAACCGCTTCGGGGGGCGCGCGCAATATGGACGCGGTAATATCATTTTTACTTGACAGCCGCGCCACAATACAGTATGATTAGTTATACAAATCATACTTTTAGGAGATGGTATGCTTGGCGCATCCGGAAGGTAAGTACGCGTGGACGGTAACGGTGGGCGAAAAAGGCCAGATCGTCATCCCGAAGAAGGCGCGGGAATTGTTTGACATCAAGCCCGGCGACACGCTGATGGTGCTGGCGGACGTTCAGCAGGGCATCGCGATCCCGCCCAAGGCGATCTTTCACAGCATGATGACGACCGTGTTCAAAACCGGCGGTCTAGAGAAGGGCGAAGACGAATGAACGCGATAGAGATCCGGAACCTAACGAAAGTATACAAGGACCGAACGGCGGTGGACCACCTGAACCTGAGCATTGCCGAGGGCCAGCTGTTCGCGCTGCTCGGGCCGAACGGCGCGGGCAAGACCACCACGATCCGCATGCTGTCCTGTCTCGCCCTCCCCACCAGCGGGGACGCGCTGCTCTCGGGCGAGAGCGTGGTGCAAAACCCTAACGGCGTGCGCGCGGTCATCAACGTGTCGCCGCAGGAGACGGCGGTGGCGCAAAAGCTTAGCGTGCGCGAAAATCTTGAACTGATCGCCGAGATCTACGGCATGAACCGCCGCGAGGCCTCTGAAATGGCGGAGAAGATGCTAAAGGATTTCTCGCTGACGGAGCGCGCCCGCGACCGCGCGAAGAAGCTTTCGGGCGGCATGCAGCGGCGGCTCAGCATCGCGATGGCGCTGATCTCAAACCCCCGCATCCTGTTCCTGGACGAGCCGACGCTGGGTTTGGACGTGCGCGCGCGTCGCGACCTGTGGAAGCATGTGGAGGCGCTGAAGGGCAGGATGACCATCATCCTCACGACCCACTACCTGGAGGAGGCCGAGGCGCTCTCCGACCGCATCGGCATCATGAACAAAGGCCGGCTCGTGGCGCTGGGCACGGCGGAGGAAATCGTGCGGGAAACCGGAAAATCCAGCTTTGAGGACGCGTTTTTGTCGCTGACGGACGAGGAGGAGGAAGCATGAGGACGATGGCCTTCTCGACCCGGAACGCCAGGGAGATCATTCGCGACCCGCTGACGTTCGTGTTCGGCATATTACTGCCGGTCCTCCTGATCGCGATGGTCCGCGCGCTGACGAACGCCATCGGCGGCGCGAATCCCGCGTTCGCGATGGACAACTTCGCGCCGGGCATGGCGGTGTTCAGCCTGACGTTTGTGATGCTTTTCTCGTCCATGCTGGTCTCCGGCGACCGGGCCAGCGCATTTCTCGCGAGGCTCTTCGCGTCCCCCTTACGGGCGGCGGACTACATTCTGGGCTACTCGCTGCCGGTTTTAGTGATCGGCATTTTGCAGGCGGCGGTATGCCTCGCGGCGGCGCTGCCCTTCGGCCTGGCGGCGGGCAACCTCCCTGCGGCGATGGTGGCGCTCATCCCCACGGTGATCCTCATGACGGGCCTGGGGCTGTTCCTGGGCACGGCCCTGACCGACAAGCAGTCCGGCGGCATCTTCCCCATCGTCATCAACGTGGCGACGCTGATGTCGGGCACCTGGTTTGACCTGAAGCTGATCGGCGGCTGGTTCGCCTCCGTCAGCTACGCGCTGCCCTTCGCCCACGCGGTGGACGCGGCGCGACTGGCGCTTCAGGGCGACTTTCACGGGGCGCTGCCCCACATGGGCTGGGTGCTTTTGTACGCCGCCGCGGTGTACGCACTGGCCGTCTGGCTGTTTAAGCGCAAAATGCGGCAGTAGCGCACGCAAAAACGGAGGGGTTCGACTCCCTTATGCATCATAAGAACCCTTGTAAAGCAGGGGTTCTTTGCTTTTCTTAACGCTCCCTTTGACACACCATGTCTTATGTGAAGGACTACAGTTCGATCCAGTACCGCTGAACGGTTCTTCCGTCGTCGCCGTTGATCTCGTTTTCCATCGCGCCGCCGCACCGAAGGATGGTACGCGCCGAGGCAACGTTCGACCGGCTGCAGGTGATCAACACGCGCCGAAGCCTCATCGATCGGGCATGATCCAGCGCCAGGCGCAGCATCTGGGTGGCGTAGCCCTTGCGCCGCTCGCCAGGGCGAACGCCATAGCCGATGTGCCCGCCGTATTTTACCAGGCATTCGTTGAGTTCGTATCGCACCTGAATCGTACCCACGATGCGGCCGTCCGATTTCCTCCGCCCGAAGAATGTGGTGGCTGGAACCAGCCCGGGCGTCACGGTGTCCGGGAAGCGGTCACGCTCGATCTTTTCAACCCACAGGCGGTAGTCTGTCGCTTCGTCCAGGCCGCCGTCGCCGTGTATGATCAATTCCCCGGCCTCGAAGTGCTCGGCCCGATAGGCCAAGGCCTCTTTTTCATCTTTCATACGGGGCAGGCACAATTCAATTTCGCCCGTCACATGCATCCCTCCCGCCTCATGTTTTGCGGCATTACTTCATGATACCGATGGGTTGTAAATGACAGTTCGCCCCTCCGCTTTTTTCGCTTAGCCGTAGATCTGGTCCAGGAACGTGAGGCCCGTCCGGGTCTTGAAGACCTTCTCCCGCACCGAGGCGACCTCCGCGGGGCCGGTTTCATCCTCATAGATGTTGACCAGGAAGTCGGCCTCCACCAGGATCTGGTGGTCAATTTCCTTGATTGACGAATAGCTGTGGTGATGCGCAATCAGCCAGGCGACGCGCTCCGCCACGTCCTCAGGGCATCCGGCATTCGCCAGCAGCGCCCTCGCCGGAGCCGGGCCCTCGATCTCCTGGTAGCGCCCGGCGCTAGACCCGTACTTCTCCTCGCTGGGCTTGATGCCGATGTCGTGGGTCAGCGCGGCCAGCTCGATCACCTGAAGAAGCTCGCCGTCCAGCCCTTCCGGGCGCGCGATGGCCTGCGCGAAGCCATACACCTTCAGGATGTGGTGGATGCGCCGCGCGTCCCTGCCGAAGAATTCGATCATCAGCGCCGTGACCTTCTCGACCACACCGATCCCTCCCACCTAAAAACTAGCTGATATAAACCGCTCGTGACTCACGCCATCAATCTGCTGACAACCTCGCCGTGCTTTCAAATCGTTTCCGGCGACCTGCGCGCCGGAAATGCTTTTCATCTCCCAGTGCGAACACTGGGAGATGAAACAATACCTTAAGTCAGTGCACCGCCCGGAAATTCCGAAGAATTTCAGGTGCACGCAGACTTCTTTCCTATGCGTTGAAAAACCCCGGGGGTTTTTCAACGCCCTCTTGGTTTATGCCGCCTTGCCGGGCTTCTTGATCAGCGCGATGGACACCAGCGCCACCACGCACAACGCCGCCGCCATCACAAACGACGCGGTCTGCGCCGCCTCAACGGGGAAGAGGCCCTTGAGCAGCGGCGCGCCCAGCGCCGAGACGCCGAAGCCCACCATCACGCAGCCGTAGTTCAGGCCCATGTTCTTGGTGCCGAAGTTGTCCGCCGTCAGCGCCGGGAACACGCTGGCGCAGCCGCCGAACGCGAAGGCGATCAGCGCGACGCACACCATGAACAGGAAGCCCTGCGCCACGATCAGCGAAAGAACGCCCACGAGCGTCACGCCGATGATGCAGAAGATTGCGTTCTTGCGGCCGATTTTATCGGAGGCCCAGGAGAATAGTAACCTTCCCGCCGCGCTAAAGATGCCGGTGGTCATGACCAGGTAGTTCTGGAAGGCGTCGGTGAGCCCGCGCTCCGCGCCCAACGCCTTGAACTGCGGGTTTAGGATGAAGTAGGCGGGCAGGATGAGCATCATGCCAAAGAAAATTTTATAAAACTGCGAGGTCTTCAGCATTTCGCCGGTGGTGTAGTGGCGCTGCGCGGGCTTCGCGCCCTGTTTCGCCGCGGCCGCCCCGGCAGGCTGGAAGTCCGCCGGCGGGTTGACCACCGGGATCGAGCTCATCGTACAAACCACCAGGAACAGGATGCCGATGGCGGTGAAGGTGAACGGCACGCCCTTTGAACTTAGCAACGCCGACGCGATGGGTGTAAAGATCACGAGGGAAAAACCGAAAGCGCTGACCATCATGCCCGTGGCGAAGCCGCGCCTGTCGGGAAACCACTTCTGCACCACGGAAACGGTGGTGGTATACACCACGCCCACGCCCAGCCCCGCGATCACGCCGTAGGTGACGTAGATCATCGTGGGATTGGCGCTGGTAACGGTGGAAGTCAGGATCATGCCAAGGCTGAACAGCAAACTGCCGCCGATCAGCACATTCCGGGGCCCGAGCTTATCCTGAAGGCGTCCGCCGCCCACGATGCCCACCACGAAAGCCGCCAGCATGATCGACGAGGTAAAAGCCGCGGCAGCCGGATCCCAATTCAGATACGTCGCGACAGGCCCTCTGAATACGCTCCACATGTAGACGATGCCCGCGCACAGCTGCAGCAGCATACCCGCCGCAAGCACCACGCTTCGCCTGGACTTGACCATCTTACCATACTTCCTTTCTACATCGCGGGATCAGTGCCCCGCGGGTATAAAATACCATAGGCCATTCATTTTTGTCAAATTGAATATTGCAGTTTCGTGAACTGCGTTTTTGCATACTCTTCCGCCACGCTACTAGCTAGAACATAAAAATTTGACGGAACGCGCAGCCAAACTTGACATTTTCCACTCATGTTTGTATAATCATGCGCATAGCGATTTGTGCGAGAGCACAGTGAACCGCGATTCAATCGACAGGAGTGTGTTCGGGGTGTACATCAAAGAAGTGCTGGACGACCTGATCCGCAGGAATCCGGGAGAGTTTGAGTTTCATCAGGCCGCGACGGAGGTTCTGGAGGCGCTGTCTCCGGTGGTGGAATCCGATCCAAAATATCGTGAGAACGGCATTTTGGAGCGCATTACAGAACCGGACCGGGTGATCTCGTTTCGCGTCGCTTGGCGGGACGACGCCGGCAAAGTCCGGGTCAACAAGGGCTACCGCGTGCAGTTCTGCAACGCCATCGGCCCGTATAAGGGCGGTTTGCGGCTGCACCCGTCGGTCAACCTGGGCATTCTGAAATTTCTCGGCTTCGAGCAGATCTTGAAAAACTCGCTGACGGGGCTGCCCATCGGCGGCGGCAAAGGCGGAAGCGACTTTGACCCCAAAGGGAAGAGCGACGGCGAGGTCATGAACTTCTGCCAGAGCTTCATGACGGAACTGAGCAAGTACATCGGCAAGGATATCGACGTCCCGGCGGGCGACATCGGCGTCGGCGCGCGGGAGATCGGCTATCTGTACGGCCAGTACAAGCGGCTGACCGGGCTGTATGAGGGCGTTTTGACAGGCAAAGGCCTGACCTACGGCGGGTCTCTGGCCCGCAAGGAAGCCACGGGCTACGGCCTGGTCTACCTGATGGACGAAATGCTGCGCACCCACGGCAAGGGGTTTGACGGCGCGAACGTGGTCATTTCCGGCGCGGGCAACGTGTCGATCTATGCGTGCGAAAAGGCACAGCAGCTTGGCGCGAAGGTGGTCACGCTGTGCGATTCCACCGGATGGGTGTACGATCCCGAAGGCATCAAGCTGGATGAGGTCAAGCGCATCAAGGAAGTGGAACGCAAGCGCCTGAGCGAATACGTGAAGGTTGTGCCCGGCGCGATCTACCGCGAGAATGGATCCGTTTGGGACGTTCCCTGCGACATCGCGCTGCCCTGCGCCACGCAGAACGAACTGAGCCTTGAGAGCGCACTGACGCTCATCAAAAACGGCTGCTACGCCATTGGCGAGGGCGCGAACATGCCCACCGTCCCCGAGGCTGCCCACGCGTTCCAGAAGGCTGGCGTGCTCTTCGCGCCCGGCAAGGCGGCCAACGCAGGCGGTGTGGCCACCTCCGCGCTGGAAATGACGCAGAACAGCATGCGCCTCTCCTGGACGTTTGACGAGGTGGATCAGCGGCTCAAGCAGGTAATGACGGGCATTTACCGGCAGATGGACGACGCCGCGACCAACTACGCCCGGAAGGACGACTTCATTTCCGGCGCCAACATTGCCGGTTTCATCAAGGTGGCCGACGCGATGATCGCACAGGGAGTCAACTGAGGCGTTTACAAGGATGTCCTGCGGTGATGGACACCCTGAACGGTTGATGCATTCCAAACGGCGGAGGGCGCAAGGCCCTCCGCTCTTTTTGTACAGCGAAAAGTTGGCCACTGGATTGCTCCGGCGGCCATCCTTATATCTCATCGAAAGTTTATTCGGCAGCCGCCTCAATGCGTTGAATTTTAATACGTGTGTCTGTATAATTACGCAAGGCAAATCTAGAGAAGGACACGCCACCCGTCGCTCGATTCGGCAGCCTTGAATGCGCACATTTCTGGAGAGGGGGAAACCACCATGAGACAGACCGTCTCGCTCATCCTCGCCCTGGCGCTGATCCTCTGCGCCGCGCTGTCCACCACCGCCCAAACCACAGCCTCCGGCGGCAACTACACCGACGAGATGAAGATCCCCTACACCATTGACCTGTCGCCGGAGGACGGCGCGGACTCGGTGGAACGTCAGGGCGATCACAAGGATTCCCCGTACTTCAACCGCCTGGACTTCTACAACATGGCTTCCACCGGCACGCTGACCATCCTGCCCAAGTTTCAGACGCAGCAGCAGACCAGCGAATGGTCCTGCGGCGTGTCTT
>JAEZHK010000038.1 GCA_023416655.1 Bacillota bacterium
CTTCGGAGACGCTGTTCTGCGCCATGTACTCTAAGTGGGTGCAGTCCTGGCGCGACCTGCCGATGAAATACAACCAGTGGTGCTCCGTGCTCCGTTGGGAGAAGAGCACCCGCCCGTTCCTGCGCACAAGCGAGTTTTTGTGGCAGGAGGGCCATACCATCCACGAAACCGCGGAGGAGGCCCAGGCGGAAACCCTCCAGATGCTGGAAATCTACCGTGAGTGCGCGGAAAACGTGATGGCGCTGCCCACCTACGTGGGCCAGAAGTCCGACAAGGAGAAGTTCGCCGGCGCGCGTGCCACCTACTCCATGGAAGCCATGATGCAGGACGGCAAGGCGCTGCAGGCGGGCACCAGCCACAACTTCGGCACCAACTTCGCCGAACCCTTTGAAATCCAGTTTTTGAGCCGCGAGGGCAAGCTGGAGTATGCGCATGAGACCAGCTGGGGCACATCCACCCGGCTCATCGGCGCCATCGTGATGACCCACGGCGACGAGCGCGGCCTAAGGCTCCCGCCCAGGGTTGCGCCGATCCAGGTGGTCATC
Organism: Bacillota bacterium; assembly: GCA_023416655.1. GTDB lineage: Bacteria > Bacillota > Clostridia > Christensenellales > Aristaeellaceae > JAEZHK01. The sequence continues at coordinate 546 of JAEZHK010000038.1, forward strand.
CTGCCCATCGCGCAGCACAAGGAAGGCGTGCTGGACAGGGCCAGGGCGCTGGCGGACGAACTGAAGAAGGCCGGCATCCGCGTCGAGCTGGACGACCGGGACACCTACTCCGCGGGCTGGAAGTTCAACGAGTGGGAGATGAAGGGCGTGCCGGTGCGCCTGGAGCTCGGGCCTCGGGACATCGAAAACGGCGTGGCCAGCTACATGCGGCGCGACACGCTGGAGAAGGGCACGCTGGCGCTGGACGGCATCGCGGACGCGCTGAAGGCGCTTCTCGATGACATCCACCTCACGCTCTACCGCCAGGCTGACGAGTTCCGCACGAGCCACACCTACACCGCGACCGACATGGACGAACTGGCCCGCGGCGTGCAGGACGGCTTCGTCAAGGCCGCGTGGTGCGGCGAGCAGGCATGCGAGGACAAGATTAAAGAACTGACGGGCGCGTCCTCCCGCAACATGCCCTTCGACCAGAGCGGCATCCCGTCGGACACCTGCGTGTGCTGCGGCAAGCCCTCAAAGAAGCTGATGTACTTCGCAAAAGCGTACTAAAAGGGACGAGTTGTTCATAAACTCCCGTGCGCCTGCGCATGGGGGTTTTTCTATGAAGAAAGTTCCGTTTTTCCTGATCCTCGCGCTCCTCTTTTGCTGGCTGCCCCACCTTACGCTGTTCGAAGGGGAGGACAGGATGCTCCTGGCCCGCACAATCTCCGGCATGGCCGAAACCGAGCCGGAGGAGGTGGCCAGGATGATCGGCGAGGTCGCGCTCAACCGCGCGGCCGATTCCCGCTTTCCGCCGGACCTCCGCTCGGTGCTGGACGACTTCCGACAGTTTAAAAGGAGCCCCGTGGCCTCCCGGCGCTCCCTTCTGCTGGCCGACCGCCTGCTCAAGGGCGAGCGCCTGCTCGCGCCCGACATATTTTTCTTTGAGAAACGGACCGGCGGATATGCGTTTTCCGGCAGTTGACACGCGTGGTATAATGGATCGGCATACAATCTATCGAAGAGGGTGTCGAAGTGCCCCCGAAACGCGACCGGACCTTGCAAACCACGCTCTGGGTGACGGGCATCATATTCCTCAGCAAAGCCGTGGGCTTCGCGCGCGACATGATCCGCGCGGCCTATTTTGGAACCGACGTGACCAACGACGCCTATGTCGCGGCCAACGCGCTGTTTTACCTGCCAATCCTTTTATTGACCTCGATGATCACTTCCACGATGGTGCCGCTCTACATCGACGCCCGCACACACGGCGGGGCCAAGCGCGCCAACCGGTTCGCCTCGAACTCGCTGAACATGTTTTCGCTGTTCGCGGTGGCGCTGAGCCTGCTAATGATCGTGTTCGCGCGGCCGCTGATCCACCTGATTTATCCGGGCTACGACCAGCAGCGCCTCGACATGGCCGTGCACATGAACAACATCATGATGCCGTCGATGGTGTTCGTGGTCATGTCCATCATGCTCTCGTCGGTTTTGAACGCCACAAAGCATTTCATCGCGGCGCAGCTCACCGGGTTCGCGCTGAGTTTGAGCATGATCGTCTCCACGGTCTGGCTCTCGCCCATCCTGGGCGTGGACGCGCTGGCCTGGGGCGTTGCCGGCGCGGGCATTTTACAGGTCCTGATCCTGATTCCCGCGCTGCTCAAGGACTTCCGGTACTCGTTCCGCTTCCAACCAAGCGACCCGCGCTTTCACAAACTGCTCAAGCTGGGCGTGCCCGCGCTCCTTTCGATGGCGGTCACCGAGATGAGCCATACGGTGGACCAGATGATCGGCTCCGGGCTGAACGCGGGCGACGTGTCCTCGATGGACTACGCGTTCCGGCTGATCACGTTCATCACCGGCGTGATCGGGGTCCCGATCACCACGGTCATGTTCTCCAAGATGAGCGAGAGGGCCACCAATCAGGACAAGAAGGGCATCATCGACATCGTGGTGCAGAGCGTCGAGGTGCTCCTCATGGTGCTGCTGCCGATCGTCGCGCTGGGGTGTCTTTTGTCCCGCGACATCATCCGCCTTGTGTACATGCGCGGCGCGTTTGGCGAGCAGTCGATGCTGGTGACCAGCGGCGTGTTCTTCACGTTCCTCCTGGGCGTGGTCAGCTTCTGCGTGGCGGACCTTTTGAACCGCGCGTTCCATTCCATGCAGAAGACGCGCATCACCATGTCGGTCTCGCTCTTCGTGATGACCGCCAACGCCGCCATGAGCTACCTGATCTCCCGCTTCATCGGCGTCAACGGCCTCGCGCTGGGCACGGTGATCTCCAGTTTCATGGGCACGGCGATCCTGTTTACGCTCTTGCGAAAGCATCTCGGGCGGCTGGGGCTCTCTTCTGTCGCGGTGGAGCTTGGCAAGATGCTGCTCTCCGTCTCAGCGGCGCTCGGGGCCGCGTGGCTATTGAGCCGCGCGATGGCCGGAAAGAATGACACGCTGCAGGTGCTTTTGCGGCTTGCCGCCTCCGGCTTCGGCGGGCTTCTCGTGTACCTTGGCTTATTGAAGCTGCTGGGCGCGCGGCAGCTGAGCTTTCTGAAACTGATGCTGAGGAGAAAATGATGCGGTACAAAGGAATTTTCATCGACGCGGACGAGACGCTCTTCGACTTTCAGGCGGGCGAGCGCGTGGCCGCGGGGCGGGTGCTGGAGTTTCTGGGGATTAAAGAACCCGGCGCGCTCGAAGTCTACAGCGAGATCAACGCCGAGCTGTGGCGGGCGCTTGAAAAGGGTTTGACCACCCAGGCGCAGCTGAAGGTGAAGCGGTTTGAGATTCTGATGGAGCGCTACGGCGTGGCGGGCGACCCTGCCGCCGTGGCTGAATTCTACGTGGAGGCGCTGTCCGAGCAGTCCATGCTGCTGCCCGGCGCGCTGGAGGCGGTGGAGCGGATCGCGGAAAAGCTTCCGGTCTCCATTGTGACCAACGGCATCTCCATCGTGCAGCGGGGGCGCATCGGCCGGTCGCCGCTCAGGCACCTGATCAAGGATTTCGTGGTCTCGGAGGAGATCGGCTACGCCAAGCCCGACCCGCGGGTATTGGAGATCGCGCTATCAAACCTCGGCGTCGCGCCCCAGGACGCGCTGATGGCGGGGGACGGCCTCGCGGACATGCGCTGCGCCCGGAATGCCGGGGTGGACGGCTGCTGGTACAATCCGCACGGCAAGGCTCGACCGGAGGACCTGAGCCCCCAATACGAAATCGCGGATATTTCGCTGCTGCCAGAAATCGCGCTGCAATAGCGCGCCAATCACGGGATATTCAATAAATAAGTTCAGCGCAGGTTGTCATGCGACATCCTGCGCTGAAACATTCGTACCTCGTCGTTTTTTTATTCGTTCCCGGCGACCTGCGCGCCGGGAATCGGTTACCTCCACCAGTGCGCACACTGGTAGAGGTAACAATTCCTTCAGTCAGCGCGCCGCCCGGAAATTCCAGAGAATTTCAAGCGCGCGCAGAACCTCTTCCTACGCAATGAAAAACCCTCGGGGTTTTTCATTGCTATGACTTCGCCCAGGTCTTGAACTTCTCCATGGCTTCCTGGATGGACGGCGGCGGCAAGCGGCGGGCGATGCGGGTGTAGTCCACTTTGCCCGGTTCCGCCATTTCGTAGAGCCGCTCCGCGATGCGCGCCGCGTTGTCGAGGTTGCGGTACTCCCGCTGGGATCGCGCGATCTCCTTGAGCCGCTTGCCGGAGTCTGCGAGCAGCGCCTGGATGATCGCGGGCGCGGACGCCGGGTTTTCGCACAGCGCGGCCAGGTCGTGGTTGGTCATGACCGCGGGGTTGTCCGCCTCCTGCCCGGGCAGGCTGCCGGTGATGAGGATGGGCACGTTCAGCACCACAGCCTCCATGAGCGTGTTGGGGCTGCCTCGGGCGATCACGAGGTCGCTCTTTGCCATCAGGACCTGCATGGCGTCCACAAAGCCGTGGATGGTCACGCGGCCGTCGTACTTGGGCAGCAGGCACTCCTCGAGCGATTTTTTCACCTTGGCGTTCCGCCCGGTGACGATGTCCAGCGTGCAGTCCACGTTTTGCAGAAGCTGCAGCGCGAAGCTCTTCAGGTTGCCGGTGCCCTCGCCGCCAGACATCAAAAGGCACTTCAGCGGCCTTCCCGGCTGGTATTCCGGGTGCTCGTGGACCCGGGCATAGTCGCAGAAGCGAGCGCGGGTCGGGAAGCCGATAATCTCCAGCTTCTCCGGCGGCATGCCGTGCAGCTTGACTGAGGTTTCAAACGCTTCCGGCGTGGGGCAGATGGTGAGCGTGGTCCTCGGATCGCACCAGGATTTATGGATGTTGATGATGTCCGCCTGCAGGCCCACGAAGGGCACGTCCAGCTTGTAACGGTTCAGTAGCGTCAGGATGCTGCCGTTGAAGAACGGGTGCACCGTCAGGATCAGGTCGGGCGTGAAGGAACGGAGCTTGCGCATGAAGCGCTGAAAGACCATCGCGGCCGTCAGTTCCTCCATGGGGTTGTAGGTGGAGCGGTTGGACAGCTGGAAGAACCAGTCGTAGAGGGTCTTCGCGTTCTGGGTAATCGGGCCGTACATCTTGGACGCGCTGACGCCCGCTTTTCCGATCAGTTCAAATCCGTCGATCACCTGGTATTCCACGTCCGGGTGTTTGCTCAGCTGTTCACAGATGGCTTCACAGATGCTCTTGTGGCCGTGTCCGGTGTAGTTGGAGCTGAGGATCATGATCCTTTTCATTGGATCGACCTCCGTTTTGCGTTCATTATCCGGGGATGTCGCCCACGCCGTCCAGCACGAAGCTGGGGCGGTAGGGGTAGAGCGAGATCGTCTCGCGGGAGGTGACGCCGGAGAGCACCAGCACCGTCTCCATCTGGGCTTCGATGCCGGCGATGATGTCGGTGTCCATCCGGTCGCCGATGATGACGGTGTCCGCAGAGTGGATGCCCAGACGCTTCTGCGCCTTGCGCATCATCAGCGGGTTGGGCTTGCCGATGAAGTAGGCCTGCTTGCCGGTGGCCATCTCAATGGGGGCAACCAGCGCGCGCGTGGCCGGCGCGATGCCCGATTCCACCGGCCCGGTCACATCCGGGTTGGTGCCGATGAGCTTGGCGCCCTTGAGCACCAGTTGCACCGCCTTCAGGATCTTGTCGTAGTTGTAGTTGGACGTCTCGCCCACCACCACGTAGTCGGGGTTGACGTCGTTCATGGTGAAGCCCGCGTCGTACAGTGCGGTGATCAGGCCGGGTTCTCCGATCACGTAGGCGCTTCCTTCCGGGCACTGGGAGGCAAGGAAACTGGCCGTCGCCAGCGCGCTGGTGTAGAAGTGGCTCACGTCCACATTCAGGCCCATGCGGTGAAGCTTCTGCTGCAGCTCGCGGGGCGAGCGCTCCGAGGAGTTGGTCAGAAAGAGGTAATTCTTCTGGTTCTCCTCCAGCCAGTCGATGAATTTCTTGACCCCCGGCAGCAGCATGTTGCCGTGGTAGATGACGCCGTCCATGTCGCAGATGAAGCCCTGCTTTGCGCGGAGGCCTTCCATGTATTTCACTCTCCGGTGTGCATATTCGCGCGTTCGCCCTGATTGAAACCCACATTGTATTATATCGTATTTTTCCGGGTTTGAAAAGAGAAACACGCCCGCCGCGATGTCAAATCTGGTATAATGATCTGCGGAGGTGCTGAAAATTGGCCGAGCGGACGTATTCGTTTGAACCGGTGTGGGCGGAGGACGCGGAAGTGTTGATCCTGGGCACCATGCCCAGCGTCGCCTCGCTCCAGCAGGGCTTCTACTACGCGCACCCGCGGAACGCCTTCTGGCCGATCCTGTTCGACCTCCTGGGCGAGGCGTATTCGGAGGACATCGAGGCCCGGAAGCGGCTTCTCATCGGCCACAGGATCGCGCTTTGGGACGTGGCGCGGTCCGCCATCCGGCCGGGATCCCTCGACAGCGCCATCCGGGAGCCAGCCCCGAACGACATCCAGTGGCTTTTGGACAGATGCCCCGGGATCCGTAACGTGCTGCTCAACGGAACCACGGCGCACGCATTGTACAGGCGGTTGTTGCCGCCGCTCCCTGTCGAATGCGCGCTGCTCCCCTCCACCAGCCCGGCCAACACCATGGCTTACGCAAAAAAGCGCGCCGCGTGGGCGGCGCACATCCCCATAAAGGAGGGGCCATGAAAAAAGATCGGCAAAAGAAAATACATCCTGACAGACCCGTGAAGCGCGATGGCCGTTTCTGGCTCGACGCGGGCGGTTCGATCCGCCGCTGGCTGAAGCTACTGGCGGCGCTCATCGCCATACTTGCGGCTTCCTGGGCGGTACCATTCTTGCTTACCGCGCTGTTTCAGGCGCTGTTTGCCGCCTGGGGCATTGACGGCGAAACGGTTGCCCGCGCGCCCGGCTGGGCGCAGGGGCTTTATGGCGGCTGGCTGTACGTGAACGGTACGCTGCAGGGCGCGGCGATCGCACTGGCGGCGTGGCTGACCGGCCTCGCGCTGGGCGAGCGGGTGCGGATGGGGAAGGGGTTGTGGGCGGGCGTTCTCGCGGGCGCGCTGGCGGCAACCGCTCTAATTGCTCTTTTCAGGCTGCTCGACGTGATGCGCTTCGGGCACGCGCTCTCCAGCCCCGCGTTCAGCGGCTTGACGCCGATGCTGCTGATCTACGTGCTGGCACAGGCTCTGGGGGCGGTGCTGGCGGCGGGGCTGATTGGCCAGGTTCTGTCCGGCTGGCGCCGGGCGCTGGGCTATGCCGGCTGCGCGGCGCTCTACGCGCTGCTCTTCGGTCGGTGGACCGCGTTCGGCATCCTGAACAGCGTGCTTTTCGGCATTCTCCTGTGGCAAACGCATGAAAAAAGCGGCGGGGTCGCCCCCGCCTTTGGTTTTCTGGCCGTGTTTTCTGTTTTGACGGTGGCGGTGCTGGGCATGCCACCCTGGCAGCAGGGCGCGCTCTACGAGACGTACCACGTCTCGAAGCCCTGGCTGAGCGGCGGCGACATGGGTCCTTGGGCGGGGCTTGCGATGACGGCGGCCCTGGCGGTGCTTATCGCGGTTTCGGCGCTTCCCAATCGAAAAAGGTAAGCTGCTCCGCCTCCGCACCCTGCCAGAGCCCGGCCATCTGGGAGAAGTTGACCGGCCCGGAGAAGGGGATCGCGCCCCGCTCGATCAGCGCGCGGTTGCCGGGGTAGGGGGAAGGCTCCCAGGCGTACACGAAGCGGCAGGTGCGCTCGCGGAGCGCGTCCGCCGCGCACTGCCAGGTGTCGCCTTTTTTTAGTTCGCAGCCGAATATGAACGCCGCGGCGGCCTGCGCGTACAGGCAGCGGCCGCGGGCTTGGCCGTGGGGCTTGGTGGGCAGCGCCTCCGGGTGCAGCGGCGAGACCGCCGCGCCGCGCTTATCCTCGATGAGCTTCGAGAGCATCGGCTTTTCGATCCTATCGAGCAGCGAGCCGGACAGAAACGAGATCACCCGCCCGCCCGCGAGGTACGCCTCGTCCTCCGCGATGCGGCCAAGGCCAGTCATCCCGTCGGTCAGGATCACATAATCCTGCTCACTCGCCTGCTTAACCAGCGCGCGCACGTGCGCCTCCACATCGCCCCGGGGCGGCACCGCGCCCAAGACGGCGATGGCGTTCTGCCGAAACATCTCCGGCCGCCCGCGCAAAAACAGCGTGGGCGGCGTCTTTTCGCCCAGCGCGCCGCGGATGCGGGCGGGGTAGGCGGCGTCGTACAGCGTGACGAGATCCACGCCCGAAGCGCCCAGCCGTTCGAGGAGAAACGAAAGCGGCAGGTTCCGCGCCAGCAGCATGCACACGCGGTAGGCGTCCGCCTCGCGCATGCCGTAGCGCAGCATCAGGCCGCTCATGTCGATGTCGATGAGCGCGCCCAGCGAACCCGGCCTCGTCCGGGCCGCCAGTTCGTCCAGCCGCGCGAATTCCGATGGGGACAGCGGCCGCGCCAGCTCTTCCTTGTCGGGCGTGATGGGCACGGTGAGCAGCATGGTGGTAAACGCGTCGTCGTTGTGGATCATTCCGGTTCTCCTTGGCGGAACTTTTGCATCAGTGCTTCCTGCGCGTCCAGCCTCGTTTCGCCGGAGCGCGCGATGCGGGTGTAATGGCCGTCCGGGTGCAGCTCGGAGGACTTCACGTTATCGCGCCACTGCAGCTTGAGCAGCTCTTTCAGTTGCCTTGCGAGCTGCGGCTGCTCCACCGGGAAGAGGAGCTCCACCCGGCGGTCGAGGTTTCTGGGCATCCAGTCGGCGCTGGACAGGTAGGTTTCCGGCTGAGCGTTGTTGGCGAAGATGAAGACCCGGCTGTGCTCCAAAAACCGCCCGACGATAGACCGGACGGCGATGTTCTCGCTGACGCCGGGGAGGCCCGGCCTCAGGCAGCAGATGCCGCGCACGATGAGGCGGATGCGCACGCCCGCGTTTGACGCGCGGTACAGCGCCGAGATGATGCCCTCGTCCACCAGCGCGTTCATCTTCGCGAAGATTTCCGCGCGCTTGCCGGCGCGGGCGTTCTGGGCTTCGCGCTCGATCAGCTCCAGAAAGCGTCCCCTGAGGTCCCGGGGCGCGGAGACGAGCTTGTTGAGCATGGGCGGCTCCGCAAAGCCGGTGAGCATGTTGAAAAAGTCGGACGCGTCGCTGCCGACGGCCTCGTTCGCGGTGAAGAGGCCGTGGTCGGTGTAGATGTTGGCGGTCACATCGTTGTAGTTGCCGGTGGAGAGGTGCACATACCGACGGATGCCCCGGTCTTCGGCGCGCACCACCAGCGTGATCTTGGAGTGGGTCTTGAGGCCCGCCATGCCGTAGATCACGTGGGCGCCCGCACGCTCCAGGCGCTTGCCCCAGTGGATGTTGTTCTCCTCGTCGAACCGCGCCTTGAGCTCCAGCAGCACCGTCACCTGCTTGCCCGCGTCTGCGGCTTCCGCCAGCGCCCCGATGATGGGCGACTGCCCGCTGACCCGGTAGAGCGTCTGCTTGATGGCGAGCACGTTCCGGTCCCTGGCCGCCTGCCGCACGAAGCGCACCACCGGCTCGAAGCTGTCGTAGGGGTGGTAGAGCATCAAATCGCCCCGCTTGATGCGGTCGAACAGGTTCTCGCCCTCGTCCAGCACCAGCGCACGGGGGAAGTAGGGCTTGTACTTGAGCGCCTCGTAGCCGGGCAGCGAATAGATGTGCTGCATCAGAAAATCCAGGTTGATGGGGCCGTGGATGGAATAGGCGTCGCCGCCCTCCAGTTCCAGCGCGTCCTCGAGCACCTTGACCAGCCGCGCGTCCGCCCGGTGGTCGATCTCGAGTCGGACCGCCGTGCCCCAGCGGCGCTGCTTGAGTTGCTTTTCGATCTCCTGCAAAAGGTCCTCCGCATCCTCCTCGTCGATGGAGAGGTCGGCGTTCCTCGTGATCCGGTAGGCGTTGCAGCAAAGGACTTTGCGCCCGGCGAAGAGCTTGCCGATGGACCGGGCGATCACCTGCTCCAGCAGGATCAGGCTCACGCCGTCCTTGCCCGGCAGGCGGATCACGCGGGAGAGGCCGCCGGGCACCTGTACGGTGCCGAACGATGGCTCCTCGTCGCCCTCGTCGATCAATACGCCCAGGTTCAGGCTGCGGTTTAAGATCAGCGGGAACGGGCGCGTGGCGTCCACCGCCATCGGCGTCAGGACCGGATAGATGTCGGATTTGAAGTACTCGTCCAGAAAGGCTTCCTGTTCCTTGGTCAGCGATTTTTCGTCCACCAGCCGGATGCCCGCCGACTGCAGAAGGGGCATCAGTTCCTTGTGCAGCACCTCGTACATGCGCCGAACCATCACGCGAACCCGTGCGGTGATGGCGGCGATCTGCTGACGCGGCGTCATGCCTGAAGCGTCGGGTTTCACATAGCCCGCGTCGATCTGGTCCCAGATGGACGCGACCCGGATCATGAAAAATTCATCCAGGTTGCTGGCGACGATGGACAGGAATTTGATTTTTTCAAATGTCGGGTTGTCCGGGGAAAACGATTCCTCCAGCACGCGCTGGTTGAACTCCAGCCAGCTGAGTTCCCGGTTGATGTAGTGCTCCGGGTTCAGATCGGTCATTTCCACCGGCTTTTGTACTTCGCTCATGCGTCATCACCTGGGCACATCATACCATATCCGATCCCCGTTCACAATCCCGAACCCAGCGCTGCGCTTGAACTTCACGCACGATCCGGAGCATCTCCGCCGCGTCGTCCGCCTGATCGCCCGCCGATTCGCAGATGATTACCGGCTCGAGCTTCATGTCCAGCAGCACCGGCGCCAGGTGGCGGAAGTCCGGCCCGTAACCGGGGTCGGAGAAATTCATGTGCCGCTTTTCGCCCTTGGGGCCGTAATCGATGCGGCTGAAGTGGGCGTGGAAATGCTTCACACGCGCATGCCCCAGCTCGTCCGTCAATTTCTGCAGCACGGCGCGGAAGTCCGCCTCGCCGTTCAGCGTGCCCAGCCCCGCCACGTGCAGGTGTCCGAAGTCGAGGGCCGGGAGCAGGCGGTCAAACGCCTTGCAGATTGCAAGGACCTCGCCCAGCGTGCCCAGCTGGCTGATGCGGCCCATCGTCTCCGGGCAGACCGTGACGTGGGCGAGGCCCGCGGCGTCCAGCGCCTCCAGCGCCGCCGCAATGGTCTCCGTCGCAAGCTCCAAGGCCTCATCGCGGTCCAGCCGCCCGGGGGAGCCAATGTGGAACACCACCCGGTCCGCGCCGAGCCAGTCCGCGGCCCGGGCGGCCTGCATAAGGTAGTCGACACTCTTGACGCGCTTATCCGGCTCCACGCTCGCGCAGTTGATGAAATAGGGCGCGTGGACAGAGGTCCGGATGCCGTACCTCCGGGCCTCTGCGCCAATTTGGAGGGCAGTCTCCCTGGACAGGTGCACGCCGCGCCCCATCGAATACTCGTAGGCGGTGAGACCCAGCGCGTGAATCCATGAAAACGCCTGCTCGCTCTTCTTAAAACCCTCATCGTAGAACCGGCGGCTGTTGCCGGCGGGGCCGAACTGCATCAATTCTTCCTTTCCGGGGGCGCGCTCAGCGCGTCCCTGAGTTTTTCGATGGCGCGCTTTTCGATGCGCGAGACGTAGCTTCGGGAGATGCCCAGCGCGTCCGCCACCTCGTGCTGCGGGCGGGCAACGCCGTCCATGAGGCCGTACCGAAGCAGGACGACGCGCCGCTCCCGCTCGTCCAGGGCCGTGGCCAGCAGCTTCAGCGCCCGGGCCGATTCGATGCGGATTTCCGCCTTCCGGGGCACGTCGTCCGCGTCGCATCCCAGGATGTCCACCAGCATGATCTCGTTGCCCTCTCGGTCCGCGCCGATGGGCTCCGACAGCGACAGCGTGAGCCGGTTCTTCTTGTTGCTCCTGAGCGCCATCAGGATCTCGTTTTCGACGCACCGCGACGCATACGCGGTCAGGCGGCCCGCCTCGGGCCGGAAGGAGGATACCGCCTTGATGAGGCCAATGGAGCCGATGGAGACCAGATCCTCCTGCTCCAGACCCGCGCGGGCGTACTTCTTGGCGATGTGCGCAACCAGCCGGAGATTGTGCTTGATCAGCTTCTGGGCGGCGGCCCCATCCCCGTTTAGCATGTCCGAAACCGCTTTGGCTTCTTCCTGCGCGGTGAGCGGCCTTGGAAAGGAGGGGCGGTCGGAGATGTGCAGGATGAGGATCAGCGCGCTGTCGTAGAGTGCCGCCAGCGCTTCCAGCATGAAAAACATAGGGCGTCCCTCCGATCAGAAAGACTGCCCTATCATGCTATGCCGTTCGGAGGCCCCGTGCTACCAGGAGCGCCCAAAATCCGTCAGGTGGCTTTTTTGTGGAAATGCTTCCCGGCGAGCAAGTCGCCGGGAAGCAGGATGGTAGTAAAGGGTTCGGTAAGGTGTCCTCCAATGGTCCGAAACGGGTTTACGGGTTCTCGGCATTGCGCTGGTCGTAGGCCTGCCAGAGCGGGCGGTACTTCTTCACATTTTCCTGGTGTTCGCTCTTGGACTTGGCGTATACGATCTCGTCCTTGGTCGGGTCGCCCGCGCAGAAGTATATATAGCCCTCGGCGATGTACTCCATGTCGGGGTAGAGCGCGGCGGTCAGCGCCAACTTGGAGGGGCTGCAGATGGGGCCAACCGGTAGGCCGTCGCGGTTGTAGGTGTTGTAGCCGTTGACGGAGGCGACCTCCTGGCTGGTCAGGATCATCCGGTGGACGCCCAGCGGGTAGGCCACCGTCGGGTCGCTGTCCAGCCGCATGCCCGTATTGAGGCGGTTGTGGAACACCGCGGAGATGCGGAAGAAATCCTCCCTCTTGCTGGCCTCCTTTTCGATCAGCGAGGCCAGGATGATCGTCTGGTCGTGGGTGAGCTTGCTCTCGTAGAGCACCTGCTCGATCACGTTGCCCTC
>JAEZHK010000079.1 GCA_023416655.1 Bacillota bacterium
TTGGGCAGCACGTCCGCCACGATCACCTTGGCGGCGCCGCAGGCCTTGGCGGCGAGCAGCGACACCAAACCGATGCAGCCCGCGCCGATGACCAGCACCGTGTCGCCCAGCTTGACGCCGCCGGTCATCGCGGCGTTGATGCCGATGGCCAGGGGCTCGATCAGCGCGCCCTCGACGGAGGACACGTTCTCCGGCAGCTTGAAGGCAAACTCAGCCGGGAAGGTCACGTAGTTCATCAGGCAGCCGTCGTAGGGCGGGGTGGCGAAGAACACCACATCCGGGCACAGGTTGTAGCGGCCGCTGCGGCACTGCTCGCACTTGCCGCAGGGCACGCCCGGCTCCAGCGCCACGCGGTCGCCGACGGCGAGGCTGGTCACGCCCTCGCCCAGCGCCACGACGGTGCCGGCGCACTCATGGCCCAGGATGAACGGGAAATCCACCACGAAATCGCCGATCCGGCCGTGGTTATAGTAGTGCACATCCGACCCGCAGATGCCCACCGCTTCCAGCTTCATCAGGATCTCGCCCGGCGCGGGCGCGGGCATCGGGACATCCTGAAATTCCATCGTCTTCAGTGCGGTCAGAACGCAGGCCCTGTTTTTAAGTTCCATCTTCTTTCCTCCTCATGCCGTTATTCCAAATCATCCCATAAACCCATGAACCTTTCAACGAAAAGCGAATTTATCCGGGTTGGTCGGGCGTGTGCGCCGGGCCAGTCACGCGGTCACAAGCACCGCTGTGGGTAGGATTTCAGCAATACTTTTGTATATCTCCTTATAGAAAGTATTATACCGGATAGACAGCGCGTGTCAATCCCCAAAACGCATCAGGCGTTCCCTTGAAGCGCGGGCGTTTACGTTTTGAAACAATCTTGAAAGCGTAAAGATAATCCAGTATATCCGTACGACAAGAAGCGCGCTCAAGGCTCCTCTGAAGGGCTTCTACACGTTTGAAAATTCCGCACACAGCCCGATGTTCGAGGAGCCGGAGCGTTTTCTGGAGATCATGATGCGCGACGTGCTGGCGGGCAAAACGGCGCTGGCGGATCGGTAGGCCGTTCTGAATAAAATGGTCGAAATTACCGGGTATTCATGCGGTGAACGTGGGAAAGCTATGCCCAAACATCGCAAGAGGGTGATTCCAATGGCGGAGAAACAGCCGTTCATCGGCATGGGGCGCAATCCGGAAGGTCCGGATCTGCCGCTGGGCTTTGGCATGCTGCTGGCGCAGGAGCCGGCAGCCGTTACCCGATACGGTCAGCTCAGTAACGAGCAGAAATCCTCGGTCATCCACTACATCCAGTCCGGGGCCACCGGCGAGGACGCAAAGAACCGGATCGCAAACGCCGTCTACGGCCTCCGGGATGGCAACATGGGCTTCCTGAACGGGGGCGGTTGATGCAGACAAACAACATAGCGAACGAAACCCACGGCGATCTTGCCGCGGGTTTTCGATAGGCTTCCATCATTCCCGTCGACTTGAGCGCCGGGAATGTGTATCGGACACCAGTGCGCATACTGGTGTCCGATACAATTCCTCAAGTCAGTGAGCCGCCCGGAAATCCCGCGGGATTTCAGGCTCACGCAGGCTTCTTCCCTCGCGCAGAAAAGCCGCCGGGCGGGTTTTCTACGCCAAAGAAAAGCCCGCGGACAATGCCGCGGGTTTTCTTTATCAGCGATGGTTATTAGATTGCGCGTTCCACCTTGCCGCTGCGCAGGCAACGGGTGCAAACGCTCATCCGTTTGGGCGCGCCGCCGACGATCACCCGCACGCGCTGCGTGTTGGGTGCCCATGTCCTGCGCGTCTTCTTGTTGGAATGGCTGACGTTGTTCCCGCTCGAAATGCCCTTTTCGCACACTTCGCAAAATTTGCCCATCTGCTACACCTCCTTCAGGCGTCAGTTTACATCAAAACAGAAGTATTATATCACCCGCCCGCCCCGAATGCAACCCCCAAAGATGTAAAACTTGACGTTCGCCGGGCAAGGATGTAAAAAGGAACGGCGGTGCTTGCATGCCCCGGGAAAAAACTGTATACTAATGGATGCAGGGCGAATGCCCTCAATGGAGGAACAGCTATGGATTGCAAGTTCAAAACCGATCTTGGCACGGTCAGCGTGAACGAGGAAGTACTGCTCAAGGTCGCAGGTTTTTCGGCGCTTGAGTGCTACGGCATCGTGGGCATGGCCGCGAAACGCACCACGGACGGCTTTGTACAAATGCTGGGCCGCGAAAACCTTGGCCGCGGCGTCAGGCTCCGCCCTGCCGCGGAGAGCGTGGATGTGGATCTCTTCATCATAGTGGAATATGGCATTTCGATCAGCGCCGTCGCCGAGACGATCATCGAAACCGTAAAATACAAAATCGAGCACCTGACAGGCATCAAGGTCAACCGCATCAACGTGTCCGTGGAGGACATCCGCGTCTGACGCGCCTTTTAGGAGCTGGGAGGGAATTCTTTTGCCGATTCAATCGATAGACGGAATGATGCTCAAGGACATGTTTTTATCCGGCGCGGCGCTGCTCACCAAGAACCGCGAGAGCATCGACGCGCTGAATGTGTTTCCCGTACCGGATGGGGATACCGGCACCAACATGACCCAGACCATGGCCACCGCCGTGAAGGAACTGGCCAGCCGCAGTTTTCCCACCGTTTCGGACGTGGCGTCGACCGTCGCCAAGGGCGCGCTGAAGGGCGCGCGCGGCAACTCCGGCGTCATCCTGAGCCAGATCCTCCGAGGCATCTCCCGCGCGCTGGAAGGCGTGGAGGAGATGAACGCGCAGGTTTTCGTCCGGGCGCTCCGCAGCGGCGCGGACACCGCCTACAAGGCGGTCATGAAGCCCAAGGAGGGCACGATCCTGACCGTCGCCCGCGTGATCGCGGAAGAGCTGGAGCGCGAAAAATCCACGGACCTTTTAGAACTGATGCGAAAAGTCCTGTCGGTGGGCGACTCGATTTTGAAGCGCACGCCGGAGATGCTGCCGGTTTTGAAACAGGCGGGCGTGGTGGATTCTGGCGGCAAGGGGCTGATGGTGGTGTACGCCGGATTCTACGCGGCGCTGAGCGGCGAACCCGTGGTGGAGACATCTTCCGGACAGGCGCAGGCCGCGCCGCTGCCCGGCGAGTATATTGACGACCATGAAGCCCTAGGCGAGATCCAGTTCGCCTACTGTACGGAATTCATCGTGTCCCACCCGAAGCCCGACCTCAAGGACAGCGAAGTGGCACGCCTGAGGAAACGCCTTGAGCGCATCGGGGACTGCGTGCTGGTGGTGGGCGATCTCGAGGTCGTCAAGGTGCACGTGCACACCAACGAGCCCGGCCGCGCGCTGCAGATGGCGCTGGAGCTGGGCGAACTGGACGCCATCAAGATCGACAACATGCTGGAAGAATTCCGCGAGCGCATGGCGAAAAAGCCGCCGGAGCCGGAACTGAAAGAGTACGGCACGGTGGCGGTGGCACTGGGGAACGGTTTGGTGGACATTTTCCGCGACATGGCGGTGGATCAGGTGGTCGACGGCGGCCAGACCATGAACCCGTCCATCGAAGAACTGGTGCAGGCCATCGAGTCCACCCACGCCCGGCAGGTGTTCGTGCTGCCCAACAACACCAACATTATTCTCGCCGCCCAGCAGGCCAGCGAGCTTTCCGAGAAGAAGGTCTTCGTGGTGCCCACGAAATCGGTGCCGATGGGCATCGCGGCGGCCATCGCGTTCATGCCGGACCTCTCCGGCGAGGAGAACGCCGAGCGCATGCGGGAGGCGGCGGAGCGGGTGCACACCGCGTCCATTACATACGCGGTGCGCGACACCACCTTCGACGAGCGCGAGATCCACGAGGGCGACATCATGGGCCTGGTGGACAATCGGATTGTGCAATTGGGCAGCGATCCGTCCGTCGTGGCGGAGGAGATCCTTCAGGACATGGTGACCGAGGACAGCGAGCTGATCACCATCTACTACGGCGAGGACACCACCAAGGAGCAGGCCGAGGCGCTGCGCGAAAAGCTTCAGGAAAAATATGACTTCTGCGACGTGTCCGTCTACTCCGGCGGACAGCCGTTGTACTACTATCTGATCGCGGTGGAATGATGGACGTGAACCTCTTCGATATCCGCGGCATCGGAAAAACGCGGCTACAGGCGCTTAAGGCGGACGGCATAGAAACCGTCCGCCAACTTTTACTGCGCCTGCCCGTCGAATACCGGGATCTGACCCGCGTCACGCCCATCGACGCGCTCCGGGAGGGCGAGGTGGCGGCGGTTGCCGGGCGGATCGAAACGCCCCGCAGCTTCCGCAAAGGGCGGCTTATGATCACCTCCGCGCTGGTCACGGACGAAAGCGGCGCCATCCGCGCGGTGTGGTACAACCAGCCGTGGCTTGCGAAGTCGCTCTCAGACGGCCGGGAAGTGCTGCTCTACGGGCGCGTCGAACGGCGAGGCGGCCTGCAACTGACGAGCCCGTCCTTTGAAAAGGAGCGCGGCATCATCCCTGTCTACCGCAAGACCTCCGGCATCCCCGGTGCGGCGTTTAGGGACATCGTCGCCCAGGCGCTGAAGGTATCGGAGGGCCAATGGCCGGACGAACTGCCCGAAACCCTCCGGCTTCGGCACGGCCTCTCAGAGCGCAACTTCGCGATGCGCGCCGCACATCTGCCGGAGAGCTTCGAGGCGCTCGAGGTCGCGAAGCGCCGCCTGGCGTTCGAGGAGCTGCTCATCTACCAGGTAGGGCTTTGGGTCTTGCGCGGACGGCGCAGTGAGGGCGCCGCCATCCCATGTCCCCCGGAAGACGTGGAGGCCTTCTGGGCGTCCCTCCCCTACCGCCCCACCTTATCGCAGGCGCGGGTTTTGAACGAAATCGCCCGCGACCTCGAGAGTGACGTTGCAATGGCGCGGTTGGTGCAGGGCGACGTGGGCTGCGGCAAGACCGCCATCGCCATGGGCGCGCTGTTCCTGGCCGCGAAGCGCGGCTATCAGGGCGCGCTAATGGCGCCTACGGAGGTTCTGGCCCGCCAGCACTACGAGAGTGCCAAGCAGGTTCTGGAGCCTCTGGGCGTCTCCTGCGGCCTTCTGACGGGCAGCATGACGGCAAAGGAACATCGATTGGCCCACGAGGCCATCGCGACCGGGGCGTGGCGGGTCGCCATCGGCACCCACGCGCTGATCACTGAAAAAGTGGCCTACGAAAACCTGGGCCTGGTGGTGACCGACGAGCAGCACCGCTTCGGCGTCCGCCAGCGCACCGCGCTGGGCGCAAAGGGACAGGCGGCGAACGTGCTGGTCATGTCGGCCACGCCCATCCCCAGGACGCTGTCGCTGATCCTGTACGGGGATCTGGACATCTCGGTGGTTGACGAGCTCCCCCCCGGCCGAACCCCCGTGAAAACCCGCCTGGTGCCCGACGAGAAGCGCCCGGCGCTGTACGGCTTCCTGCGCAAGGAAGTGTCGAAAGGCCGTCAGGTGTACGTGGTCTGCCCGCTGGTGGAGGAATCCGAGGCCATCGACGCGCAGAACGCGCAGTCGGTCTACGAGGAACTGCGCGACAATTCACTGAAGGGCCTTCGCGTCGGCCTGGTGCACGGCAAAATGAAGAGCGCGGAGAAGGAAGCGGCGCTGGAAGCGTTCCGGAAGGATGAGCTGGACGTGCTGGTATCCACCACCGTCATCGAGGTGGGCGTCAACGTGCCCAACGCCTCCGTCATGGTGGTGGAAAACGCCGACCGGTTCGGGCTGGCGCAGCTCCATCAGCTGCGCGGGCGAGTAGGCCGGGGAGCGCAAGAATCTTGGTGCTTCCTGATGGCCGAGCCGAACGAAAAGCTGAAACTGATGACCGCCACCAACGATGGCTTCGAAATCGCCCGCAAGGACCTGGAGACCCGCGGCCCCGGCGACGTGCTGGGCTACCGGCAGTCGGGCGGCGCTTCCATGAGCCTGTGGCAGATGGCGGACGGGCGGCTTCTGAAGGAAACCCACGACGAGGCGAGGAGCCTGCTGAAACGCCCAAACTCCGAAGAGGCAAAGCAGGTGATCGCGCTCGCGCGGGAGCAGCTGGCCGAGAAGCTGCGCGAAGTCGCGATGAACTGACGGACGTAACCATAGAATTAACAATCTCGGGTATTGACCTTTCCGTAACGTCATGCCTTATGCTTTTGTTCGAAGGGAGGTGAGCGGATGTACACCGTCGGGGAACTGGCTAAAATGGCGGGCGTCAGCGCGCGCACGCTGCGCTATTACGACCAGGCGGGGCTTCTTGCGCCCTCGGCCGTCACGGAGGCGGGCTACCGCCTGTATGGCGACGAGGCGATAAGTGCGCTTGCGGAGATCCTGTTCTTCCGGGAGCTGGATTTTTCCATCGACGAGATCCACCGAGTCCGCTCGCGCCCGGACTACGACGCCCGCGAGGCGCTGGAAAAGCAGAGAACGCTGCTCACCCTGCAGCGGAACCGGCTGGACCGGCTGATAGAGCTCGCCGGGCGCGCATTGAAAGGAGAGGTTCTCATGGAACTGAACGCGTTTGACATGACGGAGATCGAGGAGGCGAAGGCCAAGTACTCGGACGAGGCGCGCGAGCGCTGGGGCGATACCGACGCCTACAGGCAGTCCGAGGCGAAGGCGGCATCCTACGGCAAGGCCGACTGGGCGCGCGTCAGCGCGGAGACGAAGGCCGTGTTCGACGGCTTCGCGAAGCTCGTCGGCACCGCGCCGGACAGCGCGGAGGCGAAGGCGCTGGTGCGCCGCTGGCAGGCGGTCATCACCCGCAACTTTTACGACTGCACCGACGAGATCCTTCTGGGCCTGGCATCAATGTACGAAGCCGACGAGCGCTTTGCCAAAAACATTGACAAGGCTGGCGAGGGCACAGCAAGGTTCATGACCGCGGCCATCCACGCCTGCCTGGGCTGATTGCGCGCCCTGGGATTCTCCCCCGCCCCATGAAGCGAAAAAACCGCATTCGTACTTGTCACATCTTTCCCTGCCCGCCCGCGAACGCTCCGCGGCGCGGGCTTTTTTACGTGTTTCAACCACCCGGGCAGCGAAATGAAAACCACAAAGCTCGCCGAGCATGTCGCAAAAAACTACCAGTCTAAAATGCCCGCCGCAGGTCAAAATAACATCAGACTTGTTTGGGAGGTGAAAAGGTGAGCAGGAGCAGAATCAATGTCCAGGGAAGCGAGACGGCACTGGAAAACATGAAGTTTGAGATCGCGAACCAGCTGAACGTGAATCTGAAGCAGGGTTACAACGGCAATCTCTCTTCACGTGACAACGGCACGGTCGGCGGCTACATGGTCAAGAAGATGATTACCGACTACCAGAATCGAGCTTCCGGCAAGTGAGTCGGATGAACCAAATCATTCATAAAAAGGAGCGATGAATCATGGCGAGCAATTCTTCCAGCAACAAGATCAACGTCCCCGAAGCCCGTCAGGCGATGTGGAACATGAAGCATGAGGTGGCCGGCGAGCTGGGCATCAACCTGAAGAACGGCTACAATGGCGATCTGACCAGCAAGGACGCCGGCTCCATCGGCGGTTCGATGGTCAAGAAGATGATCGAGGCGCAGGAACGCGCGATGTCCGGCCAGGCCGGCATGCGCTAACTGAACACGCCTAAACCGGAGGCCGAGATTGGCTCCGAGATGAACAGGGCGCAGGAGCGCATGATCCAGAGTCAGCGCTAGCTGAACGCGCCCAAAACGGGGCCGGGCACTTGCCCGGCCCCGTTTTTTGGCACCGACGCGCGCCGCCGGGGAACAAGGACCAACCACCCTGCAGGCCAGATCGCCCCCGTAGTATGCGCCGTTTTCCGCCGGAAAATGCCAGAAAACGCCCGCCGTTGCGCCTGCGTTCCTCTGTTAAATCGTGTGCGTTTTCTTAACCATAAAAATCTTTGATTTGGTATTGACAACGAATCCGTTTTCTAGTAGAATATCATCTGTCGCCGCGAATTGCGGCATGGGTGTGGAACATGGGAGCATAGCTCAGCTGGGAGAGCACTTGCCTTACAAGCAAGGGGTCA
>JAEZHK010000053.1 GCA_023416655.1 Bacillota bacterium
AATGGAGAACATAAATCACTCCAAAGCGGCGAGGGATTTTTGATGCGGCGCAAGGAGCCGGAGCGAGGAATAGCAGCGCTATTTTGAGCGGAAGGCGACACCGCGGCGCGCGAAAAGACCCGGCGCAACGAGTGATTTATGCTTGGAGTTGGTATAAAGCGGTCCTTGCGGACAAAAAGGTCTGAGGAGAGGGAGAAAATGATGCTGAACAAAATCGCAAGCGCACTGCATCGGAACGACGAGACGCCCAACATCGAATTGGCAGAACAGTTGGCAAGCGGCGAGGATCGGGCGGGAATCGAAGAAATCGTCAAGGGGCTTGATATGGACAGGGCGACCGCCGGTGACTGCATCAAAGTTTTGTATGAGATCGGGCAGCGCAGGCGGGAACTGATTGCCCCATATGCCGAAGTCTTTCTTCGCCTGCTTCGCTCCAGGAACAACCGGCTTCAATGGGGCGCCATGACCGCGTTGGGGATGGTGACGGATCTGAATCCCGATCCCGTCATGGCGCACCTCGATGAAGTGGTTGCCACATACAAAGAAGGCAGCGTCATTACGGTAGACCACAGCATCAGCGTATTCGCAAAGCTGATATGCGCGAAGAAAGCCTGTGAGCAAAGGGTGCTTCCGATTCTCATCGCTCATTTGGCCGGTTGCAGGGCGAAGGAAATCCCCCAACATCTGGAACGCATGGCGGTTTGCTTTCACCCCGGCAACGCCGGCCTGTTTCGTACGGCGATCGCGGCCCGCTACGGCGAACTGTCGAAGCCGCAGCGGGCGCGGGTCGACAGGATCCTTAAAGCCCTGGCGGCCATGGTGCAATAGCGAGATATGCCCGGCCTTCAAACCCGGCACCCCCGCCCGATGCCGCGCCGCAACACGCCGCCGGGCGCGCTTCATCCTTCAATTCCCTGCCCAAATGTATAAATTTATATTAACCCGCCACTTCCCTATTCGGGCCGCATCTGGTATAATGTATACACCCCGGCCCGCACAGCGGGCGAACATATTTCAGGAGGGTTAGCCGCTATGAAGAAATTCGTTTCCTTGTTTTTGGCGCTGGTTCTGAGCCTCGGCGTTTGCGCCGTCGCGCTTGCCGAGACCTATGAAATCGGCATGATCACCGACATCGGCACCATCGACGACAAGTCCTTCAACCAGGGCACCTGGGAAGCCATCAAGGCCTATGCGGAAGCCAACGGCAAGACGTACAACTATTATCAGCCGTCCGCGCAGTCCACGGAAATCTACGTGGAGCGCATTGACCAGGCCGTCGCCGACGGCGCGAAGGTCATCGTGACGCCGGGCTTCCTGTTCGAAGAGCCGATCTTCGTCGCGCAGGACAAGTATCCGGACGTGCACTTCGTGCTGATCGACGGCAACCCGCACAACGCGGACTACTCCGAGTTCCGCACCGAGAAGAACGCGGTGGGCATCGTGTTCGCCGAGGAGCAGTCGGGCTTCCTGGCCGGCTACGCGGCCGTCAAGGACGGCTACACCAAGCTGGGCTTCATGGGCGGCATGGCGGTTCCGGCGGTCGTTCGCTTCGGCTACGGCTTCGTGCAGGGCGCGGACTACGCGGCCAAGGAACTGGGCCTGACGGACGTCAGCGTGAACTACAACTACACCGGCGGCTTCGCGGCCACCCCCGAGGCGCAGGCCATGGCGTCCTCCTGGTACAATGACGGCGTCCAGGTCATCTTCGCCTGCGGCGGCGCGGTGGGCAACAGCGTTATGGCGGCGGCGGAAGCGGCCGGCGGCAAGGTCATCGGCGTGGACGTCGACCAGAGCGCCGAGTCCGAAACCGTCATCACCTCGGCCATGAAGGGCCTGGGCGCGGCCGTTGAGCAGGCGCTGACCGCGTACTACGCGGACAAGTTCCCCGGCGGCGAAGCTTGGGTGCTGGGCGCGGACAAGAACGGCGTGCAGCTGCCGATGGCGACCTCCCGTTTCACCACGTTCTCCCAGGCCGACTACGACGCCATCTATGCCAAGCTGGCCAAGGCTGAAGTCGTCCCGCAGAAGGACGTCGTCGAGAGCCCGGTGGACCTGAAGCCCGAAATCGTCAAGGTCAACCTGATCGGGTAAGAACCCATACGCTCACAGCAGGGGCAGATTCTCGGATCTGCCCCTGCATTTGAATTCTGGACGCAGCATTCGCTGCCAGTGGAGTGATTTTCTTGGATTACGTCATCGAGATGATCGGCATCACCAAGGACTTTCCCGGCATCCGCGCCAATGACGACATCACGCTCCGGCTGGTCCGGGGCGAGATCCATGCGCTCCTTGGCGAGAACGGCGCGGGGAAGTCAACCTTGATGAGCGTTTTGTTCGGCCTGTATCAGCCGGACGCGGGTGAGATCCGGAAAAACGGCGCGCCAATCGCCATCAAAAACCCGAACGACGCCAACCAGGCCGGCATCGGCATGGTGCACCAGCACTTCAAGCTTGTGCACAACATGACGGTGCTGGAAAACATCATCCTGGGCGTTGAGACGGTGAGACGCGGCGTGCTCCGGATGGACGAGGCGCGGCGGCGCGTGGTGGACCTTTCCGAGCGCTACGGCCTCAAGATCGATCCCGACGCCAAAATCGAGGACACCACGGTCGGCATGCAGCAGCGCGTCGAGATCCTGAAGATGCTCTACCGCGACAACGAGGTGCTGATCTTCGACGAACCCACGGCGGTTTTGACGCCGCAGGAGATCGAGGAACTGATGCGCATCATGCGCGGGCTGGCGGCGGAGGGCAAGTCCATCCTCTTCATCTCCCACAAGCTGGCCGAGATCAAGGAGCTGGCCGACCGGTGCACGGTGCTGCGGAAGGGCAAGTACATCGGCACGGTGGACGTGGCCCAGGTCACGAAGGAAGAGCTCTCCGAGATGATGGTGGGCCGCAAGGTGAACTTCTCGGTCGAGAAGGCGAAGGCCGAACCGGGCGAACCGGTTCTGACCCTCGAGCACGTCTCCATGCGCTCCCGCCACCACCACAAGCTGCTCCTCGACGACGTGAGCTTCACGGTCCACCGGGGCGAGATCGTGACCATCGCGGGCATCGACGGCAACGGCCAGAGCGAGCTGGTCTACGCGATCTCCGGCCTCGCCGCGACCGATTCCGGCCGCATCCTTCTGAACGGGCAGGACATCGCCCGCGCCCCGATCCGCCGCCGCAACGACATGAAGCTCTCCCACATTCCGGAGGACCGGCACAAGCACGGGCTGGTGCTGGACTTTACGCTGTCGGAGAACCTTGCGCTCAAGAGCTACCAGACGCATGAATTCCAGAACCGGGGGTTCATCCGCTTTGACGCGGTGGAAGCGCACGCGAACCACCTGATCGAGGCTTTCGACATCCGCTCCGGCCAGGGCGGCGCGACCGTCGCCCGCTCGATGTCCGGCGGCAACCAGCAGAAGGCCATCGTCGCCCGGGAGATCAGCCTGGAGCCGGACCTTCTGATCGCGGTGCAGCCCACGAGGGGCCTTGACGTGGGCGCGATCGAGTACATCCACAAGCAGTTGGTGCTGGCCCGAGACCGCGGCTGCGCGGTGCTCTTGATCTCGCTGGAGCTGGACGAGGTCAAGTCGCTGTCGGACCAGATCTACGTAATCTTCGAGGGCAGGATCGTGGCAGGGCTCGACCCCGAGGCCGCGACCATCCAGGAGATCGGCCTGTACATGGCCGGTTCGAAAAGGGGGAGCGCCTCATGAAAAAGCAGGGCCTGAAAAACGCGTCGGCCTCGCTGATCGCAATCCTGGCGGGCCTCCTGGCCGGGTTTGTGATCCTTCTGATCAGTAAGCCCGAGAGCGCGCTCCAGGGCCTCGTCATCATCTTAAAGGGCGGCTTCAACAACGGCATGAAGGGGCTGGGCCAGGTATTCTACCTGGCGACGCCGCTGATCATGACCGGCCTTTCGGTGGGCTTCGCGTTCCGGACAGGGCTTTTCAACATCGGCGCGCCCGGGCAGCTGATGGTGGGCGGCGCGACGGCGGTGTGGGTGGGCGTCAGCTGGACGTTCCTGCCCAGCGGCCTCCACTGGGTCGTGGGGATCCTCATGGGCATGCTGGCGGGCGGCGTCTGGGGGCTGGTGCCCGGCTTTTTCAAGGCGCGGCTGAACGTCAACGAGGTCATCTCGTCGATCATGATGAACTACATCGGCATGTACGGCATCAACTTTTTGATCCGCGGTTCCCAGATCTTCGACTCCACCAAGAACCAGACGAAAAACGTGCTGCCCGGCGGCGTCATTCCCAAGGGCGGGCTGGACAAGGTCTTTTACAACCTCACCGGCAAGTACGTGGACATCTCCAGCGTCAACGCGGGCATCCTGATCGCCATAGCGCTGGCGGTGGTAATGTACATCCTGCTCAACAAGACCACCTTCGGCTACGAGCTTCGCGCCTGCGGCTTCAACAAAAACGCCGCGCGCTACGCGGGCATCAGCGAAAAGCGCACGATCATGCTTTCGATGGTGCTGGCCGGCGCGCTGGCGGGCACGGCGGGGGCGCTGATGTACCTGGCGCCGCCCAGCGGCATGCACATCCACGTGGAGGAAGTGCTTTCGGCCCAGGGCTTCAACGGCATCCCGGTGGCGCTGTTGGGTCTTTCAAACCCCATCGGTATCATCTTCTCGGCGCTGTTCGTGGCCTACATCTCGGTGGGCGGCTCCTACCTGCAGAGCCTCAAGTTCATGCAGGAAGTCATCGACATCATCATCGCGATGGTCATCTACTTCAGCGCGTTCTCTCTGCTTGTGCGGGACCTGATCGGCCGCGTGATGAAGAAACGGGCACAGCGCCAGGAAGAGAAGGAGGGCACGTAATGGATACGATCTTCTTCCTGTTCCAGCAGATGATGTTCTTCTCGATCCCGCTGCTCATCGTGGCGCTGGGCGGCATGTTCTCCGAGCGCAGCGGCGTGGTCAACATCGCCCTCGAGGGCATCATGGTCATGGGCGCGTTCGCGTCGATCCTCTTTCTCAACCGGACCCAGGCCTTCATGGGCGGGCAGTGGCAGCTGCTGCTCGCGATCCTGATCGCGGCGGGCGCGGGGCTGATCTTCTCCTCCCTCCACGCCTACGCGGCGATTTCGCTCCGGTCGGACCAGACGATCTCCGGCACGGCGCTCAACATGTTCGCCCCGGCGTTTTCGATCTACATGGCCCGAACGCTGCAACCCAACGGCGTGCAGCAGATCCAGTTCACCAACACCTTCTACATCCAGAAGGTGCCGGTGCTGGGCGACATCCCGGTATTGGGGCCGCTGCTCTTCCAGAACTGCTACATCACCACCTACGTGGGGCTCGTCATCCTCGCGGCGGCGGCGTTCGTATTGTACAAGACGAAGTTCGGCCTCCGGCTCCGCGCCTGCGGCGAACACCCGCAGGCGGCGGATAGCGTGGGCGTGAACGTGTACAGGATCCGGTACGCGGGCGTACTGATCTCCGGCGCGCTGGCGGGCCTCGGCGGACTGGTGTTCGTGGTGCCCACGTCCACCAACTTCAACGCCACCGTGGCGGGCTACGGCTTTCTGGCACTGGCGGTATTGATCTTCGGCCAGTGGAAGCCGGTGCGGATTTTGATCGCGGCGCTGTTCTTCGGCCTGATGAAGACCATCGCGGCCGCCTACTCGGGCATCCCGGGCCTTCAGAGCCTGCCGATCTCCTCGGACATCTACAAGATGATCCCCTACATCGCCACGCTGATCGTGCTGGCATTCACCAGCGCGAAATCCCAGGCGCCCAGGGCCAGCGGCGTGCCCTACGACAAGAGCACGAGGTAGGCGAGGGGGAACGCCGGGGAAACGCCGGGGGCTCCGCCCCCGGACCCCCGCCAGAGGGATTGAATCCCTCTGGACTCCCCACAAGGGAAAAATCATTTGGGGCAGAATACATTCGAATCAACGCAAGCATAGCAAGAGGTGTTCAACATGAAAATCGCCCTGGCATCCGACCACGCAGCCTCCGACCTCCGGGAGATCATCCGCGCCCATCTGGAAGCGCGAGGGTTCCAGCCGGTGGTCTACGACCTTGAAACGCCCCGCCCCACCGACGACTACCCGGTCTACGCCGACATCGCAGCCCGCGCGGTGGCGAGAGGCGAGTGCGACCTGGGCTTTCTGATCTGCGGCACCGGCATCGGCATGAGCCTCGCGGCCAACAAAATCCCCGGCATCCGCGCGGCGGTCTGCTCCGAACCCTACAGCGCGAAGATGGCCCGCACCCACAACGACTGCAACATCTTGTGCTTCGGCGCGCGGGTGGTCGGCAGCGAACTGGCCAAGATGATCGTGGATACCTTCCTGGACTCCGACTTCGAGGGCGGGCGTCACCAGCGCCGGGTGGACATGATCATGAAGATCGAAAAGGACGGCTTCCTGGAATAACAAAACAGGCCGCAGGCTTTCGCCCGCGGCCTGTTTCTACCCCGAGGGGTCCTGATTTTCTTTTATAGTACGTTTCCCCATCTGATCATCTCCTGGTCGCGGATATGATCCAGCATCTCCTGAAGAAGCGCCATCGACTTGGTGTAATCGTCCAGATGGTTCTGCCACAGGCTGACATCCGCCTCCGTATACCGCTCGATCACCGTGTGCATCTCGTCGTGGGATACGAGCAGTTCCAGAAACTGCTGGTGCCGCTTCCACTCCGACGCGAGCTGCGTCATCTTCGCGACGGCGTCCTCCGTCTTCCCCTGCTCGACCAGGTCTTGCGCCTCCATCGACAGCTTCTCCACCTGCCCAACGGCGTGCTCGACAACGAGCATGCATGTAACGGCGAACGAAACCGCCACCACCGCCACCAGTATGACGCCAATCAGTTTCGACCGCATTACCAGACGACCTCTTGGCTCGTCAGCGCCTGCATGTGCAGGATGCTGCCGCGCATGTCCTGCACGTGCAGCCCGCCCTGGGTGTCAAGGCTCGCGATCAGCACTTTCGGGAACTCCAGAGCGTAGTGGCCCAGAAGCTCATGAAGCCACGGCTCATCCTTCCCCGACATGGAGAGGTTGTGCTTTTGCACCCGGCCATCCTCGATCAGGACCAGCGGCAGGCCTTCGTAGCCGGGTTTCAGGTTCAAATCCTCCGGGGTGACGGTGCGCTTGACGGCGTGCGGAAAGGCGGTGATGTTGC
Source organism: Bacillota bacterium (assembly GCA_023416655.1). GTDB lineage: Bacteria > Bacillota > Clostridia > Christensenellales > Aristaeellaceae > JAEZHK01. The sequence continues at coordinate 7,132 of JAEZHK010000053.1, forward strand.
CGTCGGTCTCCACAATGGCGGTTCCGCAGGAGCTAGGGTCCAGGAGGCCCGCCTCCCTCAGGCCCTCCTGCAGGTCCGAAAGGCTCATGCACAGCCGGTCCAGCTCGCTTCGGTTGATGACCCCGCGGGAAACCACCACCGAGGGCTTGCCGGAGAGAAAAGCGCGGATGCGGTCGCTCTTCATGCAGGCGAGGGTCAACGAACCGTTGACCACGTACAGCGCGAGGATGGGCAGCACACCGTGGAACAGCGGGGTTGAGATGTCCGCCATCGGCGTCACCAGAAGGTCCGCCACCATGATGGCCAGCGCGAATTCGTAGGGCTGGAACTGGCCCAACTGATGCTTTCCGGTTGCGCGCATGGTGGCGACCATGACCAGGTACAGGATGATCGCGCGGATAAAAATGGTCAGCATGGAAAACGCCTCCTCGGTCAGTATGCGCGAGCCGTGGCGCAAATCATACAATTTTCCGAACTTTCCGGGCCGCGCTTGCATTTTATCGCAAAATGGGGCAAACTGGTGATAAGCCAATGCAGAACAGTATTTTGACCAAAGCGGCGAACATTTCGATGCAGGGCAAGGAGCCGGAGCGAGGCGTAGCAGCGCTACGTTGAGCGAAGAGCGACACCGCACTGCGCGAAAAGATCCGCCGAGACGACGAAAGAATGTTCGGAATTGGTACAAGAGGAAAGATTTCACGCCGCCCGTCATACACTTGAACGCGACAGGAAATGAGGTGCGTAGCATGCCACTGTTTCAGGATTTTGGAAAGCGCGTGTCCGAAGTGGCCAAGAACGTTGGCCAGAAGACCCAGGAGGCCGCTGAGGTCGCCCGGCTGAATAGCCGCATCGCAGCCAAGGAGGCCGAGATTGAGCAGTACTTCCTGCAGATCGGGAAGGCCTATTACTCCATGCGCGGAGCCGGCGGCGCTTGCGAGGCGGCCGACATGTTCTGCCAGAAAGTCACGCAGCTGGAAGCCGAGTGCGAAGCGACGCGCCAGGAGATCGACTCCTTACGCCATCAGAGCCGCTGCCCCAACTGTGGCGGCGTGCAGCCCATCGAGGCCAGCTTCTGCGCCAGCTGCGGCACCAAGCTGCCCAAGCCGCCTCGTCCGGAGCCCGCGCCCCAGCCCGAGCCCGAACCCGAGCCGGAACCCGAACCCGAGCCGGAAGCGCCCAAGGAGCCGGAACCCGAACCGCCCCAGACCATGACCGCGGGCGGCGCTGAGATCATCTGGCCCGCGCCCTCCCCCGCGCCGGAGCCGACCACCGCGGAACCCGCGCCGGAGGAGCCCGCGCCCGACGAACCCCGGGAATAGCGCCCGCCTTCAATCCCGCATTGCCTGATCCAAGCCCGAAGCGTTGAAAACCCTCGTGTTTTCAACGCTTTTTGTTTGACAAAATTTACGCTCCCGCCAAAACCCGCATTTGATTTCACCGGCGCTTTGGTCTATAATGGAGAATGTATATCCATACACTTGCACCTCATTGCAGCACGGAAGAACGGTAAGGGAGGAAGCACCATGATCTGGAATCCAAGGGCGGAGACCATGGATCGCGCCGGCATCGAAGCGGTACAGCTTCAGCGGCTCCAGGGGATCGTCGCCCACGCCTACGCGAACGTCGCGTTCTACAGGCGGAAGATGGACGAACGCGGCGTCCGCCCGGAGCACATTCAAACGCTCCGCGACATCGAGCTACTGGACTTCACCGTCAAGAACGACCTGCGCGACAACTACCCCTACGGCTTATTCGCCGTCCCCATGGACGACGTAGCGCGCATCCACGCCTCCAGCGGTACCACCGGCCGCCCCATCGTGGCGGGCTATACGGCGGACGACCTCGCCAACTGGACCGAGTGTGTGGCGCGCATGGCGACCGCCGGCGGCGCGACCCGAAGCGACATCGCGCAGGTCTCCTTCGGCTACGGCCTCTTCACCGGCGCCTTCGGCCTGCACCAGGGGCTTGAGAAGATCGGCGCCACCATCGTGCCCATCTCCAGCGGCAACACAGAGCGCCAGGTGAGCCTGATGCGGGACTTCGGCTCCACCATTCTGATCTCCACCCCCTCCTACGCCATGTACATGGCCGAGGTGGCGGAGAAGATGGGGGTCATGGGCGACATTAAGCTCAGGATCGGCCTCTTCGGCGCGGAAGCTTCTACCAAGGCGATGCGCTCTGAACTCGAGCGCCGCTGGGGCATCCAGGCCACCGAGAACTACGGCCTGACCGAGGTCATGGGCCCCGGCGTCAGCGGTGAGTGCGAGCACCAGTGCGGCATGCACATCAACGAGGACTACTTCCTCTGCGAGATCATCGACCCGGAGACCGGTCGCGCGCTGCCGCCGGGCGAGCAGGGCGAGATGGTCATCACCACGCTCACCAAGTGGGCGATGCCCATCCTGCGCTACCGCACCCGCGACATCACCCGCCTCCTTGCCGAGCCCTGCGCCTGCGGCCGCACGATGATGCGCATGGAGCAGTGCAAGGGCCGCACCGACGATATGCTGATCATCCGCGGCGTCAACCTGTTCCCAAGCACCATCGAATCGGTGCTGGTGGGCTCGGAAGGCGTCAGCCCCAACTATGAAATCCATGTAACCCGGGAAAACTACCTCGATAAGATCGAGGTGCGCGTTGAGATCGACGACCGCCACAACATCGACGATTTCCAGCAGATCGAGCACCTGCGCAAGGGCGTCATGGCCAAGCTGCGCTCGGTCTGCGAGTTGGATATCCCGGTTCGGTTTGTGTCGCCCGGCTCGCTCAAACGCTTTGAGGGCAAGGCGCGCCGCGTGACCGACCTGAGGGATCAAACCAACTGACGAGGAATGATTTGATGAAGAAGGCACTACTGCTGGGCAACGAGGCGATCGCGCGCGGCGCGTGGGAAGCCGGAGCGCGCGTGGTCAGCTCCTATCCCGGAACCCCGTCGACCGAGATCACCGAAGCCGTTTCGAATTACCCCGAGATCTACAGCGAATGGGCGGTCAACGAGAAGGTCGCGCTGGAGGTGTGCGCGGGCGCGTCCGCCGCGGGCGCGAGGTCCATGTGCTGCATGAAGCACGTGGGGCTGAACGTCGCGGCTGACCCGCTCTTTACCCTGAGCTACACCGGTGTTTCCGGCGGCCTTGTGATCGTCGTGGCCGACGACCCGGGCATGCACTCCTCCCAGAACGAGCAGGACAGCCGCTGGTACGCGCGCGCGGCGCTCCTTCCAATGCTGGAGCCCGCCGACAGCGCGGAATGCCTCGCCTTCACCCGGGAGGCTTTTGCGCTCAGCGAACGGTTCGACACCCCTGTCCTCCTCCGCACCACCACCGCCATCGCGCACGCGCGCTCCATGGCGGACCTTGGGGAGCGGGAAGAGGTTCCGGTCAAGCCCTATGAGAAGGACGCCGCCAAGTACGTGATGATGCCCGCCATGGCGCGGGCGAGGCACCTGACGGTTGAGAAGCGGAACCAGGCGCTCCTGGAATGGTCGAACGAATCCACCCTTCACCGCGTCGAGATGAGCTCCGCCGAAATCGGCGTCGTCTGCTCCGGCGTGGTCTACCAATACGTGCGGGAGGCGTTGCCGGAGGCTTCCATCCTGAAGCTGGGCGTTGTCAACCCGATGCCAAGAAAGCTCATCGAGGACTTCGCCGCGAAGGTGGACAAGCTCTACGTGATCGAATCGCTGGAGCCCATCTTCGAAGAGCAGATCGCCTCCTGGGGCGTCAAGGTCTCCGGCGGCAAGGCGCTGACCGGCGTGCAGGGCGACCTTTCGGTCCGCCGCATCGCCTCCGCACTGGGGCGGGATGTACCCGAGGCGTTGCCCGCCGAGGCGCTGCCCGGCCGCCCGCCGGTGATGTGCGCGGGCTGCCCGCACCGGGGGCCGTTCCACGTGATCGGAAAGCTCAAGCTCCACGTGACCGGCGACATCGGCTGCTACACGCTGGGCGCGCTTTCGCCCCTCAATGCCGTCGACACCGTGCTCTGCATGGGCGCGTCGGTGGGCATGGCGCAGGGCTTCGCGCGCGCGCAGGGCGACGATTTCGCGGGCAGGACGGTCGCCGTGATCGGCGACAGCACCTTCCTGCACTCGGGCGTCACGTCCCTCATCAACGCCGCCTACAACCGCACGAACGCGGCGGTCCTGATTCTGGACAACCGCACCACCGGCATGACCGGCCACCAGCCCAACCCCGCCACCGGCATGGACATCCACGGCAACCCCACCACCGAGATCGACCTACACGCCCTCTGCCGCGCCTGCGGCGTCGAAAAAGTCGCAAGCGTCGACGCATTCGACCTTCCCGGCCTTGAAACCGCGCTGAAGGACGCGCTGGCCCATCCCGGCCCGGCGGTCGTCATCGCCCGCAGGGCCTGCGCGCTTTTGAACCGAAAGCGCCGCGAGAGACCCTTTAGGGTGAGCCAGGGAACCTGCGTCGGCTGCATGGCCTGCATGAAGCTGGGCTGCCCCGCCATCCAAAAGGACGGCAGGAAGTCCTCCATCAACCCGGAGCAGTGCGTCGGCTGCGGCCTGTGCGAGAGCGTGTGCAGGTTCCACGCGATCGGGAGGGCGAGCGAATGAACAACACGAGCATCGTCATCGTGGGCGTCGGCGGACAGGGCACACTCCTCACCAGCCGCATCCTGGGCGCGCTTGCCGCGGAGCTGGACATACCCGTGAAGGTCAGCGAGGTGCACGGCATGGCGCAGCGGGGCGGCAACGTAATCACCCATGTGCGCATCGGGGAGGGTTTCCATTCGCCGCTGGTTGAGCCGGGCGGCGCGGACTACCTGCTGGCATTCGAACAGCTGGAGGCGCTCCGCGCGCTTCCCTACCTGAAGCCGGACGGCACGCTGATCGCCAACACCCAGAAAATCGCGCCCATGCCGGTCATCACCGGCGCGGCCGCCTACCCGGAAGGCATCCCGGAAAAGCTCGCCGCCGCCCGCCGCACCGCGCTTCTGGACGCGCTGGCGCTGGCCCGCGAGGCCGGTGACGCCCGCGCGGTCAATCTGGTTCTCTTGGGCGCGCTGTGCCGCCTGACGGGCACGGACCGGGCGCTCTGGCGCAAGGCCGTCGAGGCCAGCGTGCCGGAGAAGTCCCTTGCCATCAATCTCGCCGCCTTTGAGCAGGGCTATGAGGAGGGTTCACCCGCATGAAGTCCAGAGAAATGAAGATCTGGAACCCTGAAGCGGAGTGCATGGACCGCGAGGCGCTTCGCGCGTTGCAGGGCGAAAGGCTGAAGACCACCGTAAAGCGCGTGTTCGACAACGTGCCCATGTACCGCCAGCGCATGATCGATAAGGGCATCGAGCCGGGCGACATCCGTTCCATCGACGATTTGAAATTCCTCCCCTTCACCGACAAGCCGGACCTACGCGACCAGTTCCCCTACGGCCTCTTCGCGGAGCCGCTGAAGAATATCGTCCGCATCCAGGGCTCGTCCGGCACCACCGGCATGCCCATCGTCGCCGGTTACACTAAGCGCGACATCGAGATCTGGACCGAGGGCATGGCCCGCACGATGACCGCCGCCGGCGCGGGCGAGGACGACATCATCCAGATCGCCTACGGCTACGGCCTCTTCACCGGCGGTCTGGGCGCGCATCAGGGCGCGAGCGCCGTGGGCGCGACCGTCATCCCCATGTCCAGCGGCAACACCCCGCGCCAGATTAACATGATGCGCGCGATGGGCACGACGGTCCTGTGCTGCACGCCCTCCTACGCGCTGCACGTGGGCGAGACCATCCGCGAGATGGGCATCCCCCTTTCGGAGTTCAAGCTCAAGGCAGGCGCGTTCGGCGCGGAGCCGTGGAGCGAGAACATCCGCGTCCGGATTGAGGAGCTTCTGGGCATCGACGCGCTGGATATCTACGGTCTGACCGAGATCACCGGCCCCGGCGTATCCTTCGAGTGCCTGATGAAGCACGGCATGCACGTCAACGAGGATCACTTCGTCCCGGAGATCATCGACCCCGATACGCTTCAGCCGCTGCCCTACGGCGAGCGCGGCGAACTGGTCTTCTCCACCATCACCAAAGAAGGTATGCCGATGCTGCGCTACCGCACCCATGACCTGTGCCGCCTGCACGCGGAAGTGTGCGAATGCGGCCGCACGCTGGTGCGCATGGACAGGATCCTCGGCCGCACCGACGACATGCTGATCATCCGCGGCGTCAACGTGTTCCCGAGCCAGGTGGAGACGGTGCTGACCTCCATCTCCGGCGTGACACCCCACTTCCTGATGGTCGTCGAGCGCGCCGGTTCCACCGACAAGCTGGAGATCCAGGTCGAGGTGACCGAGGATCTGTTCAGCGACACCGTCGGCGAGATGCAGGTACTGCAGAAGAAGATCAACGAGAGCATGAAGTCCACGCTGGGCCTCACCGCCGCCATCAAGCTGGTCGCCCCCAAGACCATCCCGCGCTTTGAGGGCAAGGCGCGAAGGGTCGTCGACAACCGCAATTTGTAAGGCGTTGAAATCCCCCGGGGGGATTTCAACGCGAAGAAAGAAGTTCTGCGGGGTCCTGAAATTCTCTGGAATTTCCGGGCGCACCCCTGACTTGCGGAAATGTTTCCTCCGCCAGTGTCCGCACTGGCTATGGAAACGGCGTTTCCGGCGCACAGGTCGCCGGAAACGGTTGGAAGGTACGACAAGGCTTGTCAATGGTCTGCAATATGCGATTGGAGGGTATGAAAATGTACGTCAAGCAGGTTTCGGTGTTCCTCGAGAACAAGAAGGGCAGCCTGACCGACCTGACCAAAATATTGAGCGACAACCAGATTGACCTGATCGCGCTTTCCATCGCCGACACCGAGCAGTACGGCATCCTGCGCTGCATCATGACCGACATGGAAAAGGGCGTGCAGGCGCTCAAGGACGCTGGCTACGTCGTCCGGCTCACGGACGTGCTGGCGGTGTGCGTGCCGGATCATCCCGGCGGGCTGAGCAAGGTGCTGGAACTCATGACCGCGAACGACATCTCCGTGGAGTACGTGTACTCCTTCGTGCGCTCCACCGGCAGCCACGCGCTGGTGATCTTCCACCTGTCCGACCTCGCCAAGGGCCTGAAGGTGCTGACCGAGAACAATGTGAAGCTTCTTGACAACGACGAGGTACGATCACTGTGACAACCTACCGCAAAACCACGCTGCGCGTCTCGGGCGAGGCGCTGACCAATAACGCGGTGCTGATCCGCCGCCGTCTTGCGGGCAAGGCCCGCATGATGGCGGTGATCAAGGCCGACGCCTACGGGCATGACCTCGTCCGGACGGCAAAACTCGAATTGGCCGCGGGCGCCGACCAGCTGGCGGTCGCGCTGGTGGAGGAAGGCGTTGAGCTGCGCGAGGCCGGCGTGAAGGCGCCCATCCTGGTGATGGGCGCCTCCTCCCCGGAGGGCCTCATGGCCGCGGTGGCGAGCCACCTGGCCCAGTCGGTGTTTGAGCCCTGGGCGGTGGACGTCCTTCAGAAGGAGGCCCTGCGGCTGGACACCGTGGCCCACGCGCACCTCAAAATCGACACCGGCATGACGAGGATCGGCCTCCGCGGTGAGGCGTCGCTTTCGGGAATGCTCGACCTGTTCCGGGACAACCCCCGCGTCAAGCTGGAGGGCGTGTTCACCCACTTCGCGGCGGCGGACTCCGACCCGGAGTACACCCGCGAACAGAACGCGCAGTTCGCACGGGCGGTCAAGCGCGTCCGCGCGGCGGGCTACAGGCCCATCGCCCACGCCGCCGCCAGCGAGGCGCTGCTGCGCGACCCCACGCTGTGGCACGACATGGTGCGCCCGGGCATCGCGCTCTACGGCGGCTCGGTGAAGCACCTGCTGCCCGGGCTGACCCCGGCGCAGACGCTGGTCAGCTACCCCGCGCGCATCGCGAAGATTCCCATAGGTGAGACCATCGGCTACGGCCGCACGTTCAAGACCGAGCGGGAGGCCCTGGTCATGACGCTGCCCATCGGCTACGGCGACGGCTACCCCCGCCTCCTCTCCAACCGCGCCCACGTGCTGGTGCGCGGGCGGCGCGCGCCGCTCATCGGGCGCGTATGCATGGACATGATCATGGTGGACGTCACCGACATCCCGGAGGTCACGATGGACGACCCGGTGGTGCTGCTGGGCGCGCAAGGGCCGGAGCGCATCACGCCGGACGAGCTGGCGATGCTGACCGGCACCATCCCCTACGAGATCATGCTGGGCTTCACCGCCCGCGTGGCCCGCACCTTTGATGGAATGTGACAAGGCAACGCTCCGGGCGCGGATGCGCGCCTGCAGGGCCAGCGCGGACCCGTCGCTCTCGGAGCGCATCATGGAGCGCGTCACGGCGCTCAAGGCGTATGAAAGCGCGCGGACCGTGCTGTGCTACCATTCGGTGAGCGGCGAGGTGGACACGCTGGGGCTGATCGAGCGGATGCGCTCGGACGGCAAGACCGTGTGCCTCCCGGCAATCCTCTCAAAGGGCGTCATGGAGGCCCGGCGCATGGACTGCCTGGTCCCCGGGCCCTACGGCATCCCCTGCCCGGAGGGGCCGGTGGTCCCGCCGGAGGCAATCGACCTCATCCTCGTGCCGGGCCTGGCGTTTGACAAAGACTGCCAGCGCTTGGGGCTGGGCGGCGGCTACTACGACCGGTATCTGCCCAAATGCCGGGGGGAGAAGATCGGCCTCGCCTTCGACTGTCAGGTGGTGGAGTGTCTGCCGCTCGCGGCGCACGACGCGCAGTTGGACATGCTGGCGACCGAATCGGCGCTGTACATCAAGCCGTGAAAGGGTATGCATTGGAAATCGGCGGGCGAAAAGCCAAAACTCTGGCCTGCCCGTGGCGATAGATTTCTCGTGCCGGCGGCTATGCTGTCGGACATCGGCTCCGGTAAATAGGCTAAGCGGCCCCGAAGGGCCAAATTGGAGGAACCATGCGGGAAGGATTCAAGTTCGGGCTGCGCACGCTGGGCAAGTATCTGGTACTGTTTCTGCTCAGCCTGATGTTCGTGGGCACCATGATCGGCCAGCTTTGGCTGCAGACGCTTCTGAACCTCGTATTCCTGGCGGGCTTCGCGCTGCTCACCTTCAGCGAGGCGGGTACGCTGGGCGAGCGCGCCGAGACGCTGCGCTTTAACCTGGAGGGCAAGCGCGCCGCGGGCGGGAAGAGCGATCCGGAGGCCGAGGCGAAAGCCTACCGCCCCGCCACCGCCGTGATCGGCTTCTTCGTGGCCTCTGCGCCGCTTCTGATCATCGCGCTATTGAACCTTGCGTCGCTGCCCTCGAGCCCCCAGTCGCTGGACCCGGAGAACTTCGCGCTGGAAGCGACGGCCGCGCCTGAAGCCGCCGCCCAACCGGACGCGTCGGTTTTCCCGAACGTGACGGTCACGCCCGTCGCAGGCGTATTGCCCGAGGCGACGCCTGTAGTCGAAGCCGCCCTGCCAGCGGAAACGCCTGCCCCCAACGTCCTGCCGGAGGCAACGCCCGCCGCCGCTGCGCCGGAAGTTTCGCCCGCGCCGGAGGCCGAGACCCTGCCGCCGCCGAACGTCTTCAACACGGTGGCGCGGCTGGCGTTCTCGCCGTTCATCGCGCTTTACGGGCTTCTGAACAAACAGCTGCTGCTTCTGTACATCCTGATGGTGCCGCTGTCCTTCTTCCTGCCCGCGTTCGCGCTGGCGGGCTACCTTCAGGGGCCGAAGCTGCGCCTCAAAAAGCTCGAGGCCATCAAAAAGGGCATCCGCGCCAAGAAGCGCAAGGAGCGCCAGGCGCGCAAACCCTCCGGACCGAAACCAGAGGTATAGGCTAAGCCGCTCGGCATCTCCATGGACGTGGCGCTTTGCCTGATTCTCACGGCAACAGCAGGAACCCTGGTTCCTGCTGTTGCCCCGGCATAAACCTTGTCAGTCGGTAAAAACTATGCTATAATGCGCTAAACGGGTGGTGTGTGGATGCGAATTATCGCCGGAGAGGCGCGGGGCCGGAAATTATACGCGCCGGAAGGCGTGGAAACGCGGCCCACCGCCGACCGGGTGCGGGAATCGCTCTACAACATCCTAGGCCGGAGGGTTCCCGGCGCGCGGGTTCTGGACCTCTTCGCGGGGTCCGGCGCGCTGGCGCTGGAGGCCATCAGCCGCGGCGCGGAATTCGCCGCGCTGTGCGACGTGAGCCGCGAGGCGGCGAAGGTGATCGAGCGCAACATCGCCCTGATGCAATCGGAGGACAAAACGCTCTTCATCCGCGCGGACTGGCGCGAGGCGCTTGCAAGGCTCCGGGGCCACCGCTTTTCCCTCGTGTTTCTGGACCCACCCTACCGCATGATGTACGTATACGCGTCCGCGGCGTTGGGCCTCAAGGCCGAGGGCCTTCTGGAAGCGGACGCGGTCCTTGTGATGGAGCACTCGGCGAAATCGCCGCTCGTCCTGCCCGATGGTTTTGAAATCTTCGACGAGCGCCGCTACGGAGAAACGAGCGTGGCGCTCATACGGGAGCAATATGATCGCAGTCTACCCGGGCAGCTTTGACCCGCCCACTGTCGGGCATCTGGACATCATCCGGCGCTCGGCGGCGCTTTTTGAGAAGGTCTTCGTGGCGGTTCTCGTAAACCCCATCAAGAAACCGATGCTCCCCGCCGAAACCCGGCGCGACCTCCTTTCGCGCTGTGCCGCGGCGCTTCCCAACGTGGAGGTGGTCGAGGACAACGCGCTCCTCGCGGACGTGACGCGCCGCCTGGGCGCGGACTGCGTGGTCAAGGGCCTCCGCAGCGAGGCGGACTACGCGGCGGAACGGTCCGCCGCCGCCGCGATGCAGGCCATGTTCGGGCTGGAAACGCTGTTTTTGCCGTCCGACCCGGCCATCGACTACGTCAGCGCGTCGATCGCGCGTGAGATGATGGCGTTCGGTCGCGTCCCAAAGGGCCTTGTGCCCGACGAAATCCTGGACGATGTCATGGCCGCCTTCCGGGCGAAGAAGGGGTAATAAAGGGGATGGAACCTATGGATCGAGAACAGGAAAAGTTCTTCGAGGACGAGCGCAAGCCGCGCCAGCAGGCGGTCGAACAGCCGGCGGAGGGCAGTCAGCCCTTTGATTCCGACGACGACCATACGTACCTGATGACCCTGCTGAACTACCTGCAGGACGCCATCGAGCACGGCAGCTCCGTGCCGCTGACCGGCAAGAGGCTGGTGGACGCCGGGATGTGCCTGGATATCATCAAGGACATCCGCGGGAATCTCCCCTTGGCCATCCAGTATGCCGAGCAGGTGATGCGCGACCGCGAACGGATCCTTTCGGGCGCCGAGCGCACTGCGGCCAGCAAGATCCAGAGCGCCGACGTGCGCGCCAACGCCGCGCTGGACGACGCGTCCATGCGCTCGCAGGAGATGCTGGAGCAGGCCGAGAGCCGTGCCGACAAGATCATCAAGGACGCCGAGATCCGCGCCCGCGCGATGATCGACCAACACGCCGTCACGATCGCCGCGCAGAACGAAGCCCGCGAGATCGTCAACGAAGCTCGCGCCGAGGCCAGCGAGAAGCGGCTGGAGGCCAGCGCCTACAGCGAAAACCTGATGATCAACGTGGAGAAGGAGCTGCAGCGCGCCCAGGACATGATCCGCCAGCGCAGGCAGCAGCTGAACGCACAGCAATAAGGGGCGCAAAAAATCCCGCAAGCGGGCTTTTCTGCGCATGGGAAACCTGCGCGCGCCTATAATTCTCTGGAATTTCCGGGCGGCGCACTGACTGAAGGTATTGTTTCCGAAACCAACGTGCGCGCTGGTTTATGGAAACCGTTCCCGGCGCGCGGGTCGCCGGGAACGATGAGAGCCTTGGAGTCGCCGAAGCCTGTGAACGCATCCCTTTCAGCGTCTGCAAAGAAGAAGCCGTCAAGCCGGGAATTCCGGTGCGACGGCTTTTTGCATGGAATGAGGGGTTCGGTCAAGGATTTTCAGTGGCTGTACTCTGCGCCGCCTTGGGCAGGAAACCGGAGAAGCGGGTGGCGGTTTGGTCCGAGGAGACTTCGATCCGCCCGCCGTAGGCTTCCATGATGTCCTTGACGATGTAGAGGCCCATGCCGCGCCCCTCACCGTGGGTGGTGGCGCCCTGCTCGAAGAGGTCGTCCATCAGTTCCTGCGGGATGGGCGGTCCGTCGTTTTCGACGGAGAATGTGTATTCCCTGAGCGTCTCGCCGATGGATATGGTGAGGTGCGCCCCGGCTTTCTCCTTCAGCGCGTCAAAGGCGTTGTCGATGATGTTGCCCAGCACCCGGCAAAGCTCCCAATCCGCCGCGGGCACGCCGTTCCAGGCGGACTGGGTTTCAAGCACAGCCTCGATATGCCGGGTCTGGCACTCCGACAGCTTGGCCGCCAGCAGCGCGTTGACCGCCGGGATCGACGTCTTGAGCGCCTTGCCCACCCGCTGGATGTCGCCGTACACGCGCTCGACGTATGCGCGCGCGTCGGCGTTCTCGCCCATGTCCAGAAGGCCAAACACCACCTGCAGGTGGTTCATGAAGTCGTGCCGCTGCGCGCGAAGCGTGCCGTTGAGCTCATTCACATGCGAGAGCGCGTCCTCCAGCATGTCGCTCTGGCGGTTCAGCTTCCTCGCGGCGAAGGCGTCGCGGATGTCCAGCGCCGCGCCCCAGACCACGATGAGCGCCAGACCGGAGAGCGCGGTCTGCTCCAGCACGCCGGAGAAGGCCACGTCGCCCACGGCGATGGCCAGGATTGCAACCGAAAGCGCCGCGGCGATCTGCAGTGCGTTGATGACGATTGCGTAGACGGCGGTCTTGTCCAGTTCGATGTGGCGCCTGCGCATGGCGTAGCCCCTCCCCGACAGGATTTCCGGAGGGATTCAGTATACCATACCGGTGAAAATTATGCTATAATACCCTTACGACAGGAACGGGTTTCCATCACCGGAAACCCGAAAAACGATCCATAAGGAGGAACCCATCATGCTGACGAAATTGAAGAAGCTGGTGTGCGACGCAAACCTGCTGTTGCCCAAGTACGGCCTGGTCACCTTCACCTGGGGCAACGTGTCCGCCATCGACCGCGAAAAGGGGCTGGTGGTCATCAAGCCCAGCGGCGTGGAGTACGACGGGATGAAGCCCGAGCACATGGTGGTGGTGGACCTCGAGGGCAACCGCGTGGAGGGCGACTTGAACCCCTCCAGCGACACGCCCACCCACCTCGAACTCTACCGGCGCTTCGGCGGCCTGGGCGGCATCGTGCATACCCACTCCCGCTTCGCAACATCCTTTGCGCAGGCGGAACGGGAACTGCCCTGCCTGGGCACAACCCACGCGGATTACTTCTACGGCAGCGTGCCGCTCACCCGCATGCTGACGCCCGAGGAGATTCATGAGGACTACGAGCTCAACACCGGCCGGGTGATCGTGGAGACCTTCGAAACCATGAACCTGGACCCGATGGCGACGCCCGCGGTGCTGGTTCGCAAGCACGGCCCGTTCGCCTGGGGCAAGAACGCCATGAAGGCGGTGGAGAACGCGGCGGTGCTGGAGGAGGTCGCCCACATGGCGTCCATCGCCCACCGGCTCAACGTCAACGTCGAGCCCGCGCCGCAGTCGGTCATGGACAAGCATTACTTCCGCAAGCACGGCGTGAACGCCTACTACGGCCAAGGTGAGCAACACTAGAGCAAGAAATACCGGTAGGGAGCGGCGCAGGATTTTCGTTCAAGACAAGGAGCCGAGGCGAAGGCGACTCTGCGAGATACGCCTTCCGCGTGAAATGCAGGCTACGTCAATCCGACAGCGACACAGTATTGGGCGAAAAGACAAGCCGAGCACTTCCGGGATTTCGGGGGAATGCGCTAACAAAACAGATTGGAATTTGACGCATGTACGCAGACCTGCACATCCATTCGACCCACTCCGACAGCTCGATGACGCCTGAGGGAATCGTGCGCGAGGCGCTCAAATACGGCGTGGGCCTGATCGCGGTCACTGACCACGAGCTCACCGTCGGCAGCCTTGAAACCGAGCCCCTCGCCCTCGCGGCGGGGCTTGGTTTCCTGCGGGCCGCCGAGACAGAGTGCCTGGCGGACGGCCGCTTCCACCACCTGCTGGCCTACGGCGCGGACTTTTCAGAGCCCGCGTTCTCCGGGCTGCTGAAGGAAAACCGCCTGAAGCTGGACGAGATGAGCGTCGAACTGATCCGCAGGATGGCGCCGGAGTACCCGCACCTGTCGCCGGAAGACTACGAGACCTACGAGCGCGACGCGAGGCTCGGCGGCTGGAAGGGCCTGGAGTACCTTTTGCGACGCGGCGTGACCCAGGGCATCCGGGACGGCATGCCGCTCTACAGGCAGTACGACGTCACCTACGAAGCCGCCGGGTTCCCGCCCATCGAGCGGACGATTGAAGCGATCCACCGGGCGGGAGGCCAGGCGGTGCTGGCCCACCCCTGGGCCACCGTGCCGCACCCGGACGAGGAAAGCTTTATCCAAACCGTCCATGCGCTTGTCGACCGGGGCCTCGACGGCGTGGAGTGCTACTACCCGCTGCACGCCCCGGAGATCACGAAGATGCTGCTCGAACTCTGCAAGGACCGGGACCTGATCGTCACCGCCGGGTCGGACTGCCACGGCAGCTTCGGCCGATCCCGGATCGGCCAGATGGACATCCCCGTCGAAGCGCTCCGGCTGAAAGGATTGAGAGCATGAGCGACCTGCACCAGATGTTCCTCGCGCAGTCCTACCGGGACGCTTACGGCTTCTACAGGCAGACATTGGAAGGCAGCGGCAGCCTGCCCGGATGGGACCACGTGATTCTGACCGCGTCCAACGAGGCGCAGGCCGAATCCTACCGCCGTCAGATCGACTACCGGCTGGAGAAGGGCATGCTGCCCAAGTCCACCCGCTACCACGTGCTGCCCGACCCGGGCGGCGCGCGCATCGGCTCCGGCGGCGCGACGATGGCGGCGCTCCACCTGATCCGCACATTGGAAGGCCCCGACCCGCTAAAGGACCGGCGCGCGCTCATCATCCACTCCGGCGGCGACAGCCGCCGCGCGCCGCAGTACTCCGCCTCCGGCAAGCTCTTCTCGCCGGTCCCCAGGATGCTGCCCTCCGGCCGCCGATCCACGCTGTTTGACGAATTTCTCATCGGCATGAGCTCCGTGCCCGGCCGCATGAAGGACGGAGCTTTAGTGGCCTCCGGCGACGTGCTGCTGCTCTTCAACCCATTGCAGATCGACTTCCACTTCGCGGGCGCGGCGGCGCTTTCCACCCGGGAGGACATCGCCCACGGCATTCAGCACGGCGTGTTCCTGCCCAACGAGGAGGGCGACGTGGCCCGGTTTCTGCACAAGCTGCCGGAAGAATCGCTTCGCGAGGCCGGGGCGGTGGACGACCGGGGCCGCGTGGCGCTGGACACCGGCGCGGTTCTGATGGACGGCGAGCTGTGCAATAGCCTCCTTACGCTCATCGAAACGGGCGGCGAGATCGATCCCGAAAAGCTCGCGGCCTGCCTGTCTCCGAAGGCGCGACTCAGTTTTTACGCAGACTTCCTCTACCCGCTGGCGGCGGACGCCACCCTGGAAAAGTATCAACTGGAAAAGCCGGAGGGGGATTATACGCCCGAGCTTCGCGCGCTGCGGTCGGCGCTCTGGCCGCTCCTTCGCCGCTACAGGCTCAAACTGATGAACCTCTCCCCCGCCTCGTTCATCCACTTCGGCACCACACGGGAACTGCTCGCTTTCATGAGCACGGAGGTGGAGGCCTACGGCGCGCTGGGCTGGCGTCGGCACGTGTGCTCAAGCCGCGAGGAGGGCGATTTCGCGGCCTCCGGCAGCTCGCTGCACCCCACCGCGCGGGTGGGCGCGGGCAGCTACGTGGAGGACAGCCTGCTCGGCGCGGGCACGGTGGTCGGCCATGGCGCGGTGGTTTCCGAAGCGACGCTCTCGGGCGAGATCGTACCCGATCACACCGTGCTGCACGTGGTAAAGCTGACGGACGGGCGCTTCTCGGCGCGGCTCTACGGCGTTTCCGACAACCCCAAGGAAGCGGCGTTCCTGGGGAGGCCGATCGCAAGGCTTCTCGAAAAGATGAACCTGACGCCGGAAAAACTCTGGGACGGGCCGGAGCGCACGCTCTGGACGGCGAAGCTGTTCCCCGTGCAGGACACCGCGCTGGAGGCGGCCCGCGCCGCGCTGTCCCTGGTGGCGGAGCCGCATCTTACGGCGGAGGTGAGGCCCGTAAGCGATTTGAAACTGTCCGAATCGCTGCCGGAGGGCGAGCGCATCAGCCTGAAGGAGGGCTTCGAGCGGGCGGACGGCCAGGCCATTTTGGAATGGCAGGACGCGCTGGACGAGCGCATCCGGGTGGAAAAGCTGCTGGCGCTGATCGAGGCGCGGCGGCCCGCATCGGAGGCGGCGGGCATCTTTTTCGGGCGGGAGCCTTCCCCGCGCCAGATCGAGCGGCTGCTCAAAAAGGCGGACGCGATGCACGAAGCAGAGGGCGGCTTGCCGTCCGGCGCGGTGCGGGTCAACTACTACCTGTCCAAGCTTTGCCCGTCGCAAAAGTCGCGCTTCGAGGGCGAGGCGTTCCGGCTGATCCGGGACGCGATCCACCGGGAGAGCGTCAAGCGGCTGGCGTTCAACGAGGCGCTGTCCATCCAGATGGATAAGGCCATGGTGCACCTGCCGCTTCGGGTCAACTTCGGCGGCGGCTGGTCGGACACGCCGCCCTACTGCAACGAAAACGGCGGCACGGTGCTGAACGCGGCCATCCGCGTGGGCGGGCGGCTGCCGGTGGAGGCGCGGATTGAGCGCATCCCGGAGCGCATGCTGGTGTTTGCCAGCGGCGACTCAGGCGCTTATGGCGAGTTTACGGACATCGCCAAAGCCCTCGACTGCTCGAACCCCTTCGATCCCTTCGCGCTGCACAAGGCGACCCTGATGGCCTGCGGCATCCTGCCGGAAAGCGCGTCCCAGCCGCTCGGCGTCATCCTGGACAGGCTCGGCGGCGGGTTCAAGCTGTCCACGCAGGTGAAGGGCATCCCGAGGGGATCGGGGCTGGGCACCTCCAGCATCCTGGCGGGCGCCTGCGTCACCGCCATCTGCGAATTCTTCCGCATCGAAATGCCTCTGCTGGACCGGATCGGCCGCGTACTCAGCGCGGAACAGCTCATGTCCACCGGCGGCGGCTGGCAGGACCAGGCGGGCGGTATGATCCCCGGCGTGAAACTGCTGACCAGCGCGCCCGGCGCGTGGCAGGAGGTTTCGTCGCGGCATCTGTCCATCCCGCCGGAGGCGATGGCCGCGCTTTCCGAGCGGTTCTGCCTGATCTACACGGGGCAAAGGCGGCTTGCGCGTGGGCTCCTCCGGGAGGTCATGGGCCGTTACATCGCGGGCGAGCCGGAGGCGGTCGCGATCCTGCACGACATCCAGGCGCTGGCAAAGGACATGGCGCGCGCACTGGAGGCGGGGGATCTTGAAGCCTTCTCGGAAATGCTGAGCCTGCACTGGGAGAAATCCAAGCGCCTCGACGCGGGCGGCACCAACACCTGCATCGACCTGATCTTTGTCGCCATCAATGATCTCGTCTCCGGCCGGATGATCTGCGGCGCGGGCGGCGGCGGCTACCTGCAGGTGGTGATGAAAGAGGGCGTGACGCTGGAGGCACTCAACCGGCGGTTGTCGGATGCCTTCCCCGGCACCGGCGTGGCCGCGTGGAGCTGCGATTTCGAGATTTAGGATATCGCGATGCAGTTTTGAAGTATCTTGCTCTTATCATACGAAAAAGCGAGAGTCTGCTTACGCATTCTCTCGCTTTTTTCGCTGCCTTTCCACGACAGCCCTGGTCGTTCGTATTTCTCTATCTATTTGCCCGAAGGATGGGCCGCCAGGTATTTCTCCACCCTGTTTTGCGCGTTGGCGCGGATATTGTAGAAGTAGAATGGATAATCAAAAGTATGGTATACACCCTTGGGCAGCGCCGGATTGGAGAACTTGCTGACGTCGACCGATTTGCAGACGACCACCCCTCTGGTGGTATCGACTTGCGCGGATGCGAGGTCTTTCACAGGCGTCAGGTCACAGGATACCGCCGAGATCAGCCGGATTGAGCCCGCGTTGGCCTCTTTGGGCGCTTCCGCTTCCGTCAGCGTCCACGAGATGGGGTTGATCGCGATCGCGCCGGGGCGCACAACCGGACTACTTGTAACCCCTTCCGCCTCGGTGTTGTACGAAATGATGACGCCCGTATCATCAGGGCCTGTGGCAAATTTCAGAGGAGCATTCTGCGCCAGATAATCGTTCGTCACAGAAAATCCGATCACATACGCGGCAACCATTCTGCCGAGCACTTCCGGTTGGCCCTTAATCGCTGAAAGAACGTAGAGAAGCACGTTGGAGCCCTGGGAGTGCCCCGCCAGAATGAACGGCCGCCCATTGTTGTAGTGCTCGAGGTAGTAATTGAACGCGGCGACTCCGTCCGCCGCCGGAATGATCCGGATCGCTTCATCCTGATCAGAAATCTTGGGCATGCTCAGGGTATAGTTCGCATCCGCTTGCCGGTAATAAGGCGCGTAGATGTTGCCGACCGGCAGAAACGCCGTCGCCTGTCTGCTAAAGGCGCCGAGCGCGCCTTTGATCATGGATACATTGTCGACAGCGCAGTAATTGCCATCGTTCGGGCCTTTTTGCCATGATGTCGGATACAGATAAAATACGTCAACAGGCAGGCTTCCCGACGTATCCACCGTGAGCCAATTGCCCGCTTGGGAATAATCCGTCACATTGTTCACGTCGTCCGCGCTCATCGTGCTTTCCGCCTTTCCGGTTGCGTCGCCCAGTCCAACAACATCCCCTACGAATGGGCCAGCGGCGAGCATGAAAGCGCAAAGAATCGCAGTTACAATGATGTTCCTCTTTTTCACGGCATTCTCTCCTTACGGCTTTGTCTTACTGTACTACAGAATATATCGCGGCAAACGAACAGCATTATAGGATTACAGTAAAAAAAGCGTTGGAAGGCGAAAAAGATGAACGGAACTGCTGAATGAGAGCGATCCAGCAGATGGCTTGCACGTGATGTTGCGAGCACGGACCTGTAAAGCAATACAAACAGAAACGCGGCCGCCCGACCCCCCGCCCCCGACCCCCCCAA
>JAEZHK010000109.1 GCA_023416655.1 Bacillota bacterium
GCCCAGATCTTTGTATCCAGACCTTCACATCCCACAAGCATCCCCCACGCATTCCTCAGTAGCTCAATGGCAGAGCATTCGGCTGTTAACCGAAGGGTTGTAGGTTCGAGCCCTACCTGAGGAGCCACCCAGGCCCGCAATAAAAATGTTGCGGGCTATTCTTTTGCCTATTGACAGCAACCCGTTCTCGAAGTATACTCAGTAAAAAGATAATTCTATGGACGATCGGGAGGGTAGTGTATGGTGAACGCATTGTATGGTCAGATTGAGATTGTTTATCAGCAAATGCGTGAACTGGAAAAGACCGTAAGTAAGAAATCATGGGAGAAAGCATATTCCTACAGGATTAGGAAATTTTTCGAAGAATATTTATCGCAAGAAGAACATATGAACAGAAGTCTCTGGGCTATTACTGAGAACGAAGTCAATAATTTTCTTCAATTACTTCCTTATAAGCACAATGAAAAAGTCAACTATTATCGCGCTTTGAAGAAATTTTTTGATTACACTGCGAAGAAAGGTATAACGCAGCCGTTTTATATTCGGGTTGATAAGTTGGTTCAAGAACGTATCAAAACTGGATATATATCGGAGGAACACATTAAAAAAATACGAAAATATATTGGCGATAGTAGTAATATGCTTGATAACCGCTTTATTTTGGCGTTATTGCTCTATACAGGACTTGGCAGGAAATATATATCTGATTTGACATTTGAGCAAATAAGCGATGATATGAAAAAGTTACGATTGAATGCGATCGAATACGAAATACCGATAAAAAAAGAACTACAGGACTTGCTGACGTCCTATAAGATTGAACACAAACTAAAAAGAAACGAGAGAATATTTGATGTAGATGAAACGGCGATCACATACCGGGCAAAAAGCGCTTCGAAAGTTGCTTGTGGCAAAGCATATACCCCTACTGATTTCAGCAATACATTTATTAAAAAGTCGCTTGGAGAACAAGATCAGTGGAAAAATATATATACAGTCAGCCAGTTGACAATCGAATCATTGACGACTATTGCAAAGCATATTGATGTAAGGCCTTCATGGATATTTTCAGAGCAAGAGATACTTTTGGATAGATGGAAGTAGTTGGGTGGTTTGTCAGGCTCGGTGTAACGAGTGATAAACGCTCGGGGTGCGCGGCGCTCATCCGGTATTGCCTGGAGCGGGGCCTCGTTCCCTGTTGGTCCTGCCGGTTGGAAAACAGCGGTTCCGTTCGGCTGGCGGAAAGGCTGGGCTTTATTGAAAAAAAGCGGAGTGCTTACTTCCGCATCCAACGGGCCGTGGCGCCGTGAGGGTCGGACCGGACGGGATGGGCAGCAACGCCTTTGAAAGAGCTTATCTCCTACCCTGACGCCGTTACGGGCGCCGGGGGTGGGAGTTTTCAGGAGCGATCGCCGGACAGGGCGAGCTCGACCGCCTTCACGGCGTGGATCAGGGTGGTGTCAAACAGCGCGACGGGGGTGTCGCCCTGCCGGACCAAGAGGCCAATCTCCGTGCAGCCGAGGATCACGCCCTCCGCTCCGCGCTCCGCGAGGGAGCGGATGATGCGGAGCATGGCGCTTTTGGATTCCTCGGACACAGTGCCGAGGCAAAGCTCCTCGTAGATGATGCGGTTCACGGTTTCGATGTCCTCCGGCGCGGGGACGATGGCATCAAGCCCCTTTTCGATGAGCCTTCCGGTATAGAAATCCTGCGTCATGGTGTACTTCGTCCCGAGGAGGCCTGCCCTGCGGATGCCCTTTTCAGTCAGCGCATCCGCCGTCGCATCCGCGATGTGCAGGATGGGGATACCCACCGACGCCCGGATCGAGGGCGCAACCTTGTGCATGGTGTTCGTGCAGATGACGAGGAAATCAGCCCCGGCCCGCTCAAGGCTCCGCGCGGCCTCCGCCAGCAGGACGGCGCTTTTGTCCCACTCGCCGGACGCCTGAAGCTGCTCGATCTCGTGGAAGTCGACGCTGAACAGCACGCACTTCGCGGAATGAAGTCCGCCCAGCCTCTCCTTGACGGCTTCATTGATGACCTCGTAGTATGTGCGCGTGCTCTCCCAGCTCATTCCGCCGATCAGCCCGATGGTTTTCATGCGTTCCACTCCTTTAAGTGAGAGTATACCACTTCGCCCTGGGTCGGGCAATCATGCAAAAGGCCATCGCCCCGCCGGACGATGGCCTTTCTTGTCGAAATATGTCCCAGATACTGCCGCGGTTAATGCCCGGAAAGCTCCTTCAGCCGCTTGTCGATGCCTTTGTTGGCGATCATCGCGAGGAAGCGCCCCGCGAACGCGGGCATCTTCAGTTGCGCGTCGAGGTACAGCTGTCTGGGCGAAGGCTCGCCCTTTACGATGCGGTCAAAGAAGATGCCGAGGTGCCGCTTGACCTTTTTCGCGTTGAGGAGCTTGTCGACCGGCCCACCGTCCAGCATGGCGCCCATGCCCATCACGAAGCCGCCGAAGTAGTTGAGGCCGCACTTGCGGGCGAAAATCTCCAGCATGTTTAGCCCGCTCTCGTGGGTGTGGACATAAGGCATGCCGCCCTGGATGATGCCGTACAGCCGCTGGCCGTGAAGCGCCTCCGGGTGCGCCGCCAGGTCCTCGAGGAAGGCGGTCACGTCCGCCGGATAGGTGTTGACGTAGCAGGGGCCGGAAATCACCACGGTGTCCGCACTGCCGACCGAGGCGTACAGCGCTTCTGGGTTTTTGAGCGCCGGGTACAGGTTGACCCGCTCCACATGGAGGCCGCCCTTTTCGAGATGCTCCGCGCACATCGCGGACAGCATCGCGCTGGTTCCCTTCGGGCGGGGGCTGGCATTGATGATGAGGACGTTGTTCACGCGCCCTTCACCTCCCTGACGACTTTGTCCAATACCGCCGGATCGGCGGGGGATCCCGGGAAGAACGCACCGCCGCGGCCCCGGACGATTTGGACGGTCTCGCGGACCAACCGCTCAAACGCCTCCGCTTCGCCGTCCGCAAGCGCCCCCGTGCCGAGCGCGTAGTACCGGAACTGCCTTCCGATCAGGCCACCCTTCACCATCTCCCCGTCCTTGACGAAGTAATGGCTGTCCATGAAGAGGCCGAACTTGTCGATCACACGCTTCGCCTTAAAGGAGAAACCGCCGAAGACCACGGGCGACACGACGACGAGCGCGTCCGCGCTTTCAATTTTAGGGTAGATCCAGTCGCCGTCGTCGCGGGTAACGCAGCGGCCCAGCTCCACCTTTGTGCAGTGTCCGCAGCTCACACAAGGCTGCACCTTCACGCTTTCAAGCGGGATGTACTCCGCCTGAACCCCTTCGCCTACTAGCCTTTCCTGAAGCTGCGCCCCGGCCCCGTTCTTCTCCTCGTCCGCCAGAATGACGACCATATGCTCTCCCCCCACGCCCGGCTTCGGGCGTACTCGGTTATTGCTCGCCCTGCTTCAGGGCCAGGCTGACGGCGCTCTTGATGGTCTGGCTGGACAGCGTCGCGCCGCTGACGGCGTCCACGTCGTACCGGTTCTGGGCGACCATGGCATCGACGATCGCTTCCGCCGCGCCGCCGCGGCCATTTTTGTGCTCGAGAATCTTCACGCCCTCGATTTTATGGTCCTGCACGTTCACTTCGACCTTTACTTGGACCAGCCCCGCGTCCGACTCGCCCAGATACGCCCCGTCGGAAACGCGGTTCATGGCCACGGATTCGTAGGGGAGCGCCGCGAGTGCTTCCTTCGCGTCGTGCGTCATCTTGAAGAACATGCCTCCCGCCACCAGCACCAGGACACCCACAACGACCAGGACCCCAATCAAAAATTTACTCATGACAGACAACCCTTTCACGATTTGTTTGGTTTATTTCCGGATGCCGCGCAGCAGCACGTCGAACTGGGTGCGGAACATACCCTCCACCTCGTCCAGCGGCAGCGCCTGCAGCCGCGAGACCATCAGGTTGAAGCCCAGGAACGAGCTCCAGACCGAGAAGGCCGCCTTGTCCGGGTCCATCTCGCGGACCAGCCCGGCCTCCATCCCCGTTTTTAGATGCCCGCTCAGGAAGCCCAGCCACCGGGGCTTTTCGGGCGTCTTCCGGCTGTACTTCCGGAGCACGATCAGGTTGTACAGCTCCGGTTCCTCGTGGGCCAGCAGCGTCACCCGGTGGAATGTGGCCTCCATATTGTCCAGCACGTTCTTCGACTCGTCCTGCACCGAGGCGATGACCGCGTTCAGCCGCAGCGTCTCCGCCTGCTCGATGGCGTCGATGATGTCCTGCCGCTCCTTGAAGTGATGGTATACGACGCCGGTGGAGTACCTCATCTTCTGCGTGATCTTCCGGATCGACACCTCGTCGAAGCCTTCCCTCAGGCCCATCTCCATGGCCGTGTCCAGGATGGCCTGCCGGACCTTCTCACTGCGCTCCTTCTGTTCGTCTCTCGCCACGCACATCACCTCATAACGACGGTCGATTAAGTATGAACGGTCAATAACATAACGACGTTATGAATTATATAGGCGTTTTGAACGGATGTCAAGCGCTTGGAGGGGCTTCGCAGAGACTTAATGGAAGCGAATTGGCAGAAAAACCCCCGCGCTCATCGTTTGAACGCGGGGGACATTAAGCGGATATGCGGTTCTACGCCGTTGCGATTTCGTAGGACATGTCCGTCAGCGCCAATTTGAGCACGTCGCGAGCGTCGCTTCGGATGTCCAGCCATTCCGCCTTCGCCTCGGCGGGCAGGATCACCGGCATCCGGTCGTGAATGAACGCGATCGGCTCCGCGGGTCCCCGGGTCAGGATGGCGAAGACCGGCCTTCCGCCCTCCAAACGGTACACCCCGGCCATGTAGAAAACCGGGTGCCCCGCCGGGCGGATGGCGTACTTGATCCTCTCCCTGCCGCGCTTCTCCCACTCAAAGTAGTTGGAGGCGGGCACCAGGCAGCGTCGGTTCAGCATGCCGTCTCGAAACAACGCTTTTTCGGCGGCGGTCTCGCTGCGGGCGTTGGTAACCGGCTTTCCATCCGGCAGCGTATAGCCCCACTTCATGGCAAACGGCGTGGGGACCAGCCGACGGTTGTTGGCGATGACCGGCGCGAGAGCATTCGGGGAGATCTCACCGGTCTTCACCGCCGCGGCGTTCCCCGCCGACTTTCGCTGGAGCTCCTGCATGAGTTGGCGAAGTTCCTCCACGCTGTCATCGTCTTCTTCAATTTCAATGTAATACCGGTTGCACATTCGCCTGCCCCCTTTGCGCCCGGCGTCCAAAGGTCTGACGGTCGGCCTGGTTCATAAAACGGCTCAGCGCCTCTGGCGGGAGCGGGCGTAGGCCATCTGACGATTTTTCATTTGCCGCCTGCGTCGGCGGCGAAGGGCGCGCCGGATGCGCAGCACCGTGACCACCAGCGTCATCGCCGCGAAGAGGCCCAGGAGCACCCACAGGATGGTCAGAAGCGGTGCGCCTGCATGCGGAGTCCCGCTTTGGATGGTCGCGGGTGTCTGCGCCTCCGCTTCCGGGGTGGCCGCTTGCGGCGCGGGGGTCTGGGTTTCCGCGGTGTTCTGGCTGCTGGTTCCGCCAAAGAAGGGGATGACCGGCTTGCGCTCGGCCACGTCCCGGCTGGCGATGAGCGTGCCGGTCAACTCCCCGCCGTCCTCCGAGGGGATCGAGATGCTGCCCAGCACCTCGCCCGCCCGAACGGGGGCGGCGAGCTCCCGGCTGTAGCGGACGGAGGCGCGGTTCATGAGCGCCGCAGCGATGCCTTCCAGTTCGTCCGGGAGGCAGGCAGCGCGGTAGTCATCGATGGACCCGCCGGGCGCGAGTTCCACGCGCATCTGGCCGCCGTCCGGGTCCGCTTCATCCGCGTTCTCAATGGCAATGGTCAGCGGGGCGGCCTCGTAGAGTTCATCGAAGACGTAGGCGCGGTACTGTGAGAAGCCGTATTCCGAGAGCCGTTTCGTGTCGGTCCACTTGCCTTTATCGGTGCTCTTGAGCGTGACGGTGATCAGCGTCACGCCGTCCTTTTCCGCCGCGCCGACGAAGCAATGCCCCGCCTTGGAGTGCGAGCCGGTCTTAATGCCGATTTCGTACGGGTAAAAGCTTGAGGAGCTTTGGAGGATCATCTCGTCGGTCGAAACCAGCTTGCGTTTTTTGTTTTTCGAGATGGCCGGGAGGGTGTAGCTTCCGGTGGACACGATTTTCCGGAATGCTTCCAGCTTTATCGCCTCGCGGGCGATGAGCGCCAGGTCCCGCGCGGTGGCATAGTGGCCCTCCTGCATGTAGCCGTGGGGGTTTTTGAAGTGGGTGTCCTGGCAGCCCAGTTCCGCGGCTCGCTCGTTCATCCGGGCGACGAACTTCTCCACCGAGCCGGAGACATGGGCCGCGATGGTCACCGCCGCGTCGTTGCCCGAGTGCAGCATCAGGCCGTACAGAAGGTCCAGTAGGGAGAGCTTCTCGCCCGCCTTCAGCGGAACCACCGAGGAGTCCTTGGGGATCTTTGTGATCTGTTTGGACACGGTGACGATTTCGTCCAGATGGCCGTATTCAAGCGCCAGGAGCGCCGTCATGATCTTGGTGGTGCTGGCCGGATACATCTTCCGGTCAGCATCCTTTTCAAACAGCACGCGCCCGGTTGCCGCGTCCATGACGATGGCGGAAGCGCCCCGGATATCTTCCGCTTTCAGGTTCTGCGGGTTGTCTTCGTCGTAGGCATCCGCCTGCTTCGTGGCCGCGGGCTTGGTTTCGGCCCGGGCGGGCGCGCCGGATGTGGAAAACGGCGCGGCCAGCGAAATCAGAAGGACGAGGACGAGCGCAAGGGTTTTCGAACGCCTGGTCAATGCGCGAACTTCCTTTCCGGCATGCCCGGTTTCGCGGGCACACGCGCTTAACAGTATACCATGGAAGGCGGGGGCTGTACAGGGCAACAGCATGAATTGAGAATTCATGCCGTTGCGAAGGGGATGGGGCAGAAATCGATGGGGCTGCCGTACCGGGGATATTCCCGGCACGACAGCCCCTTTTGCAGTTATACCAGCTTTTGACTCTGGCTTTGATGTCTGTGACGGACGTTTTCTCAGGCGGGCTTGGCCACGAGGAAGCGCATGAGGTTGCCATCCTCGTCACCAAAGAAGTCGTAGAAGGTGAAGTTGTAGATGAAGCGCTCCGCCGGGTACACGCCGTAGCCATCCTGATTGTGGTCGGTGGTGTCGTAGGGGTCGGCGACGATCAGCACGTCGTCCTGCTCCACCTCGGTGCCCATCGTATCGTAACCGATGACCACCTGCCAGTGCCCACCCCAGTCGTTCCAACCGATCATGACGGGCGTGCCTTCCGCGAGGTAATCCCGGATGGTCCTAAGCGAGAACGCCGCCGCCAGCGCGTCGTCGTCCGCGTAGTCAAAGGACGAGGTGAGGGTAAAGCCGCCGACGCCCTCGAAGATGTCGATCAGCTGCTTCAGGCTGGTGGAGGAGGGCTCGCTGCCGCCCTTTCCGCTCGTGAGGCCCACCGAGCGGTACTTCGCGAGCGTTTCCTCGTTGTTTTCGCCGAGTTTGCCGTAGAAGTTCAGCACCATCAGCGCGGAGGACACGCCGCAGGACCATTCGCTGGTCTGCTGCTGCGTCTGGAATTTGGGCAGGATGGTCAGCGTGTCGGTGGAGGCCATGTTGTAGAAATCCAGGCGGTTGAAGTAGGGCGAGTCTTTGTGGTCGCCCTGCCGCTCCACCGAATCCGCGCCGTCTTCCGGCGAAAGGTCGACGGTGTAGGGGATCTTCATCTCATCGGTGTAGTTGCCGCCGGAGGGTGCGGTTTCGGCAAAGGCGAGCGGCGCGGCGCAGGCGAGGAGCGCCAGGGCAAGGATGATCGCGACAGTCCGTTTCATGGTGGTTCCCCCTCTTCCTAAAAGCAAATTGGCCCGGGCGGACGGGAAGCCGCACGGCTTCGGTTCGGTTGCATTATACAAAAAATCGCATAAACTTTCAACCTGATTCGGTCTCCGGCGCATAAATTTTCGTTGGAGGTTTGATAATACCAGTCCCAAACGCCGTAAAGCCAAATTCTACCCCCGGCGCGTGCGCTGGGGGTAGAACAGTATTTGAAAATGTCTGCGATGCTTTAGTTGATTCCCTGCGCGATCATCGCGTCCGCCACCTTGATAAAGCCCGCGATGTTGGCGCCGGTAATGAAGTCGTCCTTGCGCCCATAGGTCTTGGCGGCGTCATCCATCTGGCGGTAAATGCCCGTCATGACACCCTTCAACCGCTCATCCACCTCGTCAAACGTCCAGGAGAGGCGCATGCTGTTCTGCGTCATTTCAAGCGCGGACGTGGCCACGCCGCCCGCATTGGCCGCCTTGCCGGGCGCGAAGAGGACGCCGGCCTTTTGGAACGCGTGGGCGGCCTCGGGGACGGTAGGCATGTTCGCGCCCTCGCCGACGGCGATGCAGCCGTTTTTGATGAGCGTCAGGGCGCTCTCAAGGCTCAGTTCATTCTGCGTGGCGCAGGGCAGCGCGATGTCGCAGGGGACGTCCCATACGGAGCCATCTTCCCGGTCCCGGTAGACCGCGCCGGGCACAACCTTCACGTATTCGCTCAGTCGCTTGCGCTCCACTTCCTTGATGCGCTTGACCTCGTCGAGCTTGATGCCTTCGGGATCGTACACCCAGCCGGTGGAATCGCACAGCGTGACCACCTTCGCGCCAAGCTGCTGCGCCTTTTCGCAGGCATAGATCGACACGTTGCCCGCGCCGGAAATGACCACGTTCGCGCCGTCAAATCCCTTGCCGTGCGTGCGCAGCATTTCGTCCATCAGGTAGATCAGGCCGTAGCCCGTGGCTTCCTTGCGGGCGAGCGATCC